>NZ_JBHTIH010000003.1:0-951316 GCF_042677045.1 Lysobacter koreensis
CTTCCTGCTGCGCAACGAGTTCTGGCGCGACGGCGAGCAACTGGCCGCACGCGTCACCAGCGCCGGCGGCTGGCTCGACCTCGCGCTGCGCAAACTGACGACACCGCCCGAAGCCCTGTTGGCAGCATTGCGCTCGCTACCGGTGACGGAAGATTTCCAGGCGTTGGCTTCGAGCATCAAGCCGGCGGTGTAGGGCGCAATAACCGAAGGGCATTGCGCCGGATGCGTGGCGCGGAGCGATTGAACTAGATGGCGGTGGTGCGATGCGCTTTGCTAATTGCGTCTCACGAGTTGACGCAGTCGGGTAGCCACCGGAACATCGATTGCATATCCCGTTTCGGGGTCTGTCAGGCGTTAGACCCGAGGAGTTTCTGCCGATGCCCCAAGATAAAAAGCATGATCTCTATGACTTCATGCAGCAGATTAGTTCTGAGATGGCAGCGGAGTACGACCGGATTCAAAAGCGTGCGACGGAAGATCCAGGGACTGCGGGCGATCAGGGCGAAGAGAATTGGGCAGAGTTGCTACGCGACTGGTTGCCTCAAACCTACGAGGTGGTGACCAAAGGCAGAATCATTAGCCAAGAGGGAGCAACGAGTCCTCAAATAGATGTGCTGGTCCTGCACGAAACCTATCCGAAGAAGCTTCTCAACAAGAAACTATATTTAGCTGCGGGTGTCGCTGCTGCGTTTGAGTGCAAGACTACCCTGAAGGCTGCACACATCTCCGAGGCGATGGAGAACTGCGCAAAAATAAAAAATCTGTATCCAGCGCGCGTTGGCACTCCTTACAAGGAGCTACATTCGCCCCTAGTTTATGGTTTGCTCGCTCATTCTCATTCGTGGAAAGGAGCAAATTCCACGCCGGAACAGAACATAGAGCAAAAGCTGCGCGAGGCTGATGCAGCTTATGTCACACACCCTCGGCTCCAACTAGATTTCCTATGCGTTGCAGACTTGGCGGCGTGGAGTTCTTCTTCGATGACTTTTATTGGCCCCCGTCAAGTGCCTGACTGGTCAAGCCTAGCCTCAGCGTATGGCCCCACCGGCTCAGCTACCACCGCCTACGTGGGTCACGCGCGCGTCAAAGATCAAGTTGATCAGTTCACTCCAATTGGCGTACTGATTTCTTACCTGTCCCAGAAGCTCGCCTGGGAGAATTCATCCTTACGGGGTCTTGCTGACTACTATCGGATAGCAAACATTGCCGGCTCTGGAAGCGGCGAAATGCGAAAGTGGCCAAGCTCAATCTATAGCGACGAAATCCGGGGCCGTGTAGAGGCTGGCCAACTCACCAATGGCAAGCCGTGGGACGAATGGCACCTTGCTTTTCAGTAGCGGATTGCAAATTCATTCAAGCCGAAACCGCTGCGTCGCTTCATTGGAATGTGCTGCAGTTCCATTGCATCAACCCGCCGGCTGACACGTTGCGGCTAGGCCTAGTTCAGGCGTTAGGCATTACACGGAATTTTCGCAGATGCTAAAAGCAACCATTCGCTGGCTCTTCGGTCCCCGGCACACGTGGGCATGCGTGCTAGTCATCGCCGCAGCTCTGGCTATCTGCCTTCGCCAAGACGCGTCGGAGCCGCTCGTGCGTCTTGCCGGGCTTGGTCTAGAGCTATTAGGTGTGTTCACGGTCGTATTGGGACTCGTAGACACGCGCAAGTTCTTTAAGTTGCCACCAATCGTCTCAAGGTTTCGAGACTGGCTTGGCGCAGCTCCTTTCCGCGGCCCTCACGTCGTCGAGGCCACCGGTCACGCTACCCTCGGAGGCGTCACATGCGAAGCGCGTGGCTACGCCACGCATGGTGCCGGCGACAGCCCTACAGCCGAAGGGCGCATAGAGGCACTTGAGCAGAATCTTGTAGCGGTCCACCAACGAATCAGCGGGCTAGAGCGCGAGTACGATGGCCAGCTACGTGGCTTGGCCGACCGCATCCACTCGGAATACAGTTCGCTTTCAAGTGCTCTAACGCAAGCGCAAGTTCGCTTCGAAAATTTCGGAACCGGGGGCATCGCAACTACTGCAATGGGTACTGCTTGGCTGCTGGTCGGGCTATCCTTAGCACCGCGAGCGTAGAGATTGCGGAGCTGCTGGGTAGCGTCTAACAATTCATTCAAGCCGAGCCGCTTCTCGGATCTACTTAATTCAGCGTCCTTCTGCTCTAGCCCGCATCCCGCAACCACGCCCCCGCATCCAGCGCGAAATACGTCAGCACGCCATCGGCGCCGGCGCGCTTGATGCTGGTCAACGCTTCCAACGCGCAAGCGCGTTCATCGATCCAGCCGTTGCCGGCGGCGGCCTTGAGCATCGCGTACTCGCCGCTGACCTGGTAGACGAAGGTCGGGGCGCCGAACTCGTCCTTGGCGCGGCGGACGATGTCGAGGTAGGGAAGGCCGGGCTTGACCATGATCATGTCAGCGCCCTCGTCGAGGTCGAGCGCGATTTCGCGCATCGCCTCGTCGCTGTTGGCCGGGTCCATCTGGTAGGTGTACTTGTTGCCCTTGCCGAGCGCGCCGGCGCTGCCGACGGCGTCGCGGAACGGGCCGTAGAACGCGCTGGCGTACTTGGCGCTGTAGGCCAGGATCTTGGTGTGCACGTGGCCGTCGAGTTCGAGCGCGTTGCGGATCTGCCCGATGCGGCCGTCCATCATGTCGCTGGGCGCGACGATGTCGGCGCCGGCGACGGCGTGCGACAGCGCCTGCTTGACCAGCGCTTCGACGGTGGCGTCGTTGACGACGTAGCCGCTGTCGTCGATCAGACCGTCCTGGCCGTGGGTGGTGTACGGGTCGAGCGCGACGTCGGTGATCACGCCCAAGTCGGGGAAGCGTTCCTTCAACGCGCGCACCGCGCGCTGGCACAGGCCGTCGTCCTGCCACGCCGCTTCGGCGGTCAGCGACTTGGCCTCGGGCGCGGTGACCGGGAACAGCGCGAGCGCCGGCACGCGCAGCTCGCTGGCGCGCTCGGCGACTTTCAGCAGCTCGTCGATCGACAGGCGCTCGATGCCGGGCATCGACGCGATCGCCTCGCGGCCTTTCAATTCGTGCACGAACACCGGGTAGATCAGGTCGTTCGCAGTGAGGACCGTCTCGCGCATCAGCCGGCGCGAGAACTCGTCGCGGCGCATCCGCCGCGGGCGTGTGTAGGGATAGCTCATGGCGGCGAATGATACGCCCCGACGCCATACGCCTCAGCCCAGCGGCTACGATTCACCGATGCGAACGCTGCGTTCCCTGCCCCCCGTCGCCCGCGCCTGCCTGATCGGGCTGGGCGCGCTCGCGTTGCTGTGCTGGCTCGGCCCGGCGCTGAGCCGCTTCGACCCGCACACGCCGGATTGGAGCGCGCTGTCGGTGGCGCCGGGCGTGGCCGGGCACTGGTTCGGTACCGACGCGATCGGCCGCGACGTGTTCGCGCGCACGCTCGCCGGCGGGCGGCTGTCGCTGACGATCGGGCTGCTGGCGAGCGTGGTCGCGCTGGGGATCGGGTTGGCGTACGGCGCGATCGCCGGCCTCGCCGGTGGCCGGGTCGAGCGCGCGCTGCTGCGGGTGCTGGACGTGTTCAGCGCGTTGCCGTTCCTGCTGGTGGTGATCCTGCTGCTGACCCTGTTCGAGCGCTCGCTCGGGCTGCTGCTGGCGGCGATCGGCGGCTACGTCTGGATCGACCTGGCGCGGGTCATGCGCGCCGAGGCCGCGCGCCTGCGCGAGGCGCCGTTCGTGCTCGCCGCGCAAGCCGCCGGTGCGAGCTTCCGCCAGCGCCTGCACTGGCACGTGCTGCCGAACCTGATGCCGCTCGCGTTCGTGTACCTGGGCCTGATCCTGCCGCAGGCGATCCTGGTCGAGAGCTTCCTCGGCTTCCTCGGCCTGAGCGTCGACGAGCCGTCGGCGAGCTGGGGCACGCTGCTCAGCGAGGGCGTGCAGGAACTCGACAGCGCGCCGTGGACGCTGCTGTTCCCGGCCGGCTTCCTGGTGGCGACGCTGGCGGTGTTCCAGTTCCTCGGCGATGGCCTGCGCGACTGGCTCGACGTGCATGGGCAGACCGAGGCGGCCGCGGCATGACGGCGCTGGTCGAACTGCGCGGGCTGCAGGTGGACAGCGGCGCGCGGCGGTTGCTCGGCCCGCTCGACCTGCAGCTGCAGGCAGGCGAATGCGTGGGCCTGGTCGGCGAGAGCGGCAGCGGCAAGAGCCTGAGCGCGTTGGCGCTGCTCGGGCTGGTGCCGCCGGCGTTGTCGACGCGCGGCGGCCTGGCGGTCGACGGCCACGATGTCGCGTTGAATTCGCGCGAGCACGTGGCCTTGCGCGGCCGCGTGCTCGGCTGGGTGCCGCAGGACCCGCTGGCGGCGTTGCATCCGCTGCGCAGCGTCGGCGTGCAGCTGACCGAGACCCTGCGCGTGCTGCGCGGCCTGTCGCGCGCGCAGGCGCAGGCCGAGGCGCTGTCGCTGTTCGCACGCGTGCAGCTGCCCGAGCCGGGCGCGGCGCTGCGCAAGTACCCGCACCAGTTTTCCGGCGGCCAGCGCCAGCGCATCGCGATTGCACTCGCGCTGGCGACGCGGCCGCGCGTGCTGATCGCCGACGAGCCGACTTCCGCGCTCGACGCGCGCATCGCCCGCGACATCCTCGACCTGCTCGACGCGCTGCGCCGCGAGGACGGCCTGGCGCTGCTGCTGATCAGCCACGACCTGCCGCTGGTCGGCGCCTACGCGCAGCAGCTGGTGGTGCTGCAGCGCGGCGCGGTGGTCGAACGCGGGGCGACCCGTGCGCTGTTCGCCGACCCGCAGGAAACCTATACGCGTGAACTGCTGGCGGCCGACACGCTCGCGCCGCTGCCGGCACCGCGCACCGATGCGCAACTACTGCTGCGCGGCGAGCGCCTGCGCGTGCGCTACCCGCGCGCAAGCCGCGACGCGCTCGACGATGTCACCGTCGAGCTGCGCCGCGGCGAAGGCTTGGCGCTGGTCGGCGAGAGCGGCAGCGGCAAGAGCACGCTCGGGCGCGCGTTGCTGCGATTGCTGCGCGGCGCGCACGGGCGGGTGCTGTTGTTCGGCGACGGGCCGGACGCCGTCGATCTGGCCGCCTTGCCGCGGCGCGAGTTGCGACGCCTGCGCGCGCGCATCGGGGTGGTGTTCCAGGACCCGTACGCGTCGCTCGACCCGCGCCTGCGCATCGCGCAGATCGTCGCCGAGCCGCTGCGCATCCACGGCCGCGGCGACGCGGCGTCACGCCGCAGCCGCGCCGCCGAACTGCTGCAGGCGGTCGGGCTCGACCGCGACATGCTCGACCGCTACCCGCACCAGTTCTCCGGCGGTCAGCGCCAGCGCATCGCGATCGCGCGCGCGCTGGCGACCGACCCCGAGCTGCTGGTCTGCGACGAGGCGGTGTCGGCGCTGGACGCGCACCACCGCGCCGCGATCCTCGCGCTGCTGGTGACGCTCAAGCGCGAGCGCGGGCTCGCCCTGCTGTTCGTGACCCACGACCTGGCCGCGGCCGCGGCGGTGGCCGAGCGCATCGCGGTGCTCGAGGACGGCCGGATCGTCGAGAGCGGCGTCACCTTGGAGGTGCTGCGCGCGCCGCGGCATGCGCATACGCGGGCGCTGCTGGCGGCGCGGCCGCAGGCGTAGGGCGGGCTCAAGCCCGCCGTTCTATTCGGCACGGACGCCATGCCATCCGCGTGGCGTGACATTTCCCGGTTTACGCAGCAGTGGGATATGGCGATGGCGGGCTTGAGCCCGCCCTACGCGACTCCGCGCCGCTTGCTCGCCGCACCTACCCGAAACAAAAAAACCGGCGCCACCAGGGCGCCGGTTCGGTCGATCATCAGCTGCGCCGGGTCAGGGCTTCAGGTTCTTCGCCGTGCACAGCAGGATCGTCGCCCCTTCCAGCGGTGTGACCAGCTGGGCCGATCGCAGCCGCTGCTGCAGGTCGACCATGCAGCGCACGTACTGGCCGGGACGCGGCGACGACACCTTGCACAGGTTGTTCCAGGCCTGCACGTTGGCGCCGACGATGAAGCCGCCGGGTTCGAGCACGTCCACCTCGGTGTTGCACTTGCCGATGCGGGCGTTGCCGCCGTTCACCTGCCAGCCCATGTCGCGGTACAGCGCCGGGGTGAGGTCGACGTTGTACTGCGCCTGCACTTCCGGGGTGTCGAACGGTTCCATCAGCGCGTTGGGCTGCAACGCGGTGTCGTAGTGCGAGAACGTGGAACCGGCAGCGACGACGGTCGGCGAGTACAGGCGCACGCGGCCGGCCTGGTCGGCGCCCTGGAACAGCGCCGGGTCGACGAACAGGTTGGCGGTGACCGGCGCGTTCGCCTTCAATGTCGCCCCGTCGGCCTGAGAGACCATCACGCTGGGAATGGTGATGGTGGGGTCCGCCCCGCCCATGTCGATCACGCCGGCGGCGTTGTTGGCGATGATCACGCCCACGGCGCCGTTGAGTTGCGCGTTCTTGGCCTTGACCACGAATCCGCAGGTGCCGCGATCGATCAGCGCGTACTTGCCGGCGACCGCCGCGGCGTTGACGAACGGGGTCTCGCAGCCGTCGCTGGTGCTGGCCGCGGCGACGCCGTCGTTGACCAGGACCGCCTGGTTGCTCGGGAAGTTCGCCGCCGACGCGAACGCCCCGAAGCTGGCGAAGCCGACCTCGTAGCTGCCCGCCGCCGCCGCCGGTGCGGTGACGAGCAGGGCGGTGCGGTTGTCGAGCACCAGCGGCGCCTCGTTGTTGACCCGGGTGCCGGTCCAGACCGTGCGACCGGGCGAACGCATCGCCAGCGCGCGCTGCGCCGGCGTCGAGGCGGGATCGTTGAAGCCGACGTTGGCGACGTTGTCGAACGCGTTCTGGGTGTAGGCGTCGGAACGCGGGCCGAAGCCGTCGAAGTTGCCGAACGCGCCGGTGCTCTTGCTGAGGAAACCCTGGAAGCCCAGGCCGTGGCCGATCTCGTGCATCACCACGTTGAGGAAGTTGATGCTGTTGGCGGGAGTGATGCCGTCCAGGCCGTAGTACCAGTCCAGGCCGGTCAGGCAGTTCGGGTTGACGCCCAGGTCGCCGTTGAAGCGCGAGACGATGTCGGCCGGGTCGGCCGGGTCCGGGTCCAGGTCGATGCCGGCCAGCGAATCGGCGAGCGCGGAGCTGTACCAGATGCCGGCGATCGGCGCGTTGGGGAAATCGCGGTCGATCCAGTTGGCGCCGGCCGAACCGAGCACGCCGCTGGTGGGCGTGCACGCCAGCGCCTGGAACGAGGCCCCGACCTTGATCGGCACGTCGCTCTTGAGCACCGCGCCCCACAGGTCCATCGCGAACAGGTAGGCGATGCGCCGCTGTTCGCCCAGGGTGGTGCCCGGGTTCAGGCCTTGCGGGGCCTTCGGGGTCGGGTCGTCGAGGCCGGTGCCGGTGCCGGCGTCACCGTTGAGCAGCACCAACTGCGCCGCGTTGGCATCGGTGAGGGCGAAGGCGCTGCTCAGCGCCAGCGCGCAGGCGAGGGTGAGCTTGCTCATTTCAGCTCCTCCCGCGCGGCCGCATTGGCGGCGTCGTCGCTGTGCTCGATGTGCAACTTGCCGGCGGCGTCGCGGCGCACGGACACCGTGCTCATCTGGTCTTCCGGCAGCTTCACCGAGACGCCGCCGTGGCCGTGCTGGCGCACGGTCGCGCGTGCGGCGGCCTCGTCGTCGGGCGCGTTGAACGTCCGCGCCATGCCTGGCGCGAACGTCGGCGCGCGGCCCTGGGTCAGCATCTGGTCGAGTTGCGCGCTTTCCTCGACGCTCAGCGGGCGCAGCCGGCCGGTCTTGGCATCGATGCCGACCTTGATGCCGCCAAAGGTGGTTTCAGCAGTGGTGGCTTGCGCCGCCGCTGCCGGCTGGGGCGAGGTTTTCGGCTCGACGGCGTGGGCGTTCATGCACGCGCCCAGGGCCAAGCCCGACAACAACACGCAGGTACCTGTCCGATTCATGGAGTTGGCTCCGGATCACAGTGAGGAACGCCCCCCAACGATGTCGCTGCATCGTGCTGTGTCGACCCGCGGGGGTGCCGTTGTTGGGCCCCCCCAAGCCCGCATCGAGTCTGCGCCCGATTCCGCCGCCAAAACACCCGCGCGCGGCCCTGAACAGGGCGCGCGCACGCATGAAATTCTGAACCGGTTAGCTCACCTGCCGCCCGATCGTCTCGCCGTCAGATCACCCCGCCGCCCAGGCTCAGGCGGGCGATGCCGACCACGATCACGATGCAGTTGAGGATCAGGCCGGCCTTGGCGCGGCCGCGGTTCTCGCTGCGCGTGATCGCGATGCCGATCGCGCCGATCACCGCGCCGATCGCCGCGAACGGGATCAGGAACCAGTTGCCCCAGCCGAGCAGCGGGATCAGCGCGACCACCATCCACAGCATCGCGGCGATGCCCCACAACAAGCTGATCAGTCCCATCGAAAGTCTCCGTGTCCGGTGGCAGATGCCGGCCATGGTGGCACGCGCCGGTGTCGCGCGACGATCGCCGGCGCGGCCATGGAGCTCAGGCGTGGCTGCCGTCGATCTCGACCCGCAGTTCGCGCCGGCACACGTTCGCGTGCAGCACGATGCGCGGCACGTCCGCGCCCAGGCGCGCGTCGAGCAAGGCCGCGACCGCGGCGAGTTCGTCGTGGTCGCGCACGTAGACCTTGAGCCGGGTGCCCGGGCCGAAGCGCGCCGGCAGCGACGGCCGCTGCAGGCGTGCCGCCGCGATCAGGCTGTCGAAGTTGGCCAGGGTCTCGTCGACCTGGGTGGCGACGCAGTCGGCGTGGCGCGACTCGTGGCCGACGATCGCGGCGGTGCCCGACAGCAGCAGCGGCATCGGCTCGGGCGGCAGCAGCGCGCGCGCGAAGCTCGGCGGCTGCGGGCCGTACACGCGCGGGTAGCGGTAGGCACTGAGCTGGCGCGGGTTTTCCAGCGGCGTGCCGGGCGTGCGCGAGGCCAGCCAGTAGACCTGCAGGCTGCCCGCTTGCGACGCGTCGGCGCTGTCGCGCGCCGGGGTGTCGGTGGGACGGCCGATCGCGGTGGCCGCGGGCAGGGTGCCGGCGGGGACATCGCCGAGGCCGCGCGCGCGGCCGACGCAGAAGCGCTTGTAACGCTCGGCGTCGCCGTCGCCGTCGGTGATCGCGTCGAAGTAGTTCCAGATCCGCAGCAGGTGCGGGTAGCCGCGCGCCGCGGTGAACGCGAGCAGGCGCCGGTAGGCCGCCTCGCCGATCCCGTCGATGCCGTCGCCGTCGGCTTCGTCGAGCTGCAGCGCGCCGAACTGCAGCGCGCCGTCCTCGGCCCAGGCGATGCCGTGCTCGCGGCCGCGCGCGACCGGGGCGCCACCGCGCCAGACCTCCAGCGGCGCGGCGCCGCCGTGCGGCTCCAGCGCGACGCGCAGGTAGCGCGGGTCGTCGGCGCGTGGCGCCGCGTGGCCGAAGCCGAACACCGCCAGCGTGTCGGGCGCGGCCAGCAGCGCGTCCAGGGTTTCGTCGCTGTAGTCGACCTGCAGCCGGGCGTGGGGCCCGGACGCGGGGATGGCGTCGCTCATCGGCAGCGCGCTCATGGCTGGCCAGGTTGCAGGGTGTCGCGGTCGCCGCCGAGGCCGACATCGACCCCGACCTGGCGGCGTCGGTGCAGCCAGCCGCGCAGCGCGGTCGGTGCCATGCGCAGCGCGGTCACCGTGTAGATCAGCCGGAACAGGCGCAGCCGGCGCAGCACCGCGCGGTTGTCGAACACGTCGCCGGCGAGCATCGAGATCACGGCCTGCTCGACCTGCCAGTCGTTGCGCGGGCTGTTGAACAGCTGGCGCATCACCGGCGTGTTGAAGCGGTAGATGAACCACTGGAAATGCTTGAGGCCGCGCTTGAGCCGGCGCTCCATAGCGCGCTGCAGCGGCGCCTCGCGCGCGCCGTCGCGCAGCGCGCCGTCGACGACCTGCGCGGCCTGCTCGGCGCTGTTCATGCCCAGGTACACGCCCGAGGAAAACACCGGGTCGACGAACGCGTACGCATCGCCGACCAGCACCCAGCCCGGGCCGGTCATGCGCGTGCAGGTGTAGGAGTAGTTGCCGGTGACGTGCACCGGCGCGACGCGCTGGGCGCCGGCCATGCGCGCGCGCACGGCGGGCTCGGATTCGAGCGACTGCATCAGGAACGCTTCGGTTTCGCCGCGGCGCTGCTTGAGGTACTCGGGGAAGCACACCGCGCCGACGCTCATCACGCCGTCGCGCAGCGGGATCAGCCACATCCAGCCGTGGTCGAAGCGCTGCACGGTGATGTTGCCTTCGTCCTCGCCGTCGCGGCGCTGCACGCCGCTGAAGTGGCTGAAGATCGCCGCCGACTGGTGGCGCGCGTTCTTGCGCTTGAGCTTGAGCTGGCTGCCGAAAAACGCATCGCGGCCGCTGGCATCGACCACGTAGCGCGGCGTCACCTGCAACGTGCCGCCGTCGGCGCTGCGCGCATGCACGCGTTGCGGGCGGCCGTCGGCGCCGAACTCGACGCGCTCGACCTTGGTGTTCTCGCGCGCATCGACGCCGTTGGCCTGGGCGTGGCGGAACAGCAGCTGGTCGAATTCCTCGCGCTTGACCTGGTAGGCGTAACCGAACTGCGGGTTGAGCGCGCGCTCGAAGCGGAAGGTGTTGTAGTCGCGGCCATCGGCATTGGTGCCGCTGCCGGTGATCGGGAACTCGGCACCGGGCTTGAACATGCCGATCGCCTTGACCTGCTCGAGCACGCCCAGCCGCTCCAGGATCGGCAGGTTCATCGGCAGCAGCGATTCGCCGATGTGGAAGCGTGGGTGCGCGGCCTTTTCCAGCACGGTCACGCGCCAGCCGCGGCGCGCGAGCAGGGTCGCCGCGGTGGTCCCGGCCGGGCCGCCGCCGATCACCAGCACGTCGGTGTCGAGCACTTCGGGCGGCGTCGCGGTGGTTGCCTGAACAGGGAAGGCGGATGCGTCGGCGGGGCGGGCAGCGGGCGCCGGCGCGGTGCCGGGCGTGTCGATCGATTGGCTCATCCACAAATCATAGCCCGGCGTCCGCGCCCCCCGCCGGACGCCGCCGCGGCGCGCCGCGGTTGCGCAGGCGCGCGCGATGCCGGATCGTGGCGCCCTCTTTCGCACGATCTGGAACCGCTGGATGTCATCGCCCATGCCCGAACAAACCCCCGCCGAACTCGCGCTCGCCCAGCTGCTGGTCGAGAGCTTGAACCTGGAGGGCGTGGCGCCCGGCGAGATCGACCCGGACGCGCCGCTGTTCGGCGCCGGCCTGGGGCTGGACTCGATCGACGCGCTCGAGCTGGCGCTGGCGATCAGCAAGCAGTACGGCTTCCAGCTGCGTTCGGACAGCGACGAGAACCGGCGCATCTTCGCCTCGTTGCGCGCGCTGTCGGCGCATATCGAACAGCACAAGACCGCGTGACCCGCCGCCGCGGCCCGGGCCTGCGGGCGTGAATCCCGCACCCGCGCGGCTGATGGCGGTCCGGATCGCGTTGGCGGTCGCCTACCCGCTGCTCGCGCATTGGGCCAGCCATCGCGGCGGCGCGCCGGTGGCGGCGCTGGCGTTGTTGGACCTGGCCTTGATCGTGCTGCTGCAGCCGCTTGCGCAGCGGCGCGGCTGGGCCTGGGCGCTGCTGGTGGCGGTCGGGCTGGCGCTGTGGCCGCTGGCGGCGACGCGGGTCCCGTTGCTGCTGTTGCTGGCGCCGCCGCCGCTGTTCACCGGCCTGCTGGCGTGGTGGTTCGGGCGCAGCCTGCGCGCGCCGCGCGAGCCGGTGATCACCCGCATTGTCGCCGCGCTCGAACGCGGCACGCCGGCGCAGCTGGCGCCGGAGCTGTACCGCTACACGCGCCGCCTGACCGGGGCCTGGGCCGCGCTGCTCGCGGGGCTGGCGCTGGCCAACACGGTGCTGGCGCTGGTCGCGGTGCCCGACGGCGTGCTCGCCCAGCTCGGCCACGCGCCCGTGCTGGCGGTGTCGCAGAGCACCTGGTCGTGGTTCGCCAACCTGCTCGACTACGGCATCGTCGCCGGCTTCTTCGTCGCCGAGTACCTGCTGCGCCAGCTGTGGTTCCCGAACCGCTACCGCAGCTTCCTCGACTTCCTGCAGCGCATGGGCGCGCTCGGTCCGGGGTTCTGGCGCCAGCTGTTCGACTGAGGCGCGGGCGGCGCGCAAGCCGCCATGCCCGCACTGCCTTATCCTGTGCCCCCGTGCCGTCGCAGTTCCCGCGCCCATGCGTTTCAGCATTGCCCCCGACCACCCCTGCCTGCCCGGGCATTTCCCGGGGCGCCCGCTGGTGCCCGGGGTGGTGCTGCTCGAGCAGGTGCTGGAGGCGATCGAGGCCGGGCACGGCCCGCTGGGCGCGCTGCGGCTGCCGCAGGTGAAGTTCCTGCAGCCGCTGCTGCCGGGCGAGCCGGCGCGGGTCGAGCTGCGGCCGTTGGCCACGCCCGGCGCCGCGCCGCGCTGGCGCTTCCAGGTGCTGCGCGACGACACCCTGCTGGCCAGCGGCGAAGTCGTCGCCGGAGACCCGGCTTGAGCGCGACCTCCAATTCCCCGGCGCACGCCACGCCGGCGAACGCCGACTGGAAGCAGCGCCCCGAAGGCGGCGGCTGGTTCGCGATCTGGCTGATCCGCACGATCGCCTGCCGCGGCGGCCGCGCGCTCGCGCGCGTGCTGCTGGTGCCGATCACCGCCTACTTCGTGCTGGTGCGCGGGCCCGAGCGCCGCGCCTCGCGCGACTACCTCGCCCGCGTGCTCGGCCGCCCGCCGCGGCTGCTCGACGTCGCCCGCCACGTGCACACGTTCGCGGCGACCATCCTCGACCGCGTGTTCCTGCTCAGCGGCCAGCTGCACCGTTTCGACATCCGCATCGAGGGTCTCGACGCAATCCATACCCAGATCGACCGCGGCCAGGGCCTGCTGATGTTCGGCTCGCACCTGGGCAGCTTCGAGGTGATGCGCGTGCTCGCGCGCCAGCGGCCCGACATCCAGGTGCGGGTGGTGCTCGACAAGGCCCACAACCCGGCGATGACCCAGTTGCTCGACGCGCTCAACCCGGAGATCGCGCGCACCGTGATCGACGCCGGTCAGGACGGTCCGTCGATCGTGCTGGCGATCAAGCAGGCCACCGACGCCGGCGCGCTGGTCGCGCTGCTGGTCGACCGCGCGCGCCCCGGCGAGGCGTGGCTGCCGGCGCCGTTCCTCGGCCGCACCGCGCCGTTCCCGATCGCGCCGTGGCTGATCGCGGCCACGCTCAAGGTGCCGGTCGCGCTCGCGTTCGGCCTGTACCGCGGCGGCAACCGCTACCAGCTCGCGTTCGAGGTGTTCAGCGAGGGGCTAAGCATGGAGCGGCATAACCGCATGCAGGTGATCGCCGCGCTGGTGCAGCGCTACGCCGCGCGGTTGCAGCACCATGCACGCAGCGCGCCGTACAACTGGTTCAACTTCTACGACTTCTGGCATGCCGACGATGCAGCTCAACATGGAACGGATCGACCGCGGGCAATGGACCGACCGCGGGACCAGGAGCCAGCGCCCGAAGCTGGCGTGGCTGTGCGCGCTGGCCCTGGCCAGCGCGCCGCTGTGCGCCGCAGCCACTGAGGCATCGCTGCTCAAGCCACTGCCGGCGCGCGCGCCGCAAACGGCCACGACCCGCGTCGACAGCGACTGGATCCTCGCGCGGCTCGCACGCCCGGCGCCGATGCGCACCGCGTTCGTCGAGCTGCGCGGCTCGGCGCTGCTGAAGGCGCCGCTGCGGATCGCCGGCGAGTACCAGCGGCCCAGCGCCGACACCCTGGTGCGCGAGGTGCGCAGCCCGTACGCCGAGACCACCACGATCCGCGCCGGCGAGGTGCGGATCGCGCGCGGCGACAAGGCACCGCGCACGTTCTCGTTGTCGCGCGCGCCGGAACTGGTCGGCCTGCAGGCGAGTTTCGGCGCGCTGCTGGCCGGTGACCGCGCGTTGCTCGAACAGCACTACCGCGTCGCCAGCCAGGGCACGCGCGCGGCGTGGACGCTGACCCTGACGCCCAGGCACGCCGCGCTCGCGGCCAAGGTGCAGGCGATCGCGCTGTACGGCCGCGGCGCCGAGCTGCGTTGCATCGAGACCCGGCCCGCCCGCGGTGACATCCAACGCACCTTGTTGGCAGGCGCCGCGCGCGCGGCCCAGGACATCAGTGCGGCCGGCGAACTGGTGACGCTGTGTCGCGGCGCCGGCGCCCCCGCTCGATGAGCTCCGCCCGAAACCTCAACGCGCTGACCGCGAACCCTCATGCCGCGCGCGCGGCCGTCGTCAGTAAAGCGGCCACGGTCGTCATCGCGTCATGACGCCACCCGCCCCGGACATCAACTCGCCTGTCGCGAAACCTCATGCCGCGCGCGCGGCCGACGTAAACAACACCGCCGTGGCCCCAACCCCGCCATGACGCGACAAAACCCCAAACCACTGTCGTCGCGCCAACGCCTCGCGCTCGCCTTGCTGTGGCTGGCCCTGCTCGCCGTGGCCGGTTGGGCGATCGGGCAGAAGCTCGAACTCAGCGGCGACCTGCGCAAGTTCATGCCGAGCGCGCAGACGCCGGCGCAGAAACTGCTGATCGACGAACTCGGCGAAGGCCCGGGCTCGCGGCTGTTGCTGGTGGGCCTGGCCGGCGCCGACCCGGAAACCCTGGCCGCGCAATCGGCGGCAATGCAGGCGGTGCTGGCCGCACCGGCGCGCGACGGCCAGGCCACGTTCGCGTTCGTCGCCAACGGCGCCGACAGTGGCCTGGACGCGATCCCCGCGCGCCTGCGCCCGTACCGCTACCTGCTGTCGCCGACGCTCGACAACAAGGCGCTCGACGCCGGCCTGCTCGCCGACGAACTCGCGCAGCGGGTGCAGGACCTCGGCTCGCCCGCGGCGAGCCTGATCGAGCCGCTGCTGGCCAGCGACCCGACCCTGGAGACGCTGAAACTCGCCGAGCGCTGGCAGCCGGCGAACGCGCCGCAGCGCCTGCACGGCGTCTGGTTCGACCGCGCCGGGCGCGAGGCACTGCTGGTCGCGGAAACCACCGCCGCCGGCTTCGACCCGACCGGCCAGCAACGCGCGGTCGATGCGATCGGCGCGGCGTTCGCGCAGGCGCGCGGCGACAGCGCGTCGCAACTGACGATCAGCGGCCCGGGCGCGTTCTCGGTCGAGATCGGTGGCCGCACCGCGCGCGAGGCGAGCCTGATCGGCAGCGTCGACACGCTGATTTTCGTGCTGCTGCTGGCACTGGCCTACCGCAGCTGGAAGGCGCCGCTGCTGGGCGCGTTGCCGCTGGCCAGCGGCGGCCTGGCCGGGCTGGCCGCGGTCGCGCTGGGCTTCGACGGCGTGCACGGCATCACCGTCGCGTTCGGCTTCACCCTGATCGGCGTCGCCCAGGATTACCCGATCCATCTGTTCAGCCACCAGCGCCCGGGGCTGTCGCCGTGGGCGAGCGCGCGCGCGCTGTGGCCGACGCTCGGCACCGGCGTGGCCTCGACCTGCATCGCCTACCTGACGTTCCTGGTCTCCGGCGTCGACGGCCTCAAGCAGCTGGCGGTGTTCACCATCGTCGGCCTGGGCACCGCCGCGTTGACCACCCGGTTCGCGCTGCCGGGCCTGCTCGACAGCTCCGACAACGGCGGCGCGCCGCGCGACGTCGCCGATTCGGCGCGGCTGGCGCGGCTGTGGCGTGCGCTCGCGCGCTGGCCGCGGATGGGCGCGACCGCGTTCGCGGTCGTGGCCACGCTCGCGCTGGCGGTCGCGACGTTCGCGCCCGGCCGCTTCTGGCAGAACGACCTGTCGAAGCTGACCCCGGTCCCGGCGCCCGCGCTCGCGCGCGACGCGCAGCTGCGCGTGGAACTCGGCGCGCCCGACGTGCGCTACGTGATCGCGCTTGAGGGCCGCGACGCCGAGGCCGCGTTGCAGGCCTCGGAGAAGCTGTTGCCGGCGCTGCAGCAGCTGCGCGACCACGGCGCGCTGGCCGGCTACGACAGCGCCGCGTTGTACCTGCCCAGCCGCGCCACGCAACGCGCGCGCCAGGGCAAGCTGCCCGAGCGCGCGACGCTGCAGGCCGCGCTCGACGAGGCGCTCGCGGGCAGCCCCTTCCTGCCCGACGCATTCGCGGTGTTTGTCGACGACGTCGCGCGCGCGCGCGCGGCACCGCCGCTGGGGCCGCGCGATCTGGCCGGCACGCCGCTGGCGACCCGCATCGACGGCCTGCTGCTGCAGCGCGACGGCCACGCCACCGCGCTGGTGTCGCTCAGCGGCCTGGCCGACCCGGTCGCGGTCGCGCACATCGCGCAGCGCCACGGCGCGCAGCTGCTCGACCTCAAGCAGGCCTCCGAATCGCTGGTCGCCGCGTACCGGCAACGCGTGCTGTGGGCGCTGGCGCTGGCCAGCGTGCTGCTGGCCGTGACGGTGTGGGTCGCGCTGCGCGCGCCGCGCCGGGTGCTGCGGGTGCTCGCGCCGATGGCGCTGAGCACGCTGCTGATCCTCGCGGTGCTGCGTGGGCTCGGGATCGAGTTGAACCTGTTCCACCTGGTCGCGCTGATCCTCGCCGCCGGGCTGGGCCTGGACTACGCGCTGTTCTTCGACCACGCCGGCGACGACCGCGCCGAGCAGCTGCGCGCGCTGCACGCGGTCATCGTCTGCAGCCTGACCACGCTGTTGGTGTTCTCGCTGCTGGGGCTGTCGACGATCCCGGTGCTGCGCGCGATCGGCACCACCGTTGCGCTCGGAGTGGCGTGCAATTTCGTGCTGGCGCTGCTGATCGTTCGCCGCCCGGTCGGAGCGGTCTGAGGTGATCGGCCGCGACGAGATCGCCGCGCTGATCCCGCACCAGGGCGGCATGTGCCTGTGGGACGAGGTACTGGCCTGGGACGCGGGCTCGATTCGCCTGCGCGCGCACAACCACCGCGATTCGGGCCATCCGCTGCGCAGCGGCGAGCGGTTGCGCGCGGTGCACCTGTGCGAGTACGGCGCGCAGGCGATGGCGGTGCACGGCGGCCTGCAGGCGAGCGCGGCCGGCGGGGTCGCGGCGCCGGGGGTGCTGGTGGCCCTGCGCGGCGTGCAGCTGCACGTGGCGCGCCTCGACGACCTGCCCGGCGCGCTGGAATGCGAGGCCGAAAGCCTGGCGCAGGCCGCGGACAGCCAGCAGTACGCGTTCCGCATCACCCACGCCGGCACCCTGCTCGCGGAAGGCCGCGCGGCGGTGGTGCTGCAAGCCCCTCTCCCGCCGGGAGAGGGGTTGGGGTGAGGGTTCGGCGGAGCGGCGTCGCTGATAACAGATCGTTCGTTCCGTACTTTCCTTGCGACATTACTATCGACGCTTCGCCGAACCCTCATCCGCCCTCCGGGCACCTTCTCCCGAGGGGAGAAGGGAACAGCAAGAGCAATAGCGAATGACTGACACCCAACTCCGCCGCGCGCTCGTCACCGGCGGCAGCGGCGACCTCGGCAGCGCGATCTGCGCGCGCCTGGCCGCCGACGGCCTGCACATGATCGTGCACGCCAATGCCAACCTCGCGCGCGCCGACGCGGTCGTCGCCGCCATCCATGCCGCTGGCGGCAGCGCCGAGGCGGTCGCGTTCGACGTCGCCGATGGCGGTGCTACGCGCGCCGCGATCGACGGCCTGCTCGCGGCCGGCCCGATCCAGGTCGTGGTCAACAACGCCGGCATCCACGACGACGCGCCGATGGCCGGCATGAGCGACGCGCAGTGGAAGCGGGTGATCGACGTCTCCCTGCACGGCTTCTTCCACGTCACCCAGCCGCTGCTGCTGCCGATGGCGCGCACGCGCTGGGGCCGGATCGTCAGCGTGTCGTCGGTGGCCGCGGTGCTCGGCAACCGCGGCCAGTGCAACTACGCCGCGGCCAAAGCCGCGCTGCACGGCGCCTCGAAATCGCTGGCGCGCGAGATGGCGTCGCGCGGCATCGCCGTGAATGTCGTGGCGCCGGGCGTGATCGAGGGGCAGATGGCCGGCGCGGCGTTCGCGCCGGAGGCGATCAAGCAACTGGTGCCCGCCGCGCGCGCCGGGCGGCCCGACGAGGTCGCCGCGCTGGTCGCGTTCCTGTGTTCGGACGCGGCCGGCTACATCAACGGCCAGGTGATCGGGATCAACGGCGGGATGGCCTGAGCCACCCGTCGCGGCGCGGCGATCCGCGTCACCACGCCGGGTGCGGCCGCAGTTCGTGAACGATTCAGCGGCTTGACGCGCGGCCCGCAGGCACGCGCGTATGCTCGGCGCATTCCCAACGGAGCCTGCCGCCATGTCCCTGGTCTCCCTGCAACGCGTGTGCGTGGCCGTCGCGCTGACCCTGCTCTTGGCCGCGTGCGCCAGCTCGCACGTGCTTACCGGGCGCGCGCGCCCGCCGATCGATCCGGCCCAGGTGCGGGTGTACTTCGCGCCGCCGCCGAACGGCTACGAGGAGATCGCGATCCTCGAGACCGCCAGCGGTGCATTCACCTATGGCGAGCAGAACAAGATGGACTCGGTGATCGGCAAGCTGCGCGCCGAGGCCGCCAAGCTCGGCGCCAACGGCGTGCTGTTCCAGGGCACCGACGAGGGCTACGGCGGCGGTGGCGTCAGCGTCGGTGCCGGCGGTGGCCGTTTCGGCGGGCGCAGCTTCAGTGGCGGCAGCGTCGGGGTCGACATCAGCCCGCGGCAGAAATTCGGGCGTGGGCTCGCGGTGTATGTCGCCAACCCGCCGCCGATGGAAAGCTCGGGCGCGCCACCGCGGCCGTGACCGCGGTGCCGGGCGTGCCCGGCATCGGTTGGCCGTCGTGAGCAGCGTGCCGAGCGGGCTCGGCGCCGTCCCCGGCTTGGAGCAAGGTGCCGAGCAGGCTCGGCACCGCGCAATGACCTAACTCGTGACCGCTTCGCCCACCGCCGTGGGCCTGCCGGCGAACCAGGTTAGCAGCGGCCCGGTCATCACCGTGGTCAGCAGCGCCATCACCAGCAGCATGGTGAACAGCTCCGGGCCGATCAGGCCGGCGTCGAGGCCGACCTTCATCACGATCAGCTCCATCAGCCCGCGTGCGTTCATCAGCGCGCCGGTGGACAGGCTCTCGCGCCAGCCGTAGCCGGCCAGGCGCGCGCCCGCGGCGCCACCGGCGAGCTTGCCGACCACCGCCGCGCCCAGGATCAAGGCCATCGCGCCCAGGCCGGCGCCGACGAACGCATCGCCGGTGGTGTTGAGTCCGGCCAGGGCGAAGAAGATCGGCATCAGCACCACGATCGCGACGTACTCCAGGCGCTCGACCAGGTACTTCAGCAGGCGGTCGTCGCGCGGCAGGCAGGCGCCGAACACGAACGCGCCGAACACCGCGTGCAGGCCCATCCACTCGGTCAGCGCCGCGCACACCAGCATCCCGATTACGATCGCCGCCAGCAGCATCGCGCTGGGTTGCCCGTCGGGCGCATGGGTGCGCAGCAGCCAGGCGTACAGCGGCTTGAATGCGCCGAACACCAGCACGCACAGCCCGACCAGGCCGAGCGTGGTCTTGAGGAAGCCGGCCATGCCGCCGGCGCCGACCAGGGCCACCACCAGCGCCAGCATGATCCACGCGAACACGTCGGCGATCGCCGCCGAACTCAGCGACAGCCGCCCGAGCCGGGTCTGGGTCAGGCCGCGTTCCTTGAGGATCCGCGCCATCACCGGGAACGCGGTGATCGACATCGCCGCGGCCATGAACAACGCGAACGGCCAGAAGCCCACGCCCGCCGGCGCCAGCGGATGCAGCCACGGCGAGATGCCGATCCCCAGTGCCATCGGCAGCAGCACGCTGAGCAGGCCGACCGCGCCGGCGGCCTTGAGCTGGGCGCGCACGCCATCGGGCGCGCGCAGCTCGGCGCCGACGATGAACATGAACAACACCAGCCCGAGCATCGCCAGCGACGACAACGCCGACAGCGACTCCTTCGCGAACAGCAGCGCGTGGAACTCCGGGAACACCGCACCGAACACGATCGGCCCCAGCACCAGTCCGGCCGCCATCTCGCCGATCACCGGCGGCTGCCCGAGGTAGCGCAGCAACAGCCCGCAGGCGCGCGCGGTGGCCAGGATGATCACCAGCTGCAGCAGCAACGGCGAGTGGCTCACGCGGCGAGCTCCTCGAGCGCGGCGCCGGCGGTGTACCACGCCGGTGCCAGCAGCGGCGGCTGCGGCAGCGGTTCGCCTTGCAGCAGCGCGTCCAGGCCGTGGTCGTCGATGCGCGGGTGATCGACGCGCGCGCGGGCGAGGGTTTCGGCCGCCAGCGCACGCATGGTGGCGACGTTGGCGTGGATGCGCGCGGCGAATGCGTCGTCGTCGAGCACGTCGTTCAAGGCGCGGTTGAGTTCATGGAACCAGCCGATGTCGAACTGGTCGAGCGAACGTCCGTCCGCGGCCAGCGGCGCGGTGTTGCGCTGGCCCCAGTCGCGCAGCAGCGTCTGCATCGCCGCGTTGAGCGCGCTGCCCAGCGCGAACGCCTTGCGCAGGCGGCCGAGCATCGCGACATCGGTCTGCCGCTGGGCGAAGAACAGCGGCGCCAATAGCGCCCAGTAGAACGTGTAGTCCCAGATCACCTTGACCGGCATCACCTGGGCGTCGCCGAACAGCGGGTACTGGTCCTGGTAGAGGCTCAGCGTGTTCTCGTAGAAGGAGAAGTACAGCTGCTGGTAGATCGTCGCGAACGGCGCGAACGACAGGCCGGCGCGGTCCTTGCCGATCAGGTCGCAGATGTAGGTGTTGCTCAGCGCGATGAAGTCGCTGCCCGGCGAATAGAACGGGTCGAGGAACAGCCCGGCCTCGCCGGTCAGCGCCCAGCGGTCGCCCGAGAACACCTGCTTGCAGCCGTACGAGAAGTGGCGCAGGAACAGGAAGTCCTGCAGCCCGTGCCCGGATTGCTCGACCGACGCGGCGACCTGCGGCTGGTGCGTGCGCAGCCAGGCCATCGCCTTGTCGTGGGTGTTCATGGTGTCCAGCGGGTGCATCTTCGCGTCGCAGACGATCCCCAGCGAATGCGCGCCCGACGCCAGCGGGATCAGCCAGAACCAGTAGCCCGGCCCGCACATGTGGTTGGTCGAGCGCCAGCGGTCGGGCGGGGTGCAGCGCTGCAGCCAGTCGGCGTCGCTCGACCAGTCGTTGGGGTCGATGTAGCCGTCGATGCGCCACCACACCGCGTTGGCGTCGTGGTCGTTGGCCTGGGCCAGGTCGAGCTTGCGCTTGATCAGGCCGGCGCGGCCGGCGGCGTCGACCAGCCAGCGCGCCTGCAGCTGCTGGGCGTCGCCAGCGCGTTCGTAGCGGATCGTGTGCAGCGTTTCGTCGCCTGGGCCGGCACTGGCCAGGTCGAAGCCGCGCACCACCGAGGCGTCGCGAAAATCCACGCCGAGCGCGCGCGCTCGTTCGCCGAGGAAGTTCTCGAAGCGGCCGCGGTCGAGCTGCCACGACGGCGTCGGCAGCAGCGCGCTGACGCCGATCTCGGTGCAGCGGTCGATGTCGTTGCGGCCTTCGCTGAAGAAGAAGCGGAAGCCGAACTTGCGGATCTGCTCGCTCTCCAGATGCTCGCGCAAGCCGAGCACGTCGGCGAAATAGTGCGCGCCGATCTCGACGGTCGATTCGCCGACCTTGAACGCCGCCTCGCGCACCGGGTGGGCGTGGCGCTCGAGCACCACCACGCCCAGCGACGGCTCGCGCTGCTTGAGCTGGATCGCCAGGCTCAGCCCGGCCAGGCCGCCGCCGAGGATGGCCACGTCGGTGGCGCGGCTTTCGAACTCGCGGGCGGTCTGGTCGGTTGCGGTCATGGCGCCTTCGTGTGCGGGTGGGAGGGGGGCGCGGCGGCGAACTCGCCGCTGGGGTCGTCGATCAGCGGCGGGTGGGCGCGGATGCTGCGGTACACGTCCACAAGACCGCCGCGGCGCAGGCACTGGCCGACGATGTGCGAGGTGATGCGGCTGAAGTCGCGCCACGGCTTGAAGTGGCTGGCGCGGAACTGCTCGTCGGAGTCGACGCACTGGTAGCGCGACTCGATCGGCACCGACACGCAGCGCGTGCCCAGCTGCTGCGCGGCCGAGATCAGGATCTGCGCCTCGAACACGAAGTCCTCGCCGGGCACGTCGTCCAGTGCGGCGACCGCGGCCGGGTACAGGCGCTGGCCGCTCTGGGTGTCGGCGATCTGGTAGCCGGTGCCCCAGGCGATGCCCCAGTCGCCGAAGTGGTTGGCCAGGCGCCGGTAGGTCGGCTGCAGCGCGCGCTTGCGCAGGCGCGCGCCGATCACGATGTGCGCCGGGTAGCGGTTGCCCGCGTCGAGCAGGCGCGGGATGTCGCTGGCCGCGTGCTGGCCGTCGCCGTCCATCGTCAGCACGCCGGCGAAGCCGCGCCGCAGGGCCTCGGCGAAGCCGTCGCGCAGGCTCGCGCCCTTGCCCATGCGCCGCGGGTGGCGCAGCACCGTCACCGGCAGGTCGGCGATGGCCTGCGCGGTGCCGTCGTCGGAGCCGTCGTCGACCACGATCACGTGCGGGCAGTGCGCGAGCGCGTCGGTGACCACGCCGCGGATGCGCAGCGCCTCGTTGAGCGCCGGGATCACCACCGCGACGTTGTCGGGCGTCAGGCGGACGCGGGAATCCGGGTTGATGGCTGCGGGCATGGCGGGTTCGGCAGGGAGGAAGTCAGGCATCGTGCAGGGCCACGCGCAGCACCCGGCCGGGACCGGCCTTGAGCACAGCTCCGGGATCGCCCGCGGCCAATGCATCGAACAGCGGCAGCATCGGCGCCATCGCGTTGCCGCGGGCGTGGCGCGCCAGCGGTCCATCGGCGCGCACCGGTTCGCCGTCGTCGAGGCCGATCGTGATCCGCGGCGCGCCCGGCCGCGGCGTGCGCGCCAGCACCAGCGCCGCACCGAGCAGGCCGTCGCTGCGGGAAACCTGGGCCAGCGGTCCGGCCGAGGCGCTGTCGTAGGCGACCAGCAATATCGCCTGCGCGCCGGTCGCCAGCTGCACCATCGCGTCGAGCAGGCCCTGGGCGAAGCTCGCGTCGTAGGCGCTGATCGCGGTGGCCGGCTGCATCGCACCGGCACCGATGGTCCAGTAGCCGGCCGCGGCGTTGTGCACCGAGTTATGGAAGCGCGTGGGCGACACCGACAGCGGCGTGTCGGCGAGCGCGGCGCACATGTAGTCGGTGATCGCCAGGTCGCCGTGGGTCGAGGCGAACACCGACGGCAACGAGGCTGGCGCGCGTCGCGCGGCGTTGCACGCGGCCAGTGCGACCTCGAGTGCGACCGCGACCGATTCGGGCGCGCGGCGGCGTTCGTTGGGCGCGAGCAACTGCGGCGACGGCCGCGCCGGCGCGTCGCCGGGCAGGGTGGCATCGCGTGCGAACGACCGCGCCGCGTCCCACGACGGCAGCCCGTGGCTCCAGAAGCCGATGCCTTCGATGCTGGCCTGCAGGCGGCTCATGCGGCGCGGCCGAACAGCAGCGAGCAGTTGTTGCCGCCGAAACCGAAGGAGTTGTTCATCGCGTAGCGCAGGCCGTCGGCGCGCGCGTTGTCGAAGCGGATCTGCGCGCCGCACACCGGGTCGCGGGTGGCGCTGTTGAGCGTGCCGGGCAGCTCGCCGTGCTCCAGCGCGAGCAACGCGACCACCGACTCGACGATCCCCGCCGCGCCCAGGGTGTGCCCGGTCCAGCCCTTGGTGGAGCTCGCGTGCAGGGTGTCGGGGAACACCGCCGAAATCGCCAGCGCCTCGGCGTGGTCGTTGGCCGGGGTCGCGGTGCCGTGCAGGTTGAGGTAGCCGACCTGGGCCGCGTCGATGCCGCCGCGCGCGAGCGCATCGCGCATCGCCAGTTGCGCGCCAAGCCCCTGCGGGTGCGGCGCGGACATGTGGTGGGCGTCGCTGGACTCGCCGTAGCCGCACAGCTGCAGGCCATCGGCCTCGGCGTCGCGCGCATCGACCCGCTCCAGCACCGCGAAGCCGCCGGCCTCGCCCAGCGACAGGCCGACGCGGGCCGCATCGAACGGCATGCACGGCTCGGCCGCGACCAGCTGCAACGCGTTGAAGCCGAACAGCACGCTGCCGCACAGGGTGTCGACGCCGCCGACCAGCGCCGCGTCGACCAGCCCCGCCTCGATCAGGCGCGAGGCCTGCGCGAACACCTTGGCGCTCGACGAGCACGCGGTGGCGACGGTGATGCACGGCCCGCGCAGGCCGCTGACGCGCTGTACGAAATCGCCGAGCGAGTGCGGCGTGTGCACGATCGAGCGGTCGAGGTCCGCGGCGAAGCGCGGCGTGCCATCGGGACCGGCTTCCAGGCGCGCATAGGCCTCCTCGGTGGCGCCGATGCTCGAGGTCGAGGTGCCGACCACGACCGCGACCCGCTGCGCGCCGTAACGCGCGACCACCGCATCGAGCGCGTCGGCGATGCCGTCGTGCTGCAACGCCAGCCACGCCAGGCGGTTGTTGCGGCAATCCCAGCCGGCCAGCTCGGCCGGCAGTTCGATGTCCTCGAGCCCGTCGACGCGGCCGATCCAGCACGCCAGCGGCTGGCCGTCCTCGACCCGCGGTCCGAAGTCGTTGCGGCGCAGCCCGCCGCGGCGTTCGCGCAGCGCATCGGCCTGGGCCTGGCGGCCGCGGCCGAGCGCGGTGGTCGCGGTATAGGCGCGCACCGCCAGCGGCGCGATCGGCTGCGCGGCGGACGGGGTGTGGGCGGGTGACGCTGGCAGCGACTCACTGGACGACACGCGCGGTTCCGGTGGCGGGAGGAACCGAAGTATAGCCAGCGCTCCGCGCCGCCAACGCGGCGTAGACTGAACGCCTTCCACCTGAACCACGCGCATGTCCAGCCGCACCGTCCACCGCCTGCGCCTGTTCGGTGACCGCGACGTGCTGCATGCCGCCGCGGTCGCCACCACCGCCTGCGTGCTCAGCGCCGGGCTGGTCTACGTCGGCTACTTCGTGCACGTGCTGCGGATCGCACGGCGCGCGCCGTGCGTGCCTGAACGGGGCGAATGCGTGCTGCTGTTCGGCAAGCATGCGCCGCAGGGCCGGATCGACCGTGATTTCGAGGCGCGCCTGGACCGCGCGGTGTCGCTGTGGCGCGAGCGCCCACCGAGCAGCGTGGTGCTGCTCGGCGGCGGCGCGCTGGACGAACCCAGCGAGGCCGAAGTCGCGCGCCAGGGCCTGTTCGCCCGCGGCCTGGCCAGCGACGCCCCGCTGCGGCTGGAGGCGCAGTCGCGCGACACCCTGCAGAACCTGCGCAACGCGCGCGCGATGCTGCGCGAGGGCCTGGTCGAGCCGGGCCTGCACGCCGACGGCAGCCGCCCGCGCGTGACCCTGCTCAGCAGCCGCTACCATCTCGCGCGCTGCGCGTTGTTCGCGCGCCAGCTGGGCTTCGACGCCGAGCTGTGCGCGGCCGAGCCGGCGCTGCGGGTCGGGCCGCGGATGCTGCTGCGGCTCGCGGGCGAGGCGGGGTACGTATGCCTGAGCGACATCGGCTCGCGTTGGGCGCGGCTGATCGGGCATCGGCGGATGATTGAACGGGTGAGTTGAGCGCGCGCTCGCCTTCGCCCTGTTCTTGTCCGAAAGAAGCAAGAGCAGTTGCCGAAGCAGGATCAAGGGCTTTCGCACGCTGCGCGCGCGAGTCACTTTTGTCCTTGTCAAAAGTAACCAAAACCGCCTGCGCCGGACGCTCGCCGATGCGATGAAGCCGCATCGGTCCCCTGCGCTCCTCGAGCAAAGGGTACGGCGCCCAAACTCGCTGCGCTCAGACAAGGGCGCCTTTTCCCCCTTTGCCCTCCGGTGCTCGGCGAGCTCTACGGCGCGGGTACAGCGAAGAGCCATAGGTCACCAGCAACAGCAACGTCGCTGGATCCCCGCCTGCGCGGGAATGACGAGCAAAAGAGGCGGCCAGCTGGATGCCGGCGCGCACGAAACGCGGCCGGATCGATCCGGCCGCGTCAGCCCACGCGCGTCAGCGCTTGGCCTTCTGCGCCGGCACGAACTCCTCGCGCACCGCCTTGGCCAGCAGGTCCGGCGGCAGCAGGCCCTGGTCGAGCAGGAAGTCGTTGAACGCGCGGCGGTTGAACTTGTCGCCCAGTGCCAGCTCGGTCTCCGCGCGCAGCTGCAGGATCCGCGAGTAGCCGTAGAAGTAGCTGCCGGCCTGGCCCGGCGCGCGCACGGTGTAGCGATCGACCTCCTGCTTGGCCATCGCCTTGGACAGGCCGACCTCCTCGGTCAGCACGCGGGTCGCGGTGGCGCGGTCGATCAGGCCCAGGTTGAGCATCGGGTCGAGCATCGCGCGCGCGTTGCGCATCAGCCGGAACTGCAGCGCGAACAGCTGGCCGTCGAGCGGCTCGTACGGGACCATCTCGGCCTCGGCGTACAACGCCCAGCCTTCGACGTTGACCGAGTTGAACGCGAACAGCGTGCGCGCCAGCGACACGCCGCGCTCGACCATCGCGGTGAACTGCAGCTCGTGGCCGGGACGGCCTTCGTGCGCGGTCAGCGTCCAGGCCACCGACGGGAAGTTGAAGTCGTCGTACGCGCCTTCCGCGCCGGCGTTGGGGTTGCCCAGCGGCAGCACGAACGTGCCCTGCTGGCCGGTGTTGCCGACCAGCGGCGCCGGCAGGAAGTGCGGCGCCGGCTGCGCGGCGCTTTCGGCTTCGCTGCCCAGGCGCATCTGCATCGGCCGCTGCGGCAGCGCGACGATGTCGTGCTGCGCGATCAGGCGGTCGAGTTCGGGCATCACCTGGCCGCGGTAGTGCGGCTCGACCTGTGCCGTGGTGAACTGGGTTTTCTTCAACGCGGCGATCACCTCGCGGTAGTCGCTGGCCTTCAGGCCCTTCTCCTTGGCTACCAGCGGCGCCAGCTGCTGCATCGCCGCGCGGGTTTCCATGTAGCCGACCTGGGCGCGCTCGATCAGCAGCCGCGGGTCGATGTCGATGCCGACCTGCTTGAGCTGTAGCGCGTAGAGCTCGGCCGGCAGCTGGTAGTCGGTGCGCGTGTTCGGCAACACGGTAGCGCGCGTCCACGCGTTGTAGTCGCCGAGCTGCTTCTCGATCGTGTCCAGCGCCGGCGTGGCGCCGGCGATCTGGTATTTGGCGAACAGCTCGCGCAGGCCCTTGACGTAGGTCGGCGCGTTCTCCAGCGACTGCTCGACCGCGATCTTCGTGGGCTTCAGCAGCGCGGTCTCGCCGGCGCGTTCCTCGTAGCGCTGCCGCGCCAGCGTGGTGATCGGGGTGCCGCCGTCGACCATGCCGGCGTAGCGCTTCAGGCGCGTGAGCGCGAGCGCGCGGCGCTCGGGCGGGGTCTGGTCGCTGAGCAACCCCTGCAGGCCCTGGAACACCAGCTGCGGCGCGTCGAACCACGGCTGGGTCAGGCGCTCGTTGACCGCGCTGGCCTCGATCGCGTCGTCGGCGGCCTGGATCAGGATCTGCAGGTCCTGGCGCACGTTGGCATCGCGTTCCACCTGCAGTTTGGCCTGCAGCTGCGTGCGTGCGGCCGCGGTCGCGTCGCGGAAGCGCTTGCCGTTGTCCGGGCCGAGGTCGGCGACCTGGTCGTCATAGCCGGGCACGCCGAAGAACGAGTTCTGCTCCGGCTGGAACGGCCCCTGCGCCTTGAGCAGGATCTGCGCGTAGCCGTTGCTGGTGGTGACCCAGGCCGGTGACGGCTTGACCGCCGCGGCTTTGGTCGCGGCGGCTGGGGTGCCAGCTTTCTGCGCGAGGACGGGCAGCGGCGCCAGCAGCGCCAGGGTGATCGCGAGGACGAGCGGCTTCATCGGCAGGGTTTCCTTCAGGAGTCGGGCGAGCATCCCGTTGCGGCGACCGCCGGCCAAGCGCCGAAGGTCACGTCGCCCGCGGGCGTGGGTCAGGGCGCGGGCTTGAGGCAGCGGTCGAAGAACCCCTGGGTGATGTGCAGCCGGTGCAGCAGGTCCTTGCCCTTGAGGCCGTGCTTCGCGCCGGGGTAAGTCATCAGCTCGAACGGCTGGCCGCGTTGCTGCAGCGCGCTCATCAGCACCGTGGAGTTGCTGAAGAGCACGTTGTCGTCGGCCATGCCGTGGATCAGCAGCAGCTTCGGCGCATCGGCACCGACCAGACCGTCGACGTGCTCGAGCACGCGCGCGGTCTTGTAGCCCTCGACGTTCGCCGCCGGCAGGTTCATGTAGCGCTCGGTGTAGTGGGTGTCGTACAGCGCCCAGTCGCTGACCGGCGCGCCGGCGACGCCGCAGGCGTACGCGTCGGGCGCCTGCGCGAGCAGCATCAGGGTCATGTAGCCGCCGTTGGACCAGCCGTACACGCCGATGCGCTGGCCATCGACCCACGGCTGCGACTTCAGCCACGCCACCCCCTGCAGCTGGTCGGCGACCTCGACCGTGCCCTGCTTGCCGTACAGCGCGCCGCCGAAAGCCGCGCCGCGGCGCGGGGTGCCGCGGTTGTCGAGCGAGAACACCACGTAGCCGTGCTGGGCCAGGTACTGGTTGAGGTCGGGCGCCCAGCTGCGCTTGACGGTCTGCGACGCCGGGCCGCCGTAGACGAAGACCACCACCGGGTAGCGCTTGCGGGCGTCGAAGCCGGCCGGCTTGATCACGCTGTAGTGCAGTTCGGTCTGGCCGTCGGCGGCGGCCAGGGTGCCGAACTCGATTGGTCTATGCGCGGCCTTGTACGGTGCGTACGGGTGCGCGGGGTCGGCGAGGTCGTTGGCGAGCAGCGGCGCGATCAGGCTGCCGTCGTTGCGGTGCAGGGTCAGCTGCGGCGGCGTGGCCGGGTTCGACCAGCTGTCGACATAGACGCTGGCGTTCTTGGCGAACGTCGCCGCGTGCATGCCGTCGGGCTTCGACAAACGCTCGACCGCGCCGCCAGCCAGCGGCACGCGGTAGACCTGCATGTCCAGCGGCGAGTCCTTGCCGGCGCTGAAGTAGACCTGGCCGGCGGCTTCGTCGACCGCGAGCACGCTGTCGACCGGCCAGTCGCCCGCGGTCAGCGCGGTAGCGGTGCCGTCGGCGGCGATGAGATACAGATGCTCGTAGCCGCTGCGCTCGCTGCCCCACAGCAAGCGGCCGTCGGCAAGGAAGCGCAGGTTGTCGTGCAGCGACACCCAGGTCTTCGCGGTCTCGCTGACCAGGGTGCGTTGCTTGCCGGTCTTGAGTTCGGTCTCGATCAGTTCGAGCCGTTTCTGGTCGCGCGACTGGCGCTGGAAGGTCAGGTGCTGCGGGTCGCGCCAGTCGACGCGCGCCAGGTAGATGTCGGCGCCGTTAGTAGGCTCACCTTTGCCCAGGTCGATCCAGCGCGGCTTGGCGCCGGCCTTCGGTGCGATCACGGCGAGCTTGACCAGCACGTTCTTGTCGCCGGCGGCCGGGTAGCGCTGCTCGACCACGTCGGTGCGATCGGGGTAGACCTCGTAGCGCTTCTGCACCGGAACCGGGGTTTCGTCGATGCGCGCGAACGCGATCGCGCTGTCGTCGGGTGCCCACCAGTAACCGGTGTGGCGGCCCATCTCCTCGTCCGCGACGAACTCGGCGACGCCGTTGCCGATCACCGCACTGCCGTCGAAGGTCAGCTGCGCCGGCTTGCCGGTCGCCAGGTCGATCACCCACAGGTTGCGGTCGCGGATGAAGCTAACGAAGCCGCCTTTCGGCGACAGTTTCGGGTCGGTGGCGAAACCTTCGCCGTCGGTGAGCTTGCGCACCGCCTCCAAGCCGGACTTGCGCAGGTCGTACAGGTACAGCTGCCCGCCGAGTGGGAACAGCAGCGACTGCGCATCGGGCGCCCAGTGGTAGTCGACGATGCCGCTCAGCGCGGCGGTGCGCTGGCGTTCGCGGCGCGCCTTCTCCTCGTCGCTGAGCACTTCGACCCCGGGCAGTACCACGTCGGCGTCGACCAGCCGCGCGGTCTGGCCGCTGGCGATGTCATAGGCCCACAGGTCGAGGCGGTTCTTGTCGTCGGGCTTGCCGCGCAGGAACGTCACCCGGCTGCCGTCGGGGGCGATCTTGGGTTTGACCAGGCTCGGCCCGGACAGCGGCGCGTCGCCGGCGAGCGCTTCGAGCGTGAGCTTGCCGGGCGGGGTCGTGGTGGGCGTGTCGGCGAAGGCGGCGGGCATAAGGCTCAAGGCGGTGAGCGCGACGGCGAGGGCGGGCGCGAAGCGGAGTCGGGTCATGGCGAAGGCGGCTGTGGAACCAGGCCCGAGTGTAAGCGCAGCGCCCGGGCGCCCGGCGGCAAACGCCTGGCGCGACGCCGCGGTTCGACCTCCGAGCGGGACCCATCCCTACCCGCAGCGACGCATGCCCCTGGATCCGGGCCTTGGCTGGCTGTGGCGCGGGAGCCTCGTCGCTAGGCGAGGTACCCGCCGTCGACCGTGAACGCAGCACCGGTCACGTAGCCGGCGGCCGGCGTGCACAGGAACGCGATCATCGGCGCGATTTCGTCCGGCTGTGCCACCCGTCCGAGCGGGATCAGCTGCAGCATCGTCTTGAGGATCTTCTCGTTCGAGGTCAGCGCGCCGGCGAACTTGGTGTCGGTCAGTCCCGGCAGCACCGCGTTGACGCGCACGCCCTGCGGGCCGAGTTCCTTGGCGAAGCCCTCGGTCAGCGACACGATCCCGGCCTTGGTCATCGAGTACACGCCCTGGCCCGGGGCGCTGCGACGGGCGTTGACCGAGGCGACGTTGACGATCGCACCGCCGCGCCCGCCGCGCCCGACCCGCGTCATGCGCTGGGCCGCCTGCACCGTCATCCAGAAGTAGCCGCGCAGGTTGACGTCGACGGTCTTCTCGAAGCTCGCCAGCGACTGTTCGCACATCGGACCGAAGTGCGGGTTGGTCGCGGCGTTGTTGACCAGGATGTCGGGCACGAGATCGCGCGCGTCGAGCGCGGCGAACAGCGCCTCGATCGCCTCGGGCTCGCCGATGTGCGCGGCGATCGCGGTTGCGGCGCCGCCGTCGGCGCGGATCGAGGCGGCGACCTGTTCGCAGGCGTCGAGCTGGCGGCTGCTGATCACCACGTGTGCGCCCCAGCCGGCGAGCAGCCGCGCGACCGCCTCGCCGATGCCGCGCGAGGCGCCGGTCACGAGCGCGGTTTTTCCGGCTAGATCGAACAAGTCGGGCTGTGTCATGGTGCAGGCCTGGGCAGGGTGTCCGACCTAGGATGCCGCATCGGCGAGGCGACGACATGGCGGCACGCAGGGTCCTGATCACCGGCGCGGGCAGCGGCCTCGGGCTGGCGCTGGCGCAGCGCCATGCCGCGCGCGGCGACGCGGTGGCCTGCGTCGACCTGGACGGCGAGCGAGCGCAGGCCGCATGCGCGTCGCTGCCCGGCAGCGGCCACGCCGCGTTCACCGCCGATGTCGGCAGCGATGCATCGATGGTGGCGCTGCGCGACGCGGTGCTGGCGCAATGGGGCGGGGTCGACGTGCTGGTCAACAACGCCGGCATCGCCAGCGGCGGCACGTTGCTGGAAAGCAGCATGGCCGAATGGCGCGAACTGCTCGAGGTCAACGTGCTAGGCGTGGTGCGCGGTTGCCAGGCGTTCCTGCCGGGGATGCTCGCGCGGAAGTCTGGGCGGATCCTCAACATCGCCTCGTTCGCGGCGCTGGCCGGCGCTCCGTCGATCATGAGCTACGGGGTCGCCAAGGGCGGCGTGCTGACGTTGTCGGAACAGCTGCGCGCGGAGCTGCACGGCAGCGGCGTGGCGGTGTCGGTCGCGTGCCCGGCGTTTTTCCAGACCAACCTGCTGCAGAACTGGCGCGGCAGCGAGCGCATGAAAGGCCACGCCGCGAAGATGATGACGCGCAGCGCCGACACGCTCGACGATGTTGCCGACAAGATCTTCGCCGCATCCGGGCGCGGCCAGTTCCTGATCCTGCCGACCCGCGGCGTGGCCGCGCGCTGGCGCGTGCGGCGCTGGTTCCCGTCGCTGTATTTCCGCCGATTGATGGCGCAGGTCGCGCCGCGCGCCTCGCGATGACGCTGGCGCCAGCGGCCTGCCCGGCAGCAGCGGCTTCAGCCGCGAGTTTTTTCTCGAGCAAACGTCGTACAACGCAAGAGCTCGCGGCTGAAGCCGCTCCTACAGGAGCTGCGGCTGCAAATGACAATTTCGAAGGAGTCGCACGATGCAGTGGATGATCTACGGCGCCAACGGCTACACCGGCCGCCTGATCGCGCTCGAGGCGCAGCGGCGCGGGCTGGCGCCGGTGTTGGCCGGACGCAGCGCGGACGTCGCGGCGCTTGCGCAGCAACTGGGCTTCAGCCACCGCCGCTTCGACCTCGATGATGCCGCGGCGGTGGCCGCCGGGCTCGCCGGCATCGGCCTGGTGCTGCATTGCGCCGGGCCGTTCTCGGCGACCAGCGCGCCGATGCTCGAGGGCTGCCTGGCCGCCGGCGCGCACTACCTCGACATCACCGGCGAGATCGACGTGTTCGCCCACTGCCACGCGCAGGACGCGCGCGCGCGCGAACGCGGCATCGTGGTGCTGCCCGGCGCCGGCTTCGACGTGGTGCCGACCGATTGCCTGGCCGCGCAGCTCAAGCGCGAACTGCCGACCGCGACCCACCTGGTGCTCGCGTTCGAGGCCGGCGGCGGCCCCAGCCCGGGCACCGCCAAGACCAGCGTCGAAGGCCTGGGCAAGGGCGGGCGCGCGCGCATCGACGGCGTGCTGCAACGCGTGCCGCTGGCGTGGAAGACCCGCACGTTCATCCGCGATGGCCAGGCGCGCAGCGCGATGACGATCCCGTGGGGCGATGTCTATACCGCGACCGTCAGCACCGGCATCCCCAACGTCGAGGTCTACATGGGCGTGCCGCCGGCGACGATCGCGCGGATGCGGCGGCTGCGCCTGCTCGGGCCGCTGCTGGGCACGTCGCTGGTGCAGGGCTTCCTCAAGCGCGGCGTGGCGCGCTCGGTGCGCGGGCCGTCGGACGACAAGCGCGCCGCGACCGTGACCCATGTCTGGGGCGAAGTCAGCGCACCCGGCGGCGCGCAGTGCCAGCGCCACCTCGTGGTTCCCAACGGCTACACGCTGACGGTAACCGCGTCGCTGGGCATCGTCGAACACCTGCTCGGCGGCGGCGCGGCCCCCGGTTACCGCACGCCATCGCAGCTGATGGGCGCCGACTACATCCTGTCGCTGCCGGGCGTATCGATCGCGCAGGACGCCTGACCATGGCGGGCGCGACGCTGTTCCCGCAGTCCCAGCTCTTCCCGCAAAGTGACCGCAGCCGCGCGCTCGGCGCCCGGCTGGCCGCGTTCATGGCCGCGAATGTGCTGCCGGCCGAAGCCGGGCTCGCGGCCTGGGCCGCCGACCCCGCCACGCGCTGGACGCCGCCGCCGCAGCTGGAAGCGCTGAAGGCGCAGGCGCGCGCCGAGGGCTTGTGGAATCTGTTCCTGCCCGATCCTCAGCACGGCGCCGGTCTCAGCAACCTCGAGTACGCGCCGCTGGCCGAACAGATGGGCCGCTCGCTGATCGCGCCCGAGATCTTCAACTGCGGCGCGCCGGACACCGGCAACATCGAGGTGCTCGCACAGTTCGGCAGCCCCGAACAGCAGACGCGCTGGCTGGCGCCGCTGCTCGACGGCACGATCCGCTCCGCGTTCGCGATGACCGAGCCGGAGGTCGCCTCGTCCGACGCCACCAACATCGCGATGCGCTTCCGCCGCGACGGCGACGACTACGTGCTCGACGGCCGCAAGTGGTGGACCACCGGCGCCGGCGACCCGCGCTGCGCGCTGCTGATCGTGATGGGCGTGACCGACCCGGACGCCGCGCCGCATCGCCGCCAGTCGATGCTGCTGGTGCCGATGGACGCGCCCGGCGTGCGCGTCGTGCGGCCGCTGCAGGTGTTCGGCTACGACGACGCGCCGCATGGCCACGTCGAGCTGCAGTTCGAGCAGGTGCGGGTGCCGGTCGCGAACCTGCTGCACGGCGAAGGCCGCGGCTTCGAGATCGCGCAGGCGCGGCTCGGTCCCGGCCGCATCCACCACTGCATGCGCCTGATTGGCCTGGCGCAGCGCGCGCTCGAGGCGATGCTCGAACGCGCGCGCAGCCGGGTCGCGTTCGGCCAGCCGCTGGGCGCGCACGGCATGGCCCAGCAGATGATCGTGGCCTCGCGCTGCGAGATCGAGCAGGCGCGGTTGCTGACCCTGCAGGCCGCCGCGGCGCTCGACGCGCACGGCAACAAGGGCGCGCGCGACCTGATCGGGATGATCAAGGTCGTCGCCCCGGCGATGGCCTGCGCGGTGATCGACCGCGCGATCCAGCTGCACGGCGCCGGCGGCCTGTCGCAGGACCACTTCCTCGCCCATGCCTATGCGAGCGCGCGTGCGCTGCGCCTGGCCGATGGGCCGGACGAGGTGCACATCGCGTCGCTCGCGCGCTCGATGCTGAAGGCCTGAGCGAATGAGCGCCGATGCGTTCGCGTTGCCCGAGGCCGTGCTCGCCGACTACCTCGCCCAGCACGTCGAGGGCTTCCGCGGGCCGCTGACCGCGAGCAAGTTCAAAGGCGGGCAATCCAACCCGACCTACCGCATCGACGCGGCCAGCGGCCGTTACGTGCTGCGCCGCAAGCCGCCGGGCGCGCTGCTGCCGTCGGCGCACGCGGTCGACCGCGAGTTCCGCGTGCTGCGCGCGCTGCACGGCAGCGCGGTGCCGGTCGCGCGCGCCCTGCACCTGTGCAGCGACGAGTCGGTGATCGGCTCGATGTTCTACCTGATGGAGCACGTCGACGGCCGCGTGTTCTGGGATCCGGCGCTGCCGGAGCTCGACCCCGCGTCACGCGGCGCGCACTACGAGGCGATCGTCGCCACGCTCGCGGCGCTGCACGCGGTCGACGTCGATGCGGTCGGCCTGGGCGGCTACGGCAAGCCCGGCAACTACTTCGCGCGCCAGCTCGCGCGCTGGAGCGAGCAGTACCGCGCCAGCGAAACCCAGGCCATCGCGGCCATGGAGACGCTGCTGCTCGAGCTGCCCGCGCGCTGCCCGGCCGACGACGGCCGCGTCGCGCTGGTGCACGGCGACTACCGGGTCGACAACCTGATGTTCGCCGCCGATGCGCCGCGCGTGCTGGCGCTGATGGACTGGGAGCTGTCGACGCTCGGCCACCCGCTCGCCGACCTGGGCTACCTGTGCATGGCGCTGCGCCTGCCCGGGCAGCCGCCGCTGCCGGGCTTGGCAGGCACCGACCGCGCCGCGCTCGGCATCCCCGACGAGGCCGCGCTGCTGCGCCGCTACAGCGAACTCAGCGGCACCCGCGTCGATACGGATTGGCCCTTCGTGTTGGCATTCAGCTTCTTCCGCCTCGCCGCGATCGCCCAGGGCGTGGCCAAACGCGCGCAGCAGGGCAACGCCTCCAGCGACCAGGCCCGCCAGGCCGGACGCATGGCCGACGTGCTCGCGCAACTGGGCGTGCAGGCGCTGCGCGACGGCTGAGCGCGCAAGCCCGATCCATCGGCCAGGCGCGAAAGCGAACCGCGCAGGGAGCGCTGATCGATCAACGCCGGGCGCCCGGCCTCATGGCGCGTCCGGCCTCAGAGCCGGCCTCCGGCCCATCAACGCGCGGCGCAGGCGGACCGCATCGGGCCGGTTCGAGAACTTCAGCACGCCGTCGCGCGTTTCCAGGCCGAGCGCCGCGTAGGCCGCGTCCAGCGGTGGAAACTCGCGCGAGGCGGCATAGCGCCGGTACAGGCGCTGGAAGACCTCGCCGCCGGCGATCGCGTCCAGCTGCGCCACGAACGCCGCCGGCTCGACCAGGCCGGTGCCGCGCAGGCAGCAGCGCGCGTACTGCGACAGCGCCGCGTCGAGGCTGCTGGCATGCTCGCGGCGCAGGGCGAGGTCAGCCTCCAGCCAGTACGCAGCGCCGGCCCAGTAGACCCGCATCGTGCCGCGGTGGCGGCGGCTGAGTTCGTCCAGGCGCGCGCCGCTGGCCTCGCGTCGGCCGCGTGCGAAGCCGGCGTCGAGTTCCTGCCACGCCTGCGCCGGCTCGAGCAGTCCGACCCGCGCGCGCAGCACGTTCTGGTAGTAGCTCGCCAGCCCTTCCGCGAGCCAGCGGCCGTCGCCGCCGAGGTAGGGATGGAACAGGTGCGCCAGTTCGTGCGCGGCGGTCCAGTCCTCGCGCAATTCGCTCAGGCCCGCGTCGGCGCGCACGTACAGCAGCACCGCGACGCCATCGCGGCGCGAGGTCTGCCCCCACGGCACCGGGCTGCGGTCGCGGCTGTCGATCTGTTCGATGCGCACCCGCGCCTGCGGCAACGGGAAGCGCCCGAACGCGGCCAGGGTCGATTCGGCGGTCTGCGCGAGCCAGCGCTGCAGCTCCGCGGCGCGCGCGGGATCGATTGGGCGATCAGGCGCGTCGACCACGCTGACCCGCAGTTCGCTGGCGCCGGCGCGCAGCACGCGCTCGTCGTTGCGCACGGTGCCAGGGATGGCCGGCGTTTCGACGGCCGACGCCTCCGCGGCCTTCGCCGGATAAATGGCGGCCCCGGCGAGCACGAGCAGCAATGGCCAGCGGGGATTCATGGCGAGGCTCCGTTAACGCCAGGAGCAGGCCCGGCCTAAGGGTGTGTGTAGATCCGAGCCTGCTCGGATCGCTTCTCAGGCCGGTCGGAAAGCAATCCGAGCAGGCTCGGATCTACGAAAGCTTCCACACCGGTTTCCGGACAGATTCAGGGAGGCACTCCTGCAGCAGCACCGCGGCTTGTGCCAATCGCGTCGACAGGCTCTTTGAGGCGCGACACCGCGCAAGGTTCCCGTGAGCCCGCCGCTACAATGCACCGATGGACGTATCGCATCTGCTCGACGCACTGAACCCCGCCCAGCGCGAGGCCGTCAGCGCGGCTCCGGGCCATTATCTCGTGCTCGCGGGCGCCGGTTCCGGCAAGACCCGCGTGCTGACCCACCGCATCGCCTGGCTGCATGAGGTGTTCGGCGTGCCGACCCACGGCATCCTCGCGGTCACGTTCACCAACAAGGCCGCCGGCGAGATGCGCCACCGCGTCGAGGCGCAGTTGCCGCGCGGCGCGCGCGGCATGTGGATCGGCACCTTCCACGGCCTCGCCCACCGCCTGCTGCGCCTGCACTGGCAGGACGCGAAATTGCCCGAAAGCTTCCAGGTGCTCGATTCGGACGACCAGCTGCGCCTGGTCAAGCGCGTGGTGCAGGCGCTGGAACTCGACGACGTGCGTTTCCCGCCGCGCCAGATCGCGTGGTGGATCAACGCGCAGAAGGACGAGGGCCGACGCCCGCAACACCTGCAGTCCAGCGACGACCCGTGGGCGGACACCATGCGCCGCGCCTACGAGGCCTATCAGGAGCGCTGCGAGCGCGCCGGCCTGGTCGACTTCGCCGAGCTGCTGCTGCGCGCGCACGAACTGCTGCGCGACAACGCCGCGCTGCTCGCGCACTACCGCCACCGCTTCGGCGAGATCCTGGTCGACGAGTTCCAGGACACCAATGCGATCCAGTACGGCTTCGTGCGCCTGCTCGCCGGCGACACCGGGCGCGTGTTCGTGGTCGGCGACGACGACCAGGCGATCTACGGCTGGCGCGGCGCCAAGGTCGAGAACGTGCAGCGTTTCCTCAAGGATTTCGGCGGTGCCGACGGCAGCGCCGCGCAGACCATCCGCCTCGAGCAGAACTACCGCTCCAGCGCCAACATCCTCGACGCCGCCAACGCGGTGATCGCGCACAACCCGGATCGCCTCGGCAAGAAGCTGTGGACCGACACCGGCGTGGGCGAGGCGATCGACCTGTACGCGGCCTACAACGAGATGGACGAGGCGCGCTTCGTGGTCGAGCGCCTGCGCCAGTGGGTGCGCGACGGCGGCAGCCACGGCGACGTCGCGATCCTGTACCGCAGCAACGCGCAATCGCGCGCGTTCGAAGAAATACTGATCGGCGAGCAGGTGCCGTACCGCGTGTACGGCGGCCAGCGCTTCTTCGAGCGCGCCGAGATCAAGGACACGCTCGCCTACCTGCGCCTGATCGGCAACCGCAGCGACGATGCCGCGTTCGAACGTGCGGTCAACACGCCCGCGCGCGGCATCGGCGAACGCACGCTCGACGAGGTGCGCCGGCGTGCGCGCGCCGACGCGCTGTCGCTGTGGGAGGCCGCACGCCGGGTCACCGGCGAGAACGTGCTCGCCGCGCGGGCGCGCAACGCGATCGTCGGCTTCGTCAACCTGGTCGATTCGCTCGACAGCGAAGTCGCGCCGATGCCGCTGCCGGAGAAGATCGACCACGTGCTCGCGCGCTCGGGCCTGCGCGAGCACTACGCCAACGAGTCGCGCGGCCAGCTCGATTCGCGCACCGAGAACCTCGACGAACTGGTGTCGGTCGCCTCGCGCTTCACCCGCGCCGACGAGGAGGACGCCGCGGCGATGCCGGAGCTGATCGCGTTCCTCAGTTACGCCTCGCTCGAGGCCGGCGAGGGCCAGACCCAGGCCGGCGAGGACGGCGTGCAACTGATGACGCTGCACAGCGCCAAGGGCCTGGAGTTTCCGCTGGTGTTCCTCGGCGGGCTGGAGGAAGGCCTGTTCCCGAGCAGCAAGTCGACCGAGGAACCCGGGCGGCTGGAGGAAGAGCGGCGCCTGGCCTACGTCGGCATCACCCGCGCGCGGCAGAAGCTGGTGCTCAGCTACGCCGAGTCGCGCCGCATCCACGGCCAGGACATGTACGGGGTGCCGTCGCGGTTCCTGCGCGAGATCCCGCCGGCGCTGCTGCACGAGGTGCGGCCGAAGGTGCAGGTGTCGCGGCCGATGTTCAGCCCGCAGCCGCGGCGCGACTACGGCCACGCCGCGATCGAGGCGCCGCCGGTCAAGCTCGGTGCGTTCGTGCGCCACCCGAGCTTCGGCACCGGCACGGTCACCGATTACGAGGGCGTCGGCGCGCATGCGCGGGTGCAGGTCAATTTCGATGACGCCGGCAGCAAGTGGCTGGTGCTCGCCTACGCGAACCTGTCGCCCGCATAGGTTCCTCGCGACCGAGACTGCCTGGTGCGGTGTATCGCGGCGATTGCTGCGGGCGACGGACTTCCTGCGTGGTGCGCCTCCCCGCGTAGGAGCGACTTCAGTCGCGACCGTCGCAGGTGAGGACGCGGGTCGCGACTGAAGTCGCTCCTACGAGTCGCCCGCGTCGGCCGCGTCGCCCGCGCACGCCGCGGCCCGCTCCAGCAGCAGCTCGCGTTGGCGCAGGTTGCGGGTCAGCGCGGCGGCGCGTGCGAACTCGGCGCGCGCCTCCTCGCGGCGGCCGAGCTTGAACAGCAGGTCGCCGCGCACGCTCGGCAGCAGGTGGTAGCTGGCCAGCGACGGTTCGTCGGCCAGGGTCTCGACCAGTTCCAGTCCGGCGGCGGGGCCGAACGCCATCGCCAGCGCGACCGCGCGGTTGAGTTCGACCACCGGCGACGGTGCCAGCTGCGCGAGCGCGTCGTACAGCGCGGCGATCCGCGCCCAATCGGTGTCGTCGGCGGTGCGTGCGCGCACGTGGCAGGCGGCAATCGCGGCCTGCAGCGCGTACGGGCCGCGCGCGCCGCCGAGTTGCTCGGCGCGTTCCAGCGCGGCAAGGCCACGGCCGATCAACAACCGGTCCCAGCGCGAGCGGTCCTGGTCGAGCAGCAGCACCGGCTCGCCGCGCAGTCCGACCCGCGCGTGCATGCGCGAGGCCTGGATCTCCATCAGCGCGACCAGCCCGTGCGCCTCGGCCTGGCGCGGCACCAGTTCTGCCAGCACCCGGCCCAGGCGCAGCGCGTCCTCGCACAGGCCCGGCCGCATCCAGTCGTCGCCGGCGGTCGCCGCGTAGCCTTCGTTGAACACCAGGTAGAGCACCTGCAGCACCGAGGCCAGGCGCGCGTCGAACTCCGCGCCGCGCGGTACCTCGAACGGCACCCGCGCCTCGGCCAGGGTGCGCTTGGCGCGCACGATGCGCTGGGCGACGGTCGCTTCGGGCACCAGGAACGCGCGCGCGATTTCGTCGGTGGTCAGCCCGCCGAGCAGGCGCAGGGTCAGCGCGATCCGCGCCTCCGGCGACAGCGCCGGGTGGCAGGCGGTGAACATCAAGCGCAGCAGGTCGTCGCCGATGTCGTCGTCGAGCTTGTCGACGAGGTCTTCTTCGCGCAGGTCCTGCTGCAATTCCAGTTCGTGGCCGAGCTGCTCGTGCTTGCGCTGGATCAGCTTGCGCCGGCGCAGGCGGTCGATCGCGCGGTGCTTGGCGGTGGCCATCAACCACGCGCCCGGGTTGTCGGGCACGCCCGAACTCGGCCAGCGTTCGAGCGCGGCCACCAGCGCGTCCTGCGCGAGCTCCTCGGCCAGGCCGACGTCGCGCACCATGCGCGCCAATCCGGCGATCAGGCGCGGCGACTCGATCCGCCAGACCGCGTCGATGGTGCGATGGGTGTGCGCGTGCGCGTCGGTCGCGGTCATCGCGCCCGATCAGAGCATCGTCGTTGCGGCCGTGCAAGCCTGCGCTGGCAGCCTCACGCCGGCGGCGCGACGATCACCATCCAGCCCACCCCGAAGCGGTCAACGACCATGCCGAACTGCGGCGAGAAGAACGTCGGACCCAGCGGCATCTGCACCTGCCCACCCTCGGCCAACGCGGCGAACAGGCGCTGCGCGTCCTCGGCGTCGTCGGCGGCGATCGACAGCGAGAAGCCGCGAAACTCGCTCGCACCGACCGTGCCGTCGCACTGGCCATCGGACACCATCAGCGTGGTCTGGCCGATCCGGAATGAAGCGTGCATGACCTTGTCGCCGTTGTCGGCACCGGCCGCGCCCGGTGGCGGCGGTTCGGGGCTGTCCTTGAAGCGCATCAGCATCAGCACTTCGGCGCCGAGCGCGCTGCGGTAGAACTCGATCGCCTCGTCGCAGCGGCCGTTGAAGAACAGGTAAGGTTCGATATGCATTGGGGGTCTCCTGATTCGGGTGGGGGCGTCGCCGTGTTGCGGCGTGCGCCTACTGGCGGGCCTCGACCTGAGCGCGCAGTCGCTCTTCCTGTTCGCGCAGTTCCGGGGTGAACTCGGCGCCGAAGTCCTCGGCCTCGAACACCTGGCGGATCTCGATCTCCGAGTCGCCCGGCATCGGGTTGGGGCAGCGCTTGACCCATTCGATCGCCTCGTCCAGCGATCTCACCTGGATCAGCCAGAAGCCGGCGACCAGCTCCTTGGTCTCGGCGAACGGCCCGTCGACCACGCTGCGTTTGGCGCCGGAGAACCGCACGCGTGCGCCGCGCGAGCTCGGATGCAGGCCTTCGCCGGCCAGCATCACCCCGGCCTTGACCAGCTCCTCGTTGTACTGGCCCATCTGCGTCAGCAGTTCCTCGCTGGGCATCACCCCGGCTTCGGAATCGGCCGTGGCCTTGACCATCACCATGAATCGCATCGTTCGCTCCTGCGGCAGCCAGGCGGCCGGACCATCCGGCAGCGGGAACTGGCTCCTTACCTGTGCGTCGAACGGACGGGCGCGGGATCGACAGGCGGCCGGAGATTTTTTTGTGCGGCGCGGCCCGTCCCGCGCGTGACGCGATCGGCAGCGTCAATGGCCTTGCACGGGTGCGGCATGCGTTGGTCATCAGTAGGGGCGCGACGCAGGCCGTGAACGTCATGGTCGCCGTGATGCAGGCTGTGATGGGCATCAAGGACAAGCGCAGCGGCGTGCCGTTTCATGGCCTCGTTACAGGGGGATCCGTCCATGAACGCAGGAAAGCCGGCCCGGCTCGATCGAGCCGAACGCGTGGTTCGCAGCATGCTCGCCGTGGTGTTGATCGCGGCCGTCGTCTGGGCGCTGGCCGATGGCGGCGCGGGGCCGAGCCTCGACTTGAGTTTCAGCAGCCTGCGCGGCTAGCGGCGGCTTGCCCGGGGGCGGTCGACGCGCGCCGTCACCACTCGAACAGCTTGTACTGCACCGGCGAGATCGGGCCCTCGCCCTTGCTGCTGTCCAGGGTGCCGTCGCCGTTGCTGTCGACCAGGTAGTACACCGGGCCGCGCGCCGGGGTGATCTTGACCACGGTCAACTGGCCGGCGACGCGGTATTCCTCGATCACGTCGCCGCTGCTGTCGGTGCGGGTGCGCACCTCGGCGTTGCTGAGCCCGGCGGTCGGATCGTCGCCGGCGCCCAGCGTCGCGCATGCGGTGAATGCCAGCGGCAGCAACAGGGCGAGTGATGCAAGCGTGGCGCGCATGGCGGTTTCTCCAGGGGGCGGTGAAGCACGGATTCGGACACGGGGCTCGGGCCGCGGATTGCCACCGAGGCGTAGCCGCAGGATACCCGCGGCGACGTGAAACCCCCGCATCGCCGGCGCGACAGCGCCTCGTCGCCGATGGCGCGAAGCGCCCCGTTTCCGGCTCGCAGGCACTGCATACCCGCGGCGTAGAATCGCCGCATGACCGCCACGCCCCCCCGCCTCGTCCTGATCGATGGTTCCAGCTACCTGTACCGCGCGTTCCATGCGCTGCCGCCCCTGACCAACGACGCCGGTGAACCGACCGGCGCGCTGTTCGGCGTGGTCAACATGCTGCGCGCGACCTTGAACGAGCGCCCCGACTTCGTCGCCTACGTGGTCGACGCGCCCGGTCGCACGTTCCGCGATGATCTCTACCCGCAGTACAAGGCCACCCGCTCGGCCATGCCGGACGACCTGCGGGCCCAGGTGCAGCCGATGTGCGACATCGTGCATGCGCTGGGCATCGACATCCTGCGCGTGGACGGGGTCGAGGCCGACGACGTGATCGGCACGCTGGCCGTGCAGGCCGCGGCGCAGGGGATCGCGGTGACGATCTCGACCGGCGACAAGGATTTCGCCCAGCTGGTGCGCAATGCCGATGGCGGCGCCGGGATCGCCCTGGTCAACACCATGAGCGGCAGCCGGCTGGATTCAGACGCGCGGGTGGTCGAGAAGTTCGGCGTGCGCCCGGAGCAGATCGTCGACTACCTGGCGCTGATGGGCGACAGCGTCGACAACATCATCGGCGTCGACAAGTGCGGGCCGAAGACCGCGGCCAAGTGGCTGGCCGAGTACGGCACGCTCGACGCGGTGATCGCCCACGCCGACGCGGTCAAGGGCAAGATCGGCGAGAACCTGCGCGCGGCGCTGCCGCGGCTGCCGCTCAACCGCACGCTGGCGACGATCAAGCTCGACGTCGCGCTCGACCGCACGCCGAACGAGTTGTTGCTGCGCGAACGCCACGTCGACCAGCTGCGCGGTTTGTACGCGCGCTACGGGTTCAAGCAGGCGCTGCGCGAACTCGACGGCGGCGCCGGCGATGCCGGCGCCGCCGGGGTGCGCAACACCGCCGCCGGCTACGCGCGCACGGGCGGAGCCGCGGCCGAAGCGCCCGATGCGGCGCTCGCCGCGCCCGGCGAATACGAGATGGTCACCACGCCGGAGCAGCTCGACGCCTGGGTCGCGCGCCTGCACGCAGCCGACGAGTTCGCCTTCGATACCGAGACCGATTCGCTCGACGCGCTGTGCGCGAACCTGGTCGGCATCAGCCTGGCGGTCGCGCCCGGCCACGCCGCCTACATTCCGGTCGGCCACGACTACCCGGGCGCGCCGGCGCAGCTCGGCCGCGGCGAAGTGCTCGACGCGCTGCGGCCGCTGTTCGCCGATGCCGGCAAGCGCAAGCTCGGCCAGCACGGCAAGTACGACCTGCACGTGCTGCGCTGCCACGGCGTCGACGTGCGCGGCTATGCCGACGACACCATGCTCGAGAGCTTCGTGTTCAACGCCACCGCCAGCCGCCACGACATGGACTCGCTGGCCAAGCGCTACCTGGGCTACGACACCATCAAGTTCAGCGACGTCGCCGGCAAGGGCGCCAAGCAGATCCTGTTCTCGCAGGTCGCACTCGACGACGCCACCCGCTACGCCGCCGAGGACGCCGACGTGACCCTGCGCCTGCACCGTGCATTGGCACCGAAACTCGCGGCCGAGCCGGCGCTGGAGCGCGTCTACCGCGAGATCGAGATGCCGCTGGTGCCGGTGCTCGCGCGGATCGAGGCCAACGGCGTGCTGATCGACGGCGACGAGTTGCGCCGGCAGTCGGCCGACCTCGGACGGCGCATGCTCGCGTTGCAGCAGCAGGCGACCGAGTTGGCCGGGCGCACGTTCAACCTCGACTCGCCCAAGCAGGTGTGCGCGTTGCTGTTCGAGGAGCTCAAGCTGCCGGCGCTGGTGAAGACCCCGACCGGGCAGCCGTCGGCAAACGAGGAGGCGCTGGAGGCGATCTCCGACCAGCACGAGCTGCCGCGCGTGATCCTCGACTACCGCAGCCTGGCCAAGCTGCGCAGCACCTACACCGACAAGCTCCCGGAGATGGTCAACGCCCGCACCGGCCGCGTGCACACCAGCTACCACCAGGCGGGCGCGGCGACCGGGCGGCTGGCGTCGAGCGACCCGAACCTGCAGAACATCCCGATCCGCACCGCCGACGGCCGCCGCATCCGCAAGGCGTTCGTGGCGCCACCCGGCCGCAAGATCGTCGCCTGCGACTACTCGCAGATCGAGTTGCGGATCATGGCGCACCTGTCCGAGGACCCGGCGCTGCTGCGCGCGTTCGGCTCCGGTGCCGACATCCACCGCGCGACCGCGGCCGAAGTGTTCGGCAAGGCCATCGACGAGGTCGGCAGCGACGAGCGCCGCGCCGCCAAGGCGATCAATTTCGGCCTGATGTACGGCATGAGCGCGTTCGGCCTGGCCAAGCAGCTCGGGATCGGCCGCGGCGAGGCGCAGGACTACATCGCGCTGTACTTCGCCCGCTACCCGGGCGTGCGCGACTTCATGGAGCGCACCCGCCAGCAGGCGCGCGAGCAGGGCTACGTCGAAACCGTGTTTGGCCGCCGCCTGTACCTGGAGAACATCGCCGCGCGCAACCAGGGCCTGCGCGCCGGCGCCGAGCGCGCCGCGATCAACGCGCCGATGCAGGGCACCGCGGCCGATATCATCAAGCGCGCGATGATCGCCATCGACGCCTGGCTGGCGGGGCAGGGGGCGGCGGGGCAGGAGGTGCCGGCGCTGATGGTGCTGCAGGTCCACGACGAACTGGTGTTCGAGGCGGATGCGGATTTCGTGCCAACGCTGTTGGAGGCGGTAACCGGCCGCATGTCGGCGGCCGCGGAGCTGCGCGTGCCGCTGGTCGTGGACAGCGGAATTGGCGACAACTGGGACGAAGCGCACTGATGGCTGGCGTTAACGACGTGTTAGCCGAATTTGGCGGAATGAATCGAGACTGAATCCAACAAAACCTTAACCCTTATCTTCACGAACTGTCCATGTCCGGAGTGGTCTTATAGGTCGCGACAGATGCAACGTCTGTCGCAGATCTCTCCCTCCCCTGGAGTGATCCCCGGAGCGTAAGGTCCCTCCCCAGGCCCCCGCTCCACCAGCCCCGCCGGCCCCCCCTGCCTGCGGGGCTTTTTATTGCCTGGGATTCCTGTCGGGTGCTCTTGCCTGCGGTTTTCCCGGTGGTGGGCGCGCCACGCCGGGCGCTGTTTGCACGGCGGTCACGCCCGCAACCGTGACAATCGTCGCGCGGCGCCGATCACGGTCCGTCCGACCGCAGGGAACCACCCATGTCCGAATTGTTCGAGCTGTCGATGCCGTGGTGGCAGTTCGTGCTGCGCGCGGCCGCGGTCTACGCCGTGCTGCTGGTGCTGATCCGCGTGTCGGGCAAGCGCACGATGGGCCAGTTCACCCCGTTCGACATGCTGCTGATCGTGCTGCTGGGCTCGGCGGTGCAGAACTCGCTGCTTGGCGAGGACGTGTCGCTGCTCGGTGGCCTGCTGCTGGCGTCGACGCTGATCGCAGTCAACTGGTGCGTGGCGTTCGTGACCTCGCGCAGCCAGCGCGCCGAGCGCCTGGTCGAAGGCGTGCCGGTGGTGCTGGCGCGCGACGGCCAGCTGTTCCGCAGCGTGCTCAAGCGCGAACTGGTCAGCGAGGACGACTTCAACGAGGCGCTGCGCCAATCCGGCGAGATGACCTTGACCGACGTGCGCATCGCGCTGCTCGAGACCAACGGCATGATTTCCGTGGTGAAGCGCGAAAGCGACAGCGGTGAACCGACCTCGAACGTGCCCGACGAAGCGAATCAGGCCGGCTCCGACCAGGCCAGCTTCGATCGGACCGGTTCCGATCAGGCCAGCTCTGACAACCAGTCGCGGGGCGCGAGGTAGTCGGCCAGCCGCGCCTCGGCGCTGCCCGGCTCGGGCGTGTAGCCGTACTCCCAGCGCACCAGCGGCGGCAGGCTCATCAGGATCGACTCGGTGCGGCCACCCGACTGCAGGCCGAACAGGGTGCCGCGGTCGAACACCAGGTTGAACTCGACGTAGCGCCCGCGCCGGTAAAGCTGGAACTGACGCTCGCGCTCGCCGTATGGCATGTCGCGGCGGCGCTCGACCAGCGGCAGGTAGGCGTCGAGGAAGCCGTCGCCGACCGCGCGCTGGTAAGCGAAGTCATGCTCGAAATCCTCGTGCAGGTCGTCGAAGAACAGCCCGCCGATGCCGCGGGTCTCGCCACGGTGCTTGAGCAGGAAGTATTCATCGCACCAGCGCTTGTGCGCGGCGTAGCGCGCGGCGCCGCCGAACGGCTCGCACAGCGCGCGGGCAGTGCGGTGCCAGTGCAGCACATCCTCGTCGAACGGGTAGAACGGGGTCAGGTCGAAGCCGCCCCCGAACCACCATGCCACGGTCTGGCCGTCGCGCACCGCGCGGAAGTGGCGCACGTTGGCGTGCGTGGTCGGCAGGTAGGGGTTGCGCGGATGCAGCACCAGCGACACGCCGACCGCGCGCCACGAGGCGCCCGCGAGCTCGGGCCGGGCGGCGCTCGCCGACGGCGGCAGGGTGGTGCCGGATACGTCGGAGAAGCCGACGCCGGCCTGCTCGAATACCGCGCCGTCGCGCAGGACCCGGGTGCGGCCGCCGCCGCCTTCCGGTCGCAGCCACGCGTCCTCGACGAAACGCGCGCCGCCGTCGGCGCTCTCGAGCGCGGTGCACAGGCGATCCTGCAGGCCGGACAGGTAGTCGCGGACGCGCTCGAAGTCGGAGGGGGTGTCGGTCATGGCGCGCATTCTACGGGCGCGACCGCCGGCGCCGCTGCGGCCGGGAAGTTCGCAGGAGCCGGCGACGGGCGCGCCCTGCGTGGCGCTCGGTGCCCGGCGGTCGAACTAAGCCGCGATCACGTGCGAGTGGAGGCTGCAGACCTCGCGGAACGATGCGATCGACTCGGCCTTGGTGCGCGGGTAGGCGCACAACAGCGACAACCCGCGTTCGTGGCAGACGCGATTCCACATCTGCTCCAGCCGCCGCGCGCCTTCGCGATTGCCCTCGGCCCACAGCAACGCGACCATTTCGCCGAACGCGCGCGCGCGCCGGCCGCTGGCCTGCACCTCGTCGAGCAGGGAGTCGATGACGCCAATGAACCGCGACTCGTCGGGGACGCCGTCGACGGTAAAGCGCGCCAGGGTCTGGGCCGCGTCCAGCGCCACGTACTCGCCGCGCGCGCGCAGTTCGTTGAGGCTGCAGCCGGCCATCCGCAGCCGGTGCTCGAGCGAGTAGACGTGCGCGGGCGTGGCGATCACCACCACCGTTTCGCCGCCGCGAAAGCCGCCGCGGACGAAGCCCTCGAGCGTGTCGAGGAAGACGTCGTCGCGCTCGTACAGGTGCACCACGTGGTCGCACGCGGTGACGTTGTCCAGGTAGGTATCGGCGTCGATCACCGGGGCGAGCATGGTCGCAGGCGTGGTCATGGCGAGTCCCCGCAGGTCGAGGGAGCCAGCTTAGTCCACCGCGCGGCGGGCCGGCTCTACATAGCTGAACCCGCGGGCTGGAGGGTGCGGTCGAACAGTTCGAGGATCCGCCGGTACTGGTCGTACCAGCTGTCCGGGTGGGTGAAGCCGTGCCGCTCCAGCGGGTACGAGGCCAGCTCCCACTTGTCCTTGCGCAGTTCGATCAGCTTCTGCGCCAGCACCACCGAATCCTTGTAGAACACGTTGTCGTCGATCATGCCGTGGGCGATCAGCAGGTGGTCCTGCAGCCCGGCCGCGTACTCGATCGGCGAGGAGGTCTTGTACGCCTGCGGGTCGAGCACCGGGGTGTTGAGGATGTTGGATGTGTACTCGTGGTTGTACTGCGACCAGTCGGCGACCGGGCGCAGCGCGGCGCCGGCCTTGAACACGCCGGGCTGCTTGAACAACGCCATGAAGGTCATGAAGCCGCCGTAGCTGCCGCCGTAGATGCCGGCGCGGTCCTTGTCGCCCTGTTTGTTGGCGGCGAGCCAGGCCAGGCCGTCGAGGTAGTCTTCCAGTTCCGGCGTGCCCATCTGCCGGTAGATGTCGGTGCGCCAGTTGCGGCCGTAGCCCGAGGACGCGCGGTAGTCGAGATCGAGCACGATGTAGCCGCGCTGCACCAGCAGATTGTGGAACATCTGCTCGCGGAAGTAGTTCGGGTACTTGTCGTGCACGTTCTGCAGGTAGCCGGCGCCGTGCACGAACATCACGATCGGGTACTTGCGGCCGGGCTCGACGGTCTTCGGGCCGTAGTACTTGCCCCAGATGGTGCCGGCGCCGTGCTGGCTGGGCACCTGCACGTATTCGGGTTCGATCCAGTCGCGGTTGCGGAACTCCGGCTTGCGGGTATCGGTGAGCTGGAGGAGCCCGTCGCCGTTGGCATTGACTACCGCCAGCTGCGGCGGCGTGTAGCTGTCGGAGTGGCGTACCAGCAGTTTCGCGCCGTCCGGCGACAGCGCGAAATCCTCGACGCCGTCAAGCTCGGTGATCTCGCGCACGGCGCCGCCGTTGCGGTCCACCGCGCAGACCTCGTAGTCGCCCGGCCACCGGTGGTTGCAAGTGAAGTAGAAGGTGCCGCCGTCGGCGGCCAGCTGCGGCGACGACACTTCCCACGTGCCCGAGGTCAGCGCGCGCGGCGCGCCGCCCGCGCTGACATACAGGTGCGAGTAGCCGCTGTGCTCGGACAGGAACCACAGCGCGCCGTCGCGCAGCCAGCCGAACTCGTTGAAGTTCCAGTTGACCCACTTCGGGTCGGTCAGGCGGTGGCGCACCTGCAGCTTCGCGCCGGCCAGGTCGACGCTGGTCAGCCAGCGGTCCTTGTTGTCGACCGCGCGCACCAGCAGCGCGACCTGGCGGCCGTCGTCGCTCCAGTGGATCGCCGGGCCGCTGCCATCGCCGTCGGTCTCGATGCGCACGTCGCGCGGGCCCTTGAGCGGGTCGAGCTTGGCGGCCTTGCGCAGCGCCGCGAGCGGGTCGTCCTTGATGCCGGGCAGCGCGTCGAACTTCAGCTCGCTGGCCTTGGCGTTGCCGACATCGACCAGCCACAGTTTGTGCGGGCGCGGCGCGTTGCGGCCGACCCGGGTGCGGACCTCCTCGAATTCCTCGTAACCCGACTCGGTCACGTACTTGGGCATCTTGCCGGCGGTGCCGGCGTCGGCGTCCTTGGCCTGGGTCACCACCAGCAGCCACTTCGCGTCGGGCGACAGCGCGCTGTCGACGATCTCCAGGCCTTCGCCGAGGTAGGTCGGCGCCGGCGCGCGGGTCGAATCGCTGCGGCGCCAAGCCTCGTCCTGCTCGCGTGCGGCCTCGCGGCGGGCGCGGTCGTCCTTGAGCGTGCGGATCGTCGCGAGCTGGCGCTCGCGCAGGTCGTCGGGCTTGGGCTTTGCGGCCGGGTCCTTTTCGGCCTTGACGATCGCGGCCTGGCCCACGCCGCTGCCGGCGTGCCACTGAAACCAGTCGTTGCCGACCCGGAACACCAGGTTGCCGCTGCTGCCCCACTGCGGCCGCGCTTCGGCTGCCTCGCTGCGCGTGACCTGGGTCAGCGCGCCGCTGCGCAGGTCGCGCACGAACACGTCGCCGTTGCGCACGAACGCCATGCGCGTGCGCGGGGTGTCGTACACCGGCTGCGCGGCGTCGATGTCGGCGCGCGCGGCGCCGTCCAGCTTGGCCGCGACGCCACCGGCGATCGGTTGCTGGTAGGTGTCGCGGATCGTCGCGCCATCGCGCTTGAGCGTGTAGAACGCGCGCTGGCCGTCCCACGACCACCACGCCTGCTCGACCGGCGGGCCGATCCAGTCGGGGTCGGCCATCACCTGCTGCAGGGTCAGCGGTGGCGCGACGTTGGCGTCCTGCGCCGACGCGATGGACGAAAGCAGCAACACGGACAGGACAGAAGCAAGCGTGGTCGGAGCGAGGCGCATCGGCGGGCCGGATCGAATGGAAACCGGCGCAGGTTAGCAGCCACACCGTGTGCGCAATCGGGCCATCCGGCATGTTCGCCTTTGCCGCGGCCCATGACGCGGCGCACAATATGCGTCGCGGCGCATCCCGCGTGCCGCGGAGGTGCGCTGCGTGGATGCCCTGCTGCTGTCGCGGATCCAGTTTGGCTTCGTTATTTCCTGCCACATCGTGTTCCCGGCGCTGACGATCGGCCTGGCCAGCTGGCTGGCCTTCATCGAGTTCCGCTGGCTGCGCACGCGCGACGCGCTGTGGCGCGACCTCTACTTCTTCTGGCTGAAGATTTTCGCGATCTCGTTCGGCATGGGCGTGGTGTCCGGGATCGTGCTCAGCTTCCAGTTCGGCACCAACTGGGCGGTGTTGAGCGAGCGCGCCGGCAACATCCTCGGGCCGCTGCTGTCGTACGAGGTGCTGACCGCGTTCTTCCTCGAGGCCAGCTTCCTCGGCGTGATGCTGTTCGGCTGGAAGCGGGTCTCGCACAAGCTGCATTTCTTCGCGACCTGCATGGTCGCGCTGGGCACGCTGATCTCGACGTTCTGGATCATCTCGGCCAACAGCTGGATGCAGACCCCGGCCGGCTACACCATCGTCGACGGGATATTCGAACCGGCGAGCTGGTGGGACATCGTCTTCAACCCCTCGTTCCCGTACCGGTTGGCGCACATGGTGCTGGCCGCGTTCATCACCACCTGCTTCGTGATCGGCGGCGTCGGCGCCAGCTACCTGCGGCGCGGCGTGCACGTCGAGGCCGGCAAGCGGATGTTGAAACACGCGGTCGTGTTCGCCGCGCTGGCGGTGCCGGCGCAGGTGTTCGTCGGCGACCTGCACGGCCTCAACGTCGGTGAGCACCAGCCGACCAAGCTGGCGGCGATGGAAGCGCACTGGGAACGCCACGAGGGTGGCGTGCCGCTGGTGCTGTTCGCGGTTCCCAACGAGCGCGAGGAACGCAACGACTACGAGATCGCGATCCCGAAGCTCGGCAGCCTGGTGCTCACCCACACGCTCGACGGCCAGATCCAGCCGCTCAAGGCGGTGCCGGCCAGCGAACGGCCGCCGGTGAAGCCGGTGTTCTACGCGTTCCGGGTGATGGTCGGGCTCGGCCTGGCGATGCTCGCACTGGTGCTGGCCTCGCTGTGGGCGTGGCGGCGCCGGCGCCTGTTCGACTCGGTGTGGCTGTTGAACGGCTGGCGCGCGATGACGCTGTCGGGCTTCGTGGCGATCCTCGCCGGCTGGTACGTGGTCGAGATCGGCCGCCAGCCGTACGTGATCTACGGCCTGCTGCGCACCGCCGACGCGCTCAGCCCCAACGTCGGCGCCGGCAGCGTGCTGGCCTCGCTGATCGTGTTCGTGGTGGTCTACCTGACCGTGTTCGGCGCCGGCATCTGGTACCTGCACAAGCTGGTGCGCACCGGCCCGCTGCCGCACGAGCCGGCCCCGGACACCGACGACGGCGAGAAGACCCCGGCGCGGCCGCTGTCGGTCGGCAACCGCTCGCCGGATACGGCGATCACGGAGGCGCGTACATGAGCATGGAAACCGCGCTGCCGGTGATCTGGTTCGGCGTGATTGGCTTCGGCGTGCTGATGTACGTGCTGCTCGACGGCTTCGTGCTCGGGCTGGGCATCCTCGCGCCGTTCGCCGAGGACGAGCACCAGCTCGACCACATGATGAACACCGCCGCGCCGATCTGGGACGGCAACGAGACCTGGCTGGTGCTCGGCGGCGCGGGGCTGCTGGCGGCGTTCCCGAAGGCCTACGCGATCGTGCTGTCGGCGCTGTACCTGCCGGTGCTGCTGATGCTGATCGCGCTGGTGTTCCGGGGGGTCGCGTTCGAGTTCCGCTTCAAGGCCACGCGCGCGAAAGCGGCCTGGGGCACCGCGTTTTCGTTGGGCTCGATCTGCGCGGCATTCGCGCAGGGCGTGATCCTCGGCGCGCTGGTCGAGGGCATGCCGCTCAACGGCGGCCAGTACCTGGGCGGCGCGTTCGGCTGGTTCAGCCCGTTCTCGATGCTGACCGGGGTGGCGGTGGTGTTCGGCTACGCGCTGTTGGGATCCACTTGGCTGATCCTCAAGACCGAGGGCCGCATGCAGCTGGTCGCGCGCACGCTGACCCGGCCGCTGGTGCTGGTGGTGGTCGCGTTCATGGGCCTGGTCAGCGCGTGGCTGCCGTTTCTCGACTCGCGGATCATGGCGCGCTGGTTCGAGGGCGCGAACCTGCTGTGGCTGGCGCCGGTGCCGCTGCTGGCGCTGGCCAACGCATTCGCGCTGTGGCGCGCGGTGATGCGCGAGGGCCGCGACGCGGCGCCGTTCCTGCTGACGTTGTGCTTCTTCGCGCTCGGCTTCGCCGGGCTGGTGCTCGGCATCTGGCCGAACATCGTGCCGCCATCGCTGACGATCTGGCAGGCCGCCTCGCCGCCGTCGTCGCAGGGCTTCGTGCTGGCCGGGCTGGTGGTGCTGCTGCCGATGATCCTGGGCTACACCTTTTGGTCGTACCGGGTGTTCAAGGGCAAGGTCGCCGCCGACGCGGGCTACCACTGACCGCGACGCGGTGCCCATGGCGACGAGGGAGGGTCCGGCGCCAGGCGCGAAGGAAGTCCTCTTGCGGTACATGAAACGCCCGCGCTGAGCGCTGAACACCGATGTCGCGGCGCGCGGACGGGCGGGTATGCTGTGCACCACGTGACGCTGCGCGGAAATCCCGGCCAGACGGCTCCTGGCCAGCCCTCATGCAAGCCTTTGTCTACAAGAGTCTCCGCAAGGACGACACCTATGTTTTCCTGGCCACGCGCGACGATTTCACGCGCCTGCCCGAGCCGGTGCGCGCGCGGCTGGGGCCCCTGCAGTTCGTGTTCGAGATCGCGCTGACCGCGGAACGCAAGCTCGCCCGCGGCGACGTCGCGGTGGTGCGCGAGAACCTCGCCGCGCGCGGCTTCCACCTGCAGCTGCCGGCCACCGTGCTCGACCCGATGACGGAGGACTGGGGCACCGATGGCTGATCCGACCGCCGCCTCCGCGCCGTTGGCGCGCCATCGTCACGTGCTGCTGTTCGCGCTCGGCGCGCTGCTGGCCGCGCTGGCCGGTTTCGGCGGCGTGGTCGCCGCGTTGTGCGGCACGCTCGCGCAGCCGGCGTTCGCGCTGGCGGTCGCGCATTGGCGCCGTCGCGGCCCGCTCGATGCGCGCGAACTGCAACGCGACGGCGTGGCCTTGCTCGGCCTGTGGGCGGCCGGGGTCGCGGTGCTCGCGGCGCTGGTGGCGTGGCCGCTGTCGTCGCTGCTGCAGACCGGATCGCTGCCGGCGGTGCTCGGCCTGAGCGTGGTGGTCGCCATGGCGCTGCTGGGGCTGTGGCGGCTGTGGCCGCTGTGGCACGGCCTGGAACGCGACGGCGGCGCGCTGCCGCCGCATTGGCGCGGGTTGGGCGAATTCGAGACCGGGTCCTGGCGCGGCCTCGGGGTCGCGTCGATCGTCGCGCTGCTGGCGGCGTGGGTGATCGCGCTGGCGTGGCCGGGCCTGCTGCGCAGCGGTCTGCACTGGCCGCTGGCCGCCGCGCTGGCAATCGCGTCGCCGCTGCTGCACGCGCTGCTGCAACGGATCGCACCGGCGCAGCTGCTGGCCGGCTTCGAACTGCTCGAGGACGACAGCGCCGACGCCGGCGCCATCTACGCCGACGGCGAGCCGCTGGAGGCCGCGGTCTACGCGGCCGCGCGCGCCGGCCGCGTCGAGCAGGCGCTGGAACTGATCGACGCCGGCGCCGACGTGCACGCGCCGCCGCCGGCCGCCGACCGCGACCAGCGCAGCCTGCCGGTGCTGGCCGCGGTGCTGCCCGACCTGCGTCTGCTGCGGGCGTTGATCGCGCGCGGCGTCGATCTCAATGCCGCGCACGCGGGCATGACGCCGCTGCTCGCCGCCACCCGCGACAGCTGGCACGGCCGTCCCGACGCGGTGATGACCCTGCTCGCCAACGGCGCCGACCCGCGCGCGGCCGACAGCGAGGGCAACACCGCGCTGCACCACGCCGCGCACAGCTCCGACCCGGGCGTGGCCGCGTTGCTGCGCGACGCTGCGGCGGAACTGGAAACCCTCAACGCCGAAGGCCTGTCGCCGCTCGGCGTGGCCTGCGCCGCGGGCAACTGGCGGCTGGCGAAGTTCCTGCTCGAGCGCGGCGCGAAGCCCGAGCCCGCCGGCGGCCAGCCGGTGCTGCTGGCCGCGGCCGGCGGCGAGGAAGACGATCCGGCCGGGGTGCAGCTGCTGCTCAAGCTCAAGGCCAAGGTCGACGCGCGCGGCGCCGACCAGCGCAGCGCCTTGCACGAGGCCGCGCTGGCCGGCCACGTCGAGATCACCCAGGTGTTGCTGGCCGCCGGCGCCGACGCCGCCGGCGCCGACGCGCACGGGCGCACGCCGCTGCTGGAGGCCGCACGCGGCGGCCACGCCGGCGTGCTGGAACGGCTGCTCGAACACCTGCCGCGCGGGGGCGCCGCCGAGGCGCAGGCCCGCGACGCGCAAGGCCGCAATGCGCTGGCGCTCGCGTGCGCGGCCGACCAGGCGACGCCGGCATTGGTGCAGCGGCTGCTCGAACTGGGCGTCGATCCCGAACAGCACGACAGCGAGGGCAAGCGCGCGATCGACCGCGCCGCCGAGGCCGGTCGCTGGGCGCTGGTGGCCACCCTCGATGCCGGCTACGTGCTGCCGTCGGCGGTCAGCGATGGCGACAGCGGCCAGGCGCCGCTGCCCGACCGCACACCGGCCGCGCTGCTGCGCGATGGCCTGTGCGAAGGCCGCCGCGACCTAGCCGGACTGGCGAAGCTGCTCAGCGCGGCCGAGCTGGGCGCGTTGCTGCACGACGACGCGATCGCGAACGCGCCGGAGCGGGTGGGCTGGTTGCTCGCCCACGGCGCCGACCCCGACGCGCGCGGCGCGCACGGCAACACCGCGTTGTTCGTGGCGCTCGCGGGCGTGCCGGCGACGATGCCGGTGCTGCACGCGCTGCTGCGCCGCGGCGTGTCGCCGGCCGGCAGCGGCGGGCTCGCGCGCTTTCTCACCGCCTGCGCGATCAGCGACCAGGCCGGGCGCGCGCTGGAAGGCTGCGCGCTGGACCTGCTCGAACGCGGCGCCGATCCGTTCGCCACCTCCGCCGCCGGCGATCCGCCGCTGGCGCTGGCGGTGCGGCTGGGCTGGCCGCGCCTGGTCGAGCGCCTGCTCGCGATCGGCGTCGGCCTCGACGTGCGCGACAGCCACGGCATGAGCGCGCTGCACCTGGCCGCCGCGCTCGGTCGCGAGGCGACCTTGAAGAAACTGGTCGCGCAGGGCGCTTCCCCCGATTTGCTCGCCGCCGACGGGCAGACCCCGCTCGGCGTCGCGCTGTCCTCGGGCCGGCGCGACCTGGCCGACTGGCTCGACTGGCGCGGCTGGCCGTTGCCGCACCGGCCACTGCTCGCCGACGACGTGCCGGCCGCGGCGATCGTCGGCGATGCCGACGCCGTGCGCCGCCTGCTCGACCTCGGCCTGCCGGTCGACGCGGCCGACAGCCAGGGCTGCACCGCGCTGTTGCGCGCCGCCGGTGGCGGCCACCGCGCGGTGGTCGACCTGCTGCTCGCGCGCGGCGCCGACCCGCAACTGGCCGCGCACTCCGGCGCGACCCCGCTGTCGGCGGCGGTCAGCATGCGCCACACCGAAATCGTCGACCGCCTGATCGGCGCCGGCGCCTCGCTCGAGCAACGCCTGCCGGGCGAGCTGACGGTGCTGATGGTGGCCTGCGCGCTGGGCCTGCCGGACATGGCCGCACGCCTGCTCGCCGCCGGCGCCGACGTCCACGCCGCCGACGGCCAGGGCCGCACCGCGCTGCACTGCGCGGCGATGTTCGGCTTCACCGCGCGCGAACGCTCGCGGCTGGCGGCGCTGCTCGACACCCTGCTGCTGGCCGGCGCCGAGGCCGACCTGGCCGCCGCCGGCACCACCCCGCTGCTGCTGCTGCTCGGCGCGCGCGCCGAGCCAGGCACCGCCGCCGACGAGGACATCCTGGTCGCCGCGCTCGACCAGCTGCTCGACCACGACGCCGCCCTGGACGCACAGGACCCGCGCGGCTTCGGCCCGCTGCACCTGGCCGCGCTGCACGGCCTGCTGCGCGTGGTGCAGAAGCTGCTGCACGCCGGCGCCGACCCCGACCAGCGCGACACCCTCAACCGCAGCGCGCGCGAGATCGCGGTGATGCGCGGCTTCATCGACATCGCCGCCGAGTTCACCCCGGCCGCGCCGGGCAACCACGTGTCGATGGCGCGCTTCCTGCGCGAGCAGCGCTAGCGCGTTGCACGCACGGCTCTTGTAGATCCGAGCCCGCTCGGATCGCTTCTGCGCCTTCCGAGGCGATTCGCGCAGGCGCAGATCTACAGATCGGCTTCGCGCCGGATCCACCTGCACCACCAGAACGGATACTCGTCGATCCGTTGAACCAAACCACGCCGCAGCGGATTGGCGACGATGTAGCGGGCCTGCGCAGGCAGGTCGTCATCATTTCGTAGTCGATGATCGTAGAAGCCGGCTTGCCAGAGTGGCTCGCACGAGCCTGCGCTTGCCCTGATGGTTCGTGAGCTGCGCGACTTCATGGCTTGCACGCATCCACTCAAGGTTCCGAGCCGCAACTGGAACAACCAATGCACATGGTCCGGCATCACGACCCATGCGAGCGATTCTGCGCCTTTGCATGCAGCCAGCTCTGCAATTACCGGGCGTGCCTGATCGACATTGCCCAAGTACGGTTTGTGCCGATGGGTCACCATTGTCACGGCGTAATAGGCGCCTATTTCCGACATGCGGCCACGGCGAAGTGTGGGATTGGTCATGCCGACAGCTTCGACCGGGCGCCGGGTTGGCGGGATCGGCGCAGTCCAGCAGCGGCCGTAGGAAAACGCCCAACCCTGTAGATCCGAGCCTGCTCGGATCGCTTTACTTCAACAACGGCGAGGCAATCCGAGCAGGCTCGGATCTACAAGATCAAGGGCCAGTGGGCGTCGCGCCATTCGTTGCCGCGATCTCGCCGAGCACGCCCTCGCCTTGGTCGGCGTTGAACAGTTCCTCCAGTTCGCGGCGTGCGTCCTGGCTCGACTGCAGCAGCGCGTCGTCGTCGTCGTGCACCAGGTACTGCGCGTCGAGCAGGCGCTGGTCGTGCTCGCGGAAGCGCTCGGCGTGGTCGCGCGCAACGTCCGCCGGCAGTCCCAGTTCGGCCAGCACCGCCTCGCCCAGACGCAGGCTGCTGTGGAACGTCTCGCGCATGGCCTTCACGCCCAGGTCCATCAGCTGCCACGCGTGGCGGCGATCGCGCGCGCGCGCGAACACGCTGGCGTCCGGGTACAGCCGGCGGATCACGCGCACGGTGCGCAGGTTTTCCTCGACCCCGCCGATCGCGACCACGAACACCTTGACCTGCGCCGCGCCGGCCGAGCGCAGCAGCTCCGGCCGCGCCGGGTCGCCGTAGTACACCGGGTTGCCGAAGCGGCGCACGAAATCGACCTGATCGGCGCTGTGCTCGATCGCGATGAACGGCGTCTTCTGCGCGACCAGCAGGCGCGCGACGATCTGGCCGAAGCGGCCGAAGCCGGCGATCAGCACCTGCGGGTGGTGGTCGGGGATCGCGTCGAACGCGCGCGGCGGTTTCGGCGCGGGATTGGCGGCGAGCAGCCGCGCGATCGCGATCAGCAGCAGCGGCGTCAGCGCCATCGATACGCCGACCACCGCCACCAGCCGGTCGCGCATCGCATCGTCGATCAGCCCGGCGCTCAGCGCCTCGCCGAACACCACAAATGCGAACTCGCCGCCCAGCGCCAGCACCGCGCCCAGTTGCAGCGCTTCGCGCCGGTCGAGCCCGCCCGGGCGCAGCCCGACCGCGAACAGGATCGCGAACTTCACGCCCATCAGCACCACCACCAGCGCGGCGATCAGCCCCGGTTCGGACAGCACCCGCTGCAGGTCGATGCTCATGCCCACGGCCATGAAGAACAGACCCAGCAGCAGGCCCTTGAACGGGTCGATCTGCGCCTCGAGCTCGTGGCGGAATTCCGAATCGGCCAGCAGCACGCCGGCCAGGAACGCGCCCAGGCCGGCCGACAACCCGGCCAGCTGCATGATCCAGGCCGCGCCGAGCACGGTCAGCAGCGCCGCGCCGGTGAACACCTCGGGCATCTGGGTGCGCGCGACCGCGCGGAACACCTGGCGCAGCACGATCCGGCCGCCGACCACCACCACCGCGATCGCGCCCAGCGCCTTGGCCACCGCCTCCCAGCCCAGGCCGCCGCCCTCGGCCGAATGCGCCTGGCCGAGCAGCGGGATCGCCGCCAGCAGCGGGATCGCGGCCAGGTCCTGGAACAGCAGGATCGCGAACGCCAGCCGCCCGTGATCGGTGGTCAGGGATTTGCGTTCGGACAGCAACTGCAGGCCGACCGCGGTCGACGACAGCGCGAGGCCGAGCCCGACCACCAGCGCCGCTTTCCAGCCCAGCGCCTCGGTCGACAGCACACCGCCGAACATCGCCAGCGCCCCGAGCGCGAGCGCGCTGAGCAGCACCTGCGCGCCGCCGGCGCCGAACACAGGCTTGCGCATCACCTTCAGGCGCGCCGGCGACAGCTCCAGGCCGATCACGAACAGCATCATCACCACGCCGATCTCGGACGCGGCCAGCACCGGCTCGGCGTTGCGCACCACGCGCAAGCCGTACGGCCCCAGCACCACGCCCGCGGCCAGGTAGCCGAGCACCGCGCCCAGCCCGAAGCGCCGGAACACCGGCACCGCGATCACCGCGGCGAGCAAAAACACCAAAGCCAGTTCGAGACCGCCGCCGTGCATGCACCACCTCCGTGGCCGCGATTATGGTCCCTGTCGCCGGCCGCGACCGGCTCGCGGTGCAGATCGTGCCCGGCTATGCTCCGCCGACATCACCACAGGGAAACGTGTCATGGGGAAGCGGTTGTGGATGGGACTGGTACTGGCCTGCTGCGCCGGCGCTGCGTGGGCCAATGGACCGGCCGCGGTGCGCAAGCAGATCGAGTCGAGCCTGTTGGTCGAAGGTTCGATCGACATCAACGCCGACGGCAGCGTCGCCGGGTACGCGCTTGAGCGCGAAGCGGAGTTGCCCAAGGGCGTGGTCGGGGTGATCGGCGCGGCGGTGCCGCACTGGCGCTTCGAGCCGGTCGCGCTGGGCGACGGCAAGGTTCGCGCGCGCACCAACATGAGCCTGCGGCTGGTGGCGAAGCAGCTCGACAAGGACAGCTTCACCCTGCAAATTCGCGGCGCGCAGTTCGCACAGCCGGAACGTCCAGGCGAGTTCGTCAGCAGCAATGGGCTGCCACCGCCGGTGTACCCGTCGGAGCTCGGTGGCCGTGGCATTGGCGGCGTCGTCTACGTGGTGGCGAAAGTCGGGCGCGATGGGCGCGTCGACGACGTGGTGTCTGAGCAGGTGAACCTGTTCACCATCGGCAACGTTCGCGAGATGGCCCATTGGCGCGAGCTGCTGGTGCGCGCCACGCTCACCGGCGCGCGGCGCTGGACATTCAATCCGCCGACCAGGGGCGAAGATGCGGATGACTCACATTGGCTGGTGCGGGTCCCGGTCAGCTACACCCCCTATGGGCATCGCGAGCCCAAGTACGGCGAGTGGCAGGCCTACATTCCCGGGCCGCACATGGGCAACCCGTGGCACAGCGAAAAGTCCGGCATCAGCGCCGATGCGGTTGCCGGCGGCGGTGTCTACCCGCTCGACGGCGGTCCCCGCCTGCTGACGCCGCTGGGTGGCAGCTGATCTGCACATGGGACGGGGAACGCCTTCGGCTCAATCCTCCCCGCAAAGAAAAACGCCCCGCATTCGCGGGGCGTTTTTGTTACGGCGCTTGAACGCGCCTAGCGCTTCATCGAGCTGAAGAACTCGTCGTTCGACTTGGTCGCCTTCATCTTGTCGAGAAGGAATTCCATCGCGCCGATCTCGTCCATGCCGTGCAGCAGCTTGCGCAGGATCCAGATCTTCTGCAGCAACTCCGGCTCGATCAGGTAGTCCTCGCGGCGGGTGCCGGAGCGGTTGATGTCGATCGCCGGGTAGACGCGCTTCTCGGCGATGCGGCGGTTGAGGTGCACTTCCGAGTTGCCGGTGCCCTTGAACTCCTCGTAGATCACCTCGTCCATCTTGCTGCCGGTGTCGATCAGCGCGGTGGCGATGATGGTCAGGCTGCCGCCTTCCTCGACGTTGCGGGCCGCGCCGAAGAAGCGCTTCGGCCGGTGCAGCGCGTTGGCGTCGACGCCGCCGGACAGCACCTTGCCCGAGCTGGGCAGGACGTTGTTGTAGGCGCGCGCGAGGCGGGTGATCGAGTCGAGCAGGATCACCACGTCGCGCTTGTGCTCGACCAGGCGCTTGGCGCGCTCGATCACCATCTCGGCGACCTGCACGTGGCGGCCGGCGGGCTCGTCGAACGTCGAGCTGATCACCTCGCCGCGCACGGTGCGCTGCATGTCGGTGACTTCCTCGGGACGCTCGTCGATCAGCAGCACGATCAGGTGCACGTCGGGATGGTTGTGGGTGATGGCGGTGGCCATCTGCTGCATCATCATCGTCTTGCCGGCTTTCGGCGGCGACACGATCAGCGCGCGCTGGCCCTTGCCCTGCGGCGCCATCAGGTCGAGGATGCGGCCGGTGATGTCCTCGGTCGACCCGTCGGCGCGCTCAAGCTTGAACTTGCGGCGCGGGAACAGCGCGGTCAGGTTCTCGAACAGCACCTTGTTCTTCGACGCCTCGATCGGCTCGCCGTTGATGGTGTCGACGATCGACAGCGCGAAGTAGCGCTCGCCGTCCTTCGGGAAGCGGATGCGGCCGGACAGGTGGTCGCCGGTGCGCAGGTTGAAGCGGCGGATCTGGCTCGGCGAGATGTAGGTGTCGTCCGGGCCGGCCAGGTAGGACGCCTCGGCCGCGCGCAGGAAGCCGAAGCCGTCGGGCAGGATCTCCAGCACGCCGTCGGCGGCGACGCCTTCGCCGTGACGCGTGAGCACCTTCAGCACGGCAAAGATCACGTCCTGCTTGCGGGCGCGGGCGACGCCTTCGTGGATCTGCAGCTGCTCGGCGATGTCGAGCAGCTTGGCCGCCGGCATCCGCTTGAGGTCGCCTAGCGAGTAGACCGGGAAGCCCTCGGGCACGTTCGGGTGCGGGCGCGGGATGAACGGCTCGTTGCCGGCGTCGTCCTGCATGCCGCCTTCGCGCGGGCGGCCACCACCGCCACCGCCGCCGCGTTCGCGGTCACGGCGGTTGCGGAAGCGGTCGCGTTTGCTGTTGCCGCCGCCGCCGCGGTCGAAGCCGCCGTCGCGCGGGGCGTCGCCGCCTTCGCCGGCCTGGGCGTTGCCGCCGGGCTGGCGGTCAGCCTGGTTTCGATCGGCCTGGTTGCGGTCGGGTTGCTGGCGATCGGCCTGCTGGCGATCCGGATTGCCGCCGTTGCGCGGCTGGCCGCCGGGCTGGCCGCCTTGCGGGTTGCCGGCCGGGGCGGGCGCGTTGCCTACGCTCTGCGAGGGTGCGGGTGCGGGTGCGCTCGGTGCCGGCGGTGCGGCCGGTGCCGAAGGCGCGTGAGATTCGGAGCTGGCGGCCGGAGCGGCGTCGCGCTTGGCGACGCGCGGCTTGCGCACGCGCTTCTCGGCGATATCGCCAGCGTCGGGGGTGTTATCGGACAAGCGGGAATTCCTCGCTAAGCGGCGAGCGCTCGCGTCAGGCGAGCGGGACGTCTGGGGACGTGGTTATCAAGAGGGGCGCGGCGCCGAGTGGACCACCGGGGGCGCCGGGTAGCGCGAAACTAGCATCGCCACCGCGCCGCGGCAAGCGCGACCGGCAAGTCTGTTCACGTTGCCACGCGGGCCTTGCAGAGGATTTGTCGCCCGCCACCGCGGCGGGCGACAAACCCGGGTGGCGCTCAGAGCGCCTTGTCGATCATCTGGCTCAACTGGGCCTTGCCGACCGCGCCGATCTGGGTGTCCTGCACCTGGCCGCCCTTGAACAGCAGCAGCATCGGGATCGAGCGCACGTGGTACTTCATCGCGGTGGCGCGGTTGTGGTCGACGTTGACCTTCACGATCTTCGCCTTGCCGTGGTACGCCTCGGCCAGCTCGTCCAGTGCCGGCGCGATCATCTTGCACGGGCCGCACCATTCGGCCCAGAAGTCGACCAGGACCGGCTCGGCCGACTGCAGCACGGCGGCGTCGAAATCGGCATCGCCGACATGCATCACTTTTTCGCTCACGGGGGGCTCCTGCGTGTGGCGGGTGGGGTGCGACCGCCGGGCGGCGGGCGCCGCGGGCGATGGCGTGGGAATACGGGATGGGGATAAGGGTAAACTGGGGCGTTTCGCGGCGGCTTCAATGGGCGCTGCGCCTGTGGTCAGGACGAAACTGACCGACCCCGGCAGTCTGCATTTGCCGACGCCACCCACGCAAGCGCGGCCCCACATTGACATGTGCTGCGCGCGGGCCCCCAGTAAAAAGATGAATGACCGCATGAGCGACAAGCCCCTAACCGACATCACCTTCGACTCGTTCGGCCTGCACCCGAGCCTGCTCGCCGGCCTCGAAGCCGCCGGCTTCACTCGCACCACCCCGATCCAGGCGCTGACCCTGCCGCTGGCGCTGAACGGCCGCGATGTCGCCGGCCAGGCCCAGACCGGCACCGGCAAGACCCTCGCGTTCCTGGTGGCGGTGATCAACCGCCTGCTGACCCAGCCGGCGCTGGCCGACCGCAAGCCCGAGGACCCGCGCGCGCTGATCCTGGCGCCGACCCGCGAGCTGGCGATTCAGATCCACAAGGACGCGGTCAAGTTCGGCAGCCAGCTCGGCCTGAAGTTCTCGCTGGTCTACGGCGGCGTCGACTACGACAAGCAGCGCGAGCTGCTGCAGCAGGGCGCCGACGTCATCATCGCCACCCCCGGCCGCCTGATCGACTACGTCAAGCAGCACAAGGTCGTCTCGCTGCACGCCTGCGAGATGTGCGTGCTCGACGAGGCCGACCGCATGTTCGACCTGGGCTTCATCAAGGACATCCGCTTCTTGTTGCGGCGGATGCCGATCCGCACCGAGCGCCAGACCCTGCTGTTCTCGGCTACCCTCAGCCACCGCGTGCTCGAGCTCGCCTACGAGCACATGAACGAGCCCGAGAAGCTGGTGGTCGAGTCCGAGTACATCACCAACTCGACCGTGCGCCAGCTGATGTACTACCCGTCGGACGAGGAGAAGCTGCCGCTGCTGCTCGGCCTGCTGTCGCGCAGCGAAGGCGCGCGCACGATGGTGTTCGTCAACACCAAGGCCTGGGTCGAGCGCGTCGCGCGCGCGCTGGAGCGCGGCGGTTACCGGGTCGGCGTGCTCAGCGGCGACGTGCCGCAGAAGAAGCGCGAGTCGCTGCTGGCCAAGTTCCAGAAGGGCCAGCTCGAGATCCTGGTCGCCACCGACGTCGCCGCGCGCGGCCTGCACATCGACGGCGTGTCGCACGTCTACAACTACGACCTGCCGTTCGATGCCGAGGACTACGTGCACCGCATCGGCCGCACCGCGCGCCTGGGCGCCGAGGGCGACGCGATCAGCTTCGCCTGCGAGCGCTACGCGATGAGCCTGCCGGACATCGAGGCCTACATCGAGCAGAAGCTGCCGCGCGCGAACGTGGAACCCGAGCTGCTGGTGTCGTTGCCGCGCAAGCCGCGCGAGCTGCCGGAAGGCGCGGAAGGCGCCGAGCCCGAGGAAAGCATCGGCGCGATCTTCAAGGAAGCGCGCGAACAGAAGGCCGCCGACGACGCGCGTCGCGGCGGCGGCAGTGGCCGCTCCGGCAGCGGCCCGAGCCGCAGCGGCGGCCGCAGCGACGGCGCCCGCCGCAGCGAAGGTGGCCCGCGCAGCGAGCGCCCGCGGCGCGCGCCGGCCGCGAGCAGTGCCCCGGCAGCTGCGGACGCGGCGATCGCCGCGCCGGCAGTCCCGCGCCCGCCGCGCGCGGTGGCCGATCCGGCGGCGCCCCACGCCGGCAGTCCCGCGCTCGAGGGCGAGCACGCCCCGCGCAAGCGCCGTCGCCGTCGTGGCGGCAAGCGCATCGAAGGCGCCGACACGGCGGTACCGCTGGCCGGCAACGCGGTCGCCGCGGCAGCCAAGCCGAACGTGCCGGGCAAGACCACCCAGGTCGCTGCCAACAAGCCGGCCGCGAACAAGCCCGCTGCGCGCGCGACGGATCACGCGTCGTCGGCGGACGCCAAGCCGGGCCTGTTCGGACGCATCGGCCGCGGCCTGAAGTCGCTGGTCACGCGCGCGCCGCGTTCGCAGCACTGAGGTTCGCCGCACCACTGCGGTGATTCCGAGCGCGGGGAACCTGCTGGCTGCGTGCAAGCTGCAAAGCAGGTCCCTCGCGTTGCTGGGGTGGCAGTGGATGGAACCTCGGGCTGAACACGCTCCCGCCAGCCCCTGTCCCCAAGGGGGCCTATTTCGCGGCGTCTGACTGGTCCTGCTTCTCGGCCCCCGACCGGACTTGCCACGCGGCGTAGGAGCGGCTTCAGCCGCGAGCTTTTGGCGTCGATCCGCCGATTGGAAGGGCTCGCGGCTGAAGCCGCTCCTACAGAGCAGCGGCTCGCCGTGGTGATCCTTCGCAAGCGTTTCGATCGACGAATGGCCTGCGCCATTGCGCAATGCCGACTCGTCGCGCTGGCCATCGCCGCCGCCGCCGCCGATACTTGCCCGCAACCTCCACGGCCCGGTCATCGATGAGCGTCCTGCGCTTCGACAATGTCAGCAAGCGGTACTACGGTGGCCACGACGCGCTCAGCGAAGTGAGCTTCGCCGTCGCGCCGGGCGAGATGCTGTTCGTGACCGGCCATTCCGGCGCCGGCAAGAGCACGCTGCTGAAGCTGATCCACCTCAGCGAGCGGCCCAGCCGCGGCGCGGTACTGTTCGGCGAGAAGAACCTGCTCAAGGTGCGCGGCCGCCGCGTCGCGCTGCACCGCCGCGACGTCGGCGTGGTATTCCAGGACCACCGCCTGCTCGCCGACCGCAGCGTCGAGGACAACGTCGGCCTGCCGCTGCTGCTGCGCGGCCTGCGTCGCGGCGACATCGCCAAGCGCGTGCGGGTCACGCTCGACAAGGTCGGGCTGGGCGCGCGCGCGCGCGCCTTGCCCACGCAACTCTCCGCCGGTGAACAGCAACGCGTCGGGATCGCGCGCGCGATCGTCGGCGAGCCGCGCCTGCTGGTCGCCGACGAACCCACCGGCAACCTCGACCCGACCCTGTCGGCGGAGATCCTGGCGCTGTTCGAATCGCTGCCGGGCCTGGGCACCAGCGTGCTGGTGGCCAGCCACGACCTGGCGCTGGTCAAGCGCATGAAGAAGCGCGTGCTGGTGCTCAACCAAGGTCGCCTGGTCGACGACATCGCGCCACAGGACCTGGCCGGATGAACCGCGCAACCGACAACCCGATGCCGTCCCTTGCCGACACCGAGGTTTCGCCGATACCGCCACCGCGCCGAGGTCGATCGGAGCGCCCGCAATCGCGGCTGGGCACCTGGTTCGACCACCACGTCTACAGCCTGGTCGCGAGCCTCGGGCGGATGCTGCGCAAGCCGTGGGCGACCGCGCTGACGGTCGGGGTGATGGCGGTTGCGATCGCGTTGCCGCTGGGGCTGTGGGCGGCGCTTTCCAACGTGCAGCGGTTTGCCGGCGACGTGCAGCAGGCACGCCAGATCAGCGTGTTCCTGAAGCCGCAGGTCGCACTCGACCGCGCGCGCGTGCTCGCCGACACGCTGCGCGCGCGCGCCGACATCGCCCAGGTGGAGCTGCGCACGCCCGAGCAGGGCCTGCTCGAGCTGCGCCAGGCCAGTGGCCTGGGCGAGGCGATCTCGACGCTCGACGGCAACCCGCTGCCGAGCCTGCTGGTGGTCACCCCCAAGGGCGACGAAGCCTTGCTGGCCGCGTCGCTGCAGACCCTGCCCGAGGCCGACCTGGTGCAGCACGACGCCGACTGGCGCGCGCGCCTGGACGGCTGGCTGCGCTTCGGCACGCGCCTGGCGTGGGTGCTGGCGGCGTTGCTCGGACTCGGCGCGCTGCTGGTGGTCGGCAACACCGTGCGCGCCGACATCCAGTCGCGGCGCGAGGAGATCGGCGTGCTGCAGCTGCTCGGCGCGACCGACGGCTTCATCCGTCGGCCGTTCCTGTACCTGGGCGCCTGCTACGGCCTGGTCGCCGGCGCGCTCGCGTTGGGCCTGCTGACCGCGGCCGACGCCGCGCTGCGCGAGCCGCTGCTCGAACTGGCGCGCAGCTACGGCAGCGGTTTCGTGCTGCGCGGCTTCGACCTGCTGCGCGCGGGTGGGGTGGTACTGGGCGCGGGCGCGCTCGGCTGGCTCGGCGCCGGCGTCGTCACCGGCCACTACCTGCGCCAGACCCGGCCGACCCAGACGTGAGCGTTTTGATTCTCACCGTGACCACATCCCCATGACGATCGGCAGCCAGGACCTGCGTCACCTCGCCAACGCCGCGCCGCGGGTGATGGTCGTCGACGGCTCCAAGCTGGTGCGCAAGCTGATCGGCGATGTGGTCGCGCGCGAGGTCGCCAACGTCGTGGTCGTGCAATGCGGCAGCATCGCCGAGGCGCGCGAGGCGCTCGCGCAGGGCGCGGTCGACCTGGTCACCACCGCGTTGGCGTTGCCCGACGGCGACGGCATCGCCTTGGCGCGCGTGGTGCGCGAGGCCTCGGGCCAGGCCTACGTGCCGGTGATCGTGGTCTCCGGCGATGCCCAGGCGCACCTCGAGGCGCGCCGCTTCACCGAGGACGTCACCGACTACTTCGACAAGGCGCTCGGCCACAGCGCGCTGGCCGCGTTCATCCGCGGCTACGTGCAGCCGCAGGCGATACCCGGCGCGCGCGTGCTGTACGTCGAGGACAGCCGCGTGGTCGCGCTGGCGACCAAGCGCATGCTCGAGCGCCACCAGGTCAACGTGATGCACTTCGTCGGGGTCGAGGAGGCGCTTGAGTACCTGGAGAGTCATCGCGGCCAGGACGACCCGGGCGCCGACCTGGTGCTGACCGACGTCTACCTCAAGGGCGAACTCAGCGGCCACGACCTGCTCGACCGGCTGCGCAACAATTTCGGCTACGGCAAGCGCCGCCTGCCGGTGCTGGTGATGACCGGCGACGCCAACCCCGACAACCAGAGCGAGCTGCTGCGCGCCGGCGCCAACGACCTGGTGCTCAAGCCGATCGAGGAGCGGCTGCTGGTGACCAAGACGCTGTTCCAGCTGCGGTTGTCGCGCCTGCCCGAGCAGCGCAACCTGGATACCTGAGCGATGCGCGCCTGCAGGGCCGGGCCTGCTCGGCTCGTTGTCGCCACCGCCGAGCGAACTCGGCTTCACAGCGGGACGAGTGATGCCTGACGAGCGCATCAGGCTCGAGCCGTCGTGGAAGGCGCGCGTCGGCGACTACCTCGCGCGCGACGACATGCAGGGGCTGGCCGCGTTCCTGCGCCAGCGCAAGGCCGCGGGCGCGCAGGTCTACCCGCCCGCGGCACGGATCTTCGCCGCGTTCGAGGCCACGCCGTTCGAGGCGACCCAGGTGGTGATCCTCGGCCAGGACCCGTACCACGGCCCCGGCCAGGCGCATGGCCTGTGCTTCTCGGTGCCGCCCGGTGTCGCGGTACCGCCGTCGCTGCTCAACATCTACAAGGAGATCGAGCGCGACCTGGGCATCGCTCGCCCGGACCACGGCTGCCTGCTGCCGTGGGCGCAGCGCGGCGTGCTGCTGCTCAACGCCGTGCTCACGGTCGAGGCCGGCCAGCCCGGCGCGCACCAGGGAAAGGGCTGGGAGGGCTTCACCGACCACGTCGTCGAGACCCTGAACCGCGAGCGCGAGGGCCTGGTGTTCCTGCTCTGGGGCAGCTACGCGCAGGCCAAGGGTCGAGTCATCGATCAGCAAAAGCACCGCGTGCTCAAGGCGCCGCACCCCTCGCCGCTGTCGGCGCACCGCGGTTTCCTCGGCTGCGGGCACTTCTCGGCGGCCAACCAGTACCTGGCCCGCCGCGGCCAGCGGCCGATCGACTGGTCGCTGCCGCCCAGCGCCGCATTGACCCGGCCCTGACAGCGGAACTGCGACGATCTGGTCCCGGTACGCCGGGCCCCGGCGTTCCATGAACGCAACACTGCGGAACTTCCCGACTATTTAGCAGTCATATGGCGCGACTGCTAAGATGACGACCATGACCCAGATTGCCCTTACCAACGCCCTGATCCCCAACAACCTGCCGGTGCCGAGCGCGCTCGGGTCGCTGGACGCGTACATCGGCGCGGTGCACCGCATCCCGGTGTTGAGCGCCGAGGACGAGCAGGCCCTGGCCCGCCGTTTCCACGCCGAGGAAGACCTCAACGCCGCCCGCGAGCTGGTGCATTCGCACCTGCGCTTCGTGGTGCACGTCGCGCGCGGCTACAGCGGCTACGGCCTGCAGATCGGCGACCTGATCCAGGAAGGCAACATCGGCCTGATGAAGGCGGTCAAGCGCTTCGACCCCGACCAGGGCGTGCGCCTGGTGTCGTTCGCGGTGCACTGGATCCGCGCCGAGATGCACGAGTTCATCCTCAAGAACTGGCGCATCGTCAAGGTCGCCACCACCAAGGCGCAGCGCAAGCTGTTCTTCAACCTGCGCCGCAGCAAGAAGCGCCTGGGCTGGATGAACGACGCCGAGGTGACCGCGGTCGCCGCCGACCTCAACGTCTCCAAGCGCGAAGTGCTGGAGATGGAGTCGCGCCTGTCCGGCCGCGACATCGGCTTCGACGCGCCGTCCGACGAGGATGACGACCACGCCCCGCCGTCGCCGGCCGCGTACCTGCGCGCGCACGACGAGGACCCGTCGCAGATGTACGAGCGCGAAGACCAGGAAGACAGCCAGCTGGCACTGCTGCGCGAGGGCCTCTCCGGCCTGGACGCGCGTTCGCGCGACATCGTCAAGCGCCGCTGGCTCGATGCTGACAGCAAGATCACGCTGCAGGAGCTGGCCGACGAGTACGGCGTCAGCGCCGAGCGCATCCGCCAGATCGAGGCGAACGCGCTGAAGAAGATGCGCGCGTTGTTCGCGGCGTAAGCCGGCTGCGGTGGCACACACGCACGGCCCGGGCAACCGGGCCGTTTGCGTTTGCGGCGCGCGGACCGCGTAGGGCGGGTTTCAACCCGCCGTCGCCATACACGGTGCCCGGGAGGGCCGGGTGTCGATCCGTAAATGCGATTCCTCGCAATCTGGCGGCGGCGGGCCGGCAGGCTAAAACCGGCCCTACGGTTCGTCCGCTGCCTCGCGGCCCAGGATGATCCGCGCGTGGCGCTGGTAGCTCCAGTACGCCCAGGTCCAGTTGATCAGCACGATCAGGCGGTTGCGGAAGCCGATCAGGAAGAACACGTGCGCGATCAGCCAGAACCACCATGCCAGCACGCCGGACAGTCTGACGCCGCGCACGTCGACGACCGCGGCCATGCGGCCGATGGTGGCGAGGTTGCCGAAGTCGCGATAGCGGAACGCCGGCGCCGGTTGCCCCGCGAGCCGCGCGCGAACGGCGTGGGCGACGTGCGCGCCCATCTGCTTGGCCGCTGGCGCGACCCCGGGCACCGGCCGGCCGTCCTGCTGCACGCTGGCGAGGTCGCCGGCGACGAACACCTCGGGATGATTAGGGACGCTGAGGTCGGCGCCGACCTGCACGCGCCCGGCGCGGTCGCGTGGGGCATCGAGCAGCGCGCCCAACGGTGATGCGGCCACGCCCGCCGCCCACACCACCGTGCGCGCCGGCACCGGCATGCCATCGCCGAGCACATAGCCGCGGCCGTCGATCGCGCTAACCGGGGTGCCGGTGACCACCTCGACGCCGAGCCGCTCCAATTGCCGCCGCGCCTTGGCCGAGAGCGACTCCGGGAACGAGGCCAGCACCCGCGGCCCGGCTTCGAGCAGGCGGACCCGGGCCTGCGCCGGATCAATGTTGCGGAACTCGTGCTTGAGCGTGTGCCGCGCGATCTCGGCCAGGGTGCCGGCCAGCTCGACCCCGGTCGGGCCGCCGCCGACCACGGCGAAGCTCAGCCACGCCGCGCGCTCGGCCGGGTCGTCGCTGGCCTCGGCGCGTTCGAACGCGAGCAGCAGGCGCCGGCGCAGGGTCAGCGCATCGTCGAGCGTCTTCAGGCCGGGCGCGTGCGCGGCCCATTCGTCGTGGCCGAAGTAGGCGTGGGTCGCGCCGCTGGCGAGCAGCAGATAGTCGTAATCCAGATGGCTGGGGTTCGCGTCAGCGGCCTCCGCCAGCGTGATGCGGCGCGCTGGCGCATCGATCGCGGTGGCCTCGGCCAGCCGCACCTCGACATTGCGCTGCTTGCGCAGGATGTGGCGCAGCGGCGCGGCGATGTCGGGCGCCGACAGGCCCGCGGTCGCGACCTGGTACAGCAGCGGCTGGAACAGGTGGTGGTTGTGGCGGTCGACCAGGGTGATGCGCACCGGCGCGGTGGCCAGCGCGCGCGTCGCCCACAGGCCGGCGAAGCCGCCGCCGACGATGACGACATGGGGAATGACGGCGTCGCCATGCGTTGGATTCAAGCTCACACCCGCGTTGCAAGGCCGAAGCCGGAAGCGCAGATTGTCGCGCATCAGCGAGGAAGGACGGCATGCCACTCGCACGATGGCGCAGGCGGATCGCAGGGGGCGTGGCGGTGCTGGCGGGCACGTTGCTCGTGCTTGCCGGGGTGGCGCTCGGGCCGATGAACCGGGTGCTGCGCGACCGCGATCGCAACGTGGTCCTGCTGGCCTGGGACGACCAGGCAGCGCGGCTGGTGGTGAACGAATCGGTGCACGCGCCGCTGCAGCTGGATGGGCCCTACGTGCGCCGCCTCCGACCCGGGTACGTGGAAGTCATGCGGGTCGTGCGGGGCGGTGACGGCTGGGATGCGGAGCGACGGCTCCTGCACGAGTCGGCGGCCGTTGCAGTCGAGGTCGACAATCCGCCGCGCACGCGCTTCGAGGTCGCGCTGCGCGCGCCGGCGGTGCCGCCGCCGGACGTGGTCGCGCAGCCGGCGAGCCTGCTGCTGCTGTCGGATCTGGACGGCGACTTCGATGCATGGACGGGCCTGCTGCGCGCGCAGGGAGTGATCGACGATCGCCTGCATTGGCGATTCGGTGCCGGCCATGTCGCGATCGCCGGCGACTTCATGGACGAGGGGCCCAACATCCTCCCCCTGCTGTGGCTGCTGTATCGCCTGCAAGGCGAGGCGGAGCAAGCGGGCGGGCGCGTGCACCTGGTGCTGGGCAACCACGAACTGCTGTTGCTCGCCGGCCGCTTCAGGGACGCGCCGCAGCGGCTGTTTGCCAGCCGCGATGCGTTCTTCGACGGCGACAGCCGACGCATGTTCGCCGTCGACACCGTGCTCGGCCAATGGCTGCGTGCGCAGCCGGTGGCGCTCAAGCTGGGCGACACGCTGCTGGTGCACGGCGGGGTCAGCGAGGTGTTTCTCGACGCCGGGCTCGACTTGGCCACGGCGAACCAGCTGGCACGGGCCGAACTGGACGTGGATCGGTCGCGCGTGAGCGCCGCGGCCGCGCCGGTGCTCGGCCGCCAGGGCCTGCCGTGGTACCGGGGCATGGCCGTGCCGCACGACCGCGGGCGCTCGCTCGAGGACGCGCCCTGCGCGCACCTGGACGAAGTGCTGCGTCGCTACCGCGTGCGCCGCGTGGCGATCGGGCACACCCAGGCGCCGCGGGTGATGCTGGAACAGCAAGGGCGGCTGCTGCGCCTGGACGTCGACCATCTGCGGCAAGGCGCGCAAGGGGCGTCGTTGGCGGAAGGACGCTGGTGGCGCGTGGATGCGCGGGGCGGGCGCGAGCCGCTCGACTGAGGCGGCATGTAGGCGCGATCCGCGGCATGCACCGGGCTGCGCTACGCTCGCCGGAAACCGACGCGAGGAGGGTTCCGATGGCCGCAGACGAGAAGCGCATTGCCTTGTTGATCGACGCCGACAACGCGCCGGCGGCGAAGATCGACGTGATCCTGGCCGAGGTCGCGCGCCACGGCGCGGCCAACGTACGCCGCGCCTACGGCAACTGGAAGAGCCAGAACCTGTTCGGCTGGGAGAAGGTGCTGCACGAGTACGCGATCCGGCCGATCCAGCAGTTCGCCTACAGCAGCGGCAAGAACGCGTCCGACATCGCGATGGTGATCGACGCGATGGACCTGCTGTACGCGCGCAACCTCGACGGCTTCGCGATCGTGTCCAGCGATGCCGACTTCACCCCGCTGGTGATGCGGCTGTTGACCGAGGGCGTGAAGGTCTACGGATTCGGCGAGAAGAAGACCCCCGATCCGTTCGTCAACGCCTGTTCCAAGTTCACCTACATCGAGGCGCTCGGGCAGCCCACCAGCGCCGGGCCCGCCGCGGCCACCCCGCCGAAGAGCGCGAAGGAACTGCGCGGCGACACGCGGCTGGTGCAGATGCTGCGCAGCGCAGTCGATTCGGCCAGCGGCGACGACGGCTGGTCGCACCTGGGCTCGGTCGGCAGCCAGGTCAGCAACCAGGCCTCGTTCGACTCGCGCAACTACGGCTATCGCAAGCTCAGCGACCTGATCGAGGCGACCGAGCTGTTCGAGGTCAGGCGCGATAACCAGATCGTGTCGATCCGCGACAAGGCGCGCGCCAAGGCCAAGACGGTGACGCCGCCCAAGCCAGCCAAATCCGCCAAGGCCGCCAAGCCGGCCGAGGGTTGAGGCCGCCGGCGATCCCCGTGCGGGCGTGGCTGCAGCCGTTAGCAAGTGGCTAACGCCCGCCGGCCTAGAATCCGTGGCATGCAGGGCGGTGCCACCATCGCCGGGATTGCGCGACGCAGCGTCATCGTCTTGCTGTGGTCGCTGATGTGCGCGGTATGCCTGCTGCCGTCGCCGACGCACGGAAATGGCGAGACAGGCGCCCAGGCCGCCGCGCGCCGCGCGATGGTGGCCGGCCTGCGCGCCGAAGCGGGAGTGCCCGGCATGCGCACCCATATCGACGATGACGTGCTCGCGGTGCTCGGCAAGGTGCCGCGGCACCGTTTCGTGCCGGCCAACCAGCAGCGCCACGCCTACGAGAACCGGCCACTGTCGATCGGCCAGGGCCAGACCATCTCGCAGCCGTACATCGTGGCGTTGATGACCTCGCTGGTGGCGCCGCAGGCCGGGCAGAAGATCCTCGAGATCGGCACCGGCTCGGGCTACCAGGCCGCGGTGCTGGCCGAGTTCGGCGCGCAGGTGTACACGATCGAGATCATCGACGCGCTCGCGGTGCAGGCGGCGCTGCAACTGCGCCACTACCCGAACGTGCAGACGCGGATCGGCGACGGCTACCACGGCTGGGCCGACGCGGCGCCGTTCGATGCGATCGTGGTCACCGCCGCGGCCGCGTCGATCCCGCCGCCGCTGGTCGCGCAGCTCAAGCCCGGCGGACGCATGGTGATCCCGGTCGGCAGCGTGTTCTTCACCCAGACCCTGATGCTGGTCGAGAAGGACATCGACGGCGACGTGCGCACGCGGCAGGTGCTGCCGGTGCGGTTCGTGCCGTTGACCGGGAAGCACTGAGCACGCTCGACGACGATCGCTTGCAGGAAGACCCTTGGCGGGACGCAGCCAAGCGAGCTCCATCGGATGCGCCATGCCTGAAAGCCGCATGCTCCCGTTCGCGATCGGCCTGCTGTCCGCGGCCGCGCTGGCTTACCAGTTGCTGCTGATGCGCTGGCTGGCGATCGCGCACTGGCATCCGTTCGCGGTGATGATCATCTCGCTCGCGTTGCTCGGGCACGGCGCCAGTGGCACCTGGCTGAGCCTGTGGCTGCGCGGTGCCGCGGGCGAGCGGCTGCAACGCCGGTTCGAGCGCGGCTTCCCGTGGTGCGCGGCGGGGTTCGCGCTCAGCGCGGTGCTGGCGTTGTGGCTGGCACAGACGATCCCGTTCAACGGCCTGGAGCTGGCGTGGAACCCGCGGCAGCTGTTGTGGCTGAGCGCGCTGTACCTGGTGCTGGCGTTGCCGTTCTTCTTCGCGGCCAGCTGTTTCGGGCTGGCGTTCGCGCGGCATGGCGCGCACATCCCGGCGTTGTACGGCGCCGACCTGCTCGGCGCGGGCATCGGTGCGTTGGCGGCGGTCGCGTTGCTGTGGCTGCCGGTGGACCGCGGCCTGGTGCTCGCGGCGGCCTGCGGGCCGATCGCCGCGGCCTTGCTGGTCCGGCGCTGGGCGTCGCAGCTCGGGCTGGTGCTGGTCGCGTTCAGCGTGCTCGCGCTGTGGCCGGCGCGCGTGCTGGCACCCACGCCGAACGAGTTCAAGGGGCTGAGCAAGGCGTTGCTGATGCCCGGCGCGCGCATCCTCGCGCAGCGCCATGGGCCGTACGGCTGGGTGGCGGTGCTTGACAGCCCGCGTATCCCGTTGCGCTACGCGCCTGGTCTCAGTCTGGACAACCACGACGAACTGCCGGCGCAACTGGGCGTGTTCACCGATGGCGATGGGCTGGCGCCGATCACCCGCCGCGGCGACGGCGCGCAGGCGTACCTCGGGCGGATGCTGTCGGCGCTGCCGTACCGCGTGCAGGCGTCGACGAAAACCGGCCCGCGCGTGCTGGTGCTCGGCGCCGGCGGCGGCCAGGAGGTGCTGCAGGCACTCGCGCTGGGCGCGCGCGCGGTGGACGCGGTCGAGCCGAACCCGCAGCGCCTGCGCCTAGTTCGCGACGACTACGCCGCGTTTGCCGGTGACCTTTACCGCGATCCGCGCGTGCGCGTGGTCCACGCCGAGCCGCGTGCGTTCGTGCGCCGCGCGACGCAACGCTACGACCTGATCGTGCTGGCCAGCGGCGAGTCGTTCGCCGGCGGCGGCGCCGGCGTGCAGGCGGCCGCCGAGCAGTACTCGCTCACGGTCGAGGCATGGCGCGACTACCTGTCGCGGCTGGCGCCGGGCGGGATGCTCGCTGCGACGCGCTGGAGCAAGCAGCCGCCGCGCGACGAACTCAAGCTGCTGGCCACCGCGATCGCGGCGCTGCGCGCGCAGGGCCTGGCCGACGCGGACGCGCGCATCATCGCGTTGCGCGGCTGGGATGCGAGCACCTGGCTGGTCAAGCGCGGCCGCTTCGAGACCGGCGAGATCGCGGCCGCGCAGGCGTTTGCCCAAGCCCAAGGCTTCGACCCGGTGCACGTGCCGGGGCTGCGCGGCGTCGCGGGCGAACGCTTCCACCAGCTCGATGGCGCGTACCTGGTCGAGGGCGCGCGGGCATTGCTGTCGCCGCGCGCGGCCGACTACCGGCGCGACTACAAGTTCGCGATCGCGCCGGCCACCGACGACCGCCCATACTTCGGCGATTTCTTCCGCTGGCGCAGCCTGCCCGAGCTGTGGCGGCTGCGCGAGCAGGGCAGTGCGGTGCTGCTCGATTCGGGCACCTTGCTGCTGCTCGCGACCCTGCTGCAGGCGCTGCCGCTGGCGTTGTTGCTGGTGCTGCTGCCGCTGCGCGCGTTGCCGCGCGCACCGTACGACGCTGCCAGCGGGCTGGTCCGCTGGCGCGCGGGCGGCTATTTCCTCGCGCTCGGACTGGCGTTCATGCTGGTCGAGATCGCCACGCTGTCGCGGCTGGCCTTGCTGGTCGGGCACCCGTGGCTTGCCGCGAGCGTCGGCCTGGCCGGGTTCCTGTGCTTCGCCGGCGCGGGCAGCCTGCAGGCGCAACGCTTGCTGGCCCGCGCGGACGCATCGGCGGGCAACGTCGACGCCGAACTGGCCGCGGCAGTGCGGCGCGCGGTGTTCGCGATCGCGCTGGGGCTGTTGTGGCAGCTGGCGGTGTTCGCGGCGGTGCACGAGGTTGGCGCGGGCTGGCCGGTGCCGGCGCGTGCACTGGCGGGCTTGCTCGGCATCGCGCCGCTCGCGGTCGCGATGGGGATGCCGTTTCCACTCGGCCTGGCGCGGCTGGCGCGGAGCGCACCGGCGTGGGTGCCGTGGGCGTGGGGGTTGAACGGCTGCGCATCGGTAATCGCCGCGGTGGCCGCATTGCTGCTGGCGATGCTGGTCGGGCTGCGCGCGACGCTGCTGTGCGCGCTGGCCCTGTACGCGTTCGCGGCGTGGCTGTGGCGCGCGCGTGTGTAGGGCGGGTTTTCAACCCGCCGTGGCCATGCAACGTGTGCCGGGATGCCGGATGTCGATCCGGGGTTGCGGTGCCTCGCAAGTTGGCGGCGACGGGACGGCGGGTTGAAAACCCGCCCTACGCGATCGCGTCGCGTCGCCTCAATAGAGGTCGGTCGGATCGACGTCGAGCGACCAGCGCACCTTGCGCGCCTCGGGCAATGCGTAAATCACCGGCAGCGCGGCATCGAGCGCGGCGTGCAGCGCGCGGCGGTCGGGCGACGACAGCAGCAGCTGCAAGCGCTGGTAGCCGGCGCGGCGCGGCATCGGCGCGGGCAGCGGGCCGTTGAGTTCGAGCTCCCCGCCGGCCGCCTGCAGCGCGGCGCGCGCGGCCTGCAGGAACGCGTTGGCGACATCGGCGTGCTTGGCTTCGGCGCGCATCAACGCCAGGTGCGCGAACGGCGGGAAGCCGGCCTCCTCGCGCTGGACGAGCTCGGCCTGCGCGAACGCGCCATAGCCGCCGGCCAGCAAGGTCATCAGCAACGGGTGCTGCGGGTGATGGGTCTGCAGCAGCACCTGGCCGGGCTTGTCGGCGCGCCCGGCGCGGCCGGCGACCTGGACCAGCAGCTGCGCGAGTTTCTCCGGGGCGCGGAAGTCGGCCGAGAACAGGCCCTCGTCGATCCCGACCACCGCGACCAGGGTCAGGTTCGGCAAGTCGTGGCCCTTGGCCAGCATCTGCGTGCCGACCAGAATCCCGGGATCGCGACCGAACGTGGCCAGCATCCCCTCGAGGGCGTCGCGGCGCTGGGTGGTGCCACGGTCGATGCGCAGCACCGGCACCTCCGGGAACCTCGCGTTGAGCGCTTCCTCGATGCGCTCGGTACCCGCGCCCTGCGACTGCAACGCCAGCCCGCCGCAATCCGGGCAGGCGTTCGGTGCCGGCCGGCGCGCGCCGCAGTGGTGGCACTGCAGGCGGCGCCCGCCGGCGTGCACGGTCATCGGCGTGCCCTGGGTCGGGGTGCTGCAGCGGTTGCATTGCGCGCTCCAGCCGCAGTCGTGGCACAGCAGCACCGGCGCGTAGCCGCGGCGGTTCTTGAACACCAGCACCTGGCCGCCGGCGTCGAGCGCGGCGCCGATCGCGGCCAACAATTCCGGCGACAGCCCGGCTTCGAGGGGGCGCTTGCGCACGTCGACCACGCGCACCGTCGGCGGCACCGCCACGCCGGCGCGCGCGCGCAGCCGCAGGTGGCCGTAGCGTTCGGCCTGCGCGTTCTTCAGCGATTCCAGCGACGGCGTCGCGCTGCCCAGGATGATCGGCACGCGCAGCGCCTTGGCGCGCACCAGCGCGAAGTCGCGGGCGTGGTAGCGCAGCCCGTCGAGCTGCTTGAAGCTGCCGTCGTGCTCCTCGTCGATGACGATCAGCCCGGCATCGGGCAGCGGCAGGAACACCGCCGAGCGGGTGCCGACCACCACCCGCGCCTCGCCGCGCGCGCACGCGGCCCAAGTGCGCGCGCGCTCGCCATCGCCCAGGCCCGAGTGCAGCGCGTGCACCGGCACGCCCAGGCGCGCACGGAAGCGCGCCAGGGTCTGCGGGGTCAGGCCGATCTCGGGCACCAGCACCAGCGCCTGCTTGCCGCGCGCCAGGCAGTCGGCGATCGCGTGCAGGTAGACCTCGGTCTTGCCGCTGCCGGTGACGCCGTCGAGCAGGAACGCCGCGAACCTGCCGCGCGCGGCCAGCACCGCGTCGATCGCGGCCCGCTGCTCGTCGTTGGGAGGCGGCCCCGGTTGCGGGCTCGGCGCAACCCGCGAGGCCGGCACCGCGACGCGTTCGGCCAGGCCGCGCTTAGCCAGCGCCCGGGCGCCGCCGCGCCAGTCGTCGAGGGCGTCGTCCAGCGCCGGTTCGTCGCGCGGCCCGGCGTGCAGCAGCTCGGCCAGCCGCCGCGGCTTGCCCGGGCGCAGGCGTTCGCGCGCGGTGCGGCCGGCCTCGCTGAGCTGCCAGGCCCAGGCGTGGGTATCGGCCAGCGGCTCGCCGTGGCGCAGCAGGGTCGGCAGCGCGGTCGCCAGCACCTCGCCCAGCGGCGCGTGGCTGTAGCGCGCCAGCCAGCGCAGCGAGTCGAGCAGCTCGCCGTGCAGCAAAGGGGTCGGGTCGAGCAGGGCGCTGGCCGGCTTGAGCGTGGCCGGGGCGTCGCTGTCCGCCGCGCCGTCGCCGACACCCTCGGCCAGCACCCCCACGAGCACCTCCACAACCAGCCCGACCAGCTCGCGCGAGCCGAACGGCACCCGCACCCGGCGGCCGATGTCGGCCACCGACGCCGCGTGCCCGGCCGGCGGGCGGTAGTCGAACAGCCGCGCCAAGGGCACCGGCAGGGCGACGCGCCAGACGGGCTGGGGTGACTGAATGGGCGACGCTGGCATGGCCGAGAGTCTAGCGAGGCGAGCCCGCTTGCGGGCCTGCGTCAGTTGCGGGCCATTGCTCGCCATTGCGTGACAAAAGTCACGTAAGTGTCGGAGCCAAAAGAACATTCACGTTTATCCACACGAACTGTGGATAAGTCTGTGCATGCCGCGCCGGCACAACTGCGCGATGACGCTCCAACAAGCGTTGCCGCCATCTTGGTGAAAAAAGTGCCAACGAGGTTATTTCTATATATATCAGTTATTTAGCCGTGAAACACTGCTGTCATGCGGATTTTGGCCGGCGTGAAGAACCCGTAAATGACGGCGGCGTTACTGCTGTGCACAACCGGTTCTGGCGGCAAGCCGCGCCGCGCTTCGCGGAGCAGGATTTCGGGCGATGTCAAGCGGGGTTTTTCCCGGGATTGGCGCGCATGCGGTGGCGTATCCGCGGCGCCGCGGGGGCGGTGCCGTCGGTCGGCCTCGCTATGATGGCCGGCATGCCGAAGCACGCCCGATGAGCTCCCCTTCCGTTGCCCCTCCCGCCAGCGCCCCGGCGGCGCTGGCGGCGTTCCTGCGCGGCGTCGAACGCCGCGGTGCGGTGCTGGCCGAGTTGCAGGCCGGCGATGCCGCCGCCGGCGATGCCGCGCTGGCCGCGGCGATGGCCGGGTTCCGGCCCATGGCCGCCGACCTGCCGATGAGCGAATGGCCGCGCGCGTTCTGGGTGCGCCTGCTGGCCGACCCGCGCCTGCAGCACCGGACGCAGGTCGCCCTGCCGCTGGACGCCACCGACCGCCTGGCCGAGCTCGGCAGCGGCCCGCGCGCGGCGCTGCTGCTGCGCCTGGCCGCCGGCCTCGACGAGGCCGCGGCCGCGCGGGTGCTCGGGATCGCCCAGCCGACCTACCGGCTGGCGCTGCAGCGCGCCCTGCCGCACCACGCCGACGGCCGTGCCGATCCGCAGGCCTGGCAGCGCCTGCGCGAGCAGGTGCATCGCCGGATCAAGACCCTCGCCCCCGAGCGCCTGCAGCGCCTGGCGCAGGCACGCGGGGCGGCGCTGCTGGGGCGCGCGCCCGCGGTGGCGGCTGCGGACGAGTCGTCCGCACCGGTCCGCCCGCGCCGGCTGCTGGGGCTGTTGTGGGCGTTGCTGGTGCTGTGCGCGGTGGCGTTGGCCGCGACGTTCTGGTGGCCCGCTGGCGGCCTGGACACCTGGCTGGGCGCGCGCATGGACCCGGACCAGCGGCCGGTGCGCTCGCGGCCGCTGCCACCGGCGCAGGCTCCAGCGTCGCGCTACGGCGTGCAGGCCGGCGCGGTCGCGCACCGCGACTTCGCGCTGCTGGTCGACCCCGAGGGCGAGGCGATCGCGCGCGAGCTGGATTACTACAGCTGGCTGGCCGCGCAGCAGGCCAACGGCGGCTCCATCGCGGCAACCGCGAGCACGGCCGACCCGGGCTCGACGCTGGCGTCGGGCATGCCAGCGGACGGCACTGCCCTGGTGCCAGCCCCCGCAGCCTCGGCGGAGAGCAACGATGCGCCGCGCTGACCGCCGCACCACGGCGCTGGCCGGTGCCGCGCTGCTGGCGCTGGCGCAACTGTCCGCGACCGCAGCACCGCCGCTGCCGGCCGAGTTCGACACCGTGTTGCCGCTGCTGCAGCCCGCACGGCGTGGCCAACTGCAGCAGCGCGCCGCGACCTGGGCGTCGTGGACGGCCGCCGAACGCGCGCGCTTCGCCGAGCGCGCGGCGGACTGGGATGCGACGCCGGCCGCGCAGCGCGGCGCGCGTCGTGAACGCTACCTGGCGTGGCAGGCACTGCCGGCGGCCGAGCGCACCCGGGTCACCCTCGCGGTTGCCGCCCACGCCGCCCTGCCGGCCGCGCAGCAGCAGGCGTTGCGGGCGCAGTTCGACGCGCTCGATGGCAGCACGCGGCGTGGCTGGCTGCTCGGCCCGGCGCTGGGCGCCGACTATCCCGCGCTGCAGCCGCTGCTCGCGCAGGTGCCGCCGGGCGAGCACGCGCCGCTGCTGCGCGCGCTGCGCGCGATGACGCCGCAACAACGCGCGGACCTGGCGATGCTGGTGCAGCGCACGCCGCCGCACGAGCGCGCGACCCTGCGCCGCGAGCTGCAGTCGACCTCGGCGGCCAACCGCGAGGCGTGGCTGTGGCAGCGGCTGGATCGGTAGAACGGGCTTCAACCGGGCCACCGCGCTGCCATCCCCGGCTCAGCCGAGCGCGTGCAACACCCGCCGCGTCGCCGTGAAGCGGCCGCCGAAGCGCGCCATGCCCTCGGCGCGCAGCCGCGGCGCGTGGTCGCGCAGGTAGGCGTCGAGCGCGGCCTGGTCGAGCAGCGTGTACTGCACGCACAGGCCGATGCGGCCCGCGTCGGGGGCCGGCTCCTGCACCGCGAACACGCGCGCGCCGGTGAACCCGGGCAATGCGCAGATCTCCTGCATGTGCGTCGCCAACCAGGCGCGGTAGGCGTCGGCGATTTCCGCGTCGATCGCGAGGTTGACCTCGTAGACCACCGCATCGCGCGCCGCTTCCCGCAATGCCCCGTTCACGCCGTCAACCCCGCAAACACCGCGTACACGATCGCGAACGTGACGAGCATGAAGTACACCGCGCCCAGCACCAGGTACTTGGGCACCGTCAGCCACCAGCCCTGCGCGTAGACGCGCTTCTGCATCAGCAGCAGGTAGATCGGCATCCACGCGTACAGCGCGACCTCGACCAGGTTCAGCGCTACCACCGCGCCGGCAACGAGCACGTTCTGCAGCGCGTTGACCAGGAACAGCGCCAGCAGCGTCAGCAGCAGGAACGCGTGGCTGTACAGCGCGACCACTAGGTGCTCCAGGTACAGGCGTCGGGTGCCGATGTAGAACAGCTTGAGCAGCAGCGCGAATATCGGCATGAGCACGAACAGCGCGGTCGGCAGCGCGCCCATGAACGCCTGCAGCCACTGGTCGGCGTCGTTGTCCATGCGTTCGATGTTGGCTTTCGCGCGGCCGATGCGCTGGTTGAGCCAGGCGTTGGCAAAGCCGGGCAGGCCGTCGATCCGCACCGGGTTGGAGGTGGGGTGCCAGGGCTTGTCATTGAACTGGAACGACTCGTCGCCGAACGGGCGCGCCGGCGGTCGTGGTTCTTCGGGCGCGGTCACCTCGATTATCCCCGACGCGGCTGGCGACCGACTCCCCGCGCCGGCATCCGGCCCGGCCCGCCGGGCCTCCTGGCGGAGCACGGCGATGCGCGCCGCGGCCTGGCCCTGGACTTGCGTCCGCGCCGTGGTCAGCGCGACGTTCACGCCCGGGACCTTGGCCCCGTCGGCCTCGGCCTGGCGGATATCGGCCAGCGCCGCGTCGCGGATCCGCTCCACCTCGGCAACTGTCTGCGCGCGACCGATGCTCGAGTTCTGGTCGTCGAACGTGATCGCATCGCCTTCCAGGTGCACGGTCAGCTTGCCGACGAAGAACGTCAGCAGGGTCAGGATCACGAACATCCGCATCGGCGCGATGTAGCGCACGCGGTGGCCGGCGAGGTAGGCGATCGCGGTGCGGCCGGGCACCAGCAGGTCGCGCAGGGTGCGGAACACGCGGCCGTCGAGGTGCCAGAACGACTCGAACACCTCCTCCAGCGCGTGTCCGGCATGGCGGATCGGGCTGTGCAGCGACTGCCCGCACTGGTGGCAGTAGTGGCCGTGCAGCACGGCGGCGCAGTTCTCGCAGTGGCCCGGTTCGGAGGGGGCGGATGCGGGCGCTGGTGGTTGTTGGTCTGGTTTCATTGGGCCCTTCCGTTCCAGGCGCCGTGATCGGCAACAGGCCGTCATCGGCAGCCCGCTAAGATAGCCACCCGCCACGACCCGGCGCCAGCGCCCGCCACCCGTCGCGGCCGCGCGGCCGCAGTCGCGCTCTGGTTGCATCGATGGCTTCGCCCGGCCTGTCCGACCCTTCCCCGCACGCGCCGTCGCTGCGCGCGCCGCGCGGCTCGTTCCTGCGCGAGTCGCGCACCACCGCGGTGCTCGCCGCGCCGCTGGTGCTTGGCCACGTCTCCACCGGCCTGATCGGGCTGATCGACAGCGTGATCGCCGGCCACCACGGCACCCAGACGCTGGCCGCGGTCGCGGTCGGCACCGCGCTGTTCTGGCTGCCGGTGGTGGTGCCGATGGGCACGCTGATGGCATTGCCGCCGACGGTCTCGCAACTCGACGGCGCCGGTCGCCGCGGCGAGGTCGGCGCGGTGTTCCGCCAGGCACTGTGGCTGGCCGCGGCGCTGGGCGTGGTGCTGTTCGCGTTCATGAGCGTGGCGGTCGACGTGCTCGCGCCGATGGGCATCGCCGCCGAGGTGGTGCCCGGCGCGCGCGCGTTCCTGCACGGCATCCGCTGGGGGGTGCCGGCGCTGACGCTGTTCTACTGCATGCGCTACCTCAGCGAAGGCCTGCACTGGACGCTGCCGACGATGCTGCTCAGCGCCGGCGGGCTGCTGGTGCTGCTGCCGCTGGGCTACGTGCTCACGTTCGGCAAGTTCGGCTTTCCGGAACTGGGCGCCGGCGGCCTGGGCATCGCCTCGGCGCTGATGCTGTGGGCGGAGATGATCGGCTTCGCGCTGGTGCTGCGGCGCGCGCGGCGCTTCGCCGACCTGCGCCTGTTCGAACGCTTCGACCCGCCGCGCTGGCCGGTGATCCGCGGCCTGCTCGCCACCGGCCTGCCGATCGGCGTCACCGTGCTGATGGAGGCCGGGCTGTTCATCGCCACCACGCTGCTGATCGGCCGCCTCGGCGACGTGCCGGTGGCCGCGCACCAGATCGCGATCAACGTCGCCAGCCTGTGCTTCATGGTGCCGATGGGGATCGCCGAGGCGACCACGGTGCGCGTCGGCCATTGCCTCGGCCGCGGCGACCGCGACGGCGTGCGCCGCGCCGCGTTCGCCGGCTACGCGATCGTGATCGGCACCCAGCTGCTGTCCGGCACCGCGCTGCTGCTGGGCAACGAGTTCGTGGTCGGCTTCTACACCCAGGACGTGGCGGTGGCGACGCTGGCCGCGTCGCTGCTGCTGTACGCGGCGGCGTTCCAGTTCCCCGACGGCGTGCAGGTGCTGTCGGCCGGCGCGCTGCGCGGGCTCAAGGACACGCGCATGCCGATGCTGCTGGCGGCGCTGGCGTACTGGGGGATCGGCATGCCGCTGGGCGCCGGGCTCGGCCTGGGCGTCGGCGGCTTCGTCGCGCCGATGGGCCCCAAGGGCATGTGGATCGGCCTGATCGCCGGCCTGTCGGTGGCCGCGGTGCTGCTGAGCACGCGCTTCATGCGCTCCAGCGCGCCGGCGGCGCTGTTGTTGCGTTCCCCGCCCGCCGCCCGCACTTCGTAGGGCAACCGCACCTGAAGCGCCCCTTGCACCGGAGCTGCAGGTTACGAATGGCGGATGACCCGCATGCCCCCCGCGGGTACGCTGCCGTTGACTTTTTGGAGTTTGTGCAATGAACGATTCACCCCGCCGCGGCCCCATCGCGCGTGTCTTCGTCGGCCTCTGGGACGCGATGAACTTCACCCGCCGGCTGGTCTTCAACCTGCTGTTCTTCGCGCTGCTGATCCTGTTCCTGGTGATGCTCGGCGCCGGCGACCGCGCCAAGCCGCTGCTTGACCGCACGACGTTGGTGATCGCCCCCGAAGGCGCGCTGGTCGAGCAGTACAGCTCCGACCCGGCGACGCGCGCGCTCAACAAGGCGTTCGGCGACGACGCCGGCGAGGTGCAGCTGCGCGACCTGCTGCGCGCGCTCGACGCGGCCAAGGACGACAAGCACATCGAGCGCGTGGTGCTGCACCTGGACCAGCTGCAGGGCGGCGGCATGGCCTCGATGCGCGAGGTCGCTGCCGCGATCGCGCGCCTGAAGGCCAGCGGCAAGCAGGTCGTCGCGTTCTCGGAAATGATGGACCAGAAGCAGTACCTGCTGGCCGCGCAGGCCAACGAGATCTACCTCGACCCGATGGGCGGGATGCTGCTCGAAGGCCTGGGCCGCTACCGCCAGTACTACCGCGAAGGCCTGCAGGACAAGCTCGGCGTCGACGTGCACCTGTTCAAGGTCGGCGAGTACAAGTCCGCCGCCGAACCCTACGTGCTCGACGCGGCCTCGCCCGAGTCCAAGGAGGCCGACCTGTTCTGGATGAACGACCTGTGGCAGCGCTACCTCGGCGACGTCGCCGCGGCGCGCAAGCTGACCCCGCAGCAACTGGCGCTGGGCATCGAGCAGCTGCCGGCGCAGCTGGCGGCGGTCGACGGCGACCTGGCCAAGTACGCGCTGCAGCAGAAGCTGGTCGACGGCCTGAAGACCCGCGAGCAGGTCGAGGACCTGCTGATCGAGCGCGGTGTCGCCGACGAGGACGCCGAGGGCGGTTTCCGCCACGTGTCGCTGGACGGCTACCTGGCCCACCTCAACCGCGCGCTGCAGGTCGCCGACCCGCGCCCGCAGGTCGCGGTGGTGGTGGCCGAGGGCGAGATCAGCGGCGGCGAGCAGCCGCCGGGCACGATCGGCGGCGTCTCCACCGCCGCGCTGCTGCGCGCGGCGCGCGACGACGACAAGGTCAAGGCGCTGGTGCTGCGCGTCGACTCGCCCGGCGGCGAGGTGTTTGCCTCCGAGCAGATCCGCCGCGAGATCGTCGAGCTCAAGGCCGCCGGCAAGCCGGTGGTGGTGTCGATGGGCGACCTGGCCGCCTCGGGCGGCTACTGGATCTCGATGAACGCCGACCGCATCTACGCCGACCCGTCGACAATCACCGGCTCGATCGGCATCTTCGGCCTGATCCCGACCATCCCGCGCGCGCTCGACAAGATCGGCGTGCACAGCGACGGCGTCGGCACCACGCGCTTCGCCGGCGCGTTCGACATCACCCGGCCGCTGCCGCCGGAAGTCGGCGCGGTGATCCAGTCGATCATCAACAAGGGCTACCGCGACTTCACCGGCAAGGTTGCGCAGGCGCGCCAGCAGCCGGTCGCGCAGATCGATGCGGTCGCGCGCGGCCGGGTGTGGAGCGGCGCGCAGGCCAAGCAGCGCGGCCTGGTCGACGACCTCGGCGGCTTGCAGGTCGCGATCGACCACGTCGCCGCGCGCGCCAAGCTCGGCGAGTCCGGCGACTACCAGGTTCGCTACGTCGAGAAGACCGCGACCCCGTTCGAACGCTTCTTCACCGGCTTCGCGCAGAGCCGCCTCGGTGCGGCGTGGCTGGGCAAGTCCGACTTCGCGCGCGGCCTGCTGGTCAAGGCGCTGCCGCAGACCGCGGCCGACCTGCGCTTCCTCGAGGCGGCGATCACCCCGACCCAGGGCGTGCCGGTGAAGTCGCTGGCGTACTGCTTCTGCGAGCTGTAGGCCGCGTGGTGTGATGCAGTCATGGCGCCCGGCTCCGGCCGGGCGTCGTCGTTTGGGATCGCGCGGGAGCGCCAGAAGCAAATCCCCCTCAATCCCCCTTTTTCAAAGGGGGAAGCGCAGCGGATTCATCACTTCTCTGGGGAAGGATGATTCGGCGATTCCGTTGCTGGTCTCCCTCCTTTGAAAAAGGAGGGTCGGGGAGGATTTGCGGTTGCCGCCGTCAGCAATCAACGCCCCCGACGCGCGAATCCCTTCACCCGCCCGCCGCGTCGATCGCCGCGCGCTGCGCATCGGCCGCCTGCTGCACGTCGGCCTCGGCCGCCTTGGCCTTGTCGACCGGCGCCTGCATCGCCTCGCGCAGTTGCGCGTGCTGCATCGCCTGCGGTTCCACCGGGCGTTCCTTCTCCGGCGGTTGCGGTTTCGAACACGCGGCCAGCACGCACGCGAGCAACACGCCGGCAACCAGCATCGGCATCAACGGCACGGCGGCAAGCGCTCGCGGCATGGCGGCATCCTCGGACGGGGCGAGGCTATGCTACTCCGGCCGCGCGCGGCGGCGATTTCCCACAGGCACGTGCATGGACCCGAAGCGTTGGCGGCTGGACGGACACCTGGCCCTGGTCACCGGTGGCAGCGCGGGCATCGGCCGTGCGGTTGCGCGCGATCTGCTCGGCTTCGGTGCCGACGTGCTGCTGGCCGCGCGCGATGCCGCCGCGCTCGAGTCCACCCGCGCCGAACTGCTCGAGGATTTCCCCGAGCGCGAGGTGCAGGCGTTCGTCGCCGATGTCGCCGTCGACGAGCAGCGCCGCGAACTGCTCGACTGGGTCGAGGATTTCGGCGAGGGCCTGCACATCCTGGTCAACAACGCCGGCGGCAACCTCAACAAGCCGTCCACCGACTACAGCGACGACGAGTGGCGGCAGGTGTTCGAGGTCAACCTGTTCTCCGCGTTCGAACTCTCGCGCTACGCGCACCCGCTGCTGACGCGCCACGCGGCCTCGTCCATCGTCAACGTCGGCAGCGTCTCGGGCCTGACTCACGTGCGCACCGGCGCGCCGTACGGGATGAGCAAGGCGGCGATGCACCAGATGACGCGCAACTTCGCGGTTGAGTGGGCCGAGGACGGCATCCGCGTCAATGCGGTCGCGCCGTGGTACATCCGCACCCGCCGCACCTCCGACAAGCTCGCCGACCCGGACTACCTCGACGAAGTGCTGCTGCGCACGCCGCTGGGCCGGATCGGCGAGGCCGAGGAAGTGGCGGCCGCGGTCGCGTTCCTGTGCCTGCCGGCGGCGGCCTACATCACCGGCGAATGCATCGCGGTGGACGGCGGTTTCCTGCGTTACGGCTTCTGATCGGGCGCCAAACGCCGGCTTCGGGCGACTTTCCTGGGCCCGGACGGTGCAAACCACACGATTTAGGCCTTTTTCCGCTTGGCGCGGCCGCGGCATTGCCCTACATTCCGCTTGCCAAGCGGTTTTCAGGCACCTCATCCAATCGCGAACACGGGGAAAATTAATGGCTACGAAGAAAGCTGCAAAGAAGTCCGCGCCCAAGTCCGCCGCCAAGCCGGCCGCGCCGAAGGCGATCAAGGAAGCACTGAGCAAGTCCGGCCTGGTCGCGCACATCGCCGACGCCAGCGGCGTCGCCGCCAAGGACGTGCGCGCCGTGATGGCCGCGCTGGAAGGCGCGGTGGCCGGTTCGGTCAGCAAGAAGGGCGCCGGCTCGTTCACCCTGCCGGGCCTGCTGAAGATCACCGCGGTCAACGTGCCGGCCAAGGCCAAGCGCAAGGGCATCAACCCGTTCACCAAGGAAGAGCAGTGGTTCGCCGCCAAGCCGGCCAGCATCAAGATCAAGGTGCGCCCGCTGAAGAAGCTCAAGGATGCCGCGGCCTAAGGGCTGCCGGGTGCGGCAGGCCGTGGGCCGCCGCACCCTCCCAGTGTGATGACAAGGGCCGCGGATGCGGCCCTTGTCACGACTGGCGTTCGCGGCAATGGCCGATGTGCGGCGGTGCGCGGCGCGGCTACTTGCCGCAGGTGCTCTCGCGCACGATCCGGCCGATGCGTTCGACCTGCGCCTGCGCCGTGGCGCGGTCATCGACCTGGCCGAAACGCAAGGCCGATTCGAGTTCGCGCAGGCGCTGCTGCCAGCTCTCGCACAGCGCGCCGTCGGCCACCCGCTGGCAGCTGTCGTCGACCATCTGGCAGGCCGCCCCGGCGCCGCCGTCGGCGCTGCCGCCCAAGCCGGTGGTCTGCATCGGCGCGCAGCGTTGCGGCGGGTTGCCGTCGTCGTGCAGGTAGCGGTCGTTGTCGTAGGTCCGGCATTCGAACAGCGCCGGCGGCGGCAGGCGGTCGGCGTCGGCGATCGTGGCGACCGGCGCCTCCGACACACCAGCCGGCGCCGGCGGATTGGCCGCCGGCATCGGCATCACCGGCGCCACCGGCCGTGCGGTGACGAACGCCGGGGGCGTGGCCACGCTCGGCGCGGCCTCGATCACGCGCTTGTCCTGTTTGCTGCCCTTCGCGCACGGCACGTCGTTCTGCACGGTCAGCGCGCCGCTGGCGTCGGTGCAGCGGTAGATCACCACCTTGTGCTGGGCCAGCGCTCCGGCCGTCGGCCAGGCCAGCATGCCGGCCAGCAGTACGGGAAATGTCGCGCGCGGTATTGGGCAAGGCAGCTTCGGTCGCATCGGTCGGGGATCCTCAGTAGTCGCTGCGGCAATCGCTGGCCAGGCGTGCGTCGATGCCACGCTGTTCGACGGTGATCTGCGCGCGCTCGCTTTGCAGCGCGCTGTTGTAGCGGCGGTCGAGTTCGTAGCGGCGGTCGCTGAGGCGGCTGCAGACCTCCTGCGCGGGCAGCGGCTCGCACGGGTCGCGCACCCAGCTGCCCGCGGGGTAGACCGGCACCAGCAGCGGCGGCGCGGGCCGGCCCGGGCGGTCGAACGGCGGGCGCCGCATCGGCTCGCCGATGCGCACGTCGAAGCGGCCGTTGTCGATGCGTCCGCCGATGCGCGCCTGCAGCCCGCCGCGGTCGAAACGGTCGAAACGGTCGCGGCCGATCCATCCCGGGCCGCCGTACGCATCGCCGTAGGACCAGCCCGGCATCCAGCGCGGGGTGCCTTCGCCCGAGTCGTTGGTGTAGCGCGTGCCGTCGGGCGCCATGCATTCGTACAGCGGGCGCGGTGCCTGCACCACGATCACGCGCGTGGTCGCGGGCGCGGCCGGGGCGCGCGCGGGCGCGCTGACCGCGGCCGGCGCCGGGCGGCGCGGCGGATCGGTGGGTCGCAGCATCTGCCGGGTCTGCTGCTGCTCGCCTTTGCGGCAGGGCGTGTCGCGCAGGGTCAGGCGGCCGTTGCCGTCGGTGCAGCGGTAGATCGTCACCTGCGCCGCCTGCGCGCCGATGATCGTCGCGGGCATGGCCACCGCGAACAGGGCGGCGGCAAGCAGGCAGCGGGCATGGGCGCGGGGCATGCGCGCATCTTGCGCGCGCGGCGTGGCAGCGGGAAGCGCGGGCCCGGCCGGCTTTCGCCACGGTTCAGCGCGAACGCGCGTCGGCGCGCTGGTCGAGGCCACGGCCGCTGGCGTCGCCCGCGCGGCAGGTCGGGTCGTCGATCGCTTGCGAGTTCAGCGCGTGCTTCGGGAGTCATCCGGCGTGGCGCCGGCGTCGCGGGCTCACCAGCGCAACGTGGCGCCGCTGCGGGCATCGCAGATCGCGGTCGGCGCCGTCAGGCCGCCGGTCTCGCCGTCGGTGATTGCATCGAGCCGGGCGAGCAGGGCGGGGTCGAGCGCGTCGCGAGCGAATGCCGGCGGCTGGCCGCTCAGGTTGGCGCTGGTCGACACCAGCGGGCCGCCAAACGCGTCGCACAGCGCGACCACCACCGGGTGCGCGCTGACCCGCACCGCAACGCCGCGGTGCTCCCCGGTGATCCAGTGCGGCACGCGCGCGCTCGCCGGGACGATCCAGGTGTTCGGTCCGGGCCAGCTGGCCAGCACCGCGCCGCGGCGATCCCCCGGCAACGCCTCCCAGTCGAGCAGGCCATCGAGTTGCGCGACGCCGCCGGCGACCAGGATCAGGCCCTTGTCGACCGGGCGCTGCTTGATCGCGAGCAGGCGGCTGACCGCGGCTTCGGCGAACGGGTCGCAGCCCAGTCCCCAGACCGCTTCGGTCGGGTACGCGATCACGCCACCGTGGCGCAGGGCGGTGACCGCGGCGGCGAGGGCGGGCGAGCGGGGCATGGCGGGAGGATAGCGGCAACGACGCCCAACGGGCTGCGTGACACAGTGCCGAGCAAGCTCGGCACCATGGGGCGGCCTACGTCGCGGCTTTCTTCGCGACGGCTTTCTTGCTGGCCTTCTTTGCGGCGGCTTTCTTGGTCGCCTTCTTGGCCGTCTTCTTCGCGGCCTTCTTCGCCGGGGCTTTCTTGGCGGGCGCTTTCTTCGCGACCGCGGTCTTGGCGGCCTTCTTGGCCGGCGCCTTTTTCGCCACCGCCTTCTTGCCAAAGCCCTTGCGCATCGGTTTGCCGGTCTCTTCCATCAGCTTGACCACTTCCTCCAGCGTCAGCGACGCCGGCTCGCGGTCCTTGGGGATGCGGCCGTTGAGCTTGCCGTCGCTGATGTACGGGCCGTAGCGGCCGTTGAGCACCTGGATGTCGCTGCCGTCGAAGCTCTTGATGATGCGGTTGCGCGCGATCTCTTCCTTTTCCTCGATCAGGAACACCGCGCGCGCGAGGTCGACCGTGTACGGGTCGTCCTCCTTCTTCAGCGATGCGTACACGCTGCCGCGCTTGGCGAACGCGCCGAAGCGGCCGATGCCGACGCTGACTTCCTCGTCCTTGTCCAGGCCGAGCTTGCGCGGCAGCTTGAACAGCTCCAGCGCGTCCTCGAGCGAGATCGTGTGCATGCTCTGGCCCGGACGCAGCGAGGCGAACGTCGGCTTCTCCTCGACGCCCTCGGCGGTGCTGCCGATCGCCGCGTACGGCCCGAACCGGCCCAGCCGCACGCTGACCGGCAGCCCGGTCTTCGGGTCGGTGCCCAGCTCGCGCGCGCCGGTGGCGGCGTTGCGGTCGACCGACTCCTTCTTCTCCTCGACCAGCTGCTTGAACGGCGCCCAGAAGCGCTCCATCAGCGGGATCCATTCCTCCTCGCCACGGCTGACCGCGTCGAGCTCGTCCTCGAGCTTGGCGGTGAAGTCGTAGTCGACGTACTGGGTGAAGTGCCCGCTGAGGAAATTGCTCACCGCGCGGCCGACATCGCTGGGACGGAAGCGGCGGTTGTCGAGTTCGACGTACTTGCGGAACAGCAAGGTGGCGATGATCGAGGCGTAGGTCGACGGCCGGCCGATGCCGTATTCCTCGAGCGTCTTGACCAAGGACGCTTCCGAGAAGCGCGGCGGCGGCTCGGTGAAATGCTGGTCGGTGTGGATGCGCTCGAGCGGGATGCGGTCGCCGGTCTTCATCGCCGGCAGCTTGCGGCCCTCGTCGTCCTCGTCGGCGGTCTTGCTGTCCTTGCCTTCCTCGTACACGGCGAGGAAGCCCGGGTCGACCACGGTCGTGCCGGATACGCGGAAACTGTGCTCGCTGCCGGCGGCCAGGTCGACCGACACGGTGTTGAGGGTGGCCGGCACCATCTGGCTGGCGACGGTGCGCTTCCAGATCAGCTCGTACAGGCGGCGGGCGTCGTCCTCGAGAAAGCGCGAGACCTGCGCCGGGGTGCGCAGCGCCGAGGTCGGGCGCACCGCCTCGTGCGCTTCCTGCGCGTTCTTGGACTTGGTCTTGTAGACGTTGGGCTGGTCGGGCACCGCGCGGGTGCCGTAGTCGCGCGCGATCACGTCGCGTATCTCGGTCACGGCCTCCGCCGACAGCGCTACCGAGTCGGTACGCATGTAGCTGATCAGGCCGACCGTGCCTTCCTCGCCGATCGCCACGCCTTCGTACAGCTTCTGCGCGACCTGCATGGTGCGCTTGGTGGTGAAGCCGAGCTTGCGCGCGGCCTCCTGCTGCAGGGTCGAGGTGGTGAACGGCGCGGCCGGGCGGCGCTTGCGCTCCTTGCTGGTGACGTCGGTGACCTGCAACGCGCCATTGGCGGCGGCCACGATGCGCTTGCGCGCGCTTTCTGCGGTGTCGCCGTCGGTGATCGTGAACTGCTCGAACTTCTTGTTGTCGAGCTTGGTCAGGCGCGCGGTGAACGCCTGCGACGGATGCAGGCACTCGGCCTCGATCGACCAGTACTCGCGGGCGATGAAGGCTTCGATCTCCTCCTCGCGCTCGACGATCATGCGCAGCGCCGGCGACTGCACGCGGCCGGCGGACAGGCCGCGCTGGACCTTGCGCCACAACACCGGCGACAGGTTGAAGCCGACCAGGTAATCGAGCGCGCGGCGCGCCTGCTGCGCATCGACCAGGTCGCTGGCGATGTCGCGCGGCTTGGCCATCGCTTCCTTGATCGCGCGCGGGGTGATCTCGGTGAACACCACGCGCTGCAGGGTGCGGTCCTTGAGCAGGCCGCGCTCGCGCAGGATCTCGGCGATGTGCCAGCTGATCGCCTCGCCCTCGCGGTCCGGGTCGGTCGCCAGAAACAGGTGCTCGGCGCCCTTGGCGGCCTTGGCGATCGCGTCGACGTGCTTCTCGTTCTTGTCGATCACCGCGTAGGTCATCGCGAAGCGGTTGTCGGGGTCGACCGCGCCTTCCTTGGGGATCAGGTCGCGGACGTGGCCGTAGGAGGCCAGGACTGTGAAGTCCTTGCCGAGGTACTTGTTGATCGTCTTGGCCTTGGCCGGCGACTCGACGATCAGGAGGTTCTTGGCCATGGGGGCGTGGCTCCGCGCGGCCACCGGGGCCGAGCTGTGGTGGTGGCCGGTCACGGCGCCGGTTTTCGGCAGGCTCGTTCGCGGCAGGCAGATGAGGCGACGCCCGCGGCATCGGACCGCGGGCGTTCAGGGATTTCCTTATTTAGTGGAATCACGCCACGGCGGCGGCTGTCAAGCCCGGCCTGCCGGGAGGCGGCCGGAAACTGCCGAAGGGAGTGCCCGCGGTGGCGTCAGGGCCTCAATGGACGGGCTCGGGCTCGTCCTCGAACATCTGGGTTTCCATCCAGGCGTAGGCGGCCTCGCTGCCGGGCTGGTTGAACAGCACCATCAGCACCACCCACTTGAGGTCGTCCAGGTCGAGCTGGTCTTGGTCCAGCGCCATCGCGCGGTCGAGCACCAACTCGCGCTGGCCGGCGTCGAGCACGCCGTGCTGCTCCAGAAACAGCAGGAAGCCGCGGCATTCGACGTCGAGCTTGTCGAGCTCGGGGCCGAAGTAGACGCGGGTCGGGCCGTCGGCGCGCTTCGGGCTGGCGCTGGGGCGTTGCTGGGCCAGCGCATCCAGCCACTCGATCGCCTTGTTGATCTCGGCCGGGCTGAACCCGGCTTGCCCGAGCTCGTCGAACAGCGGGCCGCTGCGCAGTGAATCGCGGTCGCGGACCAGGTCCGCATCGTCGGTGAAGTAGTGCTCGAACAGGTACAGCAGGACGTCCAGAATGCTCTCTTTCATTTCCCTCGGCCTGCGCCGCACGCGGCGCGGTGGGCAGAACTTGTAGACAAACCGCCGTTAAGTGCCACGATCGCGAAGCTAAAATCGCCCAACTTAACCCTTACGGAAGTACCGGCCGTGTTCCATTGCAACCCGGCCATCAAGCTCCATGAGCAGCAGCATGGAGGACAGGTTGGCGGGCGTCAATCCGGTGCGTTGCGCGAGCTGATCCATACCGGTTGGGTCATGGCCTAGCGCGGCCCACAAGTTCTTGTAGTCGGGATCTGCTGGCGGCCCAAGGGGCTGAACCGCCGGGCCAATCCCGTGGCCGCTTGAGATGGGGTCGACCAGGCGTTGCTGCAAGTCGCCGGCCAGTTCGGTCGCGATCGTGGCCAGCGCCGCGATTACTTCGTCGGCCGACTCGACCAGCCCGGCACCGTCGCGGATCAGTCGGTGGCAGCCGCGGCTGAGCGGGTTGTGGATCGAGCCGGGCACGGCGAACACCTCACGCCCGGCCTCGGCCGCGAGCCGGGCGGTGATCAGCGCTCCGGAGCGCGCGGCCGCCTCGATCACCACCATGCCCAGCGACAGCCCGGCGAGGATCCGGTTGCGACCCGGAAAGTGTCCGGGCTTGGGGCCGGTGCCGGGCAGGTGCTCGCTGACCAGCGCGCCGTGGGCCGCGATGCGGGCGTGCAGGGCACGATTGCTGGCCGGGTAGGCGATATCCGGGCCGGTGCCGAGGACGGCGATGGTGAGGCCGTCGATGGCCAGCACGGCGGCGTGCGCGGCGGTATCGATCCCGGCCGCCAGCCCGCTGCTGACCGCCAGCCCGGAGCCGGCCAGCGCGCGGGCGAACGCGGCCGCGTTGTCGCGCCCGCCCGGGGTCGGCGTGCGGCTGCCGACCACCGCCACCGCCGGGTGCCACAGCCGCGCCGGATCGCCGGCGACGAACAATGCCAGCGGCGGGTTGGGGCTGCGCCGCAGCAGGGACGGGTAGTCGGGGTCGTGCCAGCCGAGCAGGTGGTGGTTGCGGTCGGCCAGCCACGCGCGGCCGCGCATCAACGACGCGGTGTCGGGCGCGCGCAGCGCGGCGATCTGGGCGTCACCCAGGCCGAGCGCACGCCAGCTCGCCACGCCGGCCGCCAGCGCCGCCTCGGGCACCGGATACGCCTCCAGTAGCTGCCGACGCGGTGCGGACGCGCCGCCGCAGGCAATCAGGGTCAGCAGGGCGTGGTGGCGGCTCGCGCGGTCGGCATCGGTCATCGCCGCAGCGTGGCCCGGCCACGACGACGGCGCCCTCGGGCGCCGTCGCGTGTGCGGGTAGGAAAACCCCTATTGATTCGGTGCCGAATCAATACCCCCACCCTTGCCCTCCCCCGCGATGCGAGGGAGGGGAAAAGGAAGGCCCTCGGACCAAGTTCGAGTGCCGCGTCCAAGAAGTCAGTTGGTGGCGTCGGGATGCTTGAGCTCGTAGCCGACGCGGGTCGGGCGGATGCCGTCCATCACCAGCGCGTAGCTGACCTTGTCGAAGGTGCGGAACACCATCAGGTGGCTGGCGAACTCATCGGGCAGCCGCACCTTGCCGCTGCGGGCGACGGTGTCGTGGCTGCGGTCGAAGCCGGCCTGGACGCGGTCGACCGCGGTGCTGCCGACGCGCCAGCTCGAGAACACGGTGCCGTTGTCGACGCCGTCGCGGGCGCCGAGCGACAACGCGACCACGTCGCGCGGGCCGCCGCTGGTCAGCATGTCGGCCACGGCCAGCACCTTGGCCTTGCCGTACGCGGTGGCCTGCTTCGGCGGGTGCGGGAAGAACTGCAGGTCGTAGGGCTGGGCCTGGACCGGGATCAGGCGGTCACCGACGTGGACCTCGCGGCCGGAGTCGTCGAGCACCAGGGTGCTGACCTCGTTCGGCGCGACTTCGCCGCGGCTGATCGTGCCGCTGTTCTGCTGCATCAGCTCGTAGCCGAGGAACTCGCCCTTCGACGCCGGGGTCAGGTGGCTCCACATCTGCTCGATCCCGGCGATGCTGCGGCCGCGGAAGTCGAGGTCGTTCTGGCGCTGGCCGGACACGTCGCAGCAACGATCCGGATCGAGCGCGTTGTAACGCTGGGTCGGGCGCACCACCGCGTAGCGCTGGCCCGGCTGGGCGCCGGCGAGACCCTTGATGTAGGCGACCTGGCCCTTGGTGCTGAGCAGGCGGTCCTCCTCGAGGCCGACCACGTAGGGCAGTTGCTCGAATTCGTCGACCACGCGCAGGTTCTTGAGGAACGGCTCGACCTGCGACAGCGGGATGCCGGTGATCGGCGCCTCGGCGCGCGGGCCTTCCTGCACCGCGACGCGGTCGAGGTAGGCCAGCGAGATCACGTCGCCCGGGTAGATCAAATGCGGGTTGGCGATCTGCGGGTTGGCCTGCCAGATCTCCGGCCACAGCCACGGCCGCTTGAGGAACTTGCCGGCGATGTCCCACAGCGTGTCGCCCCGCTTCACCACGTAGGTGTCGGGGTGGTCGCCGCGCATCTCGGCGGCAACGGCGTACGTGGCAACGGTGAGCAGCGCAGCGGTCAGGACCGTGCGGATCGGATTCATCATGGCGACCATCTACCTGTTTTCCCCTTGCAGGTGCGCTCCCCTGGCAGGTGTGCCGCGTGCGCTGGTCACGAGGGAGCGCCCGAACTATAGCCCAGAAGCCAAGCGCGGTTGCAAGCGTTCCGGCGGGTTTGCGGCGTTACAATTGCGCCGCCGCTTGCGGATGTGACCGATGCCCCCATTTGGAGGGTAGGCCTGCACATTCCGGGCGTGCCGCGCCGAGCCGCACACGCGCGAAGCCGGCGTATCGCCCGGGTGCGGTGACGCTGCGCTCCCTCACTGCGAGGTGTCCGCCTCGCACGTGACCCATACCGCACCACCAACCGACCGCTGACGCCATGGCCCTGCTTCCGATCCTCGAATTCCCCGACCCGCGCCTGCGCACCGTCGCCGTGGCGGTCGATCCCGCGCGCGTCACCACGCCGCAGTTCCAGGCCCTGCTCGACGACATGTTCGAGACCATGTACGCCGCGCCCGGCATCGGCCTGGCCGCGAGCCAGGTCGACGTCCACCAGCGCTTCATGGTCATCGACGTGTCCGAGAACAATGACACGCCGCGGGTGTTCATCAACCCCGAGATCACCGCGCGCGATGGCGAGCAGGTCTACCAGGAAGGCTGCCTGTCGGTGCCGGGGATCTTCGCCGACGTCACCCGCGCCAACCAGGTCACCGTGACCGCGCTCGGCCGCGACGGCCAACCGTTCGAGCTGCAGGCCGACGGCGTGCTGGCGGTATGCATCCAGCACGAGATGGACCACCTGCTGGGCAAGCTGTTCGTCGACTACCTGTCGCCGCTCAAGCGCGAGATGGTGCGCAAGAAGCTGGCCAAGCAGCGCCGGCTCGCGAGCGACGCGGCCTGACGTTCCGACCACCGCGACGCGGCGCGGCGCGGCGCGGCCGTCCACCCGCCGCCGCCATGCGCGGCGTCCGGAATTTGTTCGAACACCCTGATCGAACCTCCTGCTCGAACCACGCGGCGGTGTTCCACCGTCACCGCGACATCCGGCGGTTCCGACCGCCCCACGGAACCCGCCCATGCCCCTGAGAATCGTCTTCGCCGGCACCCCCGACTTCGCCGTGCCGTGCCTGCGCGCGGCCGCGCAACGCCATGAAGTGGTTGCCGTCTACACCCAGCCCGACCGTCCGGCCGGCCGCGGCCGCGAGCTGGCGCTGTCGCCGGTCAAGCGCGAGGCGTTGCTGCGCGGCCTGCCGGTGCTGCAGCCGGACAATTTCAAGAGCGGCGTGTCGAAGGACGCGCTGCGCGCGCTCAAGCCGGACCTGCTGGTGGTGGTCGCCTACGGGCTGATCCTGCCGCAGTCGGTGCTCGATATCCCGACCCACGGCTGCTGGAACGTGCACGCCTCGCTGCTGCCGCGCTGGCGCGGCGCCGCGCCAATCCAGCGCGCGATCCAGGCCGGCGACGCGCAGACCGGGGTGTGCCTGATGCAGATGGAGAAGGGGCTCGACACCGGCCCGGTGCTGCTGTCGCAGTCGCTGGCGATCGGCGAACAGGAAACCGGCGGCCAGTTGCACGACCGGCTCGCCGCGCTCGGCGCGCAGGTGCTCAGCGACTGCCTCGGCCTGCTGCGCGCCGGCATCCGCCCGGTCGCGCGGCCGCAGCCCGAAGCCGGCGTGACCTACGCGCACAAGCTCGACAAGGCCGAGGCCAAGCTCGACTGGTCGCAACCGGCGGCCGCGCTCGCGAACCAGGTGCGCGCGTTCAACCCGTGGCCGATGGCCGAGGCGGTGCTCGCCGGCGAGCGCCTGCGCGTGCACGGCGCGGTCGCGCTCGACGAAGCCCACGGCGCCGCGCCGGGCACGCTGCTGCGCGCCGGCCGCGATGGGCTGGATGTCGCCTGCGGCGTTGGGGTGCTGCGCATCCGCGTGCTGCAGCGCGACGGCGGCAAGGCGATCACCGCCGCCGATTACCTCAACGGCCGCGCCGACCTGAGGCAAGCATGAGCGCGGTTGCCAGCTCCGGCGCCGCGCCGCGTGCGATCGCGGCCAACGTGCTGGACGCGGTGCTGTACCGCGGCCGCTCGCTGAAGGCCGAGCTCGCGGTCGCGCTGCCGCCGCTGCTGGATCCGCGCGATCGCGCCCTGGTCGAGGCGATCTGCTTCGCGGTGCTGCGCCAGCCGCAGCGGTTCCAGGCCGCGCTCGACAGCTTCCTCGCGCGGCCGCTGCCCAAGCGCGACGCCAAGGTGCGCGCGCTGCTGCTGGCCGGGTTCGCGCAGCTCGATCCGCTGGGCTTGCCCGCGCATGCCGCGGTCGCGGCGACGGTCGAGGCGGCGCGCATGCTCGGCCACGAACACCAGGCCGGCCTCGTCAACGCGCTGCTGCGCCGCGCCCAGCGCGAAGGCCTGCCGGCCGGCGACCCGCACGCGCACTGGCCGCAATGGCTGCGCGCGCAACTGCAGGCCGACTGGGGCGACGAGGCCGAGGCGGTCCTCGCCGCCAGCGCCATCGCGCCGCCGATGTGGCTGCGCGTCAACGCGCGCCGCGGTAGCCGCGACGACTACCGCATACGTCTGCAGGAAGCCGGCATCGAGGCAGTCGTCGACCCCGCCCTGGCCAATGCGTTGCGCTTGGACACGCCGCAGCCGGTGGCCGCGCTGCCCGACTTCGAAGCCGGCGCGGTGTCGGTACAGGACGCGTCCGCGCAGCTGGTCGCCGATGCACTGGCATTGAAGGGCGGGGCGCGCGTGCTCGACGCCTGCGCCGCGCCCGGCGGCAAGGCTGCGCACCTGCTCGAACGCGACCCCGAGCTGCAGCTGGTCGCGGTCGAGATCGACGCCGCGCGCCTGCGCCGGATGCGCACCGGTTTCGCGCGGCTCGGACTGGCCGGACGCGGGCGCCTGCTCGCCGCCGATGCCACGGCGCTGCCGACCTGGTGGGACGGGGTGCCGTTCGATGCGGTGCTGCTGGACGCGCCGTGCTCGGCCACCGGCATCGTGCGCCGGCAGCCGGACGTGCTGCTGCACCGGCGCGAGTCCGACCTTGCGGCCTTGACCGCGCTGCAGGCGCGCCTGCTCGATGCGCTGTGGGCCACGCTCGCGCCCGGCGGCACGCTGCTGTACGCGACCTGCTCGATCCTCAAGGCCGAGAACGACGCGCAGGTCGCGGCGTTCCTCGCGCGCACCGCCGACGCGGCAATCGAGCCGCTGGATGCGCGTTTTGGCCGGGCGGTATCGGTCGGTGGCCAGCCTGCCGGGCACCAGCGCCTGCCCGGCGAGGGCGGTGGCGACGGGTTCTTCTACGCGCGTTTGCGCAAGGCCTGATTCGCAAACGCGCCGCGCGGCGTAACGCCCGACCTGGCTCGTCGTAGTCGCCGCCGCGCTGGGTGTCGCCGCTCAGCGGCGCCAAGTCACTGGGCCCCGCCTTCGCGGGGATGACGAGCAACCGCAATACGCAACTGCACGGCACGGCACAACGAAACGACAGCAACAGCGCCGGCACGGCAACGCAACCCTGATTCGCTGCCGGAAGCGCGCGCGGCGATCTTTCGCCGCGGGCCACGGCATAAGTCCAGCGTGTCGCCGCTATCATCTGCGGATGCTGAAATCGGCCCACTCCCGCGACACCTGGTTGTTCTGGATCGTCGCCGTGCTCGTGCTCGGCGCCGGGCTTGGATTGCGCGATCCGTGGCCGGCCGACGAGCCGCGCTTCGCGCTGGTCGCCCAGCAGATGGTCGCCAGCGGCGACTGGCTGTTCCCGCACCGCGGCAACGAGCTGTATTCGGACAAGCCGCCGTTGTTCATGTGGCTGCAGGCCGCGGCGTACACGGTGCTCGGCAACTGGCGGGTCGCGTTCCTGTTGCCATCGCTGCTGGCCGCGCTGGCCACGTTGTGGTGCGTGGTCGATCTGGGCCGGCGGCTGTGGACGCGTCGGGTCGGCCTGTACGCGGGCTGGGCGCTGCTGTTCGCGCTGCAGTTCACCTGGCAGGCGAAGAAGGCGCAGATCGATCCGCTGGTGGTGTTCTGGATCACGCTCGCCAACTACGGCCTGCTACGGCACGTGCTGCAGCGCCGCGACGCGGTCGGCGCGCTCGGCCTGCGACCCACCGGAACGACGCCGGAGGCGATGACGCCGCACTGGCCGATGTGGATGCTCGGCTGGACCGCGGCGGCATTGGGCACGATCAGCAAGGGCGTCGGCGCGATCGCGCTGCTGATGCTGGTCCCGGCGGGCATCGCCTCGCTGCGTGGCTGGGGCGCGCGGGTGCATGCACGCGATCCGCGGTTCTGGCTCGGCCCGTTGGCTTTTGTCGCCGCGGCAGCGGTGTGGCTGGTGCCGATGGTGCTGGCCGCGCTGGGCAGCGGTTCGCCCGAGTACCGCGCCTACATGGATGACATCCTGCTGCGGCAGACCGCGAAGCGGTACGGGGCCTCGTTCGACCACCACCAGCCGCTCTGGTACTTCTTCGAGGTGATGGCGACGATGTGGTTGCCGGCGATGCTCGCATTGCCGTGGGCGTTGCCGGCGTGGCGGCGCCGGCTGCGCCGGCGCGACGCGCGCTACCTGCTGCTGCTGGCGTGGTGGGCGCTGGTGCTGGTGTTCTTCACCATTCCCGACGGCAAGCGCGACATGTACATCCTGCCGGCGTTGCCGATGGCCTGCCTGGCGCTGGCGCCGCTGCTGCCGGGGATCGTGCGCAAGGTGGGGGCGCAGCGGCTCGCGTTCGGTTTCAGCGCGCTGCTGGCCGGGGCGCTGCTGCTGGCCGGGCTGGCGGCGTGGTTGGGCGATCCCAGCTTCGAGCGGCAATTCGTCGCCAAGCGCGGCCTCGAAGGCGTCGCACCCGCGCTGGCCGGCCTGCTGGTCGCGATCGGGGCCTGGGGCGTGGGCTGCCTGCTGTGGTTCGGGCGCCGGCGCTCGATCGCGGCCACGCTAGCGACCCTGGCCGGGCTGTGGGTGCTGCTCGGCCTGGTCGGCATGCCGCTGCTCAACGATTCCTCGTCGGCGCGCGGATTGATGACTGATGTCGGGCGTCGCATCGGCCCGGACGCGGAGCTCGGCCTGGTCGCGTGGCGCGAGCAGAACCTGCTGCGCGCCGACCGCCCGGCGGCGACGTTCGGCTTCAAGGTGCCGTTCGACGAGCAGATGCGCCGTGGGCTGGCATGGCAGGCGCAGCAACCGGCGCGGCGCTGGTTGCTGGTGCAAGAGGTGGTGCTGGCCGCATGCGTCGATCGATCGCGCGCGGTGCACCTGGGCCACACCAACCGCCGCGGCTGGTGGCTGGTGCCGGGCGAGGCGGCGCGCGGCTGCCGTTGATCGTCAGCGGTCGGGGGTCGTTACCGGCTGCCCGTGCTGCAGCATCCACAGCATGATGGTCTTCTGGCGCACGTAGTTGGCGCGCACGTAGGCGTAGACCAGTCCGTGCCAGCCGTCGAGGAAGCCCAGCCGCAGCAGGTAACCGCGCCAGAACCGCCACGCCGGCGACAGCACCAGCTTGGCGACAGTCGCGCGCTTGCCGCGCGCGAAATCGTGCTCCGCCATCATCCGCGCATAGCGCTGGGTCTTGAGCAGCTGCTGCTCGAGCGAGCGGTACGGGTAGTGGATCAGGTCGCCGTGCAGGGTGCGCACCGGGCCGTCGACGCTCGCCGCCTCGTGCACTTCGCGGCTGCCGCGCCAGCCGCCGCGGCGGCGGTCGAACAGCCGCAGCACGCGGTCGGGGTAGGCGTTGCCGCGGCGCAGGAACTTGCCGAAGTACTCCGACAGCCGCGCGAAGCGGTAGCCCGCCGCATCGTCGAAGCCGCGATCGCGCGCCGCCTCGATCGCGCCGCGCAACGCGTCGCCGACGCGCTCGTCGGCGTCCAGGCACAGCACCCAGTCGTGCGTGGCCTGCTCGACCGCGAACTGCTTCTGGCTGCGGAAGCCATCGAACGGCCGCTGCAGCACGCGCGCGCCCAGTTGTTGCGCGATCGTGGCGGTGGCGTCGGTCGACTGCGAGTCGACCACGATCACTTCATCGCAGAACGCGAGCGAGGCGATGCAGTCGCCAATGCGGTCGGCCTCGTTGAACGTGATAATGCAGGCCGAGATCGGAACGGCCGCCCGCATCGCGCTCTCGCGCGTCGGCACACCCCGGGAGTCGGAAACGGATGCGTTGATGGCGGATTACCTCTTGTTCGCGAGCGAGCGCTACGCGCTGCCCATCCTGCAGCCGCTGGCCGATGCGTTGCAAGTCGCGGGGCACACCGCGCATGCGTGGCTGGTCGACGGTGCCGCCGGGGCGGCCTTGCCGGCGCCGGTGCGCATGGTCGGCCTGCACGAGGCGGTCGCACTGCGGCCGCGAGCGGTGTTCAGCGCCGCCAACTGGGTGCCGACCTTCGTTTCCGGCGCCAAGGTGCAGCTGTTCCACGGCTTCAACGTCGAGAAACGCGAAGATGCGCGCGGCCACTTCCGCGTGCGCGGCCTGTTCGACCTGTACTGCACGCAGGGGCCGGCGACCACCGCGCCGTTCCGCAAACTGGCCGCGCGCGCCGGGCATTTCGCGGTGGTCGAGACCGGCTGGCCCAAGCTCGATCCGCTGTTCCGCGACGACGGTGGCGAGTCCGCGCGCCTGCGCGCGCCGGCGGCCGGGCGCGAGGTGGTGCTGTTCGCCTCGACCTTCACCGAGCGGCTCAGCGCCGCGCCGCTGCTGTTCGACGCGATCGCCGCGGAAATCGCGCGCGGCGACCGCTACTGGCTGCTGACCCTGCACCCTAAGTGCGCGCCGGCGCTGGTCGAGCGCTACCGCGCGCTGGCCGGGCCGAACGCCGCGTTCGTCGAGACCGAGCAGCTGGTCGCCGCGCAGCGCGCCGCCGATGTGCTGCTGGCCGACACCACCTCGGTGGTCTCGGAGTTCGCGGTGCAGCGCAAGCCGGTGCTGACGTTCCGCAACCGCGCGCCGAAACCGCACATGCTCGACTTCGAGCAGGCCGCGCAGCTGCCGGCGATGCTGGCCCGGGCGTTCGCGCCGGATGCCGCACGACCGGCCGAGCTGGCGCGCTACGCCGATGCGATCCACCCGTACCGCGACGGGCGCTCGTCCGAGCGGGTGATCGCCGCGACCGACGCGTTGCTGCGCGGCGAGCTGGGCGCGCTGCAACGCAAGCCACTGGCGGCGATTTTTCGCGCCTGGCAGATCCGCCACGAACTGGGCTACTGGCGGCCCTGACGCCGGGCCGCGTGGCGCGGCGCGATCGGCCTCATCGACATCGGCGCTCAGCTCACCAACGCAGTCGACGGCGCGCCAACGTCCGCGCCAGCGCCGCGTACAAGGCCTGCGCGTCGGCCTCGGGCAGGAAGCGGATCCGCAACGGCGGTGACCACGCGCCGGCGCCGGCGGTATCCAGCCACAGCGTGGCGGTGCCGCAGCGGCGGTCGATCGGCGAACGCGTGAGCTGCAACGCCTGCAGCTTGTCGAGTTCGGCGAAGCGCCAGTGCCGCGTCCACCAGCCGCCGCGCACCGCGATCAATTCGTCGCTGCAGGCGTACGCAGCGCGCGCGGCGTGCTGCCGCGCCTTGTAGATCGACCACGGCAGCCACAGCAGCGCCAGCGTGCCCCAGCCGCCGAAGCGCCAGGCCAGTGCGGCCGTGACCAGCAGCGCGAACGGCACGTCCCAGACGAACAGCCGCCACCAGCTGCGCATCGGCAGCGGGCGCCACGGCAGTTGCGACCAGCCGGCGGCCGGCAGCAGGTGTTCGATCAGGCCGTCGCAGGCCTGCGGCGTGGCGATCGGCGCCAGTTCGCGCAGCGCGCGTTGCTGGTTCTGGTCCTCGGCCACCGCGGTGTCGACCTCGAGGCTGCGTCGCTTGAACACCCGGTGCAGCACGCCCTCGTGCAGCGTCCAGGCCTGGATGCGCCGGCGCGAGGCACTGGTGCGCCAGCGCCCCAGCAGGCCGCGTTCGACGGTGAGCCGGCGGCCGTGTTCGCTCAGCTGGAAGCCGTGGTACTGCAGCAGCGCCAGCAGCACCGAGAACAACCGCAGCGCCAGCACAAACAGCGCCATCAGGCTGATCGCCGCCAACGCGTACTCGGGCGGGCCGAAGTGTTGCTGCCCGGCCCAGCCGAACAGAGCCGCGCCCCAGGTCTCGAACAGGTTCGGGATCAGCCGCGGGCTGAATTGCGAGGCGCCGGCCACCGCCGCGCCGACCACGATCATGCCGCGGTTGGAGACCAGTCCCAGCCGCAGCACCTCCGTCGGCGGCAGCGACAGCAACGGCGTGGCGAGGTCCGCCTCTTGCGTTTCGCCGTCGGCGGCAACCGCGGCGCCGCGGCCACGCTGGCGGACTAGGGTCTCCAGCGCGATCGCGTCGGCGAGTTTCAACACGCGCATTTCGGCTTCGGGCTTGTTGCCGCCGGCCGACTCCAGGCGTACCTCGGCGACCCCGAACAGCCGGTGCAGCAGCGACTGCTGCAACGCGACGTTGTGGATGCGCGCGAACGGGATCACCCGCACGCTGCGCTCGAATACCCCGCTGCGCACCACCAGCGCGTCGCCGACCACGCCGTAGCGGTAGGTGAAGTACTGCCACAGCGAGAACACCGCCAGCGCGCCGACGCCGATCAGCGGCCACAACTCGTTCCGGTCGCCGCGGCCGAACACCAGCAGCGCCACCAGCGGCAGCACGAACTGCTTGAGCTGTTGCACCAGCACGAACAGCCACGACATCGGGTGCAGGCGGCGCTCGGCGTCGGCGGACGTGGCGGTCGCCGGTGCGGGCGCTGGCGCGACGGACGAATCAGGCGTCATCGTGGTCGATCTGCCGCGACAGGCGCTCGCGCAGGCGTTCGGCGTCGTCGGCGTCCAGGTGCGGCACGGTCACCGCGCTGTGGCGGGTGCCGGCGGTGTGCACCACCAGCGTTGCCAGCCGCCGGCTGCGCTGCAGCGGGCCGCGCTTGAGGTCCAGGTGCTGCACGCGCGTGGCCGGGACCCGCGTCTCGCGGAACCACAACTTGCCGCGCCGCACCGCCAGGCCCTCGTCGTCGTGGCGCCAGTAGCTGTGCTTGTAGCGCTTGAGCCCGAGCCAAGCGCCGAGCGCCACGCCGAGCAGCAGGCCCAGGCCGGCGCCAACGGGCGACGGCAGCAGGTCGCTGAAGCGCGCCAGGAACAACCCCGCGGCGCCGCCCGGCAGCGCCAGCAGCAGGTGGCCGAGCACGAACAGGCTGCGCGCGCGTGGCGGCGATCGCTGCCAGTCGGCGGCGGTGGGTGCGGCGACGGCGACGCGGGTGGCGTCGAACGGATCGGTCATGGGCGCGGTTTCCGGTCGGGCAAGGGCAGGTCAGGCGTGGGTGCGCGTTCGAGATCGCGCTCGAGGTAGGGGGTGACTTCCCCCGAGCCCGGCGGCCGCAGCGTGTAGCGCTTGTAGGTCCACTGGTACTGCGCCGGGTCGCGACGGGCGATGCGTTCGACCGCGGCGTTGAGCGCGGCCACGCTGGCCTGGGTGTCGGCGTCGGCGATCGCGGCGGGCGCGGCCTCGATGTGCAGCGCGAAGCGCGGACCGTCGCGGTCGCCGGCGTCGATGCGTTCGCAGTAGGCGAACAGCACGGCCGCGCCGCTGCGTTGCGCCAGCCGGCCGAGCAGCGACATCGTCAGCGCCTGCACGCCGAAGAACGCCGCGAACTCGCCATCGCCGGCCTTGGGCTGCTGGTCGGGCAGGATCCCGACCACGCCGCCGCGGTTGAGCAGCTTGAACAGCTGCCGTACCGCGGCGCCTTCGGCGCGCACCTGGGTGACGCGGTCGCTGCCGTCGGCCTGGCGCGTGTCGGCACGCACGCGGTTGAGGAACGCCTCGCCGACCGCCGAGTCCGGCGCGCGGTACAGGATCGCCAGCGGCGTGCGCATCGCCAGCCACTGGTTGAGCAGTTCCCAGTTGCCGTAGTGCGGTGCGGCGACGATCACCCCGCGGCCGGCCGCGAGCGCCGCGTCGAACAGCTCGACGCCATGCTGCTCGCGGATCAGCGCCAGGTTCTCGGGGTGCGGCCGCGTCCACAGCCGCAGCGTTTCCAGCGCCTGGCGTGCGGTGGTGCGCAGGACCGCGCGCTGGTGTTGCGCGCGCTGGCCCGGCAGCAAGTCGGGGTAGGCCAGTTCCAGGTTGCGGCGCGCGACGCGGCTCTCGCGCGCGTCCAGCCGCAGCCACAACGCGGCGATGGCATCGCCGAGCTTGAGCAGCCACGGCCACGGCAGACGCGCCAGGCTGGCGGCCAAGAAGTGGAGCAGGCGGGCGATCAGGTCGGTCATGCGCTGGCGAGTGTAGCGGCTGCCTTCGTGGCGCCGCGCCGGGGTGCGACCGTGCGCGCCCGCGCGACCTGCGGGCTCGGTGCGAGTCGTTCCCGCGCAGGCGGGCTCTGGCTCTTTCGTCGGTGAAGCCGGCCATCGATGGACTTGGCGCTTGAACTTCGAGGAAGCTTTGAAGCCAAAAACCTTGAGCAAAGGCGAACGTCCCTGGATGCTCGCCTGCGCGACGATCAGACCGAGCCTCGACCACCACCCGGAACCCGACACCATGCTCGCCCTGATCCAGCGCGTCACTCAAGCCCAGGTCCGCGTCGACGGCGCCACCGTCGGCGCCATCGGCCCCGGGCTGCTGGCCCTGGTCGGGGTCGAACCCGGCGACGGCGACGCGCAGGTGATGCGAATGGCCGAGCGCCTGCTCGGCTACCGGGTGTTCGACGACGCCCAGGGACGCATGAACCTCGGCCTGGCCGATACCGGCGGTGGCCTGCTGCTGGTCAGCCAGTTCACCCTGGTCGCCGACACCGCCAGCGGCATGCGCCCGGGTTTCAGCACCGCGGCGGCGCCGGAACTGGCTGAACCGGTCTTCAACCGGCTGCTGGAACGCTGCCGGCAGCGCCGCGCCGGGGTGGAAAGCGGCCGCTTCGGCGCCCATATGGTCGTCAGCCTGGTCAACGACGGCCCGGTGACCTTCCTGCTGCGCGTCTGATCCGCTCCGCCCGCCTCGTCACCCTAAGGTGGCGGTTCGGGACGAACCAGGGCGCCGGCTGGTATAATAGTTGGTTCACCTTCCTCACATAAGCGCGGTGGCGCAGCCCATGGCCAACGAACGTCAGCCCCCTCCGTCCGATATCAAGCTCTTGATCAGCAAGGGTTTGGAGCAGGGCTACCTGACCTTTGCCGAGATCAACGATCACCTCCCCGACGACCTCGTCGACGCGGAGCAGATCGAAGACATCATCAGCATGATCAACGGCATGGGCATCGAGGTGCACGAAGTCGCGCCCGATGCCGACACGCTGCTGCTCGCCGGCACCTCCAGCAGCGGCCGCGAGGTCGACGACACCGCGGCCGAGGAAGCCGCGGCCGCGCTGTCGGCGATCGATGCCGAAGGCGGCCGCACCACCGACCCGGTCCGCATGTACATGCGCGAGATGGGCACGGTCGAGCTGCTGACCCGCGAGGGCGAGATCGCCATCGCCAAGCGCATCGAGGAAGGCCTGGTGCAGGTGCAGGCCTCGCTGGCCTCGTTCCCGGGCACGATCGCGCACGTGCTCGAGGGCTACGAGCTGCACAAGGCCGGCAAGAAGCGCCTGGCCGAGATCATCGTCGGCTTCCTCGATGCCGAGGAAGAGATCGCGCCCCCGGCACCGGTGGTCGTGGTGCCCGCCGCCGAGGCCGATGACGACGAGGTGGAAGTCGATGCCGTCGACGAGGAAGCCGTCGAGGAAGGCCCGACCGGGCCCGATCCGCTCGAGGTCGCCGCGCGCATGGATTCGATGGCCGCCGACTACGCCAAGTTCGTCAAGGCGCACGCCAAGTACGGCCCGAGCCACAAGTCGGTGCTGAAGCTGCGCGAGGACATGGCCGCGGTGTTCATCACCTTGAAGCTGCCGCTGGGCCTGACCGACACCCTGGTGCGCAACCTGCGCGACGCGGTCGCCCGGATCAAGGACCACGAGCGCCGGATCCTCGACCTGTCCACGCGCGTGGCGAAGATGCCGCGCAAGGACTTCATCCGCGCCTGGGACGGCAACCAGACCAACCTGGAGTGGGTCGACGAGCTGCTCAAGCGCAAGCAGAAGTGGTCCTCCGGCCTGCGCGACGTGCGCGAGCAGATCATCGACGAGCAGAAGGCCACGATCGCGCACGAGCAGACGATCCTGGTGACCCTGGCCGACATGAAGGACATCAGCCGTGCGATGGCCTACGGCGAAGCCAAGGCGCGCAAGGCCAAGAAGGAAATGGTCGAGGCCAACCTGCGCCTGGTCATCTCCATCGCCAAGAAGTACACCAACCGCGGCCTGCAGTTCCTCGACCTGATCCAGGAAGGCAACATCGGCCTGATGAAGGCGGTCGACAAGTTCGAATACCGTCGCGGCTACAAGTTCTCGACCTACGCAACCTGGTGGATCCGCCAGGCGATCACCCGCTCCATTGCCGATCAAGCAAGAACGATCCGCATCCCGGTGCACATGATCGAGACGATCAACAAGCTCAACCGCATCAGCCGGCAGATGCTGCAGCAGTACGGCCGCGAGGCGACGCCGGAAGAGTTGGCGAAAGAGATGGACATGCCCGAGGACAAGATCCGCAAGGTCATGAAGATCGCCAAAGAGCCCATTTCGATGGAGACCCCCATCGGCGACGACGAGGATTCGCATCTGGGCGATTTCATCGAGGACACCAACGTCATGTCCCCGGTCGATGCCACGGTCGACATCAACCTGTCGGAAACCGTGCGCGACGTGCTCGCCGGCCTGACCCCGCGCGAGGCCAAGGTGCTGCGCATGCGCTTCGGCATCGACATGAACACCGACCACACCCTCGAGGAAGTCGGCAAGCAGTTCGATGTCACCCGCGAGCGCATCCGCCAGATAGAGGCCAAGGCGTTGCGCAAGCTGCGTCACCCGAGCCGCTCGGAACAGCTGCGCAGCTTCCTCGACATCGATTGATCGCCGCGTAGTTCGCGACACCCGAAGCCCCGCCCGCGCGGGGCTTCGTTTTTTTGGTGGTGCGGTGTTGCCTTCGCAGGTCGCGCGCGCAACCGGCAGGAACTCACTCCATCGAATAGAAGAACTGCTCGTGCACGATCTTGCCGTCGCGCACGCGGTACACGCAGATCTCCTCGACTGGCATGCGCCCCATGTCCTTGTAGGTGGCATCGATGGCCATGGCCACGCTGAACCACGCGTCGGCAACGACCGGATCGCTGACGCTGCCGCCGTGGATCTCGACGATGTTCTGCGCCCACTTGCGGCCCTTCTCGCGGATCTCGTCGAGCCCCTTGGCATCGCCCAGCGCGCCGGGCGGCAGGCCGGGCATCTCCAGGCTCACCGCGTCCTCGGCGTACAACTCGTCCTGCGCCTGTTCGTACTTGCCTTCGCGGCACAGCGCGACCAGGCGATCGGCAACTTGCTGGGTGTTCATGGCGTGGCTCCGGGGAAGGAGCAAGCAGCCTACTCCCGCGCCGCTAACAGCCTGTTATCAGCACGGGTCCGATCCGCAAACGCGTGCGCCGCTGCCGCGCGTGTGCACAGGCCCGGCCCGCAAGCGGCTGCGGCGCGGCTGCTAAGATGCGCGGCCTGCGGGCCTATAGCTCAATGGTTAGAGCAGAGGACTCATAATCCTTTGGTTCCAGGTTCGAGTCCTGGTGGGCCCAATCCGTCGCAAGTAACTTTCGTCACGCGCGGCGGCGCGTTGGAGGTCCCTCACAAGCGCGTCGAGCCCCTGCGCGGTGGGCCAAGATCCTTCGCAAGCAGGTTTCGTCCGCGCGGCGGCGCGTTGGAGGTCCGTCACAAGCGCGTCGAGTCGTTGCGCGGTGGGCCTAAATCCGTAGCAAGCAAATCCGCCAGTAGCGGCGACAGATCCGGCTCCCGCAGCAGCGCCTTGCGCACCGCCCGTTCCTCGGCCGGCGGCAACGCCACCCGCCATTCGACCTGGCCCGCGACCAGCGTCGCCAGCGCGATGCCATCGCGCCACAGCACGCGGGCGCCGAGTTGGCGCGGCACCTTGCCGCCCGGCAGCACGGTGCCGAGCAGGTTGAGCGGATCCAGCGCCGACAGGCTGCGCAGTTCGCCGTCGGGGGCGCGGTTGCGCACGTGGCGCAGCGCGCCGATCGCGTCGGGCAGCGCGAACTGTTCGCCGGACAGGCCGGCGAAGAAGCGGCCGCCGCGGATCTCGCCGCGCGCCTCGAGCCGGTGGTAGACGCGCAGCAGGTCGCGCCACGGCGGCAGCCACGCCGCTTCGCGCTCAAGCAGGCGCCAGTACACGACGCCGTAGCGGCGCAGCAAGGTGCGCGCGACGTGCTCGATGGCGTCGGGGTCGGGCTTGCGGTCGCCGTTCGCGCTGTCGCCCGGCTGGCCTTCGGGCGCGCGGCGGGTCAGGGTCCAGCGGCCCGCGTCCTCGATCCCGAACAATGCCGCGCGGCGGCCACGCCTCGCGAATGCCGACGGCCGCTTCGACTGTGGCACCAGCAGCGCGCGCAAGCCGGCGAAACTGTCGCAGTGCACGCGGCCGCGCGCGACCAGTTCGGCCAGCGCGTCCTCCAGTTCGGTGCGCAGCAGGTGCGCACCGGCGACGAGTTCGTCGAAGAACAAGGCGCCGTGCTCGGCCAAGGTATCGGCCACGCGTTGCGCGCGCGAACTCAGCGCCGGCTCCGCGTCGCGGCGGCCCGCGCTCAAACCGCTCCAAGTGGCGAGCTGCCGGCGTGGCAGCAGCACGATCGGGGTGCTGCGCACCGGTCCGGCGCGGCCGCTGCCGGCATCGCTTGGCGCCGCATCGCGCAGGCGAGTCCAGGTGATGCGGCCGGCGGTGCACAGGTCGTCGAGCCACGAGATCGAGTAGTCGGTCACGCGCGCCGGCAACAGCTCGCTTTCCCACGCCGCGGCCGGGGCCTCGAAGCCTTCCAGCTGCGCCAGCACGCCGGCCAGCGCTTCCGGGCCGCTGACCCGGGTCGCCTGCGACACGCGCTGCCAGTCGAATAGGAAGCGCACGAAGTCGCGCGGCTCGACCGGCTCGATCTCGCGCCGCAGGCGGCCGATGGTGTAGCGATGGATGCGCGCGAGCAGGTGGCGTTCGCACCATTCGTCGCCGCCGCCGTCGGCGTGCGAGCCGGTGGTGAAGCGCCCGCGCATGACGTAGCCCTCGCCCTCCAGGCGCAGCAGTGCGGGGTCGATCTCGGATCGCAGCAAGCCCATCGAAGTCGCCAGCGTTGCAACGCGCATCGGGCCAAGGCCGCTCAGGCGCGAGCGCAGCAGTTCGCGCACGGCGTCGTCGCGGCTCCATGCCACCGCGGCGAACTCCGCCGGCGCGGTGATCGGCGGTTGCAGCGCGGCCTCGGCGAACAGCGCCTGCAATTGCGGCAGGCGTTCGGCCGCGACCCACAGTCCGTCGCCGACCTGTACGCGGGTCGCGCGCGCGTCCGCCGCCAGTTGCTGCAGCCATGCGGCCCAACCGCCGTTGTCGCTGGCTTCGGCCGCGGTGACGAAGCCGAGTCCGGTCAGCGCCTCGTGTACCTCGTCGGCGTTGCGTGCCTCGGGCCAGGCTTCCGCGCGCACCGCCTCGATCGCGCCCGGGTCGAGCCGGGCGAGGTCGCCGGCATTGTCGCTGTCGGCATAGCGCCGGCTCATCACCGCCTGGGTGCGGCGCTCCTCCAGCGGCGCATCGTCGAGGAATGCGTAGGGCTTGGCGTTGAGCGCCTCGGCCGCGAACGGCGAGGGCGCGGTCAGGTCGCGCGCGACAATCGTGATTGTGCCGCTTTCCAGCCGGCGCAGCACCGCCAGCCAGCCGTCGGCGTCCATCGCCTCGTGTAGGCAGTCGTGCAACGTCTGCGCGACCAGCGGATGGTCGGGGACCTCGCGCTCGCCGACCAGGTTCTCCGCGCACGCGACCTGGTCCGGGAACACGGTGGCCAGCAGGTCCTCGCTGCGCATGCGCTGCAGTTGCGGCGCCACCTTCTTGCCGCCGCTGAAGCGAGGCAGCGCGAGCCCGGTGGTCGCGTTCCAGCGCCAGCGCACGCCGAACAGCGGCGCGTCGAGCAGGGCCTGCACCAGCACGTCGCGGGCGGACGACGAGTGCAGGTACCGCGCGACCTCGATCAGCGGGAAGCTGTGGCTGGTCGACAGCGACAGCACGATCGCGTCCTCGGTCGCGGCGGCCTGCAGCTCGAAGTTGAACTTGCGGCAGAAGCGCTTGCGCAGCGCCAGGCCCCAGGCGCGGTTGATGCGGCTGCCGAACGGCGTGTGGATGACCAGCTGGGTGCCGTCGGACTCGTCGAAGAAGCGCTCGATCACGAGCATGCGCTGGGTCGGCATGACGCCGAGCGCGGCGCGTTGGCGGGCGAAGTAGTCGACGAGTTGGCTGGCGGCGTTTTCGTCGAGGCACAGTTCGTCGAGCAGCCAGTCAAGCGCGGCCCGACTCCCCTCTCCGGTCGGGAGGGGGAGTGGGGGCGAGGGTCCGGTTTCCGGTGGATCTCCAAGAGTCGCCGCGCCGGCCTGCTTCTCCAAGCCAACGAATGAAGATTCGCTGCGATCATCGGCGTCGTCGTACTCCGGACCCTCACCCCAACCCCTCTCCCGACGGGAGGGGGGCTCAAGCCGCGCCGCAATTTCTTCGCGCAACCGCGACACGCCATACGACAACTCGTCGGAACGCCCGGGCGCCTCGCCGAGCCAGAACGGAATGCTCGGCGGCGCGCCCTGCGCGTCCTCCACCCGCACGCGGCCGGTCTCGACGCGCAGGATCCGGTAGCTGGCGTTGCCGAGCTGGAACACGTCGCCGGCGAGGCTCTCGATCGCGAAGTCCTCGTTGACGTTGCCGATCGCGATCGCCTGCGGTTCCAAGATCACCGCGTAGTCACCGGTGTCGGGAATCGTGCCGCCGGACATCACCGCGGTCATGCGCGCGTTCTTGCGGCCGCGCAGGCGGCGGTGCACGGCGTCGCGGTGCAGGTAGCCCGCGCGCGGGCCGCGACGGGTGGTGAAGCCGTCGGCGAGCATCCGCACCAGCGCGTCGAAATCCGCGCGCGCCAGCTGCGCGTACGGCCAGGCGCGGCGCAGCCAGTCGTACAGCGCGTCCTCGTCCCATTCGCGCAGCGCCACTTCCGCCACGATCTGCTGCGCGAGCACGTCCAGCGGTGCGCGCGGGATGGTCAGCGCGTCGAGTTCGCCGCGGCGCACGCAGTCGAGCAGCGCCGCGCATTCGACCAGGTCGTCGCGCGACTGCGGGAACAGCCGGCCTTTCGGCACGCCACCGACCTGGTGCCCGGAGCGGCCGACGCGCTGCAGGAACGCGGCGATCGCGCGCGGCGAGCCGAGCTGGCAGACCAGGTCGATGTCGCCGATGTCGATCCCCAGCTCCAGCGACGCGGTCGCGACCAGCACCTTGAGCTGGCCGTCCTTGAGGCGCTGCTCGGCATCGAGCCGCAACTCCTTGGCGAGGCTGCCGTGGTGGGCGGCAACGTGCTGCTTGCCGAGCCTGTCGGCCAGGTGCCGCGCGGCGCGTTCGGCCATGCGCCGGGTGTTGACGAACACCAGGGTGGTGCGGTGCGCCTGCACCAGTTGCGCCAGCCGCGCGTAGACCAGCTCCCATTGCGCGTTCGACATCACCGCCTGCAGCGGCACCGGCGGCAGTTCCAGCGCGAGGTCGCGCTGCTTGGCGTAGCCGATGTCGACGATCGCGCAGTCGGGCGTGCCGTCGGCCGCGACCGCCGCGGCGCCAACCAGGAAACGCGCGACCTCGTCGATCGGCTTCTGCGTCGCCGACAGGCCGATCCGCGTCAGCCGCCGCCCGCACAGTGCTTCCAGCCGCTCCAGGGTCAGCGCCAGGTGGCTGCCGCGCTTGCTCGCGGCGACCGCGTGGATCTCGTCGACGATCACCGAACGCGTGCTTGCGAGCATGCGCCGGCCGGACTCGGAGCCGAGCAGCACGTACAGCGACTCGGGCGTGGTCACTAGGATGTGCGGCGGCGTCCGCCACATCCGCGCGCGCTCGGCCGGCGGCGTATCGCCGGTGCGCACCGCGGTGCGGATCGCGACGTCGGGCAGGCCTTGGCGCGCGAGTTCGGCGCGGATCCCGGCCAGCGGCGCTTCCAGGTTGAGGTGGATGTCGTTGGACAGCGCCTTCAGCGGCGAGACGTAGACCACGGTGGTCGCGTCGGGGAGGGTGCCGTTGGCGGCCAGGCCCTCGCGCACCAGGGCGTCGATCGCGGCCATGAACGCGGTCAGGGTCTTGCCCGATCCGGTCGGCGCGGCGACCAGGGTGTGGCGCCCGGACGCGATCGCCGGCCATGCCAGCTCCTGCGCCGGGGTCGGCGCCGGGAACGCGCCGGCGAACCAGGCGGCGACGGCGGGATGGAATGCCTGCAGGGGAGACGGAGGGCGCGGCATCGGCGGATTATCCCGCCGCGTGGCGCGGCCGGGATGAACGTGCTCGGAGAAGGAGCGGGGTGGGTGTTGTCGATGGCGACCGCCATGTCGCTGGCCGCGCCCGCGCGCGGCCGCCACAATGCGGCCATGGACAAACACTTCGATCGCCAAGCCCCCGCGTTGCTCGACACCGTCGAACTGGAAACCGGCCCGTCGCCGGCCTGGAGCGTGCTCTGGCTGCACGGCCTGGGCGCGGACGGCAACGACTTCGCGCCGATCGTGCCCGAACTCGTGCGCCCCGGTTGGCCGGCGCTGCGCTTCGTGTTCCCGCATGCGCCGGTGCGCGCGGTGACGATCAACAACGGCGCGCGCATGCGGGCCTGGTACGACATCCGCGATTTCGACCTGGCCAACCGCGCCGACGCCGCCGGGGTCGAGCAGTCGGTCGCCGAGGTCGAGGCGCTGATCGCGCGCGAGCACGCGCGCGGCATCCCGGCCGAACGCATCGTGCTGGCCGGTTTCTCGCAGGGCGGGGCGGTCACGCTGGCGGTCGCGTTGCGCCGGCAGGAGCCGCTCGCCGGGCTGGTCGTGCTGTCGGCGTACCTGCCGATGGCGCCGCAGGCCGTGGGCGACGTGCCGCGGGCCGCGACCGCGCAACCGGCGTTCATCGCCCACGGCACCCAGGACCCGGTGGTGCCGTTCCAGGCCGGCCAGCACAGCGCGGCGTTGTTCCGGCAGCTCGGCTTCGAGGTGACCTGGCACGCCTACCCGATGGCGCACCAGGTCTGCGCCGAGCAGATCCGTGACCTGGGCGACTGGCTGTCGCGGCGTTTCGCCGCCGCCTGAGCTCGACCGGGATGACCGCGGTGCATGGCCGGGTGACCGACCCCGGCGGCGGGGCTACTATCACCGCGAGTCCAGCGGATGCGCCGGTGCATGGGAGCGGCAAGCCAATGAAGGTGGTGATCGCCGATGACGAACCGCTGGCCCGCGAGCGCCTGCGTGCCTTGCTGGGCGAGCAGCGCGGGATCGAGATCGTCGCCGACGCCGCCGACGGGCTGGAGGCGCTGCACGCCTGCGCCGAGCACCAGCCCGACCTGGTGCTGCTCGACATCTCCATGCCCGGCATCGACGGCCTGGAGACCGCGCGCCACCTGGCCGCGTTCGAGCCGCGCCCCGCGGTGGTGTTCTGCACCGCGTTCGACGCCCACGCGCTGTCGGCGTTCGAGGCCGAGGCGATCGACTACCTGGTCAAGCCGGTACGCGCCGAACGCCTGGCCGCGGCCCTGGAGCGCGTGCGCACGTTCGCCGCCGGGCGCGGTGCCAGCGGCGACACCCGCGCCGGCCAGCGCCGCACCCACCTGTGCGCGCGCCTGCGCGGCAGCCTGCGGCTGATCCCGATCGAGGACGTGCACTACCTGCACGCCGAAGAGAAGTACGTGATCGTCCACCACGCGCGTGGCGAGGACCTGATCGAGGAATCGCTGAAGTCGCTGGAGGAGGAGTTCGGCGAGCGCTTCGTGCGCATCCACCGCAACTGCCTGGTCGCGCGCCACGAGATCGTCGAGCTCAAGCGCGGCGCCGACGGCCACGTGCACGCGATGCTGCGCCACGGCAAGGCGCCGCTCGAGGTCAGCCGGCGCTGCGTGTCGGGCCTGCGCGAGACGCTGAAGCACCTGTAACCCCTCCACTTCCACCATCGCGACGCCGCAGGGCGCCGCGCCTGGGCGCACCCGATCATCACCTCCAACCATCGCATCGAAGGGAATCCCATGCAGACCCATCCCGCCCGCAAGCCGTCCGCCGCGTTCGTCGGTGCCTCGTGGTTCGCCCTCGTCCTCGGCATGGGCGCGTTCCTGGTCGGGCTGTGGAATGCGCAGATGCTGCTCAGCGAGAAGGGCTACTACCTGACGCTGCTGCTGTACGGGCTGTTCGCCGCGATCTCGGTGCAGAAGAGTGTGCGCGACCGCCTCGACGGCGTGCCGGTGACCGCGCTGTACCACGGCCTGGCGTGGTTCGCGGTGGTCTCGGCGCTGCTGCTGCTGTTCGTCGGCCTGTGGAACGCCCAGCTGGTGCCCAGCGAGAAGGGCTTTTACGGCATGGCCTACGCGCTGAGCCTGTTCGCCGCCATCGCGGTGCAGAAGAACACCCGCGACAGCCTCGCCGTCGACGGCGCGGGCACAGACGGATACCCGCGCGTGGCCGCGGCCAGCGAACTGCGCGAGTAGCGGCCTGCTCCGGGACGGGGCGGCGACGCTCCGCCCGGCGCACGGCGGCCCGGGCGATAATGCGCCGATGGACACGCTACGCATCGCCACCCGCAAGAGCCCGCTCGCCCTGTGGCAGAGCGAACACGTCGCCGCCGCGCTGCGCGCCGCGCACCCCGGCCTCGAGGTCGTGCTGGTGCCGATGAGCACGCGCGGCGACGAGGTGCTCGACCGCTCGCTCGCGGCGATCGGCGGCAAGGGCCTGTTCCTCAAGGAACTCGAACTGGCGATGCAACGCGGGCAGGCCGATTGCGCCGTGCATTCGCTCAAGGACGTACCGATGGAACTGGAGCCGGGCTTCGCGCTGCCGGCGATCCTGGAGCGCGCCGACTACGCCGACGCGTTCGTCAGCAACGACCACGCCGACATCGCATCGCTGCCGCGCGGCGCGGTCGTCGGCACGTCTTCGCTGCGGCGCCAGGCGCAACTGTGCGCGCTGCGCCCCGACCTCGTGTTGCGCGACTTGCGCGGCAACGTCAACACGCGGCTGGCCAAGCTCGACGCCGGCGAGTACGCGGCGATCGTGCTGGCGTGCGCGGGCTTGCAGCGGCTCGGCTTCGACCGGCGCATCCGCGCGCGCCTGCAGGCACCGCAGTGGTTGCCGGCACCGGCGCAGGGCGCGATCGCGATCGAGTGTCGCGACGATGCTGCCGCCATCCGCGAACTGTGCGCGGCGCTCGACCACGCCGCCACCCGCACCTGCGTCGAGGCCGAGCGCGCGATGAACCGCGCTCTGCACGGCAGCTGCCACGTGCCGGTTGCCGCGTTCGCGCGGCTCGATGGCCAGCACCTGCACCTGCACGGTCTGGTGGGCTCGGCCTCCGATGGCCGCGCCGTGCGTGCCGACGCCGCCGGGCGCGGCGATGCGCCCGATTGCCTCGGGCTGGAAGTCGCGCAGGTGCTGTTGGCGCAGGGTGCGGCGGAGCTGATCGGGGAGATCGGATGAGTCGCGGCGCGGGATCCGCCGGCACCAGCGTTCGCGCGAGGTGCGTAGGGCGGGTTTCAACCCGCCGTCCGGCGATCCTTGGTCGCCGCGTGCCGGCGGGTTGAAACCCGCCCTACCCCGGCGCGCTCAGTAGTACAGCGTCACCAGGTGGCGCGCCTGCGCGAAGAACAGCCAGCGCTCGACCACCGCGCCGAGCAACGCTGACAGCGAGGCCAATGGCAAGACCACGGGCGCGCTCGCCGGGATCACCCACGCGATCAGCGCCGCGAGCGCCGGCACCGCGCCGAACAGGACCACGGCGATCACCCGCAGCCGGCGCGCATGCTTGCGCGCGACCACGAAGCCCATCTCGCGGGTGAGGTAGTTGTCCTGCGTGTGCGGACGCTCGAACACGCTGATTTGCCGACCCGGCAGGCCGACCGCGTCGCCACGCGTGGCCGGCAGCGCCAGCGCGTCGATCGCGCGCCAGTAGCGCCACTTGGTGGCGCCGGCAGCGATCGCCGCAATCGCGAGCACTCCCGCCACGGCCCGCGCATCCGCGCCGGCCAGCGCCAGGCCGGCGGCCAGCAGCGCGACCCCGGTCAGCAGCGCGAACACGACGTAGGCCGGCAGCACCAGCCGATGCCGCCACGCCGGGATCGGTTTGAGCGAGGCGTAGATCATCGCGGTGCAGACCACGGTCGCGCCCGCGCCGACGATCGCCAGGATGCAGGCCGCGATGCCCCAGGCGTTGCCGCGCACGGCGGGGGTATCGGCATTGGCGGCGATCAGGTTGGGCAGCAGCAGCGCGCCCAGCGCCAGCGCCGGCAGGTAGGTCAGCAGCGACGCCACGCCCTCACGCGACAGCCACGACGTGCGCCATTGCGACAGCGCGCGCCACGCCCGCAGCGGCTTGCCCAGGTGCGCGAGCGAGCTGAGCAGGCCGACGGTGATCATCGCCATCGCGAGCAGCCACAGCAGCAGCAACGCGCGCGCCGGTTGGCCGCCGACCAGGACCGACATCGCGATGGCGGCGAGCAGGCCGTAACCGGCGCCCGACAGGGTGGTGAACCAGATGACCGAGAACGCGGGGTTCATGCGGGCCTCGTTTGCGCGGCACTGCCGCGGCGCTTCGTCGTCATCGCGACAGCACCCGGTCCAGCCAGCGCATCAGCGGCGGCAGCGCGGCGGGGTCGAGCGCTTCGGCCGGTGCCGCCGGCGCAGCCTCGGTCGGTGCGTTGCCCGCGCGTCGCGGCCGCGGCGGCAGGTACTGGTTGACCGGCTTGTAGCCCAGCTGCGGCATCAGGTCGACGCCGCCGCGCGCGGCCACCAGCTGCGACACCTTCGACTCCGGATCGCCGAGGTCGCCGAAGTGGCGCGCCTTGGTCGGGCAGGCCTGCACGCAGGCCGGCTGGCGCTCGCTCTCGTCGAGGTGCTCGTTGTAGATGCGGTCGATGCACAGCGTGCATTTCTTCATCACGCCTTCGACGTGCGAGTACTCGCGCGCGCCGTACGGGCACGCCCACGAACACAGCTTGCAGCCGATGCACTTGGCCTCGTCGACCAGCACGATGCCGTCGGCCGCGCGCTTGTAGCTGGCGCCGGTCGGGCACACGGTCACGCACGCCGGCTCCTCGCAATGCAGGCAGCTGCGTGGGAAGTGCAGGGTCATCGCCGGCTGCGCGGCTTCGCTGGCGAGGCTGTTGGTGGAACTGCAGGCGGTGGCGGTGGCGCTGGCGCCGCCGCGCAGACCGAGGGCATCGTGGCCGCCGGGATCGAACGCCGGCGTCGTGAAATCTGTCGCGGCGACCTCGTAGCTGTGCACGCGGTTGAACCAGACGCCGGTCGGGTCCTTGCCGTACGGCTGCTCGTCGGTCAGCGGCGCGGCGAAGCCGCCGGCGTTCCACTCCTTGCAGCTGACCGCACAGGCGTGGCAGCCGACGCAGGTGTCGAGGTCGATCACCAGGCCCATCTTGACCTTCGACGGGGGTGGCAGCGCGGTCATTTCGATTTTCTTCCGGTGCTGATCAGCCAGACGCCGACCGCGAAGATCGCGATGCCCACGCTCACGCTGGGCAGCAGCGCCACCAGCACCGGTGTCAGCGAGGTGGCGCGGGCCGCCGACGCGCCAACCGGATCGAGCACGCCCAAGGCGAGCAGCACCACCAGCGCAAAGCCAATGGCGATGCACAGCCAGCCGGCGAGCAGGCGCATCGGCTTCATGGGGTGTCCTTGCGACGGGCGTTCTTGTCGCGAAAGCCGATGCCGTAGCGCAACGGCTTGTTGTCGGCGGCGGCGAATTCCAGCGGCACGAATTGCGGTTCGCTCTGCCGGTCGTCATCGGTCGCGCGGGGCGCGTTCGGCGGCGTGGCCTTGGCGATGCGCACGCGCAGGTCGAACCACGCCGCCTGGCCGGTGACCGGGTCGGCGTTGGCGTAGTCGCCGCGCGGCGTGATGTCGCTGATCAGGTGGTTGAGCAGGAAGCCCTGGCGGCCTTCCGGCGCATCCTTGGCCAGCCGCCACGCGCCCTTGCGCTTGCCGATCGCGTTCCAGGTCCAGACCGTGTCGGGTTGGGTGTTCGCGGCGAAGCGGGCCTGCACGGTGATCGTGCCGTGGTGCGATTGCACCGTCACCCAGTCGTCGTCGCCGATGCCGTGGCGCGCACCGGTGTCCGGGTGCAGGTACAGGTAGTTGCGCGCGCTGATCTGCCGTAGCCACGCGTTCTGCGAACCCCAGGCGTGGTACATGAACATCGGTCGCTGGGTAACGGCGCTGAGCGGGAAAGGATGATCGCCGGTCCGGCCCTCGCGCACAGCGCTCGGGCGTTCGTCGACGCGCGAACCCGTGGTTCGCAAACGCGCCTCCTTACCCTGAGCGCCCTCGAACGGCTCGTACCAGATCGGCAGCGGATCGAAGTAGGTCGCGACGCGCTCGCGGTGCTGTTCGGGTGGCTGGTGGTCGCCGTGGCCCTGCGCGGCGAGTCGGAACTTCTGCAGCGTTTCCGAGTACAGCTGCAGCACGATCGGCTCGGCGTGGCCGAGGAAACCCATCTTCTGGGCCCAGTCCAGGTAGCCGCGGTTGGCCATCTTGAAGTAGCGCGCGTGCGCAGGCAGTTCGCTTCGCCAGAAGCCGCCGTGCTCGATGTAGCGCTCGAGCTGTTGCGGGTTCGGCGCGCCCTTGGCCTCGAGCTCGCCGTGCTCGCCGCGCCAGCCCGCGAGCAGACCGACGCCTGGCGCGCGTTCGTGGCGGACGATGTAGTCGGCGTAATCGCGGTAGCGCGGACTGCCATCCTCCAGGGTCATGCCCGGCAAACCCAGGCGCGCGCCTAGATCGAGCAGCATCGACTGGAAGCCACGCACGTCGCGGCCTGGCGACTGCGTCGCCGCATCGAGCACCGGGTGGCGGATCGCATCGGCCGCGCCGTCGGCATCGGAGATCGGCCGGTCCAGCATCGAGATCGCATCGAAGCGTTCCAGGTACGTCGTGTCCGGCAGGATCAGGTCGGCATACGCGACCATCTCCGACGCATACGCGTCGGCGTAGATGATGCGCGGGATCCTGTACTCGCCGCTGGCGTCCTTGTCGGTCAGCCAGGCGATGGTCTCGGCCGTGTTCATCGCCGAGTTCCAGCTCATGTTGGCCATGAACATCAGCAGCGTGTCGATCCTGTACGGGTCGCCGGCCCAGGCGTTGCGGATCACCGTGTGCATCATCCCGTGCGCACTGAGCGGGTACGCCCACGAGAACGCGTGGTCGATCCGGCGCGGGTGGCCGTCGGCATCGACCAGCAGGTCCTCGGGTGCATGCACGAAGCCCAGCGGCGCGGCATCGAGCGCACCGTTCGCCTGGCGGGTCTTGCCGGGGCGGTTCGGCGGCGGGACCGGCTTCGGGAACGGCGGCTGGTAGCGGAACGAACCGGGCGTGTCGACCGCGCCGAGCAGCAGCTGCAGCAGGTGCAGCGCGCGGCAGGTGTGGAAGCCGTTGCTGTGCGCGCTGATGCCGCGCATCGCGTGCATCGCGACCGGCCGGCCGACCATTTCGCTGTGCTCGCGGCCGTGGGCGTCGGTCCATGCGATCGGCAGCGTGACCGGGTGCTCGAACGCGGCCTCGGCCAACTCGCGCGCAATGCGGCGGATAGTGTCGGCGGGGATGCCACAGCGTTCGCTCACGGCGTCGGGCGCGTATTGCGGATCGAGGTAGCGTTCGGCGACCAGTTGGAACGACGGCACCGCGCGGCGGCCGTCGGCGAGCGTGTATTCGCCGACCACAGCCGGCGAGATATCGATGGCGTCGGCGAGGGCTTCTGCTCCTCCCCTTGCGGAAGCAGGGGGAGGTTGGGAGGGGGTGCTTCCGGCAGCCAGCGTTTCGTCCAGCGCCCGACCAACCCCTCCCCAACCCTCCCCTTCGCTACGCGAAAGGGAGGGGGCAGAAGCGGCGCTGCGGTCCCAGCACAACGGCCGCCCCTCGCCGTCGCGCGCAAACAGGCCGTCGTCGGCGCCGCCGGGGTTGCGGATTACCAGCCAGTGCGCGTTGGTGTAACGCACCAGGTAGTCGAGGTCGATCCGGTCGGCGTTGAGCAACTCGTGGATCAGCGCGAACGCGAACAGGCCGTCGGTGCCGGGGCGGATCCCGATCCACTCGTCGGCGATCGCGCCGTAGCCGCTGCGCACCGGGTTGACCGCGATGATCTTGGCGCCGCGCGCCTTGAGCTTGCCCAGGCCGAGCTTGATCGGGTTGGAGTCGTGGTCCTCGGCCACGCCCCACATCATGAAGATGCGCGCGTGCTCCCAGTCGGGCTCTCCGAACTCCCAGAACGAACCGCCCAGCGTGTACAGCCCGCCGGCGGCCATGTTGACCGAGCAGAAACCGCCATGCGCGGCGTAGTTGATGGTGCCGAACTGCTGCGCCCACCAGCCGGTCAGCGCCTGCGACTGGTCGCGGCCGGTGAAGAACGCGAGCTCATCGGGGTTGCGCGCGCGGATCGGCGCGAGCCAGTCGGTCGCGATCGACAGCGCCTCGTCCCACTCGATCTCCTTGAACTCCGCCTTGCCGCGTTCGCCCACGCGCAGCAGCGGCTTGTCCAGCCGCGCCGGCGAGTAGTGCTGCATGATTCCGGCCGAGCCTTTCGCGCACAGCACGCCCTGGTTGACCGGATGCGCGGGGTTGCCCTGGATGTAACGAATCATCTTGCCTTGGGGCCCGCCGTCGGTGAGCCAGACCTTGATGCCACAGCGGCAGGCGCACATGTAGCAGGTCGTGGTCTTGACCTCGTCGCCGGGCGAGGGCGAGGTGTCGATGAACGGTTCGTCGGGCACGTGCGGGCGCATGCGGGGCATTGTGCCTACCCCGCCCACCAACCGCGAGCGCATGCGCTGCACAGCCCGTGATGGCGTCTGGAATCGCTGCGTGCCGCTTTCACGCGTTGGCCGTGGCCACGCGAGCCGCGCGGACTATCTGGGTGGGTCGATGCGGATCGCCGGATCGTTGTAGCGCGAGTAGCGGATCGTGGTGGTCACCGCCTGCCCCTGCAGTTCGCCGTCGCTGGCCACCTGCAGCGGGTAGCCGTCGGTGCCGATCCACAGCGTCACCATGCCCGCTTGCGGCGGCGGGTGGTCGATGCGGAACTTGCGCGCGGGCTGCTCGCCCAGCGTTTCCTCGCCCAATGCCGTGACCGTCATGTCGGCGGCGTTCTGCGCCAGCCGTACCGGATCGCGCCACTGCAGCAGGGTGTCATCGGTGATCGCCGTCGCGCTTGGCTTGCCGTCGACGGCGACGAACAGCACGTCACCGATCACGACCTGCTCGGCCGCGTCCTCGCCGCGCATCCGGTAGCGCCCGGGGGCGACGAACTCGAGCCGTCGGCGCTGGGTGACCGCGCCAGTGATCAGAATGTCGGCATGGAAGCTGCGGGCGGCGAGGAACTGGTCGATCGCCGCATTCACGTCTTCGCGCGGCCCGGCCCACGCCGTTGGCGCCAGCCACGCAGCGAAGCAGGCTGCCAGCACGATCCCGCGCATCGACGCCTTCATGACCGTTCCCTGAGGTATATCAGTAGCGGCCAACGCAAGGCCGATGCCATGCTTAACGCAGGACGCCGGCAGCACCAGCCAGCCCGGACGCGCCGGCGCTCTTCCGCCAATCCCTCTCCAGCGAGTAGCCACCAGCCCCCGCCATGGAACGCATCGAACGCATCCACGCCCTGCACCGGATCCTGACCGCGTCGCGCTACCCGGTGACGGTGCAGCGCCTGCAGGAGGACCTGGAGTGCTCGCGGGCGACGGTCTACCGCGACCTGGCCTACCTGCGCGATTACCTGATGGCGCCGGTGACCGGCAACGGCGAGGCCGGCTTCCGCTACGACCACAGCGACGGCCAGCGCTTCGAGCTGCCGGGCCTGTGGCTGAGTTCGGAGGAGCTGCATTCGCTGCTGGCCGCGCAGCAGCTGCTGCTGCGCACCGGTGGCGGCGTGCTGTCGAACGCGTTGGCGCCGCTGCAGCACCGCATCGAGAAGCTGCTCGACGAGCACGCCGGCGGCCGCCGCGTGCCGGTCGAGCGCGTGCGGGTGATCCCGCACCGCACGCGCAAGCTCGACGAGACCGCGTTCCGCAACGTCGCCACCGCGGTGCTGGACCGCAAGCAGCTCGCGTTCGAGTACCGCGCGCGCTCCACCGACGAGCGCACGCGCCGGCTGGTGTCGCCGCAGCGCCTTACCCACTACCGCGAGAACTGGTACCTCGATGCCTGGGACCACGAACGCGACGCGCTGCGCAGCTTCTCGGTCGACCGCATCGCCGCAGCGAAGTTGTCCGACGACGCGGCGCGCGACGTGCCCGACGAGGAACTCGACCGCCAGCTCGCATCGAGCTATGGGATCTTCTCCGGAACCCCGAAAGGCTGGGCGACGATCGTATTCAATGCCCGCGCCGCGCGCTGGGTCGCCGACGAGCACTGGCATTCGCAGCAGCAGGGGCGGTTCCTGGCCGACGGTCGCTACGAGTTGAAGGTGCCGTTCAGTTCCGGCCGCGAGCTGCTGATGGACGTGCTGCATTACGGTGCCGACGCCGAGATCGTCGAGCCGCCGTCGCTGCGCGAGCAGGCACGCGCGCTGCTGTCGCTGGCGCTGAGCCAGTACGACCGCTGATGGCCGCCGACGCCCCGAAGATCGCACGCGGCGAACGCGTGGCGCTGGTGCTCGGCGCCGGCGGCGCGCGCGGGCTGGCGCAGATCGGCGTGATCGAGGCGCTGCAGGCGCGGGGGCTCAACATCGTCGCGGTGGCCGGTTCCTCCAGCGGCGCGCTGGTCGGCGGCCTGTTCGCGGCCGGCAAGCTGGGCGCCTACCGCGACTGGCTGTTCGGCCTGAGCCGCACCGACATGCTGCGGCTGCTCGACCCGGTGTTCGGCAGCGCGGCGCTGTTCCGCGGGCACCGGTTGATGCAGGCCTTGCGCGAGCTGACCGGCCATGTCCGCATCGAGGAGCTCCCGGTAGATTTCACCGCGGTCGCGGTCGACCTGCTGCGGCAGCGCGAGGTCTGGCTGCGCGAGGGCGACCTGTGGGACGCGGTGCGCGCCTCGATCGCGATCCCGGGCCTGTTCACGCCCTACGAAGTGCACGGCCGCGAGCTCGTCGACGGCGGCCTGCTGGCGCCGTTGCCGATCGCGGCCACGCGCCTGTCGGACGCGCACCGGCTGATCGCGGTCGACATGCACGGCTGGCCGCAGCGCCCGCCGGGCAGCCCGGCCGAGCCCGGGCGCGAGGATGCGCGCGAGGCTCCGAGCCGCTCGCGGCTGGGCGAGTGGTTCGAGCGCCGCCTGCACCGCGATGCGCAAGCGGCCGAGGCGGACGGGCCGGTGCAGCATCCGCCGGTGGGCTTCACCGAACTGATGGCGCGCTCGCTCGACACCATGCAGGCGCAGATCGCGCGCGTGCAGCTGGCGCTGGACCCGCCCGAGCTGGTGATCCGCATCCCGCGCGATGCCTGCCAGTTCTACGAGTTCTGGCGCGCCAAGGAGTTGATCCAGATCGGCCGCGCCGAGGCCGACAAGGCGCTGGACGCGGCCGGGTACTAGCGCCCCGAGCAACCTGTAGATGTCATCCCGAACGAAGTGAGGAACCTGCTGTCGGTCCGTCACAAGCGCATCGGCTGGGGAGGTATCGTCGGACGCCGGCGCGGCCTCAGCTACGACGCTGGTTGGGGATCATCGGGGGCCGGTCGCAGCCCCTGAGACGGCCCGGCGGGATGGTGGCGTCCACCGCCTTCGGAGCCATCGCCATGATCGCCACGTCCTCCCCGACCCGCGCCCGCCCCGCGTCCGAGATCGACCCGCGCCTCGACGCGGCGCTGCGTTACGCCGTGGCGATCGGCGCGGTGCTGGTGTTGCTGCTGCCGGCCGCGCGCGCCAGCCACGCGGCGATCGGCTGGTTGCCGCTGTGGCTGCTGGCGATGCCGCTGGCCGCGTGGTGGGCGTTGCACCGGTTCCCGCTGCCGATGCGGGCCGTCACCCTCGCGGCCTCGACGCAGGTCGCGCGGCCGCGTCGGGTGGGCGCGCAGGCCCGGCGCCGGGTGCGTCCCGCGCCCCGTCGGGTATTGCCGCAAGCCGCTTGACCGAATGCGGCGGGAACCGGCGCGCGTGACTCGGGGCACGGCGGCGGCCGCGGAGGCGTGTGCTAGCGTTCGGGGCCGACTTTCACCCCCACCTTGCCACGCACCGGAGCCACCATGCCCACGTTTTCCCAGGCCTGCCAGAACGCCATGATGTCCGCCGGCCTGGCCGCCGCGGCCGTGGCCGGGACCGTCCACGCCGAGGAGGGCGCAACCATGAACCCACCGGCCGACCCGCATGCCTGGCTCGAGGACGTTGGCGGCGAACGCCAGCTGGGCTGGGTCAAGCAGCGCAACGCCAGCACCGAGGCTGAGCTGGCCAATACCCCGCAGTTCAAGCAGCTCGAAGCGCAGATCCGCGCGATTCTCGACTCCGACGCGAAGATTCCCGCGGTGCAGAAGATCGGCGAGCACTACTACAACTTCTGGAAGGACGCGCAGCACCAGCGCGGCCTGTGGCGCCGCACCACGCTGGCCGAGTACCGCAAGCCGCAGCCGCAATGGGAAACGGTGATCGACCTCGACGCCCTGAACCAGGCCGAGGGCGAGAACTGGGTCTGGCACGGCGCCGACTGCCTCAAGCCGGTGCCCCCGAACAAGGTGTACGAGCGCTGCCTGGTCGCGCTGTCGCGCGGCGGCGCCGATGCCGATGTCACCCGCGAGTTCGACCTCAAGAACAAGGCCTGGCTCAAGGACGGTTTCTATCGCGCCGAAGCCAAGGGCGCACTGGGCTGGATCGACCAGGACCACGTCTACGTCTATACCGACTTCGGACCCGGCACGATGACCTCCTCGGGCTACCCGCGCGTGGTCAAACAGTGGCGGCGCGGCACGCCGCTGGCCAGCGCCAGCGTGGTCTACGAGGGCCAGGCCGACGACATGTACATCGCGGCGATGCACGACGACACGCCCGGTTACGCGCGCGATTTCGTCAGCCGCACGCTGGCGTTCTACAACGACGAGCTGTACCTCAGGGGCAGTGAGGGCAAGCTGGCCAAGATCGACGCGCCGAACTCCGCCAACAAGTCGGTGCACAAGGACTGGCTGGTGCTGGAGCTGCGCGAGGCCTACGCGGCCGGCGGCAAGACCTACCCGGCCGGCAGCCTGCTCGCGGCGAATTTCGATGACTTCATGGCCGGCAAGCGCGAGTTCACCACCCTGTTCGCGCCGACGCAGCGAACCTCGCTGGCCGGTTACACCTGGACCCGGAACCACCTCGTGCTGAACGTGCTCGAGGACGTCAAGAACAGGCTCAGCGTGCTGACCCCCAACGCCCAGGGTGGGGCCGGCGAGTGGAAGCGCGAGGCCTTCGTCGGCGCGCCGACCTTCGGCACGCTCGGCGTCGACGCGGTCGATGCCGATCACAGCGACGCGGTGTGGCTGACCGCCACCGACTACCTGACCCCGAGCACGCTGGCGCTGGCCGACATCGGCCAGAAACCGGAGGTGCTCAAGACCATGCCGACGTTCTTCGACGGCAGCGCGCACGCGATCGAACAGCACTTCGCTACTTCCAAGGACGGCACCAAAGTGCCGTACTTCCTGGTCAAGCCCAAGGACCTCGCGCTCGATGGCAGCGCGCCGACCCTGCTGTACGGCTACGGCGGCTTCGAGATCTCGCTGACCCCGGGCTACTCGGGCTCGGTCGGCAAGGGATGGCTGGAGAAGGGCGGCGTGTACGCGGTCGCCAACATCCGCGGCGGCGGCGAGTACGGCCCGCGCTGGCACCAGGCGGCATTGAAAGCCAACCGGCACAAGGCCTACGAGGACTTCGCCGCGGTCGCGCGCGACCTGATCGCCAACAAGGTCACCTCCACCCCGCACCTGGGCATCCAGGGCGGCAGCAACGGCGGCCTGCTCACCGGCAACATGCTGACCCAGTACCCGGAGCTGTTCGGCGCGGTCGTGGTGCAGGTGCCGCTGCTCGACATGAAGCGCTACAGCCACCTGCTGGCCGGCGCCTCGTGGATGGCCGAGTACGGCAACCCGGACACCGCCGACTGGAGCTACATCCAGACGTTCTCGCCGTACCACCTGTTCGACGCCAAGCGCGACTACCCGCCGACCATTTTCATGACCTCGACCCGCGACGACCGCGTCCACCCGGGCCACGCGCGCAAGATGATGGCCAGGATGCTGGAGGCGAACAAGGACGTGCGCTACTACGAGAACATCGAGGGCGGCCACGGCGGCTCGGCCAACAACGCCCAGGCCGCGCACATGAGCGCGCTCGCCTTTACCTTCCTGTGGAACCAGCTCGGCGGCCAGGAGGTCACCGGCAGCAAGTAAGCCTCAGGCTTGGTCTTAGGGCCGCGGACCAGGTTCGTGATTCCCGGCGAAAGCCGGAATCACGGCAGCGGCAGGTCGGTGCCTGCCGACAGCACCCCGCGGATTGCCAGCCGGAAAACACGCGCCACCCAGTTGCTTCTCCAGCCACCGGACCCCATCCATGAAACCGACTTCCCTCCTGCTCGCGGCCTCGCTCCTGATGACCACCTCGCTCACCGCCCACGCCGCCGCCCCGACGCCGCCCGACGCCGCCAAGAAGCCGCACCTGGTGAAGGCGCCGCACGGCGCGCAGCGCGTTGACGAGTACTACTGGTTGCGCGACGACACCCGCAAGAACCCGGAGATGCTCGCCTACCTCAACGCCGAGAACGCCTACGTCGACGCCTCGATGGCGTCGCTCAAGCCGCTCGAGAACAGGCTGTACGACGAGATCGTCGGCCGCATCAAGCAGGACGACAGCACCGTGCCGTACCGCGAGCGCGGTTACTGGTACTACTCGCGCTACGAGACCGGTCAGGACTACCCGATTTACGCGCGCCGCAGCGGCAGCATGGAGGCGGCCGAGCAGGTGCTGCTCGACGTCAACGCGATGGCCAAGGGCAAGGAGTATTTCAGCGTCGGTGACTGGGAGGTCAGCCAGGACAACGAGCTGCTGGCCTGGGCCGAGGACGCGATCGGCCGCCGCCAGTACACGATCCGCATCAAGAACCTCGCCACCGGCGAGACCTACGCCGACAGCATCTCCGGCGTGTCGGCCAACCTGGTCTGGGCCGACGACAACAAGACACTGTTCTACATCGAGAACGACCCGGAAACCCTGCTCACCGTGCGCGTCAAGAAGCACGTGCTCGGCACCCCGGCGTCGGCGGACGTGCTGGTGTACGAGGAAAAGGACGACAGCTTCTACATGGGCATCGGCCGCACCCGCGACGACAAGTACATCTGCATCGGCGTCGACAGCACCGTGGCCAGCGAGGCGCGCTGCGCCCTCGCGGCCGACCCGAAGGAGTTCGTGGTGCTCGCGCCGCGCCAGCGCGACGTCGAATACAGCGCCGACCATCACGGCGGCCGCTGGGTGATCCGTACCAACGAAGGTGGCGCCAAGAACTTCAAGCTGATGACCGCGCCCAGCGATGCGACCGCGCGCAGCCAATGGAAGGACTGGATCGCGCACCGCGACGACGTGTTCATCGAGGGCTTCGAGCTGTTCGACGGCTTCACAGCGATCGGCGAGCGGTCCGAGGGTCTCGAGCGCTTGCGCCTGCTGAAGCCCGACGGCACCCAGGAGTACGTCCAGGCCGACGAGCCCGCGTATTCGATGGGCCTGGACGTCAACGCCGAACCCGACACGCCGTGGCTGCGCTACACCTACACCTCGCTGACCACGCCGGCGACCACCTACGAGGTCAATACCACCACCGGCGAGCGCAAGCTGCTAAAGCGCCAGCCGGTGATCGGCTACGACGCCGACCGGTACGCCACCGAGCGCGTGTGGGCGACCGCAAAGGACGGCACCAAGGTCCCGGTGTCGCTGGTCTACAAGAAGGGCTTCGAGAAGAACGGCCAGGCGGCGCTGCTGCAGTACGCCTACGGCAGCTACGGCTCGTCGATGGACCCCGGCTTCAACCTGCCGGTGGTGAGCCTGCTCGATCGCGGCATGGTCTACGCGATCGCGCACATCCGCGGCGGCCAGGAAATGGGCCGCAACTGGTACGACGCCGGCAAGCTGTTCAACAAGAAGAATACCTTCACCGACTTCATCGACGTCACCGACTTCCTGGTCAAGGAAGGCTATGCGGCGAAGGGCCGCGTCGCCGCGTACGGCGGCAGCGCCGGTGGACTGCTGATGGGCGCAATCTCCAATATGGCGCCGGACCGGTACCGGGTGATCCTGTCGCAGGTGCCGTTCGTCGATGTGGTCACCACCATGCTCGACGCCAGCATCCCACTGACCACCAACGAGTACGACGAGTGGGGCAACCCGGAGAAGAAGGAGTACTACGACTACATGCTGTCGTACTCGCCGTACGACAACCTGAAAGCGCAGGACTACCCGGCGATGTTCGTCGGCACCGGGCTGTGGGACTCGCAGGTGCAGTACTTCGAACCGGCCAAGTACGTCGCCCGCCTGCGCGACCTCAACACCTCCGAGCAGCCGGTGCTGTTCCGCACCAACATGGACGCCGGCCACGGCGGCAAGTCCGGCCGTTTCCGCCGCTACCGCGAACTGTCGGAGATGTACGCGTTCACCCTCGACCAGCTGGGCGTGCCCAGTGGCGATGCCGGCGCGACGAACGCGGCGAAGTAGCGCGCCCTGGCTCCCTCCCTTGCGAAGCAGGGGAGGGTTGGGGAGAGGTCCTCTTCGCCCGATGCCGAATCCACCCCACACGGCCGCGCCGATGCCCGCTCCTGCATCACCCGAACCACCTGCGACCGGCCGCTTCCGCTGGGCCTGGTGGCTACTCGCCTACGCCAGCCTGGGCCTGGGCCTGGTCGGCATCGTGGTGCCGGGCCTGCCGACGGTGCCGTTCGTGCTGCTGGCCGCGTTCGCCGCGGCGCGAGGTTCGCAGCGCTTGCACGGGTGGCTGCTCGCGCACCGCCAGTTCGGCCCGGTGATCCGCGACTGGGAGGCGCACGGGGCGGTCAGCCGCCGCGCGAAACGGCTGGCGCTGGCGATGATGGCCGCGTGCGCGGTGTTGCTGTTCCTGACCGCACCGCGCGCGTGGATGGCGGCGACCGGCACCGCGGTCATGGCGCTGGTGGCGAGCTGGCTGTGGTCGCGACCGGAACCTCCGGCATCGTGAACCGGCGCGAGCGCGTGGTCGTTGAGCCGCGCCGACGCCGCGCTACACTCCCCGGCATGAACCTGAAGCTCGCCATTGCACTGATCGCGTTGTCTTTGCCGCTCGCCGGCTGTGGCAACAAGGGGCCGCTGGTACTGCCGTCGAAGCCGGTTCCGGTCGAGGCCGACCTGCTGCAGGCCGAGCCGCCCGCGGACGCCGCCAGCACCGACGACGCAACCGCGCCGCCGCCCGCCGCCGACGCGCTCGACCCGGCGACCGACCTCGCTACGCCGCCGCCGGATCCCGCCACCGACGAGCCGGCCACCGAGCCCGTCCCGCCCACCCCGCCCACCAACGATGGCGGCAATGGCTGACGAAGCTGCGCGCGCGCCGGGCCAGCCTCTGCGCTTCAGCAAGATGCACGGCGCCGGCAACGATTTCGTGGTGATCGACCTGCGCGGCGGCCGGCCGCCGCCCGATGCCGCGCAGTGCCGCGCGCTCGCCGACCGCCACACCGGCGTGGGCTGCGACCAGATCCTCACCGTCGAGGACCCCACCGACGCCGGCGCGCTCGCGCGCTACCGCATCTGGAACGCCGACGGCTCGCCGTCGCAGCAGTGCGGCAACGGCGCGCGCTGCATCGCTGCGTGGCTGGTGCGCGATGGCGTCGCAGGCGGCACCGACTTCGCGCTCGACAGCCCGGTCGGCCGCCACGCGGTCACGCGCCTGGGCGACGACCGCTACCGCATCGTGATGGGCGTGCCGCAGTTCGATCCGCCACGCATTCCCCTGCACGGCTTCGCCGACGAGCAGGAGCAGTACGTGATCGACCTGCGCGACAACCTGCTGGGCTTCGGCGCGGTGTCGATGGGCAACCCGCACGCGGTGATCGAGGTCGACGACGTCGATGCGGCGCCGGTCGAGACCATCGGCCCGCTGCTGCAGGCCAGCGACGCGTTCCCGCAATCGGCCAACGTCGGTTTCGCGCAGGTGCACTCGCGCGCCCGCGTGCAACTGCGCGTCTACGAACGCGGCGCCGGCGAGACCCTCGCGTGCGGCAGCGGCGCGTGCGCCGCGGCGGCGGTGCTGATGCGGCGCGGCCGCGTCGATCGCGAGGTCACCATCGCCATGCCCGGCGGCGACTTGCAGGTTTCCTGGCCGTCGGACGACGCGCCGTTGGCGATGGCCGGTCCCGCGGCTTTCGTGTTCGAGGGGGAGTGGAAGCAATGAACGAGACACAAGAAAAGCTCGGCGCGCACGAAGTGGCCGCGTGGCTGCGCCGCCACCCGCGCTTCCTGCAGCAGTTCCCCGACCTCGCGCTGACCCTGGTGGTGCCGCGCGAGGAAGGTTCGGCCTCCTCGCTGGCGAGCTACCAGCTGGAAGTGCTGCGCGACAAGAACCGCGAGCTGTCGCGGCGCCTGCAGGAACTGTTCGGCAACGCCCAGGACAACGAGCGCCTGTCGGTGCGCACCCACCAGCTCACGCTCGGGCTGATGCGCCAGGCAAGCGCCGCCGACACCGTGCGCGCGATGGCCGCCAGCCTGGCCGAGGACTTCAACGGCGACCTGGTGCGGCTGGTGCTGTTCCGGCCGGTCGCAGGTCTGGAGGACAGCGAGTGGCTGCAGGTCATCGACCAGGCCGATGCGCGCCTGCAGCCATTCCGCGATTGCCTGCGCGACGGCGAGCCGCTGTGCGGCCGCCTGCAGCCGGAGAAGCACGCGCTGCTGTATGCAGCGCGCGCGTCCGACGTGCAATCGACCGCGCTGCTGCCGTTGCCGGGCGTCGGCCTGGTGGCCGTGGGCAGTCGCGACGCGAACCGGTTCTTCCCGGGTATGGGCACGGCGTTCCTGCGGATGATGGGCGAGTCGCTGGCCACGGCGTTGCAGCGCTTCGAACGCGACTGATGCGCGCGGCCGACGCCGATGCCGGGGGCGACGTCGCGCTGGAGGTCGATGCCGTGATCGAGCAGTACCTCGCGCACCTGGCCGTCGAACGGCGGATGTCGACGCACACACTCGATGCCTACCGCCGCGACCTCACGGCCCTGTCGGCGTGGGCGTCGACCCAGGCCGTCGCGCTGATCGCCGTGGATGCCGAGCAACTGCGCGGCTTCATCGCCACCGAACACCGCCGCGGGCTGTCGCCCAAGAGCCTGCAGCGCCGCCTGAGCGCGTGCCGCAGTTTCTACGGCTGGGTGCTGCGGCACGGCCGCATCGCCGCCAACCCGGCCGCGGCGATCCGCGCGCCGAAGGCGCCGCGCAAGCTGCCGCAGGTGCTCGATCCGGACGAGACCAAGGCGTTGGTCGAGGTGCCCACCGACGCGCCGCTGGGCCTGCGCGATCGCGCGCTGCTGGAGTTGTTCTATTCCTCCGGCCTGCGCCTGAGCGAGCTGTGCGGCCTGCGCTGGCGCGACCTCGACCTCGCCGACGGCCTGGTCACGGTGCTCGGCAAGGGGTCGAAACAACGCAGCGTGCCGCTGGGTTCGCATGCGCGCAACGCGTTGGCGCAGTGGCGCACCTCCACCGGCGCCGGCAGCGAGGCGCCGGTGTTCCCGGGCCGCGCCGGCGGCCCGATCACCTCGCGCGCGATCCAGCTTCGCGTGCGCCAGCTCGCGCAGCGGCAGGGTCTGTTCAAGCGCGTGCACCCGCACCTGCTGCGGCACTCGTTCGCCAGCCACATCCTCGAATCGTCGGGCGACCTGCGCGGCGTGCAGGAGCTGCTGGGCCACGCCGACATCGCCACCACCCAGATCTACACCCACCTCGATTTCCAGCACCTGGCCAAGGTCTACGACGCCGCGCACCCGCGCGCCAAGCGCAAAGCGTAGGGCGGGTTTTCAACCCGCCGGCTTTTCGGGTCGCCTGCGTCTGGCCGCTCTTTGCTTCGCCGCCGGGTTTGTCGCGGCCATCGTTCGCGACGGCGGGTTGAAACCCGCCCTACGTGGCTGGTAGCGACGCAAGCGAGGATCGCGGCGCGCGGCGGCGCGGCGTGGAATCATCGCAAGCCGGTCTCGTCCCCGCGCCCCTTGCGCGCCCACGACGCGACCCCCATCCAAGGGGTTCGCCCCCCGGAGGTCGCATGGACCCGAGCCAGAATCCCCACGTATTCCACGCCACCACCATCATCTCGGTGCGCCGCGACGGCCGCGTCGCCGTCGCCGGCGACGGCCAGGTCACGCTCGGCGCGACGGTGATGAAGGGCAACGCGCGCAAGGTGCGCCGGCTCGGCCGCGACGGCCAGGTGTTGGCCGGTTTCGCCGGCGCCGCGGCCGATGCGTTCACCCTGTTCGAGTTGTTCGAGGCCAAGCTCGAGAAGCACGGCCAGCTGCAACGCGCCGCGGTCGAGATGGCCAAGGATTGGCGCACCGAACGCCGCTTCGGCAAGCTCGAGGCGTTGCTCGCGGTGGCCGACAAGGACACCTCGCTGATCATCAGCGGAACCGGCGACGTGATCGAGCCGGAGGACGGCCTGATCGCGATCGGTTCGGGTGGCATGTACGCGCTGTCGGCCGCGCGCGCGCTGCTCGCGCATACGCCGCTCGACGCGCGGACGATCGCCGTCGAGGCGCTCAACATCGCCGGCGACGTGTGCATCTACACCAACCGCAACGTCGTGGTCGAAGAACTCTGATTTTGCTCCATCTCCCGCTTGCCACCCAAGGTGACTTCCTTCGGGGCGCGGGAGAGGGTTGGGGTGAGGGCCCGCGGCAGTAGCGCATTGGCGCATCGCCCTCGGGCCCAATCACCTCCACCTCAATCACCTCCACCCGATGATCGCGACGCCACCCGTGGTTCGCGCCCTCATCCGCCCTCCGGGCACCTTCTCCCGCCAGCGGGAGAAGGGAACGACAGACACAGGCAACCCCCATGCCCAACCAACCCGACACCAGCCACGCCACCATGACCCCGCGCGAGATCGTGCAGGAGCTCGACCGCCACATCGTCGGCCAGCACGCCGCCAAGCGCGCGGTCGCGATCGCGCTGCGCAACCGCTGGCGGCGCATGCAGCTCGATCCCGAGCTGCGCGACGAGGTGATGCCGAAGAACATCCTGATGATCGGCCCGACCGGCGTCGGCAAGACCGAGATCGCGCGCCGCCTGGCGACGCTGGTCAATGCGCCGTTCGTGAAGGTCGAGGCGACGCGCTTCACCGAGGTCGGCTACGTCGGCAAGGACGTCGAGCAGATCGTGCGCGACCTGGCCGACACCGCGGTCAAGCTGTATCGCGAGCAGGCCAAGCAGCGCGTGCGCACCGCCGCCGAGGAGCGCGCCGAGGACCGGATCCTGGATGCGCTGCTGCCCAGGCGCGCGGCCAACACCGTGTTCGGTTTCGGCGGCGACGAGGCCAAGGACGAACCGTCGGCGCAGCACAACTCGCCGGAAGCCAACGAGACACGCCTCAAGCTGCGCAAGCAGTTGCGCAGCGGCGCGCTCGACGAACGCGAGATCGAGATCGAGACCGCGCTCAACGTCGGCGTCGACATCATGGCGCCGCCGGGAATGGAGGAGATGGGCCAGCAGCTGCGGCAGATGTTCTCGCAGGTCGCCGGCAGCAAGACCCACAAGAAGACTCTCGCGATCAAGAGCGCACGCACGCTGCTGATCGAGGAGGAGGCCGCCAAGCTGGTCAACGAGGACGAGGTGCGCGAAGCCGCGATCGAGGCCTGCGAGCAGCACGGCATCGTGTTCATCGACGAGATCGACAAGGTCGCCAAGCGCGGCGAGAACATCGGCGGCGGCGACGTGTCGCGCGAAGGCGTGCAGCGCGACCTGTTGCCGCTGGTCGAAGGTTCGACCGTCAGCACCAAATACGGCTCGATCAAGACCGACCACATCCTGTTCATCGCCTCGGGCGCGTTCCACCTGGCGAAGCCATCCGACCTGATCCCCGAGCTGCAGGGCCGCTTCCCGATCCGGGTCGAGCTGACCGCACTGAGCAAGGCCGACTTCGTGCGCATCCTCACCGAGCCCAAGGCGGCGTTGATCACCCAGTACGTCGAGCTGCTCAAGACCGAGGGCGTGGCGCTGGAGTTCAGCGCCGACGCGGTCGACCGCCTGGCCGAGATCGCGGCCACGGTCAACGAACGCCAGGAGAACATCGGTGCACGCCGCCTGCACACCGTGCTCGAACGCCTGCTCGACACGCTGAGCTTCGAGGCCCCCGACCGCGGCGGCCAGACGATCGGCATCGACCGCGGCTACGTCGACGCGCACCTGGGCGAACTGGTGCAGGACCCGGACCTGAGTCGTTACATCCTCTGACGTTCTGCCCCCTCCCTTGCGCAGCAGGGGTGAGGCGAGGCGCTTGCGAGCCACCGGCTCGCGCATCGACGAACGCCCGCAGGCGCCCTGCGGGCGGGACGGGTTGGGGAGGGGCGCTCTACCTTCAGGCGAGCGCGAACGTAACGCGCTACATATTGTCCATCGTGACGCGAAACGTCATTCCTCGCCGATATCCTCGTTCCAGACCTCGGGATTCCTGGCGATGTAGTCGCCGAGCATCGCGATGCATTCGGCGTCGGCCAGGTCGATCACCTTGACGCCGTGCTCGCGCAGCCAGTCGAGACCGCCGGGGAAGTTCACCGACTCGCCGACCACCACCGTGCCGATGTTGAACTGGCGCACCAGGCCGCTGCAGTACCAGCACGGCGCGAGCGTGGTGACCATGATCGTGTCGCGGTAGCGGCGCTGGCGGCCGGCCTTGCGGAATGCATCGGTCTCGCCGTGCACCGAGGGGTCGTTCTCCTGGATGCGGCGGTTGTGGCCGCAGCCGAGCAGGCGGCCGTCGTCGTGGAACAGCGCGGCGCCGATCGGGATGCCGCCCTCGGCCAGGCCCCGACGGGCTTCGGCGACGGCGGTGGCGAGCAGGGCGCGGTAGTCGGGAGTGGCGATCATGCGGGTGGCCCGGCCTGGATTCAGTGCAGTGATTCAGCGCAGTCTGGGGCCGGATCTTGGGTGGGTCGATAGCGGGCGCGATTTGCGTCGTCGGTGCGCCTTCGTAAGCCCTCACCCCAACCCTCTCCCGCGCCCCGAAGGAAGTCACCTTGGGTGGCGAGCGGAAGAGGGAGCAGGGTGAAGCGGTGCGATAATCGCCGCCATGAGCGAGCCCACCTCCAAGTCAGACACCCCCGGCACCACCCACTTCGGCTTTCGCGACGTGCCCACCGGCGACAAGCAGAAGCTGGTGGGCGAGGTGTTCTCCTCGGTCGCGGGCAAGTACGACCTGATGAATGACCTGATGTCGCTCGGCGTGCACCGGGTCTGGAAGCGCTACTTCGTCGGCACCGCGCAGGTGAAGCGTGGCGACCGCGTGCTCGACCTGGCCGGCGGCACCGGCGACATCGCGGCGCTGCTGCGCGACCGCGTCGGCGAGGCGGGCAGCGTGGTGCTGGGCGACATCAACGGCGCGATGCTGCGCGTCGGCCGCGACCGCATGGTCGACCAGGGCAAGATCGTCGGCTTCGAGTACGTGCAGCTCAATGCCGAGAAACTGCCGTTCCCGGACGCGAGCTTCGACCTGGTCACGATCGCGTTCGGGTTGCGCAACGTCACCGACAAGGACGCCGCGCTGCGCGAGATGCAGCGCGTGCTCAAGGTCGGCGGCCAGGCGCGGGTGCTGGAGTTCTCGGAAGTGAAGGCCGACTGGTTCAAGCCGATCTACGACTTCCACTCGTTCAACATCCTGCCCAAGCTCGGCAAGCTGTTCGCGAACGACGCCGACAGCTACCAATACCTGGCCGAGAGCATCCGCAAGCACCCGCCGCAGGACGAGCTCAAGGCGATGATGGCCGCGGCCGGCTTCGCGCGCTGCGACTACAAGAACCTGTCGGGCGGGATCGTCGCGGTCCACACCGGTTACAAGGTGTAGGGCAGGCAGCGTGCACCGGCTCGCGGTTCTACTGCTCTGCGCATGGCTGGCGGCCGCCTGTGCGCTGCCCCGCCCGGCGGCGGCGGACCGCGCGCTGGGCAGCGCGCTCGAAGGCCGTTGGGGTGGCGCGCACGTCGACTTGCAGTTGTCGCAGTCCGGCGGCCGCATCGAATACGACTGTGCCGAAGGCACCCTCGACGCGGCCGTGGTGCCCGCGGCCGACGGCTCGTTCCGCGTGCCGGGCCGGCACGTGCACGGCCACGGCGGTCCGGCCCGGATCGGTGAGCGGCTGCCGTCGCGGCCGGCGCTCTACGAGGGGCGCGTTGACGGCGACCGCATGCAGCTGCGGATCCGGGTGGACGCCGACACGCTCGGTCCGTACAGCGTGCAGCGCGGCGCCGCCGCGCAGCTGTTCAAGTGCTTGTAGCGCGCTAGCGGTTGGCCCGCGCGCAAGGTTTCGTCGAATCGCGGCGGCCGACCTGGCGAACGTGGCGCGGGCCCCATGTAGCGATCTTCGTGACCTTTACGACGCGGGTGCTGCACCCAGCGCGTCTCTGTAGCCTGAACGCTTCACCTTTGTGTTCTGAATGAACACACGACGTTGTTAGTGTGAGCCACGTCACACTTTTCCGCCTCGAGGTGAGCCATCAAGGCGTCCCGCGCGCTGTCGGAGTTTTTTCCGCACTCCTATCGGGCGCGACTGCTCGCGCTGGTGTTGTGCTGCCCGCTGCTGCCGATGCTGGTGCTGGTGGGGTGGTTGTGCACGCGCAATGGGATCCCACCCGAGCGCTTGCTGTTCGGAGTGACGGTGGGGCTGGGCGCGACCCTGGTCGGCACGATCGTGTCGTTGCTGCTGATCTACAAGCTGCTCGATCCGTTGCGGCGTGCCGCGATCGCGCTGGACGACTACTACAGCCAGCAGAAGCTGCCGACCCTGCCGGAAAGCGGCGACGACGAGATCGGTCGCCTGATCCGCGGCATCGACCGCTGCCTGCGCGGGATCGACGCCGGCCGCCGCGAGCTGGAACGCCATGCGCTCGAGGACGCGCTGACCGGGGCCATGAACCGGCGCGGCAGCGAGCAGCAGCTGGCGCACTCGATCGCGATGGCGGAGGGCGGCGAATCGTTCGTGTTGTTCGTGCTCGACCTGGACAACCTCAAGCCGATCAACGACGCGCACGGCCACGACGCCGGCGACCGCGTGCTGGTGTCGCTGGTGGACAGCGCCCGTGCCCGCTGCCTGGGCGAGCACGACTGGATCGGTCGCTGGGGTGGCGACGAGTTCCTGATCGGGCTGCGCGATGAGCTGGGCCAGGCCAAGGGCCGCATCCGCGCCTGGCTGACGGCCCTCGCGCAGCCGCAGGACGGCGTGCCCGCGGTGCAGGTCAGTGCCGGCTGTGCGCATTACCGGCCCGGCCAAAGCGCGGTCGAACTGTTCCGCGAGGCGGACAAGGCGATGTACCAGGCCAAGTTTTCCGGCGGCCACAGCCTGGTCTGTCACAGCCAGATACGCTCCCCCTCGGGATTGGACGCCGTTTACGCCGAGGCCACAGGGCAGCAGTAAACTCCACGGTCCCCTGTCCTGGAGCCGCCGATGCGCCTGTCGATCCTGTCCCTGAGCCTCGCGGCGCTGTTCGCCGCCGGCTGTTCGCGCGATGCCGCGCCGCCGGCCGATCCGGCCGTCAAGCCTGCCGCCACCCAAGACACCGCGAGCACCGCCGTGAACGCCAGCGCCGAACGCGACGAGCACTCCTACGCACAGCCCGAGCAGGTCAAGACCACCGATCTCGCGCTCGCGCTGGCAATCGATTTCGCCAACAAGCAACTCGGCGGCAGTGCCACCTACACGCTCGAGTGGCTCGACCCCAAGGCCACGCAGTTGGTGCTCGACACCCGCGAGTTGACGATCGAGAAGGTTGTCGGCGAACGCAGCGACGGCAAGTGGGAAGACCTCAAGTACGCGCTCGCGCCGGCCGACAAGACCCTCGGCAGCAAGCTCACCATCGAGACCCCGCAGCGCAACAAGCGCGTGCGCGTGACCTACAAGACCGCACCGACCGCGTCCGGCCTGCAGTGGCTGGAGCCGTCGATGACCGCGGGCAAGACCACGCCCTTCATGTTCAGCCAGTCGCAGCAGATCCACGCGCGTTCGTGGGTGCCGCTGCAGGACACGCCGCGGGTGCGCTTCACCTACACCGCGCACGTGACCGCACCGAAGGACGCGATGGTGCTGATGAGCGCCGACAACGACCCCAACGCCGCGCGTGACGGCGACTACACGTTCACGATGCCGCAGAAGATCCCGTCGTACCTGCTCGCGATCGCGGCTGGCGACCTGGTGTTCGAGCCGATCTCGGCGCGCGCCGGCGTCTGGGCGGAGCCATCGATGGCGAAGAAGGCCGCGGCCGAGTTCGCCGACACCGAAAAGATGATGACCACCACCGAGGCGCTGTACGGCCCGTACCGCTGGGGCCGCTACGACATCCTGGTGCTGCCGCCGTCGTTCCCTTACGGCGGCATGGAGAACCCGCGCCTGACGTTCGCCACCCCGACCGTGGTCACCGGCGACCAGTCGCTGGTGTCGCTGATCGCGCACGAGCTTGCGCATAGCTGGTCGGGCAACCTGGTGACGTTCTCCAGCGCCAAGGATGCGTGGCTCAACGAGGGTTTCACCAGCTACGTCGAGAACCGCATCATCGAGTCGCTGTACGGCAAGGAACGCGCCGACATGGAGAGCGTGATCTCGCGCAACGAACTGGCGGTCGAGTTCAAGGAGATCGACCCGAAGCTGCAGGCCCTTGCCCTGAAGCCCGACGCGCTCCCGGATCCGGACGGTTCGTCGAGCGCCACCGTCTACACCAAGGGCGCGTGGTTCCTGCAGTTCCTCGAGCAGCGCTTCGGCCGCGAGGTGTTCGACCCGTTCCTGAAGGGCTACTTCGACCACTTCGCGTTTCAGTCGATCCCGACCGCCACGTTCGTCGAGTACGCCAAGGCCAACCTGCTCGCCAAGCATCCGGGCAAGGTCACCGAGGCCGAGCTGATGCAGTGGATCTACGAGCCGGGCGTGCCCGACTCCGCGCCCAAGACCGTGTCGCCGCGCTTCGACGCGATCGACGCCGCGCGCAAGGCCTGGCTCGACGCCGGCACGTTGCCGGCCAAGGCCGCGACCGCGAAGTGGACCACCCAGGAATGGGTGCACTTCATCGAAGGCATGCCGGAGACGCTCAAGCCCGAACAGCTGGCCGCGCTTGACGCCGCCTACAAGTTCACCGGCACGCCCAATGGCGAGATCGCGCAGCGCTGGTACCCGCTCGCGGTGCGCAGCGGCTACACCCAGGCCAACGACGCGATCGCCGCGTTCCTGTCGACGATCGGCCGGCGCAAGCTGATCATGCCGACCTACGAGGCGCTGGTGAAGACGCCCGAGGGCCTGAAGCTGGCCGAGGCCACGTTCGCGAAGGCCAAGCCGGGCTACCACCCGATCACCACCGGCTCGGTGGTCGAGGCGATCGCCACGGCCAAGGCCGCCCCCGCGGCGCCGGCGCCGGCGAAGTAGGCGTGCAGCCACGCAAGAAGATCGCGGCGACCACCCTGGTGACCGCCGTGCTCGGGGTCGGCGCGGTGGTGGCGACCAACCCGTTCGTGCTGGTGCGCGCGCAGTTCGAGCGCCAACGCATGGTCGCCGGGCTGGAGGCGGACGAGGTCCAGATTGGCGACCATCGTTGGGCCTACGCGCATGCCGACGACGCGCCGCCGGGTGCGCCGGTGGTAGTGATGCTGCACGGCTTCACCGGCAGCAAGGAGAACTGGTACCCGGTCGCCGAGCGCCTGCGCAGCCAGTACCGGCTGCTGGTGCCGGACCTGCCGGGTTGGGGCGAGAGCGAACGCCAGCCCGACGCCGACTACGGATACGCCGCGCAGGCGCAGCGCGTCGCGCAGTTCATCGAGCAGGTCGCGCGCCCCATCGCGGATGAGGGCATCGCAGACAAGGGCGCGTCCGGCACGCGCGGCGAGGTGGTGCTGCTCGGCCATTCGATGGGCGGCGGCATCGCCGCACTGGTCGCCGCGGGCCATCCGCAACTGGTCGATCGGGTTGGCCTGCTCAATGCGTCGGGCGTGCTGTTCAAGGACAACCAGTTCGGGCTCGACGTGCTCGCCGGCAGCAATCCGTTCGGCGTGTCCGACGCGGCCACGCTGAAGCGCTACATCGACATCCTGTTTCACCGCGAGGCCGCCAAGCCGTGGATCCCGTGGCCGGCCTCCAGTGGCCTGATCGCCTTCCGCCGCGAGCAGGCGCAGTTCGAGCAGCAGGTGCTGGAACACATCGGCCGCGGGCCGGAGCGCTTCGCGCCCGGCGAGGCCGCCGCGCGCATCGCCCAGCCGGCGCTGCTGCTGTGGGGGCGCCAGGACCAGGTGATCGACCCCAGCGCGATCGACCTGTTCGCGCAGCAGATGCCGCAGGCGACCAAGGTGCTGCTCGACGATGCCGGCCACATGTCGCTGGTGGAACAACCCGACGCGGCCGCGGCCGCGGTGACGATGCTGATCGAACGAGGCCAACCCCGATGAACCCACGATTCCCCATCGCCGTGCTCGCCGCCGCGCTCGCTCTGTCCGCGTGCACCCCGACCGAAGACCCGCAGGCCGCCGCGGCCGCGAACGCCGCCGCGAGCGAGCAGGCCGCCGCCGAGGCCGCGAAGCAGTTCGAGGCCGAATACGCGAAACAGAACTGGGAGCTGGCGCGCGCGCACGGCGACGTGCTGCTGGCCAAGTACCCCGACAGTGCCGCGGCCGAGCAGATCCAGGCGCGCTACGAGGAGGCCAAGGCCAAGGGCGACGCCGCGCGCGACCTGCGCCGCACCGCCGCGTTGTGGGCCTACCAGACCGAGCCGGCCAAGGGCGGCAGCCAGCTGTCGGCGGCGATCTACGCCAAGGACACCCTCGACACCGACGGCAGCGGCGCGCGGCCGGTGCGACTGATCTTCCGCGACCATTCCGAATGGGGTCGCAGCAGCTACCTCACGCTCGAGCGCGGCGACTTCAATTGCTACGGTGGCTGCCGGGTCAAGGTGAAACTCGACGATGCCGCGCCGAAGCCGATGGCCGCCAGCCGTCCGGATACCGACGAGGCCATCGCGATGTTCATCGAGGACGAGCGCGCGCTGTGGCGCATGGCCAAGGACGCGAAGGTGATCGCGATCGAGTTCCCGGTGAAGGCCGGTGGCACCCGCACCGCGGTGTTCGAGGTCGGTGGGCTGGAGCCGTCGAAGCTGCCGAAGTGGAACTGACGCGGCCCGGTGCCAGCACCGCGCGTGCGGCATGTGCAGCACGCGCGCGCGGCGCTCACGCCACCGCCGCGCGGGCGGAGTAAGCTGCGGGCGACGGCGTTCCCCGCGCCCATGCCGGGCGTTGCGCCGCGATGACGCGCTGCCGGATGCGCGCGCCAGGCCCACCCAGCGGCGCCGCCGCCACCGGATCGCAGCGGCCGCCCCAGCGGAGGCGATCATGCTCAGCCCACGCCTGTACAACTTCCTCGACGAACGCCATAGCCACTACACGACCGTGCCCCACGAGCGCACGATCACCGCGCACGAGACCGCCAGCGCTGCGCACGTCGGCAACCGCCATTTCGCCAAGACCGTGATGCTCAAGGTCGATGGGCAACTGGCGATGATGGTGATGCCGGCCGCCTACCGCGTCGACCTGACCCGCGTGTCGCGCGCGCTGGGCGAGCAGGTAGTCGAGCTGGCCGAGGAATCGGAGTTCCAGCACGCGTTCCCCGACTGCGAGCTCGGCGCGATGCCGCCGTTCGGCAACCTCTACGGCGTGCCGGTGTACGTCGACTCGCGCCTGGCCGAGCAGTCCGAGATCGCCTTCAACGCCGGCTCGCACACCGAGGCCGTGCGCATGCCGTACGCCGAGTTCGAGCAGCTCGCGCAGCCGCGCAAGCTGTGGTTGACGCACGTGATGTAGGCATCGGAGTGGCGGGTCGTCGGCGCAGAAAAAAGCCCCGCGTCGCGGGGCTTCTGGGCGACGACGACGTGTGGTTGCGTCAGAGCGCGTAGCCGAACTGCTGGCGGAACTGCTCGGCGAACTCGGCGTAATCGAAGCGCTGGTTCTGGGTGCCGGGGTGCTCGACCTTGAGCGCGCCCATCAGGTTGCCGATGCGGCCGATGGTCAGCCAGTCGTAGCCCTTCTCGATGCCGAAGATCAACCCGGCGCGGAACGCGTCGCCGCAACCGGTCGGGTCGGTGACGCGGCGCTCGTGTGCCGGCGGGATGTTGTGCTTGGTGCCTTCGGCATGGATCTCGCAGCCCTGCGGACCGCGCGTGACGATGTAGGCCTTGACCTTGCCGGCGATGGTTTTCTCATCCCAGCCGGTGCGTTCCTGCAGCAGGTTGGACTCGTAGTCGTTGACGGTGACGTAGTCGGCCTGCTCGATGAAGTGACGCAGCTCCTCTCCGTTGAACAGCGGCATCGCCTGGCCCGGATCGAAGATGAAGGGAATGCCGGCGGCGGCGAACTCGGTCGCGTTCTGCAGCATGCCCTCGCGGCCGTCGGGGCTGACGATGCCAAAACTCACGCCAGGCACGTCGCGCACGTGGTTCTCGTAGCTGCGCATCATCGCGCCGGGATGGAACGCGGTGATCTGGTTGTTGTCCAGGTCGGTGGTGATGAACGCCTGCGGGGTGAACAGTTCCTCGATCACCTTGACCTGGTCGAGGCGGATGCCCTGCTCGTCGAACCACTCGCGGTACGGGCCGAAGTCCTGGCCGACGGTCGCCATCGGGATCGGGTCGCCGCCGAGCAGCTTGAGGTTGTAGGCGATGTTGCCGGCGCAGCCGCCGAACTCGCGGCGCATGCGCGGCACCAGGAACGACACGTTCAGGATGTGCACCTTGTCCGGCAGGATGTGGTTCTTGAACTGGTCCGGGAACACCATGATGGTGTCGTAGGCCAGCGAGCCGCAGATCAGGGCAGACATCGAATGCACTCCGTGGATGGTCCGGCGAGGCCCGCCGGGCCCGTGCGACCGATTCGCCCGAGCCGCGGCCCGACGCCGCGCGGCGCGTAGGGTAGCCGCTGGCTCGCTTGCGGGCCAGTTTGTTAATGCTGCGTCGCCGCGGGCCAGTGGGTGGATGGCGCGGTCGCCGCCCGGCCGATTCGATGACTGTGCCACCGCGCACCGCCTCGCCGCCACGGCTTGCCGATCGGTTCCCCCAAGGTTGTGTGACCGGATGCCGGAACCGCGCAACCGCAGCTGACCCAAAGCGGCGCAAAGTGCGCAGCCACGCGGTTTTCTCCTTGCCCGGGTGGGGGGTGGGCGTTAGGCTAGCCGGCCTGCTCCCGCACCCCCTCAGACGGCCTGTTCCCCGATGTTCAAGAAGTTTCGCGGCATGTTCTCCAACGACCTGTCCATCGACCTGGGCACGGCCAACACCCTGATCTACGTGCGCGGGCAGGGGATCGTGCTGAACGAGCCGTCCGTGGTCGCGGTGCGCCAGGACCGCCTGATCGGCGGCAACCGCACGGTCGCGGCGGTGGGCAGCGAGGCCAAGCAGATGCTCGGCCGCACCCCGGGCCACATCACCACGATCCGGCCGATGAAGGACGGCGTCATCGCCGACTTCACCTACACCGAAGAGATGCTCAAGCACTTCATCCGCAAGGTGCACAAGTCGCGCTTCCTGCGGCCCAGCCCGCGCGTGCTGGTGTGCGTGCCGTGCGGCTCGACCCAGGTCGAGCGCCGCGCGATCAAGGAGTCGGCCGAGGAGGCCGGCGCGCGTGAGGTCTACTTGATCGAGGAACCGATGGCCGCGGCGATCGGCGCCGGCATGCCGGTGACCGAGGCGCGCGGCTCGATGGTGGTCGACGTCGGCGGCGGCACCACCGAGGTCGCGGTGATCGCGCTCAACGGCATCGTTTATTCCGCTTCCGTGCGCATTGGTGGCGACCGCTTCGACGAGGCGATCATCGCCTACGTCCGCCGTACCTACGGCACCCTGATCGGCGAGGCCACCGCCGAGCGCATCAAGATCGACATCGGTTGCGCCTACCCGCAGGCCGACCCGCGTTCGATCGAGGTCTCCGGCCGCAACCTCGCCGAGGGCGTGCCGAAGATGATCTCGATCGGCGCCAACGAGGTCCACGAGGCGCTGCGCGAGCCGCTGTCCGGGATCGTCGCGGCGATCCGCCTGGCGCTCGAGCAGACCCCGCCGGAGCTGTGCGCCGACGTCGCCGAGCGCGGCATCGTGCTCACCGGTGGTGGCGCGATGCTGCGCGACCTGGACCGTCTGATCAGCGAGGAGACCGGCCTGCACGTGCAGGTCGCCGACGACCCGCTGACCTGCGTCGCTCGCGGTGGCGGCCGCGCGCTGGAGCTGGTCGACATGCACGGCAATGAGTTCTTCGCACCGGAGTAATCCGGCGTGGGTGGTACCGAGGCCGGCCCGTCGGGCGGCTTCGCGGCACGGCGAGGAGGTTTGCGCCGCGCCACAGGGGGCAGGAGCCGCTTGCATCGGTCCAGGGTCGGGCCACATCGGCGTGTTCGCCAACGACTTTTACCGCCTCTTTCCGTGACCCAGCCGCAGACCGCCTGACGTGCCCGCCTACGCCGGTCCCTCCACCGCCGCCCGCACGGGCGATGTCGCCGGCACGCTGCGGCTGATGGCCTACCTGTCGCTGTCGCTGGCGCTGGTGGTGCTCGACCACCGCGGCGGCTGGCTCAGCCAGGCGCGCAAGCAGGCCGCGGCGCTGGTGCAACCGCTGTGGATGGTCGCCGGCTGGCCTGGACGGCTGGCCGAACGCCTGTACGAAGACGCCGGCACCCTGGGTTCGCTGACCGAGGAAAACCGCCGCCTGCGCAGCCAGGCGCTGGTCAACCACGCGCGCATGGCGCGCATGCAGACCCTGGTGGCCGACAACGCGCGCCTGCGCGGCCTGCTCGACGCCGCCCAGCGCGGCCGCCTCGACGTGCAACTGGCGCCGATCCTCGACATCGACCTCGACCCGACCCGGCAGCGCCTGGTGCTCGATGCCGGCAGCAACGACGGCGTGCGCATCGGCCAGAGCGTGATCGACGCCGGTGGCCTGCTCGGGCAGATCATCGAACTCACCCCGATGCACTCCAACGTGCTGCTGCTGACCGACCCCGACCACGCGGTGCCGGTGGTGATCGCGCGCAACGGCGTGCGCCTGGTCGCCTACGGCCAGGGCCGCAGCGACCTGCTGGCGCTGGCCAGCATCCCGCTGTCGAGTGACGTCAAGGTCGGCGACGCGATCGTGACCTCGGGGCTGGGCGGGCGTTTCCCGCCGGGCTTCCCGGTCGGCACCATCACCGCGCTGCGGCCCGACGAGAGCCGCGCGTTCCTGCTCGGCGACGTCAAGCCGGCGGCGCAGCTCGACCGCGGCCGTGACGTGCTGCTGCTGCGGTCGATGCCACCGCCGGCGCCGCCGGTCGAAGTGCCGGTGGGCGGCGTCGCAGCACCTGGTACTGCGAACGCGGCTGGCGCCCCGATCTCCTCCAGTTCCGTGCCCAACGTTGCGCTGTCGAGCCCCTCTCCCGCCGGGAGAGGGGTTGGGGTGAGGGTCCGGCGGAGCGATGTGGCTGCCAATCGCGTCACACCCACCCCGGACTCCCGTAGCGATCTTCAATCGCCTCGCTCCGCCGAACCCTCGCACCCCCAGAGTGCTTCCTCCGGGGCGTCCGCCCTTCGGGCACCTTCTCCCGACAGGAGAAGGAATCAGCAAGCGACTCCCCCGTCCACTCCCCCCACCGAGCCCCGCCGCTGATGCGCACCCAACGATCAAGCTGGGTCTTGCCGCTGAGCATCGTGATCGCGCTGCTGCTCGGCCTGCTGCCGTTGCCGGAGCTGCTGGCGCCGCTGCGGCCGTACTGGCTGGCGCTGGTGGTCGCGTACTGGGTGATCGAAGACCCGAACCGGGTCGGGCTCGGCTTCGCGTTCATCGTCGGCCTGGTCGCCGACCTCAGCTTCGGCAGCCTGCTCGGCGAACAGGCGCTGCGGCTGGTGGTGATGGCCTTCATCCTGCAGCGCTTCCGCGCGCGGCTGCGGTTCTTCCCGTTGTCGCAGCAGGCGCTGGCGATCGGCGGGCTGCTGCTCAACGACCGCATCGTTACCGCCGCGATCCACGTCGCGCTCGCCCAGCCGACGCTGCCGGCCGCATTCTGGCTGGCGCCGGTGGCCGGGATGCTGCTGTGGGCGCCGGTGTTCCTGCTGCTCGACGCGTTGCGCCTCGGTGGCTGGCGGGGGCGCTGAGTGGTGGGGCTGGAGAAGATGCTCTCGCGCAAGCCGCGCCCGCGCCGGCGCGTGCTCAAGAACGCGCCGGCCGAGACCGAACAGTTCCGGCGCCGATCGGCGCTCGCGTTCGCGGGCGTGCTGCTGGCGCTGGCGGGGCTGTCGCTGTGGTACTTCCGCCTGCAGGTCTGGCAGCACGCCGACTACGCCACGCGCTCGGAGGCCAACCGCATCAAGCTGCGGCCGGTGGTGCCCGGGCGCGGGCTGATCTACGACCGCAAGGGCCGGATCCTGGCCGACAACGTGCCGGCGTTCCGGCTCGACGTCACCCCCAACGAGGCCGGCGACCCGGCGACGTGGTTGCCGCAGCTGGGCAAGATCGTCGCGCTCAGCGCGGACGACCTCAAGCAGTTCGAGGACGCGCGCCGCGCCGCGCGCGGCTTCAAGCCGGTGACCCTGAAGCTGCGCGTGTCCGAGGAGGAGGCCGCGCGCTTCGCGGTCGACCGCTGGCGCTACCCGGGAGTGGAGCTGGTGTCCTACCTCAACCGCCGCTACCTGCACGGAGAGCTGTTCTCGCACGTGATCGGCTATGTCGCGCGCATCGACGCCAAGGACGCGGCGATGCTCGGCGAGGCCGGCAGCGCGCTGAGCCACATCGGCAAGACCGGGCTGGAGCGCTACTACGAGGAAGCGCTGCGCGGCCAGGTCGGCTACGAGAAGATCGAGACCAACGTCGACGGCCGCGCGCTCGGCCTGGTCGGGCGCGTGCCGGCGGTGCCCGGCGCGGACCTGCGGCTGAGCCTGGACCTTGACCTGCAGCAGGCGATGGTCACCGCGTTCGGCGACAAGGACGGCTCCGCGGTCGCGCTGGATCCGCGCACCGGCGAGATCCTGGCGATGGTCAGCCTGCCCGGCTACGACACCAACCTGTTCGTCAACGGCATCTCGCAGAAGCACTACGTCGCGCTGACCAGCAACCCGTCGCGGCCGCTGTTCAACCGCAACGTGCTCGGCGGTGGCCCGCCGGGCTCGACGGTCAAGCCGTTCGTGGCGCTGGCCGGCGTCGACAGCGGCATGCGCACGCCCGAGGACGTGGTGTACTCGACCGGCACCTTCTACATCCCCGGCCAGCGCCGCGGCTACCGCGACGCGCACGGCGGCGCCGGTCGCACCGACCTGCGCAAGTCGATCGCGGCCTCGGTCAACTACTACTACTACAAGCTCGCCTACGACATGGGCATCGAGCGGTTCGCGCAGTGGATGCAGCGCTACGGCTTCGGCCAGCCCACCGGCATCGACCTGGCCGGCGAGAACGCGGGCGTGGTGCCGTCGCTGCAGTACAAGGCGTCGCGCACCAAGGAGCGCTGGTACCCGGGCGAGACCGTGATCGCCGGCATCGGCCAGGGCTACTGGATCGCCACCGCGCTGCAGCTGGCGCGCGCGACCGCCGCGGTCGCCGACAACGGCGCGTTGCGGCGCCCGCACCTGGTGGCCGCGCGCCGCGACGGCTACGGCGCGCCGTGGACGGCGCTGCCGCAACCGGCCCCGGGCCGCATCACCGACAACGCCGCGCACCTGCGCGCGGTGCAGGAAGGCATGCTCGCGACCATCCACGGCGGTGGCGGCACCGCGCGCGCGATGGCCATCGGCGCGCCGTACATGATGGCCGGCAAGACCGGCACCGCGCAGAAGGTCAGCCGCAAGGGCGGCGGCGCCAGCGTCGATCCGCGGTCGCTGCCGTACCACCTGCGCCACCAGGCGCTGTTCGTCGGCTACGCGCCGGCCGAGAGCCCGACGATCGCGATCGCGGTGTCGGTCGAGCACGGCGGTTACGGCGGCACCGCGGCGGCGCCGATCGCGCGCAAGGTGTTCGACGCCTGGCTGCTGGGCACGATGCCCGAGCCGGTGCCCGACACGCTGCGCTCGCCGCAGGGCGGGGCGTCGCTGGACTTCGTGCCGCCGCCGGTGAATGTGCCGGCAGCGTCTGCGTCGACGTCGGCAGGTGCAGCGGCGAATGCGACCAAGGGCGGCGCCGCGCCGGCCGCCGCTGCGAGCCCCTCTCCCGTCGGGAGAGGGGTTGGGGTGAGGGTTCGGCGGAGCGATGAAGCGGCCAATCCCGTCCGGTCAGTACAGAACCCGCGTGGTGATCTTCAATCACGCAGCTCCGCCGAACCCTCATCCGCCCTTCGGGCACCTTCTCCCGAGGGGAGAAGGGCTGTGCAACCGCAACTGCAACAGCAACAGCAACCAAAGCCGAAGCCAAAGCCAGGGCCTGCGCCATGAACATCATCCTGCGCTGGCTGCTCGACCTGCTCGTGCGCTTCCTGCGCACCATCGACCTGCCGCTGCTCGGCGCGTTGCTGGCGCTGATGGCGATCGGCCTGGCGGTGCTGTACAGCGCCGGCGAGCAGTCGCCGCGGCTGGTGATGGCGCAGGGCGCGCGCTTCGCCGTGGGACTGGGCGCGATGTGGGCGCTGTCGCGGATGCCGCCGTCGCAGCTGCGCAACTGGACGCCGCTGGTCTACGGCGTGTCGATGGTGCCGCTGCTGCTGGTGCTGTTCGTCGGCGAGGGCAAGCACGGCAACCACTGGATCAACCTGGGCGTGTTCTATTTCCAGCCGGCCGAGCTGCTCAAGCTGAGCCTGCCGATGATGGTGGCCTGGTACCTCAACCGCCGGCCGCTGCCGCCGCGGTTGCCGGTGGTGCTGATGGCGGTGCTGATCATCGCCGCGCCGACCTTGCTGATCCTCAAGCAGCCCGACTTCGGCACCGCGATGCTGGTCGCGGCCAGCGGCGCGTTCGCGCTGTACCTGGCGGGGCTGTCGTGGTGGTGGTTCGTCGCCGCGTTCGGCGCGGTCGCCGCGATCGCCCCGGTGGCGTGGCTGTGGCTGCTGCGGCCGTACCAGCAGGACCGCATCCTGACGTTCCTCAATCCCGAATCCGACCCGCTGGGCACCGGCTGGAACATCATCCAGTCGAAGATCGCGATCGGCGGCGGCGGGCTGACCGGAAAGGGCTGGGGCGAGGGCACCCAGGTGCACCTGAACTACATCCCCGAGCACACCACCGACTTCATCTTCGCCGTGCTCAGCGAGGAGTTCGGCTGGGTCGGGGTGGTGACGACGTTGGCGCTGTACCTGTTCGTGGTCGGCCGCTGCCTGTGGATCGCCGCCGACGCGCGCGACGGCTACTCGCGGCTGCTCGCCGGCGCGCTCGGGCTGGCGTTCTGCGTCTACGTGATCGTCAACGGCGGCATGATCTCCGGCCTGCTGCCGGTGGTCGGCGTGCCGATGCCGTTACTCAGCTACGGGGGCACCTCGGCGGTGTCGCTGCTGGCGGGCCTGGGCGTCGTGATGGCGGTGCGCGCGCACCGGCCGGTGCACGGCCGCTGAGGGCGCGGTCACGCCCCGTCGCACCGAGCCGCGAGCAACCTGACTCCTCGTTCATGCAGGCGAAATCACGCGGTTTTGACCCCAACGCACGCGTGCTAACCTCGCCCCGATGACCCAACGCCACCCCGCCCGTCGCGCCTTGATTGGCGCGCTCACGCTCGCGTTGGCCGCCTGCGCCACGCAGGCGCCGCCGCCGAGCGCCCCCTCGCCCACCGCCAGCCAGCCTCCGGCGCCGGTGATCGTCACCCCGGGTACCAACCCGCTGCCCGAGCCGGTCAAGCCGATGCCGCTGGCGGAAGCGCGTGCCGCGTTCGTGCGCGACACCGCCGCGCAGTACGGCATCGACCCGGGCTACATCCAGTCGGTGCTGGCCGGACGCGAGGTCCGCGAGAGCATCGTCGCGGCGATGTCGCGGCCGGCCGAGGCCAAGCCGTGGCGCGACTACCGGCCGATCTTCATCACCCAGGCCCGCATCGACGGCGGCCAGGCGTTCCTCGCCCGGCACCGCGACGCGCTGGCCCGGGTCGAGGCGCAGACCGGGGTGCCGGCGGAGATCATCGTCGCGATCATCGGCGTGGAGACCAGTTTCGGCGCCAACACCGGCAGCTACCCGGTGGTCGACGCGCTGTACACGCTCGCGTTCGCCTACCCGCGCAGCGGCGACCCGGCCAAGGCCGACCGCGAGAACCGCCGCGAGGCGTTCTTCCGTGGCGAGCTCGCGCAGCTGTTCGCGCTGGGCAAGGAAACCGGCCTGGACATCACCACCCTGACCGGCAGCTACGCCGGGGCGATGGGCTGGGGCCAGTTCATGCCCTCGAGCTACCGCGAGTTCGCGGTCGACGGCAACGGCGACGGCAAGCGCGACCTGTTCACCAGCACCGACGACGTGTTCGCCTCGATCGCCAACTACTTCCTGAAGAAGGGCGGCTGGGTGCGCGGCGGCCCGGTCACGCTGCGCGCCAACCGCGATGCGAACGCGGCCGACTTCGAGCCCGCGGGCCTGGAGCCGGTCTACACCCTGGCCGACCTGGCCGCGCGCGGCTACCGGCCGATGGGCGCGGTGGCGCCGACCGAGACCGCGGTGCTGCTCAACCTCGACGGCGAGTCCGGCAAGGAACACTGGCTGGGTTTCCGCAACTTCTACGCGATCACCCGTTACAACATCTCCAAGCACTACGCGATGGCGGTGTACCAGCTGGCCGAGGCGATTGCCGGCCGGGAGAACCCGCTGGCGGCTGGCGCGCCCGCGCCTGCGCCCGCCGCCGCGCCGGCCGGACAGCCGGGCGCATGACGGCGCCGGCACTGAAGGCGCTGGCCAGCGCGGCGCTGCTGCTGGGCCTGGCGGCCTGCGCCGCTGCCCCGAAAAAGCCGGCTCCCGCGACCGCCGCCGTGGTCGGAAAAATGCAGGACACGCCGCGCGACGCAAGCAAGAAGCGCTCGCCCTACGCACCGGCGCAGGAAGACCTCGGCACCCGCGGTGACTACACCGCCGGCGGCCTGTACAAGCCCGGCGTGCCCGACAGCACTCCCGACTACATCCCCGACGTCGATGCGATCCCCGAGCCGGAGATCGTCGCCGAGCCGCGTTCGCGCGCCGGCAACCGCTCCTCGTACTCGGTGCTGGGCAAGCAGTACCGCGTGCTCGACACCGCCAAGGGTTACGTCGAGCAGGGCAACGCCTCGTACTACGGCAAGAAGTTCCACGGCCGCCGCACCTCCAACCTGGAGGTCTACGACATGTACGCGTTCACCGCCGCGCACAAGTCGCTGCCGCTGCCCAGCTTCGCGCGCGTGACCAACCTCGACAACGGCAAGGCGGTCACGGTGCGCGTCAACGACCGCGGCCCGTTCCACGCCGGCCGCATCATCGACCTGAGCTACGCCGCCGCGGTCAAGCTGGGCATCACCCAGCGCGGCACCGGCCGGGTCGAGGTGCGCGCGCTGCACCCCGGTGAACCCACAACGCCGACGTACGCCAGCGCCGCCAACAACCCGCCGCCGGCCAAGGGCGCGGTCCGCACCGGCACCAGCAGCACCCTCGATAAGCTCGTCGCGGCGATGCCGGTCGCCAGCGGCGCCGCCGGCGAGCTGCCGCCGGGCGTGCGCATCGCCACCGGCAAGCCGGCCCGGCGGGATCCGGCGGCGGACAAGGCCTCGACGGCGAACGCATCCGCCATCGCCGCGCCCGCCGTACCGGCCAGCACCGATTACCGCTTCGACATGCGCCAGGACGGCAAGGCGATGACCGCGGCCGAATTCGATGCCTGGATGAAGGCGCGCCGGGTGCGCGTGGCGACCGGCAAGCCGGGCCAGCCCGCAGCCGCAGCACCCATCGCGCCGGCGCCGGCGGCCCCCGCGGAACCCTCCACCGCAACGCGCGCGCCGCGCGGCCAGGACGTGACCCTGCAGATCGCCAGCTTCGCCGCGCGCGGCAACGCCGACCGCGCGCTGGCGATGCTGCGCAGCGCCGGCATCGACGACGCCCGGCTGCACGACGCCGACGCCAACGGCCAGAAGGTCTGGCGCCTGCGCGTCGGCCCGCTCGCCGCGACCAGCGAACCGGCGCTCGCCGCGCGCATCGCAGGCCTGGGCTTCGGCCCGCCGCAGCGCGTCCGCGACTGATCGCCCGCCCCTTTCCTGACGACCTTGGCCCGCCACGCGCCGGCCCCCGGAGTAGTTGAAACGATGAATGCCCCCGTCCTTGCCAAACGCGCCGTTCTCGCCGCGCTGACCACCTTCGTGGTCGGGTTCGCGCTCGCGCAGACCCCCGCGACGCCGCCCAAGCCGGCCGCGCCGCGTCCGCTCAGCGCCGACCTGCCGGTGCCGCCGCCGCCGAAGATCGTCGGCACCGCGTGGGTGCTGATGGACGCGGCCAGCGGCAACGTGCTCGCCGGCGAGAACTACGACACCCAGCTCGAACCGGCCAGCATCACCAAGGTCATGACCAGCTACGTGATCGCCGCCGAGATGGCCGGCGGCAAGGTCAAGGACAGCGACCAGGTGATGATGAGCGAGAACGCCTGGCGCTCCGGCGGCGCCGGCACCGACGGCAGCTATTCGGGCTTCGAGGTCAACAAGACCGCGCCGCTGCTGCAGATGGAAAAGGGCATGGTGGTGCAGTCCGGCAACGACGCCGCGATCGCCCTGGCCGAGCACGTCGCCGGCAGCACCGACGCGTTCGCCGCGTTGATGAACCAGTACGCCGCGCGCATCGGCATGAAGAACTCGCACTTCGTGAACCCGCATGGCCTGCCGGCCGAGGGCCACGTTTCGAGCGCGCGCGACCTGGCGCTGCTCGGGCGCGCGCTGATCAACGAATTCCCGGTCGCGTACTCGTACAACAAGATCAAGGAATTCACTGTCGGCCCGATCACCCAGCCCAACCGCAACCTGCTGCTGTGGCGCGACTCGACCGTCGACGGCATCAAGACCGGCCACACCTCCGGCGCCGGCTACTGCCTGATGGCCTCGGCCAAGCGCGGCGACCAGCGCCTGATCTCGGTGGTGATGGGGTCGACCAGCGAAAGCCAGCGCGCGGTCGACTCGCAGGCGCTGCTCAACTGGGGCTTCCGCTTCTACGAAACCCACAAGCTGTTCGATGCCGGCAAGCAGGTCTCGCAGCAGAAGGTCTGGAAGGGTCAGGTCAACGAAGTGCAGCTGGGCCTGGCGGCGCCGCTGCTGGTGACCGTGCCGCGCGGCAAGTACGACCGGCTCAAGCCGATGATGGACGTGCCCAAGACCCTGGTCGCGCCGATCACGAAGGGCCAGAAGATCGGCACGGTCAAGGTGATGCTGGACGGCAAGCTGATCGCCCAGCGCCCGCTGGTCGCGATCAACGCGATCGAGACGGCCGGCTTCTTCAAGCGCCTGTGGCACGAACTGCTGATGTGGTGGCAGTCGGAGTGATCCGCCAGGTCATCTGACTGTTGCAAGCAAAGGGCCGGCGCAAGCCGGCCCTTTTGCATCTGGCGCGCTGCATCGCGACACCGCCGCGACCCACTCCGCGGCGCGCTTCCTCAGCGCACCACCACCGTCGTGGCCTTGTTGGCCACGATGTACGGCTGCAGGTCCTCGACGAAGCTCACCTTGCCAATCGCGCGCTGCGCGAACTTCTTGCCGGTGACGCGCACGTGGCAGTTCAGGAACGGCGCGGCCTCGTCCTTGCCCTTCGAGGTGTAAACCACGCGGCCGTCGCGGTCCCAGCCCAGCACGAGGCGTTCCTGGTGGTTGCTGGTGCGGTAGATCCAGCCTTTCTGGATATCGGTTTCGGACATCGCCATGGCGGCGGGCTTCCTGGGTCATTGGGCCGCCCGGGGCATGGCGGCGCGAGCGGCCCATGATGCCAGTGTCGCGCGATCGGCGGACCCGCAGCCCGGCCCGGGCGCGATCGCGCGGCTTGGGTTGCCCCTCCCGCGCCACCATAATGCCGGCATGGAAATCCACTCCGACAACCCCGAACACGGCTTCCAGTTCCCCGGCACCTTCGAGCTCAGCGCGCTCGGCCCGGCCGAATCGGGCCTCGAGCGCGTCCTGCCGCAGCTGCTGATGGACGCCGGCATCGAGGTGCTGAGCGAGGCGATCACGTGGAAGCACTCGGCGAACGGCAAGTACGTGTCGGTGCGGATCGGCTTCCAGGCCCGCGACCGTGCCCAGTACGACCTCGCGCACCAGGTGCTGCGCGACCACCCGGAAGTGAAGTGGACGCTGTAGCCGCGGCCGTCCCGACCGCTGCGGCGCCACCCGTGCCGAGCGCGCGGGTCCGCGACCTCGGCCGCCAGCCGTACACGCCGGTGTGGCGCGCGATGCAGGCCTTCACCGACGCCCGCGACGCCGAGACCGCCGACGAGCTGTGGCTGGTCGAACACGACCCGGTGTTTACCCTCGGCCAGGCCGGCAAGCCCGAGCACGTGCTGATGCCCGGCGACATCCCGGTGCTGCACGTCGACCGCGGCGGCCAGGTCACCTACCACGGCCCCGGCCAGATCGTGCTGTACCCGCTGCTGGACCTGAAGCGGCTCAAGGTCGGGGTCAAGGACTACGTCTGCCGCATCGAGCAGGCGATCATCGACACCCTGGCCCAGTGGAACATCGAGGCTGTCCGCCGCGACGGCGCCCCGGGCGTGTACGTCAACGGCGCCAAGGTCGCCGCGCTCGGCATCCGCGTGCGCCGCGGCTGCACTTTCCACGGCCTGGCGTTCAACATCGCCATGGACCTGGCGCCGTTCTCACGCATCAACCCCTGCGGTTACGAGGGGCTGCAGGTGACCTCGATGCTAGACTTGGGCGGCCCGTCCGGACTGGATGCGGTCAAGCCGGTGTTGATCGAGAACATCGCCCGCCAGTTCGGGCTCGCGGTCGAATCCGCGCCACCGCCGTCGCTCCCCGCCGCCTGATGCCCCCTTCGAAAGACCTGCGTGCCATGACCGAGTCCGTCGCCAAGTCCATTCCGCTCGCGGTCGTCAGCGGCGACGCTCCGGCGCCGCTGCAGCCGGGCGTGAAGCAGCTCGGCGGCGACAAGATCGGCCGTTCGCCGGTGCAGTTCGCCGACGTGCTGGTGCTGCGCAAGCCGTCGTGGATCCGGGTGCGCATTCCGTCCGGCAACTCGGTCGCCCTGCTCAAGGCCAAGCTGCGCGAGAACCGCCTGGTCACGGTCTGCGAAGAGGCCAGCTGCCCGAACATCCACGAGTGCTTCAGCCACGGCACCGCCACTTTCATGATCCTCGGCGAGGTCTGCACGCGCCGCTGCAGCTTCTGCGACGTCGCCCACGGCCGGCCGAAGCCGCCGGACGCGTCCGAGCCACTGACCTTGGCGCAGACCGTGGCCGACATGGGCCTGAAGTACGTGGTGGTGACCAGCGTCGACCGCGATGACCTGCGCGACGGCGGTGCCCAGCACTTCGCCGACTGCATCGCGCAGATCCGCGCCCACAGCCCGAAGACCAAGATCGAGGTCCTGACCCCGGACTTCCGCGGCAAGGGCCGGATGGAGCGCGCGCTGGAGATCCTCGCGACCAGCCCGCCGGACGTGTTCAACCACAACGTCGAGACCGTGCCGGGCCTGTACCCCAACGTCCGCCCCGGTGCCGACTACCAGTGGTCGCTGACCCTGCTGCAGAAGTTCAAGGCGCAGCACCCGGAGGTCGCGACCAAGTCCGGGATCATGCTCGGTCTGGGCGAGACCATGGAGCAGGTGCAGCAGACCCTGCGCGACCTGCGCGCGCACGATGTCGACATGATCACCATCGGCCAGTACCTGCAGCCGACCGCTCACCACCATCCGGTGATGCGCTACTGGACGCCGGACGAGTTCAAGCAGCTCGAGGAATTCGGCATGGCGCTGGGCTTCACCCACGTCGCCTCCGGCCCGCTGGTGCGCTCGTCGTACCACGCCGACCGCTCGGCGATCGAAGCCGGTTTCGCCGAAGCCTGAGCGCCGCGCGAGCGTTAGGTTCTTGCCGCGTGGCCGCTGCGCCGCGCGCTTCGCGTCGCCACAGGTAACGACTCGATAACGCCTGCGTCACGGCCTGCGCGCGCAAGCTGAATGCCGCCTGCCTTCCACCGTGCCCGTTCATGCGCCGGAAGGGTGACAGCCCCGGCAACTTTCGGCACTGTGGGGTTGTCGAACCGCGTTACATGCTGGCCCCGATCAACCGGCTCCGACCCCACCCCGAACATCTGGCCCGCGTTGGCCGAGAAGCTGCCTCGATGAAATTCCAGACCCCCCTGTATGCGTTCCTGCTGACCGCGCCGCTGGCCTTGCTGGCGCGTGCCGACAATGGCGCGCCGTCGACGGCCGAGACCACCGCGCAGGCGCAGACCGCGCAGGTGCCGACGAAGGCGAAGCGCGGCGACACCACGCTGCTCAAGGAGCGGGTCGCGCTGCCGACCACGCCGACCGCCGACCAGACCACCGCGGCCAAGCTGGTCTACGGATTGCTCTCGGACAGTCGCTACGCCTACCGCCCGCGTGCGCTCGACGACGCGCTGTCGGCCGACATGTACACGCGTTACCTGGAATCGCTCGACGGCGGCAAGCAGTTCCTGACCGCCGCCGATGTCGCCCGCTTCGACACCCACAAGCTCAAGCTCGACGACGCGATCAAGAGCGGCAACCTCGCGCCGGCGTACGCGATCTTCAGCACCTACCGCCAGCGCGTCGACGAGCGCGTGGCGCATGCGCGCGCGCTGCTGAAGCAGGACATCTTCGACTTCACCGGCAACGACCGCTTCGAGTACGACCGCGAGGACGCGCCGTGGGCCGCCGACCAGGCCGCGCTCGACACGCTGTGGAAGCAGTCGGTGCGCAACGACTGGCTGCGTCTGAAGCTGGCCGGCAAGCAGCCGGCGGACATCCGCAAGACGCTCGACAAGCGTTACGCCAACCTGTCCGACAGCATCTCCGAGCTCAAGGGCGAGGACGTGTTCCAGACCTTCGTCAACAGCTACGCCAACGCGATCGACCCGCACACCGATTACTTCACCCCGCGCTCGGCCGACAACTTCAACCTGTCGATGTCGCTGTCGCTGGAGGGCATCGGCGCGGTGCTGCAGAAGCAGGACGACGTGGTCGCGATCCGCGAGATCGTGCCGGGCGGCCCGGCCGGCAAGTCCGAGAAGCTCAAGCCCGGCGACCGCGTGGTCGCCGTCGGCCAGGGCGACAGCGGCGCGATGGAGGACGTGGTCGGCTGGCGCATCGACGACGTCGTCGCCAAGATCCGCGGCGCCAAGGGCACCAAGGTGCGGCTGGACGTGATCCCGGCCGAGGTCGGCCTCGACAGCAAGCCCAACCGCGTGGTGCTGGTGCGCGACAAGGTGCGGCTGGAAGACCAGGCCGCCAAGTCCAAGGTCCTGACCATTCCCGCGGCCGGCGACGCGCCGGCCAAGCGCATCGGCGTGATCGAACTGCCGGGCTTCTACCAGGACTTCGAAGGCCGTCGCCTCAACAAGGACGACTACGCCTCCGCCACCCGCGACGTCGCCAAGCTGCTGACCCAGCTGCGCGCCGACAAGGTCGACGGCGTGGTGCTCGACCTGCGCAACAACGGCGGCGGTTCGCTGACCGAGGCGATCGAGCTCACCGGCCTGTTCATCGACCGCGGCCCGGTGGTGCAGGTGCGCGAGTCCGGCGGCCGCGTCAGCGTCGAGGGCGACAGCGACACCGGCATCGCCTGGGAAGGCCCGCTGGCGGTGCTGATCAACCGCGGCTCGGCCTCGGCTTCGGAGATCTTCGCCGGCGCGATCCAGGATTACGGCCGCGGCATCGTCATCGGCGAAACCAGCTTCGGCAAGGGCACGGTGCAGAACCTGGTCGACCTCGACCGCTGGCCGGCCAACGAGAAGGCGCGCTTCGGCCAGGTCAAGCTGACCATCGCCCAGTTCTTCCGCGTCAGCGGCGGCTCGACCCAGAACAAGGGCGTGGTGCCGGACGTGTCGTTCCCGGTCTCGGTCGACGCCAGCGAGTACGGCGAGAGCACCTACGACAACGCGCTGCCGTGGACCCGGATCGCGGCGGTGCCGCACACCAGCTACGGCAACTTCGCGCCGCTGCTGCCCAAGCTGGAGGCGCTGCACGGCAGCCGCATCGCCGCCGACAAGGAGTTCCAGTGGTGGTCGGACGACGTCGCGCAGTTCCGCGAGGAACGCGCCGAGAAGTCGATCTCGCTCAACGAGGTTGCACGCCGCGCCGAGCGCGACAGCGAGGACGCCAAACGCAAGCAGCGCCAGGAAGCGCGCAAGACCCTCGGCTTGGACCTCGACCCGCTGGCCGACGAGGCCGGCGATGACGGCCTTCAGGCCAGCGAGCGCGACTTCGCCAAGGACGTCGCGCGCGAGAAGGCCGCCGAGAAGCGCCCGGATCCGCTGCTGCGCGAGTCGGCCGCGATCCTCGCTGACGCGGTGCGCCTGCTCAACAACGACCGCCAGCTGTCGGCGCAGGTGCTGCCGACCGCGGTGCAGCCGGGGCACTGGGCGGACTGACTTTTCCCTTCTCCCCAGACTCGTGCAAAGCCGGGGGAGAAGGTGCCCGTAGGGCGGACGCCCCAGAGGAAGCACCGTCGGGGTGTGAGGGTTCGGCGAAGTGGTGTTGAACAAGGGCTCATTGTGCGCACCAGCATGCCGTTCTGCCTTTGGAGTTACATCGCTTCGCCGAACCCTCACCCCAACCCCTCTCCCACAGGGAGAGGGACTTAAGCGCAGGAATCGGATAGCGGGCACCTTCGGGTGCCCGTTACGCTTTGGGCCATGAACGCCATGCCTCGAAACCACGCCGCTTTCGACCAGCTCGACCAGGTCCGCGCGCTGCTCGACAGCGGTGAGCCGACCCTGGCCGAACTCGCCCGCGCCACCGGCCTCAGCCCGACGCAGCTGCAACGCCGCTTCAGTGCGCGCTATGGCATCAGCCCGGCCGAGTACCTCGCGCAGCGCAAACTTGGCACGCTGAAATCGGCGCTGCGGGCCGGCAACCCCGACGTCAGCGCCGCCCTGTACGACGCCGGCTACGGCTCGCCGTCGCGCGTGTACGAGGGCGGCGCGGCGAAACTGGGCATGACCCCGGCGCGTTACCGCGCCGGCGGCGCCGGTGAGCAGGTGCGCTGGAGCCTGGCCGACACCGCGCTGGGCACCGCGCTGGTCGCGACCACCGCGCGCGGCGTGTGCATGGTCGAGCTCGGCGACGACCCGGTCGCGCTGGAAGCGAAGCTTCGCGCCGAATTCCCGCATGCCACGCTCGAACGCGTCGACGCCGGTCGCGACGAGTTCCTCGCGCCCCGCGTGCGCGCGGTCGCCGATGCGCTGGCCGGCAAGCAGGCGCAGGTGCCGGTCGACCTGATCGGCACCGCGTTCCAGAAGAAGGTCTGGGATGCGCTGATGAGGATCCCGGCCGGCCAGACCCGCAGCTACGCGCAGCTGGCCGCGCAACTCGGCCAGCCGCGCGCCGCGCGCGCGGTGGCCAGCGCCTGTGCGCACAACCGGGTCGCGATCGTGGTGCCGTGCCACCGCGTGATCCGCGGCGACGGCTCGCTCGGCGGTTACCGCTGGGGCCTGCCGCTGAAGCAGCAGGTGCTGGAACGCGAGCGCGCGGCGTAGCGCCTGGTTAGGCTGCACAGCACCGTCGTCGCAATTTCGACCCAAGAATTTGGAGTTACCGTGTCTGCACCCGCTCGCGCCGGCCTCTTCATCTACGCCCAAGACCCTGACCGGCTTTCTGACTTTTACCAGTGCGTTCTAGGCATGACCGCTGCTCATCGCACCGATCAAATGGTCGTGCTTCGCTCGCCAGATTTGCAGCTCATCGTGCACGCCATGCCCCCGCAAGTTGCGTCGCAGGTCGTCGTCACCAGGCCTCCGCAGCTGCGCGACAGCGCCGCAATCAAGTTCTTCTGCACCGTGCCCAGTCTTTCTTCCGCGCAAGAGTCAGCGCAATCCTTGGGCGGCCAGGTCCTTCCCGAGCAATGGCAGGGGCCGGGGTTCGTGGTGCGCAATGCCTGCGACCCCGAGGGCAACATCTTTCAGCTTCGCCAGAGTGCGGCCTGAGCATGGATTCGATTCACGCCGAAGCCCCTTCGCGGCGCGGCTGGGTTCACGCGGTAGCGCCTATTTCTTGGCGCGCCGCCGTGGCGACAGCCGGGTCGGCAGGTTGAGGCCGAGCTTGACGGTGTCGAATACCATCCGCGTCTCGTAACGGCGAATCGTGCCTTCGTCGGCGAACAGGCGCTCGGCCACTTCGCGGCAATGGGCGACGCCGCTGGTGGCCAGGATCACCAGGTAATCCCATTCGCCGGCGAGCACGTAGCACTGCTGCACCTCGGGCGCGGCGCGCATGCGCGCGGCGAAGCTGGCGTGGATCTTGGCCGATTCGCGCTCCATCGCCACCGACACCGCGGCCAGGGCGACGCCGCCGAGCTGCTGCGGGTCGAGCACCGCGACCTGGCGCAGCAGGCCGGCCCGGCGGTAGCGGTGGATGCGCCGCTGCACCGCGCTGGCCGACAGGCCGACCACGTCGCCCAGCGCCGCCAGCGTGACCGCGGCGTCTCGCTGCAGCAGCTCGAGCAGGCGGTGGTCGAATTCATCCAGCGCGGCGGGCGATCGGGCCATGCAATATTCTTGCGTCGCAGTGCACGGATTTTCAATCGCGATGCTGGTGTCGCCGCTACGCTGGCCATCTCGATACGCCGCGCCATCGATCGCGCCATCGCCAGGCGCCTTGGCGCCATTCTTTCCCCCGAGCCGTCCTCCCCGTGAACGCCATCGCCTCCGCTCCCGCCCGCACCGCCTCCGCGCTCGCCGTGGCCTTGGCCCTGGCCTCGGTCTACATCCTCTGGGGCTCGACCTACCTCGCGATCCGCTTCGCGCTGGAAAGCTACCCGCCGTTCCTGCTCGGCGCCATCCGCATGTTCCTGGCCGGCGCGCTGATGTACGCGGTGCTGCGCGCGCGCGGCGCCACGCCGCCGACCGCGAAGCAGTGGCGCACGCTCGGGGTGCTGTCGATCTGGATGGTGTTGCTCTCGAACGGCCTGGTGAACCTGGCGGAGACCGAGGTCGGTTCGGGCCTGGCGGCGATCGCGGTGGCGTCGATGCCGCTGTTCGCCGGGGTGTTCGCGATGCTGCGCGGCAAACATCCATCGCGAGCGGAATGGGCGGGGCTGACGATCGGCTTTCTCGGCGTCCTTTGGCTCAACGCCGGCAGCGAGCTGTCGTCTTCCACGCTCGGCCTGGTGTGTCTGATCATCGCGCCGATCGCCTGGGCCTGGGGGTCGATCTGGAGCCGCGACCTCGACCTGCCCGAGCCGTTCATGGCCGCCAGCGCGCAGATGATCGCCGGCAGCGCGTGGATGCTCGCCGCCGCGCTGGTCACCGGCGAACGCATCACCGAAGTGCCGACGCTCGATGCGACCGCGGCACTGCTGTACCTGGTCGTCGCCGGCTCGATTTTCGGCTTCACCGCCTACATCTGGCTGTTGCACCACGTGCGCCCCGCGCTGGCGACCAGTTATGCCTACGTCAATCCGCCGATCGCGGTGCTGCTCGGCGCGTTGCTCGGTGGCGAACATTTCACCCGCCACGATATCGGCGCGATGGCGGTGATCCTGGTCGGCGTGGTGATCATCACCTTGTCGAAATCGCGCGCGGCCAAACCGGCCGCGGTCGCGCCGAGCGAGCCGGCCGCATGAGCACCGCGGCGACGCTCGATCGCCGCGGGCTGTGGATCGCGTTCGGCTCGTTCGTGCTGTGGGGGCTGATGCCGCTGTACTGGCACCTGCTCAAGGCGGTGCCGTCGCTGCAGATCGTCGCCCACCGGATCGTCTGGAGCGCGCTGCTGGTCGGCGCCTGGCTGACCTGGACGCAGGGCCGCGGCTGGCTGCGCGCGGCGCTGGCCAGGCCGCGAGTGGCGTGGATGCTGGCGCTGAGCGGGGTGCTGATCGGCGGCAACTGGGGCCTGTACATCTGGGCGGTCAACGCCGGGCACGTGATCGAGACCAGCCTGGGCTACTTCATCAACCCGCTGTTGAACGTGGTGCTCGGCGTGGCGCTGCTGCACGAGCGCCTCAACCGCGTGCAGTGGGCTTCGGTCGCGATCGCGGCGGCGGGGGTGGGGTGGCTGACCTTCCAGCACGGCGCGGTCCCGTGGATCGCGCTGGTGCTGGCGGCGTCGTTCGCACTGTACGGGCTGATCCGCAAGCTCGCCGCGGTCGAGTCGATCCCCGGCCAAGGCATCGAGGGCCTGTACCTGCTGCTGCCGGCGCTGGCGCTGGTGGCGTGGGGCGAAAGCCACGGCCAGGGCGGCTTCCTGCACGGCTGGGGCTGGGGGCTGGGCGTGCTGCTGGTGGTCAGCGGCGCACTGACCGCGCTGCCGTTGATCGGTTTCGCCTACGCGGTGCGGCGCGTGCCGCTGTCGGTGGTCGGGCTGATGCAGTACATCGCGCCGACGCTGCAATTCCTGCTCGGCGTGTTCGTGTTCCACGAAGCCTTCGACCGCGAGCGCGCGATTGGCTTTGCGTTGATCTGGCTGGCGTTGGCGATCTTCGCCGGCGACGGCCTCGCGCGTTCGCGCCGCCCGGTGCCGGCCCCGGCCGCGACAAGCCGGGCATGAACCAGACCCCCCTGAGCGCGCTGGCGCTGTTCCGGCTGCAACGGGAGGCGCACTACGCGGCAGGGTCGGCTTGGGTGCGCTGCCGGGCGCGCGGCCGACAGGCCCAGCCACCCGGTCGGCCGGGGCTGAGAGCCGCTCGGAGAGCGGTAGCAGGACCGCTTCAATGCGGCAGGAAGACCGCTCTAGAGCGGTTCAAGAACCGCATTAAAGCGGCAGGACAACCGCTCTAGAGCGGTAGGGGAACCGCATTAAAGCGGCAGGACAATCGCTCTGGAGCGGTAGGAACACCGCATCGGAGCGGTTCCGAGCCGCACTAGAGCGGCAGGAGAACCGCTCTGGAGGGGCTCGGAGTCGCATCGGAGCGGTTCAAGAACCGCATTGAAGCGGTAGCAGGACCGCTCCGGAGGGATTAAAAGCCGCATTGAAGCGGTGGGGCGACCGCATTAGAGCGCTAGGAATACCGACCCCCCAGCGCCGGCGGCTCAGCGCTCGGACGCGCGCCGCGAACCGGCGTAGGGCTGGATCAGCGACCAGCGCCAGCGCGAAGGATGGCCAAGCCGCTGCGCGGATCCGCCGCCGGGCCTGTCAGGGAACAGATTCCCGCGGACAGGGCACTGTCGGCGCCGTGCGCGTACACGACGTAGTGCCTGCCGGTCTGGAACAGGTAACCGCAATCCCCCCGGCCCGTGCCCGTTGCCAGTTGCAGCTGTTGGACCGGCGCGCCCTTGAACGTCTGGGTGACGGAAAAGCTCACCCGGTTGTAGGGGTGGTCGCGGTCGCCCAGTGGCCGCTCGGCAGCAAACTGCCGCTTGACCCAGTCGATCGTGACGGCAAGCCAGCCGCGGTCCATCTGCGGCGTCCGTTCCTCGATGGCGGTGACGCGGCCCAGAAAGACACGGGTGCTGCGCGCCTTTTCCTGCGGCACCGTGCCGGGTGGTATGCAGCTGCAGGCCGCTGCGCCTAAGGGAGTGAAGCAAACCCCCAGCAAGATCATCGCGAGCCGGCGCTTCATCGGGGATGGTGCCTCAGTGTGATCGAGAACTCGTAGGGTGGAATCCCCCAAGGGACTTCCTTCGGGGCATCCCCCAAGGGGACTTCCTTCGGGGCGTAAGCGGAGCGCATTGCACCATCGCCATCTACGACGACCGCGCCGAGCCCCGCATCCGGCGCAATGCCCTTCGGTTATTGCGCCCTACGGCGCTGTTAGAGCGCACCGCGGACACCTCAAACCACGCCTCTAATGGACCGAGATCCGACACGCATGTGACCCGGTGCCAAGGGCCATCGACGCTATCAACCTTGCAATAGAACTCTTGGTTGCGCGGCTTTGCGTAGTAGATGACGTGAAGCAAGAGGTTCTTGGTCTCCGTGCCACACCTCACATACTGGACCGAACCCTTTGTTGCTATGGGCCTAACGCGCCGACTCAGGCTCAGAGATTTTCCATTCTTGGTGATCTGCAACTCGCCAGCATACGCACTGCCACTAGCGTCCATACCGACGACCTTGTACCTGCCCATAAACCAGCTTGGCAGTAGGTGATGGCCAGGTTGTGCAGGTATGCAGTAAGGCTCCTTTGGGGGAGGCGGTGGTGGCGGTGTGTAGCCCGCAGATAATAGGAATAGAAGAGAGACGGCCGTAGCTGACATGCGCTTTAACGCCAGTTACGCCGCACGCAACGCTTCAGTCACTGGCAACCTTGCCGCGCGCAGCGCCGGGAACAACCCGCCGACCAGGCCGATGCCGAGCGCCCACTTCATGCCGTTCCAGATCAGTTCGGGCGAGACCCGGAACTGGAACATCACCTGGCTGAAGTTGGAGCCCAGTGTGCTGACCGAGTAGCCGTTGAACAGCAGCCAGGCGACCGCGGCCCCGAGGGCGCCGCCGAGCAGCGCGAGCAGCATCGTCTCCAGCATCACCGCGATCACCACCGGCAGGCCGCGGAAGCCGAGCGCGCGCATCGTCGCGATCTCGCGCGCGCGGCCGGCGACCGCGGCGTACATGGTGTTGAGCGCGCCGAACACCGCGCCGATCGCCATGATCGTGCCGACCACGGTGCCGAGGATCGCGATCACCTTGGTCAGGCCTTCGGACTGCTTGCCGTAATAGCTGCGGGTGGTCTGCACGTCGAGCTTGAGGCGCGGGTCGGCGGCCATCGCCGCCTTCAGCTGCTTGAAGCCGTCCTTGCCGTCGAGCTTCGCGGTCACCGACTGGTACGAGGTGCGCTGGTAGGTGGACGCCAGCGTTTCCACGTCGGCCCACAGTTCCGAATCGTGCGAGTCGCCGGATTCGAATGCCCCGACGATCGTCCACTGCTGGTTGGCCAGCTCGATCTGCTTGCCGACCTCCAGGCCGACGTACTGGCGCTGCGCGCCCTTGCCGACCACCAGCTCGCGCATGCCGGGATTGAACCGGCGGCCCTCGACCAACTTGATCTTCGGCCGCAGTTCCCAACCGGCCTGGTCGACGCCGCGCATCTGCGCGTTGGCATCGGTGCCGTCGGCCTTGGTCACCATGTTGATCACCTGCGAGGCCTCCGCCGAGACCAGCGGCCGGCCGTCGCGGCCCTTGGCGATGCCGGCGAGATTGGCGATCAGCGGCACCTGCTCGCGGGTGATCACCGAGTTGGTTTCCGATTGCGAGCCGCCGCGCAGCATGATCGCGCTGTCGTCGCCGCCGGTGCGGTTGAGGGTGGCCTTGAAGCCTTCGCCCATCGCCAGCATCGCCACCAGCACGCCCACGACCCCGGCGATGCCAACTATGATCACCATCGACGCGCCCCAGCGCTGCGGCAGGCTGGAGATGCCGATGCCGGTCACCGCCAGCGTCTGCCGGCCGCGCTGGGTCAGCAGCAGCCACGCGGCGAGCACTGCCACCACGATCGCCACGCCGTACCACGGCAGCACGATCCACGCCGCCAGGCCGGCGATCAGTGCGAGCAGGACTCCGAGGTTGCCGAGCCACCTCTTCATGCGGTTCATGTCGTTGTCCTTGTCTCAGCGGCCGGCCAATGCATCAACGATATTCAGGCGCATCGCCCGCAGCGCGGGCAGCAAGCCGACCACCAGTCCGATCGCCAGCATCAGGCCGATCGCCATCAGCCAGGTCTCCGCCGGCACCGTGTCGAGCTGGATCATGCCGCCACTCACCGCGGCGATCATCGACATCACCACGCTGGCGATCGCCATGCCGATCAGGCCACCCAGCAGCACCAGCAGCACCGATTCGGCCATCACCAGCAGCAGCAGGCTGCGGTTGCTGAAGCCGATCGTCTTCATCACCGCCAGCTCCGGGATGCGCTCGCGCACCGCCTGCGCCATGGTGTTGCCGGTCAGCAGCAGCAGGGTGAAGAACACCGCGCTCATGATCGCGGTCACGATCAGGCCGATGTCGGCGAACTGCTTGACGAACGCCTGGTTGAACGCGGTCTCAGTCTGGGTCTTGGTCTCGTGGTCGGAGTTCTCGCTGAGCGCGTCGATCGCGCGCGCGACCTGGGTGGCGTTGTCCGCGTCGTCGAGCTTGACGATGTACCAGCCGACCCGGCTCTTGACGAAGTCGTTGGCCTCGTCGAAGTACTGCCAGTTGAACACCAGCTGGTTTTCCTCGCCGCGGCGCTTCTGGTCCTTGACCTTGAACACGCCCATCAGCTTGAAGGTCCAGGTGTTGCCGCCCTTGGTCGGGAAGATGGTGGCCTGCAGCGGCACGGTGTCGCCGATCTTCCAGCCGTGCTTCTTGGCCAGCGACTCGCCGACCACGATGCCGTCGCGGGTCGACTCGAACGCGGTCACCTGCGCCTTGGAGATGTCGTACTCCGGGTACAGGTCGAAGAAGCCCGGGCCGACCGCGAAGTTCGGGAAGAACTCCTTGGGATCGCGGTAGTAGCCGCCGAACCACGCCGCGTACACCGACTGCTTCACCCCCGGGACCTTCGCGACCTGCGGGGTCAGGCTGTACGGCAGCATCTGCGTGATCGACAGCCGCGACGACACGATCAGGCGGTCGTAGCCGGCGACGTTGGTGCCGGCGTTGAACGCCATGCGCACCGAGTCGAGCAGGCCGAACAACAGGAACGCGGTGACCACCGACAGCAGCGTCAGCGACGTGCGGGTCTTGCTGCGGAACAGCGCGGCCCAGATCAGGTGCAGGTATTTCATGTCGAATGCCTCTTGCCGTTTTGCTCCCTCCCTTGCGAAGCAGGGGAGGGTTGGGGAGGGGTGCTCTTGCTGTTGCTGTTGCTGTTGCCGCAGTCGAAGGTCAAAGGCAACCCCCTCCCAATCTCCCCCTGCTTCGCAAGGGGAGGGGCCGAATCAGGCCGCGTTGCGCACCTGCTCGACCAGCGTGCCCTTGTCCAGGTGCAGGGTATGGGTCGCGTACTCGGCCGCCTTGGGGTCGTGGGTCACCATCACGATGGTCTTGTCGTGGTCGCGGTTGAGCATCTGCAGCAGGCTCAGGATCTCCTCGGCCGACTGCCGGTCGAGGTCGCCGGTGGGCTCGTCGCAGATCAGCAGGGTCGGGTCGGAGACGATCGCGCGCGCGATCGCCACGCGCTGCTGCTGGCCGCCGGACAGCTCGGACGGACGGTGCTTGCCGCGGTCCTTGAGGCCGACCAGTTCCAGCGCGATCTCGGCATTGCGGCGGCGCTGCGCCGACGACAGGTTGGTCAGCAGCAGCGGCAGCTCGACGTTCTTCTGCGCGGTCAGGGTCGGCATCAGGTTGTAGAACTGGAACACGAAGCCGACGTTGTGGCTGCGCCAGTGCGAGAGCTGGCCGGAGCGCAGCTGGTCGATGCGCTGGCCGGAGACCTCGATCTGGCCGCCGGTGGGCGAGTCGAGCCCGCCGATCAGGTTGAGCAGGGTGGTCTTGCCCGAGCCGGACGGCCCCATCAGCGCGACGAAGTCGCCCTTGGCGATGTCGAGGTCGAGGCCGTGCAGCACGTCGACCGTTTCCGGGCCGCGCTGGTAGGTCTTGTGCAGGTTCTTGATGCTGACGAGGGTGGACATGCCTTGCTCCTGTCGTTGCGTTTGTTCTCTTGCTCGTCATTCCTGCCTTCGCAGGAATGACGGCCGGGTTATTCGCTGGCGTCAGCGCTTGCTGAATCACCTTCATCCGTCGCAACGCGCACCGCGGTGCCATCAACCAGGCCTTGCGGCGGATCCAGCACCACCGTGTCGCCGCCGGCGAGGCCGTCGAGCACTTCGCGATCCTCGCCGAGCGTGCGGCCGAGCTTGAGCGTACGCCGTTCCGCTTTTCCGTCGGCGACCACGAAAGCGACCTGGCCCTCGCCACGCGACACGATCGCCGCCGCCGGCACCAGCACCCCGGGCTTCGCGGCCACCGCGTTGGCCGGCTGCGCCTTCTCCAGGAAGCTCACCCGCACGCCCATGTCCGGGACGATCCGCGCGTCGCGCTGCTTGAGCGCGATGCGCACCTTGACCGTGGCCTTGCCGCGGTCGGCTGTGGGGATGATCGCGATCACCTCGGCCGGGATCTTCCAGTCGGGGTAGGCGTTGAGCGTGGCCTCGACCGGCATCTTCGGCTGCACCCGGCCGATGAACGCCTCACCGACGTCGACCTCGACCTCGAGCGAGTCCATGTCGACGATCGTGCCGATGCCGGTGCGGGTGAAGCCGCCGCCGGCCGACAGCGGCGAGACGATCTCGCCCGGCTGCGCGGCCTTGGCGATCACCACGCCGGCGAACGGCGCGCGCACCACGGTGTTGTCGACGCCCTGCGCGGCGATGCGCAGGCCGCCGCTGGCCACCTGCGCATTGCGCTGTGCGGTGTTGAGCTGCGCGCGCAGCGCGTCGCGCTGGGCGATGGCCTGGTCGTACTGCGCCTTCGACACCAGCTGCTGCCTGACCAGCCCGCCCAGGCGCGCGGCATTGGCCTCGGCCTCGCGCAGCTGCGCCTGCACGCCGGCGATCTGGCTGCGCGCGGCGCCGACCTGCGCCGCGGCGAGGTCGCGCTGGGCGTCGGCGTCGATCGGGTCGAGCGTGGCCATGACCTGGCCGGCGGTGACCGACTGGCCTTCCTCGATCAGCACCTCGCGCACCTTGCCGGTGATCTTCGACGACACCGTGGCCATGCGCCGCGCGACCACGTAGCCGGTCGCGTCGAGCACCGAGGCGCTGCCGCCGCCGTTGCCGATCGCGACCACCTGCGCGGTTTTCACCTCGACCGCGTTGTCGCGGCCGAACAGCGCCCAGCCGGCCAGCGCCAGCACCAGCACTGCGGCGGCGGCCGCGAGTGCGATCCACAGGCCGCGCCGCGACGCGGGCGGCGGCGCGCTGCGGTCGATGCGGAGTTCCTTGAGCAGGTCGGCGGAGTTGTTCATCGGGGGACTGTAAGGCGGGAAGGGGGCAGTGTGGGCATGGTGGCGTGGCGATATAGGGGCCAGAAGTCACTTTGCGCCGGCGCTGAAGCCAACCGTGAGTCACCGGCGAGGCCCTGTGCCCGAGACGCAGCGCAGCCTAGTCGATCGCATCGCCCGCAGTCACCTGACGCTTGTCATGTGCGATGCCTGACGGCTGCGACTGCCGCGGCGACGGTGCGCGGCCGACCATGGCCCCACTTTCCACTGTTCCCGAAGGAGCCATCCGATGACCGGCAACGATGCGGTGCTCGCGCAACTGTCCGATGTCCGCAAGCGCTACGGCCAGGTGCCGGCGCTCGACGGCGTCGACCTCGAGCTGCGTCCGGGCGAAGTGCTCGCGCTGCTGGGTGCCAACGGCGCCGGCAAGTCCACCGCGATCGGCCTGCTGCTCGGGTTGCTGGCGGCCGACAGCGGCAGCGCGACCCTGTTCGGGCAGCCGCCGCAGTCGCTCGCGGCGCGGCGCCGGATCGGGGTGATGCTGCAGACCTCGGGCCTGCCCGACACCAACACCGTCGGCGAACTGCTCGAACTCACCCGCAGCTACTACCCCGATCCGCGCAGCGTCGCCGACTGCGTGGCGCTGGCCGGCCTCGACGGCCTGCTCGATCGCCGCTACGGGCGGCTGTCCGGTGGCCAGCAGCGGCGCGTGCAGTTCGCGCTCGCGGTGTGCGGGCGGCCGCAGCTGCTGTTCCTCGACGAGCCCACCACCGGCCTGGACATCGAGGCGCGGCAAGGCCTGTGGCGCGCGATCCGCGAGCTGGTCGCGCAGGGGTCGTCGGTGCTGTTGACCACGCATTACCTGGAAGAGGCCGAGGCGCTCGCCGAGCGCGTGGTCGTGCTCAACCGCGGCCGCGTGGTCGCCGCTGGGCCGATGGCGCAGATGCGCGCGCACGTCGCGCAGCGGCGCATCCGCTGTGTGTCGACGCTCGACGAACAGGTCGTGGCGGGCTGGCCGCAGGTGCGCAGCGCGTGCCGCGACGGCGAGCGGCTGGAGCTGGTGGTCGATGCCGCCGAGCCGGTGGTGCGGCGCCTGCTCGAACTCGATGCCGGCTTGCATGAGCTCGAAGTCCAGCGCGCGGGCCTGGCCGAGGCTTTCATCGAACTGACCCAGGACGCGGCCAACGCCGAGTCCGCAACCCAGCAACAGGAGGCCGCGTAATGAACACGATCGCCCATTCCACACCAGTCGCGATCGCCAGCGCCCGCACGCCGTCGTTCTCGCCGTGGCGCTGCTACTGGCTCGAGGCCAAGCACGAGCTGCTGCGCCTGCTGCGCACGCCGTCGTTCGTGCTGCCGACACTGCTGTTCCCGCCGCTGTTCTACGTGCTGTTCGGCGTGGTGCTGGCCGGCGGACGCAGCGGTGGCGACATGGGCCGCTACCTGCTGGCCACCTACGGCGTGTTCGGGATCATGGGCGCGGCGCTGTTCGGCTTCGGGGTAAGCGTCGCGGTCGAGCGCGAGCGCGGCTTCCTGACCCTCAAGCGCGCGCTGCCGATGCCGCCGGGCGCCTACCTGCTGGCGAAGATGGCGATGGCGATGGTGTTCGCGGCGATCATCTCGCTGATCCTGGCCGTGATCGCCGTGAGCTTGGCCAAGGTCTCGCTGCAACCGGCGCAGTGGGCGCTGCTGTTCGCGATCAACGTGCTCGGCGTGCTGCCGTTCTGCGCGCTGGGCCTGTGCATCGGCGCCTGGGTCAGCGGTTCGGCCGCGCCGGCGGTGGTCAACATCCTGTACCTGCCGATGGCGTTCCTGTCGGGCCTGTGGCTGCCGCTGCAGATCCTGCCCGCCATCTTCGCCAAGATTGCGCCGGTGTGGCCGGCCTACCACCTGGGCCAGGTCGCGCTGAAGGTGGTCGATCGCGACGGCGGCGGCAGCCTGGCGCTGCACCTGGCGGTGCTGGGCGTGGTCACGGTCGCGTTTTTCGTGCTGGCCCGGGCGCGCTTGTCGCGCTCGCAATAGGCAAACGCGCGTTTGTTGCGGCCCGGTTGGGTTGTGACATGTAACACCGGATGCGCGAAAGCGTCATAGGTAGCCGAGTGTTCTTCTCCTCCCCGTTGCGCACAGCGCAGGGGAGTTGGGAGGGACTTGCTTCTGGCTTTCGCACGACGGTTCAGAAGCACCCCTCCCCAGCCCTCCCCTGCTTCGCAAGGGAGGGAGCCGGAATCAGTCTTCGCTTGCTACGCAAAGGGATAAACCATGAAACGCTGGCCAGAAATCACTGCCATCGCCGCCCTCGTCGCCACGCTCGCCACTGCGGTAGTGGCGCAGGACCCGACAGCGCCCGCGTCGCCCGTGTCGCCGCCGTCGGCGAAGCCCGCCGCGGGCAACAGCTTCGCGATCCGCAACGTGCGCGTGTTCGACGGCGAGCGCGTCATCGACCGGGCCAATGTCGTCGTGCGCGACGGCCGCATCGTCGCCGCCGGCGCCGGGGCGATCCCCGCCGGCCTCGCCACCATCGACGGCAGCGGCAAGACCCTGCTACCCGGCTTCATTGACGCCCACACCCACAGCTGGGGCAGCGCGCAGGGCGATGCGTTGCGCTTCGGCGTGACCAGCGAACTGGACATGCTCGGCGACTGGAACCGCCTGCCCGCGCTCAAGCAGCAGCGCGAATCGCTGGCGCGCACCGCGCAGGCCGACCTGTGGTCGGCCGGCGCCGCGGTCACCGCGCCGGGCGGCCACGGCACCCAGTACGGCATGAAGGTGCCGACGCTGGCCGCCGACGGCGACGCGCAGGCGTTCGTCGCCGCGCGGGCCGCGGAAGGTTCGGACTACATCAAGATCATCGTCGAGGACTTCAGCACCCACGCCGCCGACCGGCGCCTGCCCACGCTGACGCCGCCGCAGGTCGCCGCCGCGATCGACGCCGCCCACCGCAACGACCGGCTCGCGGTGGTGCACGTGTCGCGCCAGCAAGACGCCCAGCACGCGATCGACGCCGGTGCCAACGGCCTGGTGCACCTGTTCGTCGATGCGCCGGCCACGCCCGGGTTCGTGCGCGCCGCCGATGCGCGCGACGCGTTCGTGGTGCCGACCCTGTCGGTGCTGGCCAGCGTGGCCGGGGTCGGCGAGGGCGCGAAACTGGCCGCCGACCCGCGCCTGCAGCCGCAGTTGTCGGGCGAGCAGGCCGGCCAGCTCAAGGCGCGCTTCCCCGGCGCGAGCCGCAACCAGCTGTTTGGCAACGCGCTGCGCAGCGTGGCGGCGCTGCACGACGCCGGCGTCACGATCCTGGCCGGCACCGATGCCGGCAACCCCGGCACCGCGCACGGCGCGAGCCTGCATGGCGAACTCGAATTGCTGGTGCGCGCGGGCCTGAGCCCGGCCGAGGCCCTCACCGCCGCGACCGCGGCACCGGCGCGGCGCTTCGGCATCAGCGATCGTGGCCGGATTGCGATCGGCCAGCGCGCCGACCTGCTGCTGGTCGCCGGCGACCCGACCCGCGACATCACCGCCACCCGTGCGATCGACACGGTCTGGAAGAACGGCTACGCGATCGAACGCAACGTCGCGGCCAACGCCAAGCCAGCCACCGCCGCGAGCGTCGCGCCGGCCGGCACCCTGGTCAGCGACTTCGACGGCGACACGATCGACGCGCGCATCGGCACCGGCTGGCAGCCCACCACCGACCAGATGATGGGCGGGGCGTCGACGGTCCGCCACGCGCTGGTCGCCGGTGGCGCCGCAGGCTCGCGCGGCGCGCTCGAGGTCAGGGGCGAGATCAAGCCGGGCTCGCCGTTCCCGTGGTCCGGGATGATGTTCTTCCCGGCCGCGCAGCCGATGCAGCCGGTCGACTTCTCCAAGCGCCGCGAACTGGTGTTCTGGGTGCGCGGCGACGGCCGCCAATACCAGGCAATGCTGTTCTCCGGCCCGTCCGCCCAGGGCATGCCGAGCATGCAGGCGTTCACCGCCGGCGCGCAGTGGCAGGAAGTGCGGCTGCCGCTGGCGGGTTTTGCCGGCGCCGATCCGGCGCTGCTGCGCGGCGTCGCGTTCACTGCCGGGCAACCGCGGGGCGCGTTCGTCTTCCGCATCGACCGCGTCGAGCTACGCTGAGCACCCCGATGGCCACCAACCGCGCGAGGTCCTGCTGATGCGATCGCTCCAGTCCCGCTTGTTGCGCGCGCGCAATGCGCTGGTGCCCGAAGACCTGCAGCTGGGCTGGATGCCGATCTTCAATCTCGGCTACCTGGTGTTCCTGGTGCTGCCGCTGATCTTCGCCGGCCGCGGCGACAGCGTCGCGCACGCCTGGTACCCGGCGCGGTTCGGCATGCCGGCACCGACCTTGCTGTCGGTGCTGGTGTTCCTGCCGCTGTACTTCGCCGGTTACCGCAGCAGCGGCGCGCGCATGCTCGCGTGCATGCTCGGCATCGCCGCGCTCGGCTACGCGCTGCTGCCCTTCAACCCGTTCGCCAACACCTACATCGTCTATGCCGCCGGTTTCGCCGCGTTCCTCGGCCGCGCGCTGTGGCAGCGCAGCGCGTGGCTGGCGGGGGTGCTGGTGCTGTTCCTGGTCGAGATCCTGCTGCTGCGCTACCCGCTGTTCGTGTTCGCGCTGACGGCGGTCATCTCGGTGGCGGTGTTCTTCGGCAACCACTTCTTCATCGAGAACAACCGCAAGCGCGCCGAGCTCAAGCTGTCTCACGACGAGGTACGGCGGCTGGCCGCGCTGGCCGAACGCGAACGCATCGGCCGCGACCTGCACGACCTGCTCGGGCACACCCTGTCGATGGTCGCGCTGAAGTCGGAGCTGGCCGGCAAGCTGCTCGAGCGCGACCCGCTGGCCGCGCGCCGCGAGATCGACGAGGTTGGCCGGGTCGCCCGCGACGCGCTGTCGCAGGTGCGGCGCGCGGTCAGTGGCATCCGTGCCGCCGGCCTGGCCGCGGAGCTGGCCTCGGCCAAGCTGCTGCTCGAATCCGACGGGGTCGCGTTGCGCTACCAGCGCGCCGACGTGCCGCTGACCCCGGAACTGGAGACCGTGTTCGCGCTGACCCTGCGCGAGGCGGTGACGAATATCCAGCGCCACGCCCGCGCCCAGCACGCGCAGGTCACGCTGGAAACCGACGGCGAAGAGGCGGTGCTGCGGATCGTCGACGACGGCCGTGGCGGCGCGCTGGTGCCGGGCAACGGCCTGGCCGGGATGCGCGAACGCATCGAAGCGCTGGGCGGCCGACTGCGCGTGGACGCGGGCAGCGGCCGCGGCACCTGCATCGAGGCGCGGCTGCCGCTGCCGCCGACGGCCCATGTCGCCACGGCGGTGGCGCCCTCGCACTGATGCCCAGGCGAGCCGCTCCTACAATGCGGGTTCGTTTTCCCATGGGCCGCCGTCGATGATCCGAGTGCTGCTGGCCGAAGACCAGGCGATGGTGCGCGGCGCGTTGTCGGCGTTGCTCGGCATGGAAGCCGACATCGAGGTGCTGGCCGCGGTCGCCGACGGCGAGAGCGCGTGGCGCGAGCTGCAGCGCCTGCAGCCCGACGTGCTGGTCACCGACATCGAGATGCCCGGGCTAACCGGGCTGGAATTGGCGCAGCGGATCGCGCGCCAGGGGTTGCCGGTCAAGGTGGTGATCGTGACCACGTTCGCGCGCGCCGGCTTCCTGCGCCGCGCGCTCGATGCCGGCGTGTCGGGCTACCTGCTCAAGGACGCGCCGGCCGAGCACCTGGCGCAGGCCTTGCGCCAGGTGCAGCGCGGCGGCCGCGCGATCGACCCGCAACTGGCACTGGAAGCCTGGTCGGAGGCCGACCCGCTCAACGACCGCGAGCGCCAGGTGCTGCGGCTGGCGGGCGAGGGACTGTCGGCGGGCGAGATCGCCGCGCAGCTGCACCTGTCGCAAGGCACGGTGCGCAACTATTTGTCCGAGGCGATCGGCAAGCTCGGGGTCGGCAACCGGATCGAGGCCTATCGTCTGGCGCGGCAAAAGGGTTGGTTGTAGGGCGGGCCCAGGCCCGCCGTCCGAATCACGACGATGTTTGCTGGCGGGCCCAGGCCCGCCATCCGAACCACGACGATGTTTGGTGGCGGGCCTGGGCCCGCCCTACAGCCCGCCCAACATCACCCGCAGCGCGCCTTCAACATCGCGTACGCCGCGCGCAGGCCCTGCGCCTCGCCGCCGGCGGGGCGGCCGGGACGGTCGGCGTCGTTCCAGCTGTAGACGTCGATGTGTGCCCACTTCTGCGCTGCCGGCACGAAGCGCTCGAGGTACAACGCGGCGGTCACGCTGCCGGCCATCTTCGACGGCCCGGAGTTGGCGATGTCGGCGATCGTGCTGGTCAGGTAGCGCCAGTACGGCCGCCACAGCGGCATCCGCCACAGCGGGTCGCGTTGCTGGGTGCCGGCGGCGAGCCAGTCGTGGGCAAGCGCATCGTCGTTGCTGTACAGCGCCGGCAGGTCCGGGCCGAGCGCGATCCGCGCCGCGCCGGTGAGGGTGGCGAAATCCAGGATCAGCTCCGGGCGCTGCTCGCCGGCGTAGGTCAGCGCGTCGCACAGCACCACGCGGCCTTCGGCGTCGGTGTTGTCGATCTCGACGCTAAGCCCGGCGCGGGTGGCGATCACCTCGCCGGGGCGGAACGCGTTCGGGCCGACCGCATTCTCGACCGCCGGCACCAGCAGGGTGATGCGCAGCGGCAGCGCGCGCGCCATCACCAGTTCGGCCAGCGCGATCGCGTGCGCGGCGCCGCCCATGTCCTTCTTCATGTTGCGCATGCCGTCGGCCGGCTTGAGGTCGAGGCCGCCGGTGTCGAAGCACACGCCCTTGCCGACGATCGCGACGTGCGGGTGGGCCGGGTTGCCCCACTGCAGCTCGATCAGCCGCGGCGCGCGGTGCGAGGCGCGGCCGACGGCGTGGATCGCCGGGAAGTTGCGGGTGATCAGGTCCTCGCCGCTGACCACGGCGATGGTCGCGCCGAAACGTTCGGCCAGTTCGCAGGCGACCTGCTCGAGCTGGTCCGGGCCCATGTGCTCGGTCGGGGTGTTGACCAGGTCGCGCACGCGCACGCAGGCGGCGAGCTGGTCGAAGACTTCCGCGTGGTCGCCGGCGATCGCCAGTTGCGCCGGCACGCGCGGCCACGGCTTGTAGCGGCTGAAGCGGTAGCAGCCCAGGCCCCAGCCCAGCTGCAGCGCGGCCAGCGCCGCCGGTTCGGGCGCGACGGCGAGCTTCCAGGTGGAGCCGGGCGGCAGCGCGAACGGTGCATGCGCGTAGCAGTAGGGATCAAGCGGATCGCCGATAGCGACCACCGCGCCGGCGAGGCCGCCATCGGCGGCCGGCAGCGTCAGCACCGTGCCCGCGGTGGCGTCGAACCCCTGCGCGTCCAGCCACGCGACGATCGTGGGCGTCTGCGTCGCGCGCCAGGCGGCGAGCGACGCGCGGCTGACGACGTGCAGCGGCAGCGCGTCGGTGGCGGAGTCGGTGAAGCCCTGCGGCAGGTTCATGCGGCGGCGGTGTCCGTGGCGTGGGCCGCGTCGAGCCAGTCGGCGAGCGCGGCGAGGGTGGTGAATTCGAGGTCGGGGCGCAGGTCGTCGCGCGGCCACGGGCGGGTGTCGCCGGCTTCGTCCGGGCGATTGATCCAGCAGCTGCGCAGGCCGGCGCGGTGCGCGCCGACCACGTCCATCTCGACGTCGTCGCCGACGTGCAGCACCTGCACCGGCTCGCAGCCCAGCTGCCGGCACGCGGCCAGGAAGATGCTCGGCGCCGGCTTGGCCGCGCCGTGCTCGCGCGCGCCAAGTTGGAACGCGAACAGGTGCATCAGGCCGATGCGCGCCAGGTCGGCGTTGCCGTTGCTGAGCGCGGCCAGCGGCACGCGCGCGGCGAGCCGGTCGAGCGCATCGAGGCTGTCGTCGTAGTGCTGCACGTCGCAGCGCGCGGCGAAGAACGCATCGAACGCGGGCGCGACCAGGGCGAGGTCGTCGCCGGCCTCGCCGATCATGCGCTCCAGCGTGATCATCCGTTGCCGGGTGAAGTCGTGCGCGAGCTGCGGGTGCTCGGCGGCGACCCGGTCGCGCAGCGCGCGCATCGCCGCGACCGGCCAACGCGCCGCGGTGCGCGGCGCGTGCTCGCGCAGCCAGTCGCCCAGCGCGGTCTCGGCACGCACGATCACCGGCGCGATCGGCCAGATCGTGTCGTCGAGGTCGAGGGTGATGGCGCGGACGGGAAAGGCGTGCACCGCCGCAGTTTAGCCGCTCGGCCCGCCGCGGCGCTCGGCCGGGCCGGTGCCAGCGATCGTGGCCCGGGCTTGAGTGCGGTCCGCCGGCAGGGCGCTGTACACCGCGTATCCAGGGGCTTGCCGCCGACGTACGTCAAACCTCCGATGGACATTCGCCCCCGTCGGCGTAGTTGAGGCCACGGCAGCCGCTGAAAAGCGCGCGGATCGCGTCAGCACCGATGGGCGCCGGCTGCCTTTGTCCTCCCCGTGGAAACGCAGACAGGAGCAGCGAAGATGAAATGGCCTAACAGACAGAAATCGCATAACAGAAAGTTCACGGCTCTTTCGATCGCCCTGGCGGCGGTTGTCGCCGCATCGGCCGCGCCAGTGGCCTGGGCCGGGCCCGAAATCCCCTTCAGCGAAGCGCAGATCTTCTTCGAACTTAACGACACCGATGGCGACTTGGGCATCCATTCCTCGATCGACGGCGAGCCGTGGCAGATGCTCGAGATCGAGGACCCCTCCGAGCGCGTGATCCTCGACGTGATGCCGAGCGGACGCCTGGCCAAGCAAGGCATGACCCAGCTGTTCTTCGAAAGCGCCGAGCCGAGCTTCGACGAGTTGCCGCCGGCGGAATTCTTCAAGCGCTTTCCCGCCGGCAGGTACGAGATCTCCGGCATCACCCTGGAAGGCGACGAGATGGAAAGCACCGCCGTGCTCAGCCACGTCCTGCCCGCACCGCCGGGCAATGTCCGGGTGTCCGGCATCGCCGCGGCGATCAACTGCGATGCGGCGTTGCCGGCCGTGCGCAAGCCCGTGGTCATCAGCTGGAGCGCGGTGACCGCCTCGCATCCGACCATCGGCAAGGCAGGGCCCTTGCAAGTGTCGAGGTATCAGGTCTTTGCCGAGCTGCGCACGGCGCCGTTCCACAAGTTCAGCCTTGACCTGCCCCCGAACGTGACCCGGTTCACCGTGCCGGCGGAGCTCGCCGATCGCGCCCGGGACTTGAAGTTCGAGATCCAGGTGCGCGGCGTGAACGGCAACCAGACCGCGATCGAGAGTTGCTTCACGATCCGCTGAGGCGTGGTCGGCGCAGCGCCAGGGACCGCACGGCCAGACCGGCGCGGGCATTGCCAGGCCGCAACCCGGTGCGTAGCGTGATGCCTGCCGAGGATCCAACCCGTGCGCGCGCGGCGCGTGCGGGCTGGCGCCGCCGCCCACCCGGCGACCCGGGGCCGGGTGGCCAGCGGTCCCATTACCAGCCAGGAGCCGGGGCCATGAACGAACTGATCGACACCCGCACCCGGGCCTGGGCCGTGGTCGCGGTGATCCTTGGCGTCGTCCTGTTCGTCGGGCTCGAATGGTTCGACGAGCCGGAGATGAGGCCGGTGCAGATGCTGCTGGAGCTGGTGTCGATCGCGCCGGTGGTGATGACCAGTGTCGGGGTCGCGCTGCTGTTCCGGGTGGCGCAACGCCAGCGCGACGAACAGCTGCACGTGCTGCGCGATCTCGAGCTCGCGCGCGTGCAGGGGCAGCGCTGGCGCTCGGAAGCGCGCACCTACCTCGACGGTCTCGGCGCCGCGATCGAAACCCAGTTTTCGCGCTGGAACCTGACCGAGGCCGAACGCGAGGTGGCGTTGCTGCTGCTCAAGGGCCTGAGCAGCAAGGAGATCGCCCAGGTCCGCAGCGTCAGCGAGCGCACCGTGCGCGAACAGGCGCGCGCGGTGTACGCCAAGGCCGGGCTGACCGGCCGCACCGCGCTTTCGGCGTTCTTCCTGGAAGACCTGCTGGCGCCGATCGAGGGCGTGCAGTAGCGCGGATTGCCGAGAAAGCGGCGATCGCGGGGCAATCAAGGGACGGGCATGGCGCGACGCGGCAAGCGATGGCGCGACAAGCGAACCGCTGCCTCGCGATGGGCCGCCAGCGGCCTGCTCGTGCTGGCGTTCGCGCTGGCGCCCGCCGGCGCGCAACCGCCGCCGCAGGCGGCGACCGCGCTCGACGAGGGCGAGGACGAGGCGTTGCAACAGCGGCTCACCGAGCGCGAGGACAAGCGCCGTCCGCGCGATCCGATCAGTGTCGACGTGGCCGGGCGGCCCCTGGTCCTCGGCGGCGAGGTCGAACTCGAGGCGGGCCTGCTGCGGCCGTACCGCGCCGTCGACGCACCCGGCCGGGACGATCGCGCGCTGCTGGAACTCGGGCTCGAGGCCGAGGCGTTCTACAGCGTCGGCAAGCCGCTGTCGGTGTTCGCGCAGCTACGGTTGGCGGCGGAGGAGGACCTGCGCGTCGGCGACTACATGCAGATTTCCGAGCGCTACCTCGAACGCGGCGAGATGTGGCTGTACAGCGAGGACATCGGCGGCTCCGGCATCGATCTCGACCTGGGCCGGCTCGACTTCGAGGACGATCGGCGCTGGTGGTGGGACGAGGAACTCGACGCTGTCCGCATCGCGTTCGAAGGCGAGCGCGTCGAGTTCGCGCTGGCGTTCGCGCGCGAACTCGGGCCGAACCGGTCCGATCGCGACTTCGTCGATCCCGAGCACGACCGCGTGCAACGCCTGATCGCGGAAGCGTCGTGGGACTGGGCGCCCAACCACGCGCTGCAGCTGTTCGCGCTGCGGCAGCGCGACCGATCGCGGAGCGAGTCGCCCGGGCGGACGGTGGCGGCCGAACGCGAGGACGAGTCCGATGCCCGCCTGACCTGGCTGGGCGCGCGGGCGATCGGCGCGGTCGAGTTCCGGCGCGCCGGCATCGTCGGTTACTGGCTCGATGCGGCACGGGTGCGCGGCACGGAACGCCTGGCCGAGTACCAGGCGCTGACGCCGCGGCAAAGCGAGGTCGTCGTGGTGACGCAACATCGGGTGCGTGGCCACGCACTGGATGCCGGGCTCACCTGGCTGTTGCCGCTCGCCGGCGAGCCGCGCTTGTTCGCCGGTGTCGCGTTCGGCTCCGGTGATGCCGCTGTCGACGATGCCGGCGACGACCGCGATCGCGGCTTCCGGCAGACCACCCTGCACGCCAACGAAGCCGGCTTCGGCGGCGTGCAGCGCTACCCGCACTACGGTGTGCTGCTGGCACCGCAACTGGCGAACCTGCGGGTGGACACCGTCGGTGCGGGGCTGTCGTTGCTGCGCGCCAGCTCGCTGGACGTGGTCTATCACCGCTACCGGCTCCACCACCCGGCCGAGTCGCTGCGCGACGCCCGGCTGGAGCTCGAACTGGACGCGGTTCACCGCGACCTGGGCAGTGCGCTCGACCTGGTGCTGGCGGTAGAGGAATGGGAGCGCGTCGAGTTCTTCGGCGTCCTCTCCGGGTTTCGCGCCGGCCGCGCTGTCGCCGCCGGCGACGGCGCATGGAGCTACGGCGCGGTCTTCGCCATGCGCATCGCGTTCTGAGCCACGCCCATCACTCCAGCAACTTCGCCCACCCATCCATCCCCTCGATGCGCGCCAGCACCAGCTTCACGCACACCAGCAGCGGCACCGCCAGCAGCAGGCCGATGATGCCCCACAGCCAGCCGAACACCATCAGCGCCAGGATCAGCACCAGCGGCGACAGGCGCATCTGCCGGCCGAGCACGATCGGGGTGAGGATCTGGCCTTCCAGCGTGTGCAGCGCCAGGTAGATGCCGGCCGGTACCAGCGCGTGCCAGTCGTCGAACGCGACGAAGCCCATCAGCAGCATCACGATGATGCCGATCAGAGGCCCGACGTAGGGCGCGAAGTTGAGGATCGCCGCCATCGTGCCCCACAGCAGCGCCTCGGGCAGCGGCACCTTCAACGCGTACAGCGCGCCGGCGAACACCAGCCCGACCACCGCGTTGATCACGCTGATGGTCAGCACGTAGCGCGAGATCTCGCGCTCGATCGACTGCAGGATGTCGACCGTGAGTTTCTTCTGCTGGCGGTTGGGCAGCAGCGCCAGCGCGTTGCGCTGCAGGTTGGCGCCGTAGACCATGAAGAAGAATGTCAGCAGCACCACCGCCAGCACCGAGGCGATCAGGCGCGGGGTGGTGGTCAGGGTCTTGTAGGGGTCGTTGACCTCGGTGCGGACCACCTCGACCTGCTGCGAGCCCTCGCCGCCGGCGGCGCGTGCGATGTTCTGCGCGGCCTTGTTGGCGTCCTGCATCGGCTTGGCCATCGCGCGCAGCTTTGGCGCCAGCGAGCGCATCTCGCGCGGCACCTGCCGCACCCACTCGCCGGCCGGCTCGACCAGCTGGTTGCCGAGCGCGCCGGCCAGCGCCAGGCCGCCGAGCAGCACGATCAGCGCGCCGACGAAGCGCGGCACGTACAGCCGCTGCAGGCCGCGGATGATCGGGTTGCCGACCAGCGCGAAGAACATCGCCAGCAGCACCGGCAGGATCAGGCCCTGGGTCGCCCACAGGACCGCGCCGACCGCCAGCGTGGCCAGCACCAGCGCCGCGGTGGACGAGCGCGGCCGCGGTGCGACGGGCGCGGCGGTGACCGCCTCGGGGGCTTCGGCGCGCGCGGCGTCGGCCAGGGTGGCCGGCGTTTGGGTGGAGGACATGGCAGGCGCCTGGCGGGTCAAGAGTCGGTGGAAGCGAACGCGGAGCGCGCAGCGTGCACGTCGGCGGCTTCGCGAGCGAGGGCGTCGGCTTCGCGGGCCTGGGCGTCGAGCGGGCCGCCCGGTAGCGAACCCGGCGCGACGGCGTCGGCGACCTGCTCGGCGTTGCGCGCGGCGTGCTGGGCTTCGCCCGCCGCGACCTGGGCGCTGCCGCCGGCGAACAGGCCCGAGAGCATCGTCACCACCTGCACCAGGCCGCCGCCGCGGGCGGCGCTGCGCAGCGGTTCGGCGCGGCCGACCAGGAAGCCGGTGACCAGCCCCGCGATCACGATCCGACCCGGGGTCCAGCCCGCGCGCCACGCGACCTTGAACCGGTCCATGCTGTCGCTGACGCGGCGCTCGCGCGCCTCGAGCGCGTTCTCGGCCTGGGTCACCTTGTTGATCAGTTTGTCGAAGCTCATGGACGGCCTGCGCGCGTGGTCCAGCTCGGGGTCGGGCGTTGCAACGTCATGGCGGGGTCACGTCGATGCCCTGTTCGCCCTTGACCGGTTCGCCGTCGCGCGTGACCGGCGGCGCGTTCTCGGTGACCTCGCGGGTCGAGGCGGGCGAACCGGGTTCCGGGGTGAAGTCGGCCAGCTCGCCGATGCCCAGCCGTGCCAGCTGCCGGCGCGTGGCCTGCAGGCGGGTGTGCTCGAAGTAGCGCATCGACTGCCAGCCCGCGAACACGGTGATCGCCAGGCTCAGCAACGCGGTCACCAGCAGCGACACCGTCCACGGCCACGCCAGCGTGCGGCTGAGGAACACGATCAACGCCGCCATCAGCAACAACCAGGCCGAGGCGCCGAACGCGATCGCGACGCCGGTGAGCGCCAGGGTGCGCCCGAACGCGCTGCGCGCGAGCGAGATGTCGGCCGAGAGCAGCGTGCGGAACGCCTTGGCGGCATCGCCGGCGGCGCCCAGCCCGGCGCGCCCGGCTGCGGCGACGTCGCGCAGCGATTCGCCGAGGTCCGGCGGTGGCGCCGGCGCCGGATCCGGCACCGGTCCCGGGATGGGGCCGGGGCCGGTGGGTGGTTCGCGCTCGCCCCCCGCGTCGCTCATCGCCGTGGCTTACTTGTTGCCGCTGCGCGCGAGCTTGGCGATCAGGTAGCCGGCCGCGAACGCGACCCCGAACGACGCCAGCGGGCGCTCGCGCACCAGCTCGGCGGCGCTGTCGATCAGGTCGCGGCTCTTATCCATCAGCGCGTCCATCTGCTCGCGCGCGGCGCCGCCGGCCTGCTCGGCCGCGGCGATCCCGGCCAGCGCGCTGTCGGCCAGGTCGGACTTGACGTGGGCCTTGCCCAGTTTCAGTTCCTCGCCGGCGGCAACGGCCGCGCCCTTGAGCGCCCCGCCGGTGTCCAGGGCCGCCTGCTTGAGGTGGGAGCCGGCTTCGCCGAGGTTGCTCTTCATGGCGTCGGTCGTAGTGGGGGTCATTGCAGCATTCCTCTGGTGGGGGCGATCGTCGGGTTCGACGCTCGCTCCGGGGTCATTGCATCGGCAGGTCGCCCTGCCGGTTGCCGCGCACGATGCGCAGGATCAACTGTGCCGGAGCGCGTGTGAAGCTCGCGCGGAAGCCGGACAGGTCGCTGAAGCGGCCGGCGTTGGCCGCGACCACCACGTCGCCAGCCTGCAGGCCGTTGCCCGCCGCGCGGCTGCCGCGCGCGACCGCCTCGACCAGCACGCCGGCCGCGCCGGACTGGCGCAAGCGCTCGGGCAGTTCGGCGAACGTCGCGCCGCCCAGGCGCGGGTCGAGTTCGGCGCCGGCGAACGACTTGGGTTGCTCGCGCAGGCCGGCGACCAGCTGCAGCGGCTTGCCGTCGCGCCGCACGTCCAGCGTCACGCGGCTGCCGACCGCCTGCAGGCCTTCGAAATTGCGCAGCGCGTTATGGTCGTCGATGCGCTGGCCGTTGGCGGCGATGATCACGTCGCCGGGTTTCACCCCGGCCGCGGCCGCGGCGCTGCCGGCGAACACCCGCGTCACCACCGCGCCGCGCGCATCGCCCAGTTTCAGGCCCTGCGCCAGGCGCGCGTCGAGGTCCTGCGCCTCCAGCCCGAGCGTGCCGCGCCGCACCTCGCCGGTCGCGACCAGCTGTTCCATCACCGTGCGCGCCAGGCTGGTCGGGATCGCGAAACTCAGGCCGATGTTGCCGGCCATGCTGCCGCGCGGGTTGAAGCTGGCAGTGTTGATGCCGATCAGCTCGCCGTGGAGGTTGACCAGCGCGCCGCCGGAATTGCCCGGGTTGATCGAGGCGTCGGTCTGGATGAAGTTCTGGTAGCCCAGCCCGCGCAGCCCCATGCGGCCGACCGCGGAAACGATCCCCGAGGTCACCGTCTGCCCGATCCCGAACGGGTTGCCGACCGCAACCACGAAATCGCCGACCTGCAGCTTGCTCGAGTCGGCCAACGGCAGCGCGCTCAGGCCCTGCGCGGCGATCTTCATCACCGCGATGTCGGTGTCCGGGTCGGAGCCAACGAAGTCGGCTTTCAAGGTACGGCCGTCGGCCAACGTCACCGAGACCTCGTCCGCGCCCTCGATCACGTGGTGGTTGGTCAGGACCAGGCCCTTGCCCGCATCGACGATCACGCCCGAGCCCAGCGACTCGTTGATGCGCTCCTGCGACAACTCGGGATACATGCGCCGGAACATCGGGTCGTTGCCGAACGGGCTGACCCGCACGCGCTGCTTGGTGTGCACGCTGACCACCGCCGGGGTCACGCGCGCCAGCATCGGCGCCAGCGAGGGCAGCGGCGTGCTCCCGACCGCGGCCGGCAGCGCGGCCACGGTCGGCGGCAGCGCGGCCGCGGCGGGCGCGGCCTGCGCGGGGCTGTCCAGGCCGTCGCGGATCGCGGTCGCGGCAAAGCCGCCGAACGCGGCGGCCAGAGACAGGGCCAGCAGGGTCTTGGTGGGGGTGGTCATCGGCATGGGGGCGTGTGTCTCGGGTTGATCGGGCGTGCTGGTCGACAACGCACTCTTGCGACGCCGCGTCCGGCAATCAAGTGCGCGACTGGCAAGTGCGCGACTGGGTGTCCGGCCCAGTGTCGAAGGCGGCCGCTAAATACACGATGAAGTCGGGCCCCAGGCAGGCGGCGCCGGGCGCCACACCGTACAACCCAATGCCGCCGGGGGCGTTGGCTGGATGCCGCCGCAGTCAAGCGTGACGACCATCAGAAAGCCGTTGACTTCACCAAATGCCGGGGGTAGCTTGAGTCCCTCGCTCCGCCACTACATCTTGTGGTTGGCGCCGCGACGGGAGCCCAAGCGTAGGGGTTGCTTGGGTGGGTTGGGCGCCTCTGGGGAGTGGCGTGTGACGCAACGAGCAGCAGCTGAGCGCGACCTGGAACCGGCCACCTGACACCAGCGGACCACGCGGCGCGGATGACGCGATCGCGGGCCGTGCCGTCGACGCTCCCGTTGGGGCGCCGCGGACACTACACAACTTATTAGAACCATCGGCGGCGGGCGCGACCCGTCGCCACGACGAGGAGACAGGACAGGCATGAGCACGGTGCGCCTCGAGGCGGTCAAGATGAACAACACGGACGATTCAAACCGGGCCGGCCCGACCCGCGAAATTCCGATGCAGCCCGCGTCCCAGGATATCTGGGACAAAAAGTACCGGCTCAAGAGCAAGTCGGGCGAGGCGATCGACGCCGACATCGACGGCACATACCTGCGCGTCGCCCGCGCGCTGTCCGAGGCCGAGCCTACGCCCGAGCTGCAGCAGTACTGGATGGAGCGCTTCGCCTGGGCGCTGCGCCGCGGCGCGATCCCGGCCGGCCGCATCACCTCCAATGCCGGCGCGCTCGAGCACAAGCCCGCGACCAGCACGATCAACTGCACCGTGTCCGGCACCATCGAAGACTCGATGGACGGCATCCTCGAGAAGGTCCACGAGGCAGGCCTCACGCTTAAGGCCGGTTGCGGCATCGGCTACGAGTTCTCGACGCTGCGCCCGCGCGGCGCGTTCGTCGCCGGCGCCGGCGCGTACACGTCCGGGCCGATGTCGTTCATGGATATCTACGACAAGATGTGCTTCACCGTGTCCTCGGCCGGTGGCCGCCGCGGCGCGCAGATGGGCACGTTCGACGTGTCGCACCCGGACGTCAAGGACTTCATCCGCGCCAAGCGCGAAGACGGCCGCCTGCGCCAGTTCAACCTGTCGCTGCTGATCACCGACGGCTTCATGGACGCGGTCAAGACCGACGCCGACTGGCCGATGGTGTTCCCGGTCAACATCAAGGAACGCGGCGAGCTCGACCTCGACGACGCGTCCAAGGTGGTCTGGCGCGAGTGGCCGACCCACAAGAACTACATCGCCCGCGAAGACGGGCTGGTCGCCTGCAAGATCTACGGTCACATCCGCGCCCGGCACCTGTGGGACATGATCATGGTCTCGACGTACGACTACGCCGAGCCGGGCTTCATCCTGATCGACCGCGTCAACGAGATGAACAATAACTGGTGGTGCGAGAACATCCGCGCCACCAACCCCTGCGGCGAGCAGCCGTTGCCGGCGTACGGCGCCTGCCTGCTGGGCTCGGTCAACCTGACCAAGTTCGTGCGCAACCCGTTCACCGAGCAGGCGACGTTCGACTGGGAGGAATACAAGGAAGTCGTGCGCGTGTTCACCCGCATGCTCGACAACGTGGTCGAGGTCAATGGCCTGCCGCTGGAGCAGCAGCGCAACGAGATCATGCGCAAGCGCCGCCACGGCATGGGCTTCCTGGGTCTGGGCAGCACCGTGACCATGCTGCAGATGAAGTACGGCTCCCAGGCCTCGTGCGAGTTCACCGAAGCCGTCGCCCGCGAGATGGCGGTCGCCGGCTGGGAGATGGGTCTGGCGCTGGCGAAGGAAAAGGGCGCCGCGCCGATCATGGAGGAGCGCTTCGAGGTCACCGCCGCGATGCTGCGCCAGCGCCCGGAGATGGTCGCCGACGGCTGGAAGCTCGGCCAGCAGATCGAAGGCAAGGTGCTGCACGCCAAGTACAGCCGCTACATGCAGCGCGTGGCCGAAGTCGCGCCGGAGCTGGTCGAGGAGCTGGCCGAGGTCGGCGCCCGCTTCACCCACCACAGCTCGATCGCGCCGACCGGCACGATCTCGCTGAGCCTGGCCAACAACGCCTCCAACGGCATCGAGCCGAGCTTCGCCCACCACTACAGCCGCAACGTGATCCGCGAAGGCAAGAAGTCGAAGGAAAAAGTCGACGTCTGGTCGTTCGAGCTGCTCGCCTACCGCGAGCTGGTCAACGCCAAGGCAATGCCGTTCGCGCAGGACGCCGAAGGCCAGCTGCCCGACTACTTCATCTCCGCCGACGACATCAGCCCGAAGGAGCACGTCGACGTGCAGGCCGCGGCGCAGAAGTGGGTCGACAGCTCGATCTCCAAGACCGCGAACGTCCCGACCGACTACCCGTACGAGGACTTCAAGGACATCTACCGCTACGCCCACGAGCAGGGCCTGAAGGGCTGCACCACGTTCCGCTTCAACCCGGCCGCCTTCCAGGGCGTGCTGGTCAAGGAAGCCGACCTGGAAAACACCCTGTACCGCTTCGAGCTCGAGGACGGCAGCGTGGTCGAGGTCAAGGGCAACGAGCAGATCGAGTACGACGGCGAGATGCACTCGGCCGCGAACCTGTTCGATGCGCTGAAAGAGGGTTACTACGGCAAGTTCTAGGCGTAGATGCCGTCATCCAGAGCCAAGCGAGGAACCTGCTGTTCGCCCCACTGCAAGACAAGCAGGTTCCTCACCTTCGGTTCGGAATGACAGCGAGAAAACGGCAGGGCGGCACCGACATCGCCGCCACGCGCAGACCGGGCCGGTTGCGCGCACCAGTTCCAGGCCCCGTGCATGCACGCGTTCACTGTGATTTGCGCGCAAAGCAGGTATAGCATCGCCCCGTGGAACAGCAATGTTCCCGCCCCGGTTACGCAACGCCATAAAGACGCCCGTCAGGAGGGCACAAAATGAGCAACGGTAATGGAGTGACGGCGACGCTGTCGCAGGCCGCCGAAAACGTGAAAGAAACGGCTTCGAACATCGGCAGCGCGATCGCCAGCACCGCCGAAGGTGCGGTGAAGTCGGTCAAGAAGACCGCCACCAAGGCCCGCAAGGCCGCGACCAAGGCGGTCGGCAACGCGAAGAAGAAGCTCGCCAACGCCAGCGCATCGGCCAAGAAGGAAGCCACCGCGCTGAAGCGCAAGGCCTCCGGCGCCAAGAAGACCGCGAAGACGGCCACCAAGAAAGCCGCCAAGAAGACCGCCACCGCCAAGAAGGCAGTGAAGAAGACCGCCAAGAAGGCCGCCAAGGCGGTCAAGAAGACCACCGCCAAGGCCGCCAAGAAGTCGGCCGCGGTGAAGAAGTCGGCGGCCAAGAAGACCGCGCGCAAGGCCCCGGCGAAGAAGGCCGCGAGCAAGAAGACCGCGACCCGCAAGGTTGCCAAGAAGGCCACCGCCAAGAAGGCGGTAGCCAAGAAGGCGCCTGCGAAGAAGGCACCGGCCAAGAAGGCCATGAAGAAGACGGCGATGAAGAAGACGGCCAAGAAGGTCGCCAAGAAAGCCGCCAAGAAGAAGTAAAGAACAGCAAGCCCCGATTGGTCGCCGCGCCCCAGCGGCGCGGCGGCCGCATTACGCAACGCGAACTCGCAACAACCGCATCAGGATCCTTCCATGGCCGTCAAGATCGACCAGAAAATCAAGGGCTACGCCGTCGTCACCCCGGAAGACAAGGCCAAGGACGCCGCCGTCAAGGCCGAAGCCGTCGCCCGCACCGTGGTCGAGGCGCAGCTGCCGACCGCCGACGTGATCCAGATGCACGAGCGCATCGAGCGCCCCGAGATCCTGATCGGCAGCACCTACAAGATCAAATCGCCGCTGTTCGAGCACGCGCTGTACGTGACGATCAACGACATCGTGCTCAACGCCGGCAGCGAGCACGAACAGCGCCGTCCCTTCGAGATCTTCATCAACTCGAAGAACATGGACCACTTCCAGTGGATCGTCGCGCTGACCCGGATCATGTCCGCGGTGTTCCGCAAGGGCGGCGACGTCACCTTCCTGGTCGACGAGATGAAGGCCGTGTTCGACCCCAAGGGCGGCTACTTCAAGGCCGGCGGCGTGTACATGCCGTCGCTGGTCGCCGAGCTGGGCAGCATCGTCGAGGACCACCTCAAGTCGATCGGCCTGATGCACGACCCTGAAAAGAGCGACGCGCAGCGCGCGATGATCGCCGAGAAGCGCGCGGCCTACGCGGCGCTGACCTCAAAAAAAAACTCTGACGTAAGCGCGTCGGCCGACCTGTTCCCGTCGCCGAAGGTGCGCGACGACGAGCGCGTCGAGGATCTCGAGGTCACCGGCGACGGCGGCGTGTCGTTCCCGCCGTCGGCCACCATGTGCCACAAGTGCAGCGCCAAGGCGCTGGTGATCATGGATGGGTGTGCGACTTGCTTGAATTGCGGTTATAGCAAGTGCGGCTGAGCGCATTCGCCAATGCTGCTTGAATGGGTTGCCAAGCACAGACTCAATGAATACTCCGACGTTCTAGGTCTGTTGATCACTATCGTGGGTTTTGCAGCCACTTTGTGGGCTGTTTGGCGATCTCGTAGAGTTGCGGCGCAAGCGCTCGCAGTTGCTAATAAGGTTAGAGATGACCTGAGGAAAGTCGAAACGGTCGCCGAGTTCTCATCGGCAATGACAGCAATGGAGGAGGTTAAGCGCCTTCATCGCAAGGGTGATCTAGACCCGCTTCCGGAGCGGTATTCTGCGCTTCGCCGTTCCTTGATAAGTCTTAGGGCGTCCAGTCAATTGCTCACAGATGGTGAGCAATCGGTGCTGCAGTCGGCCATCACTCAGTTTGCTGGGTTTGAGCGCCGGATAGAAAAGGCACTCACGAGTGAGAGCGCAAAAGTAGACTTTGCGAAAATGAATCGCATTGTTTCAAGCAGCATGGATCAGATTCATGCCGTCTTGATCAGAATCAAGACAGCAATTGGAGATGGTAAGTGAGCCACGAGAAGATCGCTAAAATGTTGGTTGTTCTCAGGAAAAAGACTGAGGACGGTGCGCTGACTTGGGCGGAGACGGAAGACAAAGGAATCTTTCAGGCCTCATTTCCAAAGTACGCGGTTCGATTGTTCGAGGCAGCGAATCCGTTTGAGAACGAAACAGATTTCGTGCTTCAGATTTGCAATGACAATGGCGACGTTGTGGAAGAAGTAAGGGATACGGATCTAACTTCTTTCTTTGAGAAGCCGTATGTATTCATGCGGGATCTTTACGAACTCGCGCGACGGAACGCTATGGGAGTCGACGCAGCGATCGACGAGATAATGATCTCCCTGCTTAAGTAGTGGTCGGCCAGTCGGCGTAGGGCGCAATCAAAGGGCATTGCTCTCATGTGAGTCGCGGCGAGGGCGACGCAAGCCAACATCAAGAGCTTTCGCACGCTGCGCGCGCGAGTCACTTTTGTCCTTGTCAAAAGTAACCAAAACCGCCTGCGCCGGACGCTCGCCGGAGACGATGAAGCCGTCTCCGGTTCCCTGTGCTCCTCGAGCAAAGGGTACGGCGCCCAAACTCGCTTCGCTCAGACAAGGGCGCCTTTCCCCTCCTTTGCCCTCCGGTGCTCGGCGAGCTCTACGGCGCGGGAAAAGCGAAGAGCTCGAAATCAACGGCAGCGGCAGCGGCAGCGGGAACGGCAACGGCAGCCAAAGTAGCCCGGGTAAGCGCAGCGCACCCGGGGCGCTTTCCCCGGTATCGATGGCCCCGGGTGCGCTGCGCTTACCCGGGCTACGTTGATACGCTGACGGCATGGTCAGATATCGCCGCAATCGGATTGCAGGCGCAGCGTATTTCTTCACCGTGACGTTGCGTGACCGCAGGAGCGACCTGCTGGTTCGGGAAGTAGACGCCTTGCGTGACGCATGGCGTGGAGCGGCCAATCTCGTGCCCCACGCCGTGGTGGCCGCCGTCGTCCTGCCCGAACATTTGCATGCAGTCATCCGCATGCACGATGGAAACGCGGACTACCCGCGGCTTGGCAGGAGATCAAGATGGGGTTTACCCGGCGCACTTCCGAGCCGGGCTCCAGGTCGGCGTGGCAGTCGCGCTATTGGGAGCACACCGTGCGCGATGAAGCGGGCTTGCAGGCTTGTGTGGACTACGTCCATATCAACCCGGTCAAGCATGGCTTGGTCACGTCGGTAGCTGCGTGGCCGCATTCCAGCTTCCACCGCTATGTCCGGAATGGCTGGTTGCCGCCGGACTGGGCGGGGATGCCGGGCGACGGTGATGGATTCGGGGCACGGTGATGCGATCCCGGGTGCGCTTCGCTTACCCGGGCTACATGGCGTCTACTCGCTCTCGTCTATTGGCGGCGCGCTGCGCAGGCCGGCTGCGCCGCCCATCGCGCGGAACTCCTGGGTGACGCGCGGGCCGGGGGCGACGCCCCAGCGGATGCCGATGCGGCTCAGGCGGCGTTCCATGTCGGCGCGCATCGGCGGCGGTGTCAGCGCCAGGATCGCGTCGTGGCGGACCGCCCAAGCGTTGGCGATCGCGTACGGGCCGGGGTTGCGCTGTTGCAGTTGCGGCATCTGCCGTTCCAGTTCGGCGATCAGTTCCTCGGCCCTTGCCAGATCACCCGCTCCGGTCGGAGCGCTTGCGTCGTTCATTGGTGTTTCCCCCTGATGCTGCCGCGAGCGTGTGAGACCGGCGGTAGAGGCGGCGTGAGAGCGGCGGCGATCGCAGAATGCTTGGAATTGGGTTGTCGAAAGCGCATGCAAGCAACGGCAGTTGCAACCGCGGGTGAACGGTTCATCTGGCGTGCGATGCGCGGGCGCTGACTTCACGCGACCGCGAGTCCGGCTTGGACACGATGCGGGCCTACTCCCCTGCACGGCGCACTCCATGAACGTTCCGAAGCTGAGCATTCTTTCCAAGGCGCTGGCCTGCGCCGTCCTGCCGGTGGCGATCGCCGCGTGCACGCCGTCGGCGCCGTCGGCCGCGTCGGCTGCCGACACTGCGCCTGGCGTCGCTGCGGCCACGCCTGCCGCGCCGGGTCCGCTGGACACGACTTCGGCCACCGGCGTGCCGACCTCGCAGGTGCCCAACGAATCGACCGCGACCCTGCCGGTGGCACCGGCCGACGGCTCGGTCGATGGCGCGATGGTGCCGGGCACGCCCGAGCGCACCGTGCCCGAGCCGGCGCCGGTCCCCGTCACCGCGGCGCCGGCCGACGCCGAGCTGGCCAAGGACAGCCCGCTGCGCGCGCAGGTGCTGCTCGAGCGCGCGTTCTTCTCGCCGGGCGAGATCGACGGCGCCGGCGGCAGCAATACCCGGCGCGCGGCGGCGGCGTTCCAGCAGGCCAACGGCTTGCCCGAGAGCGGCACGCTCGACGCGGCGACCTGGGAAGCGCTCAACCGCGACGCCGCGCCGATCCTGATCGATTACACGCTGACCGCGCAGGACGTCGCCGGGCCGTTCGCGCCGACGCCGAGCGCGCCGATGGAGATGGCAAAGCTGAAGGCGCTGCCGTTCGTGACGGTCGAGGAGAAACTCGGCGAGCAGTTCCACGCCAGCCCGGCGCTGATCAAGAAGCTCAACCCGGACGCCGACTTCAGCGTCGCCGGCACCAAGCTGACCGTGCCCAACGTCGCCGCGGCAATGGCGTTGCCGAAGCCGGCGAAAGTCGTGGTCGACAAGTCGGACGCGTCGCTGATGCTTGAGGACGCGGCCGGCAAGCTGCTCGCGCGCTTCCCGGTCACCACCGGAAGCGCGCAGTTCCCGCTGCCGATCGGCGAGTGGAAGGTCACCGACATCGCGCGCAACCCGGTCTGGCACTACGACCCGGCGCTGATCGCCAACAGCAAGAAGAGCGACGAGAAGGCCGAGATCCCGGCGGGCCCGAATAACCCGGTCGGCAGCACGTGGATCGGCGTGAGCAAGGAGCACTACGGCATCCACGGCACCGCCGCGCCGGCCAAGATCGGCAAGAGCGAATCCAACGGATGCATCCGCATGACCAACTGGAGCGCCGCGGCGCTGGCCAAGGTGGTATCGCGCGATTTGGTGGTGACGATGCGCGAGTAAGTTGCGCGCCGCGCACGGCGGGGTGAACCCCGTCCTGCGCGGGCCGGTTCGGCGGCGGTGGGCCGTTCAATCGGGCAGGCGGGGCGACCGCCGTCACGGGGCAGACCGATGTGGGCGATGGCAGGTTGGCGGTGCGGTGCGGTGGCGCTGCTGCTCGGGTGGGGCTTCGCGGCGTCGGCGCAGGACGTGCGGCCCCAGTCGCTGCAGATGTACGGCGGCACCTATTCCACCGATTGCCGCAACGCCGCCGCGCCCAGGCTGCGGATCAGCGCCGAGGCGCTGGTCATCGAGCAGGGCGCGCGCCGCCAGCTTGGACGCGGGGTGATGGACTCGTACACGAGCTTCGGCGGTGCGCCGACGTCGCCGGTGCCGCCGGGCTACGTGATGGAGTTCATCAGCGACGCGTTTTCGTTCTACGTGTTCCAGGACCAGGCCGGACTCTACATCGAGCCAGCCGCGGGCGCGCCGTCGGCCGCGGCGGTGATCGGCAAGGCGAACATGCAGGCCCGCTTCCGCCGCTGCGCCGCGGACGCGCGCTGATCGCATCGGACCCGCGTGCAACGTCTGCGAGGGTGAACCCGCGCAGGTCGCGCACACGCCACCGTCACCAGCGCGTTACGGGTCAGCTGGAACGCTCGCGGTCGAGGCCATGCGCGCGCCGTATCGCTTGATCGCCGCCGCCTCCTACGCGGGCATGCCGCCCGCTGCGAACGGAGACCCCTGATGAACCGCAAATCCCACACGCTGCTCGCCCTGCTGCTGCCGGGCCTGGCACTGCTCGCCGCCTGCGACCGGGCCCCCTCCGCCGACGACGCCGCGACGCCGCCACCGGTGGCGACATCGGCACCGGCGCCCGCGCCCGCCGACCCCATGCCGCCGGCGCCGATGCCGATGCCGGCCGCCAGCCCACCCGCGGCCGAACTGATGTTCGCCGAGATGGACAAGAACAAGGATGGCGGGATCGCCAAGGACGAGTTGGCCGCGACCGACATGCTGTTCGAGCACTTCTCGGTCGCCGACGGCGATGGCGACGGCAAGCTGACCGAGGCCGAAGTCAGCAAGCACCGCGCCGACATGGCCGCCGCCCCCGCGCAGTGACGGCGTAGTCGGGCGAGGCTGCGCCAGCGCAACCCGCGTCGGCGTCGCGCGATGGATGACGCGCCGGCCGCGGCTTGCGCGCCGTGGCCTACCGGCCGGTGGGCGCGGCGAAGCGGCGGGCGAGGTACGCGTCCAGCCCTGCTTGCAACCGCGCGGGGTCGTCGAGGAAGTCGCACACCAGCGCGAACAGCGCGAAGCGCTCCCAGGCGAACAGCGCGTGCGCGCGGACCATGGCCACGGTGTGCACGCCCTCGCTGCGGATGTTCGCGCCCGACGCGGCCAGCTGCGTGGCATCGCCGGTGGCCAGGTCGGCGCCCAGGCGGCGGTGGTGCGAGGACGCGCTGGTGGCGGTGGTCACCAGGTCGCCGAGGCCGGCCAGGGTGTAGGCGGTGTCCGCGCGTCCGCCCATCGCCTCGACGATGCCCGCCAGCTCGCGGGTGGCCTCGGCCACCAGGAAGCCGCGCAGGTTGTCGCCCAGCGCCAGCCCGTCGGCGGCACCGATCAGCGGCACGTAGACGTTCTTGAGGATCGCCGCCCAGGCCGCGCCGTGGACGTCGTCGAGGCAGTCCAGGTGCAGCGCGGTGCCGGCGAACAAGGCCTGCAGCCGCGCGCCGGCGGACGGGCGCAGGCTCGCGGCCATCGCGAAGCCGGGCCGTCCGGCCTGCAGCTCGCGCGCGAGCATCGGCCCGTACAGGAACGCCCAGTCGCGGCGCGGGCCGAAGTGCTGCGCGAACACCTGCGCCGGGGTCCGGCCGCGCGCGTCCAGGCCCTTCGCGATCGACACGCACAGCGCATTGGTGGCCAGGCACGGCGCCAGGCGCGCGGCCAGTTCGTCGTGGGGGTTGCTGGGCAGAGCGAACATCACCACCTCGCGGCCGCGCGCGGCGGCCTCCAGCGGTTGCGTCTCGACCCCGGTCACCAGGTCGCGGTCCCAGACTGCGACGTCGTGCCGCGCCGACAGCAGCGTCTCGAACGCCCGTCCCATCGCGCCATGGCCGAGGATCAGCACCCGTGTGGCGTTGTCCGGCATCGCCCAAGCCCCCTTGGTTTCCTGCGTCCGAGCATAGCCCCGATCCGGTGGCTGGCAGGCGAGCGGGCCGCGGCGACCGGGCGGCGCACAGCGGCGGTAGCGGAGCGGTCCAGAAAACGGTTGCCGAAGTCGAGGAAGTGGTCGGCGAGGTCGAGGAAATGGTTGGCGAGGTCGAGGAAACGGTCGGCGAGGTCGAGGAAACGGTTGGCGAGGTCGAGGAAACGGTCGGCGACGTCGCGAAATCGGTTGTCGAGGTCGAGGAAATGGTTGGCGAGTTCGAAGAAACGGTTGGCGAGGTCGAGAAAATGGTTGCCGAGTTCGAAGAATCGGTTGGCGAGGTCGCGAAATCGGTTGCCGGCGTCGCCAGGGCGCGGGACGGCGGGTTGAAACCCGCCCTACGGTTCTCCGAGCACGCGCGCCTGCTGCCGTTTGCTCAGCGAGCCCAGCGCGCGCCGGTACGACCACCGCACCAGTTCGCGCAGGTAGGCGGCCGGCACCCTGCGCACGTCGACCACCGTCACCCAGTGGTAGCGGCCGAGCCAGCGCGCGGGCTGGATGCCGGGAACGTCGGTCAGTTCGAGGAAGCGCTCGGGCGTGACCCGGAAACTGAAACGCCAGCGTTCCGGCGCGCTGGTCTTGAAGTAGGCGAAGCGCTTGCCGCCGACCGCGTACACCAGCACGTTGCGCGCGTCGTCGTACAGGCGCGTCGCGACGCCGGGCAGGCCGGCGCAGAACGCTTGCAGTTGGTCGACGTCCATCGCCGCGATGGTCCCGCGCGCGGGTCGGCGCCGTCGACACCTGCCGGAGCATGCTGCTGACAGCGCGTGTCAGCAGCGTGCGTCATCGCCGGGTGCGGCCCGGCGCCACGCTCACGGCGGGCAGGTGCGCAGCATCGCCAGCGCTGCCTCGGTGTTGCTCTTGGCGACCGCGTCGCGCTTGGCCACGTCCTGCGGGTAGAAGACGTAGGGCGTGGAGCCGACCGGGCAACCGCCGCGTTCGGCCACCGAGTACGATTCGATCAGCACCGAGTACGTGTCGCCGTCCTTGTAGAACCAGTCGTTGGAATCGCCGTACACCGCGTAGCCGGGGTAGCTGCAGCTGTCGACCGTGGTCAGCGCGGGGTAGCCGTCCTTGACGTTGAGGTAGCCGGCGGCGCTGGCCATCGCGCCGGTCAAGGCGTTGTACGGGGCCACGTCCGGGGGGTCGAGGTTGGTGTTCGGCGGCACCGCCACGTGCCCCATCGGGTGCCCGACCACGCCGCCGTAGCTGTGCCACGACAGCATGCACACCAGGCCGTCGACCTCGCGGCGCTGGCGGGTCAGGAACTGGCTGTGGGCGAGCCCGCGCACCGCCTGGGTCTCGACCTCGGAGAACGCCGCCGGCCCGGGGTACATGTCCGACTCGCGCACCAGGTTGCCGGTGGCCGGGTCGACGCCGGAGCGATCGGCGTCGGGCAGGGCCGCGCGCTGCGCCGGCGGGAAGCTGGTCACGTGCTCGAAGCCGTAGTTGCGGTTAAGGTCGATGCCGCAGCGCTTCGGATCCTGCTTGTCCTCCAGGCGGGTGTTCTTGCGCCAGTCGAGCTGGTTGGCGACCGCGCGGTCGTAGCCGTTCGGGTTGACCACCGGGATCACCCACACCTCGCGGGTGTCGACCAGCTTGCGGATCGCGGCGTCGCCGGCGTAGCGGTCGGTCAAGGTGCGCAGCAGGTGCATCGTGTGGATGCCGGTCATCAGCTCGCGCGCGTGGTGCACGCCCAGGAACGCGACCTCCGGCTCGGGATCGTTGCTGTCGGGGTTGGCCGACACCTTGACCGCGTAGATCCGGCGACCGCCGCGCGGGTCGCGGCCGGCGCACGAGTCCTGGGTCTGCCCGGTCCAGTGGAACAGGCGCACCAGCGCGGGGCCGGGGCTGCCGTCGTAGGTCGCGGCCAGCTTGAACAGCTGGTCCTCGATCTCGGCATAGCTGGGATACAGCCCCGGCGAGTTGTGCGGGTTGTACAGCGAACGCTGCATCAGCGCCGCCGTCGGCCGCAGGCCGCGGGCCACCTGCGCCGCGGTCACGTCGGGGTAGGGCAGTTCCCGGGCGAGCTCGGCGGGGAACGCGGCGGGCCCACGTTTCGCGGCGCGGGCGGACGCGCTGGGCAGCTGCGCCTGCTGCAACGCCTTCGCCATCGCCGGGCTGTAGGTGATGCCGATCAACTCGCCGAGGCCGCCGGCGAGCTTCGGCCCCACCGGCGACTGGTCGGCCGAATACGCGAGGAAGTCGCCGATGCCGTCGCCGTTGCTGTCGACCCGGGCCGGGGACGATCCCAGGCGCTGCTCCAGCCCGTCGCCGAGGCCGTCGAAGTCGGCGTCGGCGGTTTTCACCCGCGGATCGAAACCGAAGTAGCCGTTGAGCTCCTCGTCGAAATCGCCCCAGCCGTCGCCGTCGCTGTCGGGCGCGGCCGGGTCGGTGCCCAGCGCGGTCTCGCGCGCATCCGGCAGGCCGTCGCGATCGCGATCGCTGTCGGCCTGCAGCAGGCGGTAGCCGAAGTCGCCGAGGCGATCCTCGAAGCCATCGCCGAAGCCGTCCTGGTCGCTGTCCGCGGCTTCGGAGTTACTGCCCATCGCCCGCTCGCGGTCGTCGGTGACGCCGTCGCGATCGCGGTCCGCGCCCGGGGTGTCGGGCGCGCCGGCAGCGGACCCGGTGGTCGGAATCACGCCCCAGGCCGAGCCGGGCGGCTTGCTCGCTAGCTTGCCCGGCAGCTGGGCGCAGCCGGCGCCCAGCAGGCTGACGCCCAGCGCGAGTGCGACGAAACCGGAGCGGTGGCTGGCGGGGGTGGGGCGCGCCAGGGCAGTGGGGCGCACGCGGCGTGCGCGGAAAACATGCGGGTCCATGATCGCGTCCTTGAGTCGGGCGAAGCCCGGTTGATCGTGCCGACGCCGCGTCGCGCGGCGGTCCGAACGGACCCGCCACGCCGCCGCGTCGGGCGCCTGTGCAGCTCCCTGTTCCGCACTGGGTGCAACGCCGGCGAACCGGACCAGCGGCCAATCGCCGGCAAGCCGCGGGCCGACGTGCGACCGGGACCACCGCCGGCGCGCACCGCGGCGACCCGGTCGGGCGTCGCTTGGGCTTACGATCCACCGACCATGGCGATCATCCCGTTCCAGCCGACCGACCCCGCGCAACGGCTGGAGCTGCTGGACGCGCTGCGCGGCTTCGCGCTGGCCGGGGTGCTGCTGTCGAACCTGCTGGTGTTCACCCAGTTTGCGTACCTGGACGACGCGGGCCGCGCCGCGTTGCCGAGCGCCGGCCTCGACCGCGTGCTCGAGCCGGCGCTGAACCTGCTGGTCACCGGCAAGTTCCTGACCCTGTTCTCGCTGCTGTTCGGGGTCGGCTTCGCGCTGCAGATGCAGCGCGCCGACGACGACGCGGATCCGACAAGCCGGCGCCGGCGCCGCTACCTGCGGCGGCTGGCGGTGCTGCTGGTGATCGGCCTGGCGCATGCGTGGCTGTGGTGGGGCGACATCCTGCGCTACTACGCGTTGCTGGGGCTGTTGTTGCTGCCGCTGCAGCGGCTGTCGACGCGCGCGCTGGCGGTGCTCGGCGCGGTGCTGGCGGTGGTGCCGCATCCGTTGTTCGCGCAGCTGTTCGCCGCTGCGGGGCCGGCGCTGGCGTCGCAGGAGCAGGCGCACGCGGCGGCGCTGGCCGCGTTCGGTGACACGCGCTGGCCGCCGATGCTGCACGGCAACCGGGTGTTCGGGCAGTGGTGGATGGCGAAGCACTGGGGGCTGGCGTGCACGGTCGCCGGCTGCCTGCTGGTCGGCGCCGCGCTGGGCCGCAGCGGCGTGCTGCGCGACCCGGCCGCGCACCCGCGGTTCTGGCGGCGGCTGCGGTTGGCGTTGCCGCTCGGGCTGCTGCTGGCGGTCGGGCTGACCTTGTCCGCGTACGGCCGGCTGCCATCGCCGGCCGCAGGCGCCGACGGCGGCATTGCGCGGATGGGGCTACGCATGCTGCACGACGCGGCGACGATGCTGCTCGGGCTGGGCTACCTCGCCGGGTTCGCGTGGCTGTTCGGCCGCGCGCGCTGGCGCCGCGGCCTGCAGTGGCTGGCACCGGTGGGGCGGATGGCGTTGAGCAACTACCTGCTGCAGACGCTGGCGGGGATCGCGCTGTTCTACGGCGTTGGGCTGGGCTGGGGGCCGCGCTGGGGGTTGCCGGGGCTGCTGGCGGCGTGGGCGGCGGTGTTCGCCGCGCAGGTCGCGCTGAGCCACGCCTGGCTGGCGCGCTTCCGCTTCGGCCCGGCCGAGTGGGCGTGGCGCAGCGTGACCTACGGCCGCCGGCAGCCGCTGCGGCGCTGAGCGACGGCGGCCGCTCGTGCGCCGCTGCGCGACCGACCGCGGCCACCCGGCCGCGCCGGCGACTCAGTGGTCGAGCGCCTCGGCGCCGAGCAGCGGCGCCGGGCGGCGCTGCTCGGCGAGCAGGCCACCCAGCGCGGCCGCCGACATCGGCCGGTGGTAGAAGTAGCCTTGGATGCAGTAGCACCCCATCTGCCGCAGCAGGTCGGCCTGCGCCTGGTGCTCGACGCCTTCGGCGACCACGGTCTTTCCGGTCGCCTGCGCCATCGCGATGATCGCGCGCACCAGCGCCAGCGCGCCGCTGGAGGTGGCGATGTCGACGATGAACGCGCGATCGATCTTGAGCGCGTCGACCGGCAGGGTTTTCAGGTACGCCAGCGACGAATAGCCGGTGCCGAAATCGTCGATGGCGATGCTCACGCCGAGCCGGCGCAGCTCTTCCAGCCGGGCCGTGGCGAGCGCCATGTCGTCGACCAGCACGCTTTCGGTGATCTCCACTTCCAACTGGCTGGCGCGCAGGCCGTGCTTGGCCAGCGTGGTGCGCACCGTGGCGACGAAGCGGTCCGACCGCAGTTGCCGGCTGGACACGTTCACCGCGACGCGGGCCAGCGGGTAGCCCGCACGCTGCCACGCCGCGAAGTTCCGGCAGGCCGCATCCAGCACCCAGCTGCCCAGTTCCTCGATCAGCCCGCTGCGCTCGGCGATCGGGATGAACGTGGCGGGCGACACCGCGCCGCGGGTCGGGTGGTGCCAGCGCACCAGCGCCTCGGCGGCCAGCAGCGCGCCGCTGCGGCAGTCGACCAGCGGCTGGAAATGCACCTCCAGTTCGCCGTCCTGGACCGCGTGGCGCAGGTCGCTTTCCAGTTGCGCGCGCTCGGACGCGAGCCTGTTCATGTCGTCTTCGAAGAACACCGCGAGCCCGCCGCCGGCTTTCTTGGCGTGGTACATGGCGATGTCGGCGTTGCGGATCAGCGTGGCGACGTCCTGGCCGTCGTCCGGATACACCGCGATCCCGACGCTGGCGACGATCTGCAGGTCCATCGCGTCCAGCGACATCGGCGCGGCGATCGCGGCCATCGCCGCGGCGGCGACGCGCAGGACCTCGTCCTGCCGGGTCGCGTCCTCGACGATCACCAGGAATTCGTCCCCGCCCAGGCGCGCGACGAAGCCGCTGCCGGCCAGGTCGCGCGCCAGCGCGTTGGCGGCCTCGACCAGCACGCGGTCGCCGGTGACATGGCCCCAGCCGTCGTTGATCGCCTTGAAGCCGTCCAGGTCGAAGAACAGCACCGCGCACGCCTGCCGCCGCGGCGCCGCGCGCCCGATCGTGGCGGCCAGCGCTTCGTGCGCGGCGAAACGGTTGGGCAGGCCGGTCAGGCCGTCGTGCCGCGCCTGGTAGACCAGCAGGTCGTCGCGTTCCTTGGCGGCGATGGCCACCGCCACGCGGCTGCCCAGTTCGTGCACGGACTGCAGGCAATCCTCGCTGGGGGTGGTGTCGGCGAGCAGGCCCAGGCTGACCGAGCCGCACACGCGCTCGCCGATGTGCAGCGGACGGGTCAGGCCGCGGCGGGCGCCCAGTCGCTGCAACGTCGCCCAGGGCTCTGCCGGGTTGTCGTCGTGGCTCATCGCGGTCCACGTCGCTGCCGCGACCGGTGCCACCGCGACGACGTCCGCGGGCAGCGCGATCCGGGCGTAACCGGTGGCCTCGGCGGCGACCGCGCGCACGTAACAGTCCGCCCCTTCGCCGGTCGCCGCATAGGTGTCGGTCACGCACACGACCGCGTCGGGCACCAGTTGCTGGATGGCCTGCAGCACCAGGTCGACCACGTCGCCCAGGGCATCGCGCTTGAGGATCCGGCGATCCAGTTCGGAGAGCGCGTTGAGCGTGCCCATCTGGCGCGCCACGAGCACCCCCATCTCGTTGAATGCGGTCGACAGTTGCCCGAACTCGTCGTGGCCAAGTGCGCCGGGCGCGAACACGCCCTGGGGGATGCGCCGGGTCTGGGCGATCAGCTGTTCCAGCGGCACCATCGTCCAGCGGATCACGACCAGGCTCAGCAGCGCGACCAGCAGCAGCGTCCCGGCCCAGACCCAGGCGAGGGTTTGCAGCAGGTCGGGCAATTGCGCGTGCACGCTGCCCGCCGGCACGGCAGTGGTGAACGTCCACGGGGTGGTGCCGAAACGCCCCTTGAGGAACAGCGCCCAGCTGCCCGCGACCGTTGGCGGCTGCGCGGGCCCGGCGCCGACCGGACGCTCGCTGCAGAACAGCGGCTGCCGGTGCTCGGCGTACACGCAGATGCGATGCCCTTCCTGGAATTCGTCGGGTGCGCCCCACAGGTATTCGGGGCGCAGCTGCGCGGCGATCCAGGTCGCGCCCTGGCCGGCCTGGCCGCGGGTTTGCTGCAGCAGGAATACCTCCGGCGCCACGGCATCGCCGCGTGCGACGACGACCAGCCGGCCGTCGGCGACGCGGCGCGCGCCCCCGTCCGCGGCGATTGCCGCGCGCAGGCTCGCGGCCAGCGCCGGGCCGGCCTGCGCGAGCGGAAGCACGCTCGCGAAGAACACCGGGTGGGCGGTCGCGTCGGTAGGCCCGTTCGCGTGCACCGCGGCATCGCCGACGCCTTGCAGGACCCGTGCGGCAGTGTCTAGCCGCTGGAAGACGCCCAGCGCGAACGCCTTGCTGGTCTCGACCACGGCCCGCTGGGCCGCGACCTGGAAACTGTCCTGCACCGCCTGGTACGCCAATGCCGACAACAAGATGGTGGGTGCCAGCGCTGCCACGCAGAAGTAGCCGAAGGTCCGCCGCGCGATCCGGCTCTTCAGAAACGTGCCTTCGACGCGCATGGGGGGTCAGTACTTCGAGGCCAGGTCGATGAAGGCGCCGTCGTTGGCACGGATCACATCGTCCAGGCTTTCCTTGTTGGAGATCTGGGTCTTGAACTGGCCGTCCTTGCCGGTGCTGAACAGATCGAAGTCCGAGTTCAGCGGATTGAGCTTGCGGTCCTTGCGGGCCTGGCCGTTACCCGGGCCGATCAGGTTGGTGTAGCGATAGGGATTGCCCCACGGGTCGAGGGAATCCAGATTGACGTCATTCAACGAGTCGGGGTAGCTGTAGTTGTAGGCGTGATAGTTCTTGATCTGCATCGCGATCCCGCTGATCTCCGTCCTTGCCTGGCTGACACGGACTCGCTCGCGGTAGTCCGGGTACGCCGAGAACGCCAGCGAGGCCAGCACTCCCAGCACAGCCACGGCCAGCAGCAGTTCGATCAGGGTGAGGCCCCGGCTGCGCTGGCGGTAGGCGCGCGGGGCGCGGCGTGGATGACCTGGCATGCGAGGGATCCTGGGTAGGGCGATAAACCGGTGTGGCGATGTGCGGACAGAACTTCGCCCACGAACGGTAGCGGCACCGCGCACGAAGGAAGTGTGACGGAGATCGCTGTTGACCGGGCCGGGTGGGGACACCTCCGGCCCAGCCGCGGGACACTGCTGATAACGGCGAGGAGCGGCCGATCTTGACCCGCCGCGCGCCGCGCGCGGTCCGGGCGGGAGGCTGCGATACTCACGCGCCCTACTGATCGGAGCGACGGATGCGCTGGATTCTGCTGCTGTTGGGCCTCCTCGCCGGTTCCGTCAGCCAGGCCGCGCCCCTGCCGCGGCATTGGGTGCACGGCGCGCCGAACGAGCCGGCGCTGCAGGTGCACGAGGCCGCGCCCGGGCTGTGGATCCTGCGCCAGTCGAAGGCGAGCAACTTCGAGGCGCCGTTCCTGTACCTGCTCGCGGGCAGCGAGCGCGCGCTGCTGCTCGACTCCGGCGCGCAGCCCGCGAAGGGCAGCACGCTGCCGTTGCGCGAGACCGTCGACGGCCTGCTGGCGACCTGGGCGCACACGCACGGCAAAAAGCACATGCCGCTGGTGGTCGCGCACACCCACGCGCACCGCGACCACCGCCACGGCGATGCGCAGTTCCAGGGCCGCGCCGACACCCGCATCGTCGGCATCACGCCGGCCGAAGTCGCCGCCTTCTTCGGCCTGTCGCGCTGGCCCGAGGGCGAGGCGACGTTCGAGCTGGGCGGACGCGCGCTGACGGTGCTGCCGCTGCCGGGCCACGAGCCGGCGCACATCGCGGTGTACGACGCGCGCAGCGGCAGCCTGTTCTCCGGCGACACGCTGTACCCGGGGCTGCTGACAATCCGCGACTGGCCCGCGTACCGCGCCAGCGCGCAACGGCTGGCGGCGTTCGCGGCCACCCACCGCATCGCGCAGGTGCTCGGCGCGCATATCGAGATGACCACCACCCCCGGCCGGATGTACCCGCTGGAGACCGCGTACCAGCCGCACGAGCACGCGCTCGCGCTGCGGCCCCGGCACATCGACGAGCTGGCGAGCGCGACCGCGGCGCTCGGCGATTTCCTGCACACGCACGCGCACGCCGACTTCCTGCTACAGCGCATCGTCGCCACGCCCTCTGGCGACCCGCCCAACAGCCACGGCATGCTCGTGGTCGGCACCGAGGTGGTCTACCTGTCGCACCTGCCGATGTTCCATGTCCCGCACAACTACCAGCTGATCTTCGAGGCCGGCCTGGCCGACGACGCGCTGGCCGCGTACCGCGCCGACGCGCAGCGCCATCCCGGCCAGCTCTACACGCTGGTGCCGAGCCAGCGCTGGGTGTTGCCGGAGACGATCCGCGAGCACGCGAGCTTCAGCGCCGACCTGTATCGCGGGCATTTCGAACGCGGCGGCACGCCGATCCGGCAGGACATCGATGTTGCAGTGAAACGCATCGTCCAGTTCCGTCGCTTCGAGCCCGGGCGCGCGCCGCAACCGGAGGAGTGGATCGGCTTCGGCCGCGGCCGCGAGCACTTCCTCGCCCACCGCCTGGAAGGCCCGCCGGACATGGACCAGGTGGTGCAGGTCTCCGCGGCGCAGGGCGAGGAGGGCGCCGCGCTGCACCTGCCCGGCGCGAAGGAGCTGCAGGTCGGCCAGGCCGTGGGCCGCGGCCGCGTGCAGCGCGTCCTCTACACCGAGTACGGCGACGTGGAAAAGTAAGCGTGCAGCATCGACCAGCAACCCGAGGTGCGATCGCCACGCGCATGCGCGGCGCGATCGCCGTGCTGCTCGCCGCGTGCCTGGGCGCGTGCGCGAGCACGCCGCCGCGCAACCCGCTCGCGCAATGGCACGGCTCACCGAACCACAATGCGCGCAGCGCGCAGTTGATCGTGCTGCACCAGACCGAGATGGACAGCGCGCAGGCGGCGCTGCTGACGCTGCGCACGCGCAACGCGCAAGGGCGGGTGAGTGCGCACTATTTGATCGGCAACGATGGCCGCCTGTACCAGCTGGTGTCCGAAGACGCGCGCGCGTGGCATGCGGGCGCGGCGCGCTGGGCGGGGCTGCACGACCTCAACTCGGCGTCGATCGGGATCGAGCTCGACAACGACGGCCACTCCGCCTTCAGCGAGCCGCAGCTGCAGGCATTGCTGCGCGTGCTCGCCGACCTCACCGCGCGCCTGGACATCCCGCGCCACCTGATCGTCGCCCACGGCGACATCGCGCCGACCCGCAAGCACGACCCGGGCGTGCTGTTTCCGTGGCCGCGGCTGGCGCAGGCAGGCTTCGGCCTGTGGCCACGCGCGGTGCCGGCCGCGCCGCCACCGAGGTTCGACCCGTGGCTGGCGTTGCGCGTGATCGGCTACGACCTGCGCGATCCCGCCGCCGCGGTGCGTGCGTTCCATCGCCATTACCGCGCCAGCGAAGGCGACGCGTGGGAGCCAGAGGACGCGGCGATTCTTTACGACCTCCAGCAGCAGCTGCTGCAACTGCCGCCGACCGCGGAACCGATGGCAACCCCGTCGCTTTGACGCCGTGCTCAGGCGGCGGCGGTTACGGTCGCCGCCTTGCTGTCACACCCCAAGGAGACGCGATGAAGAAGTCCCTGCTGCTCGGCGCCAGCGTGTTGCTGCTCGCCGCCTGCAATGCCCCGGCCCCGACCGCGCCGTCCGCTGCAGCGCCACCGGCGGCGGCCACGCCCGCCGACCCCGCGCCTGCGGCGACCGCGCCGCCTGCTGCCACGCCATCGCCGGCCGAGCCTGCGCCGCCGGCCAACCCCGCGCTCGCGTTCGCCGACAAGGTGTGGAAGGTCAGTGCCTCGTCGGGGGCCGAAGTCGGATCGACCTACGCGTTCCTGTCCGGCGGCACGCTGGTGGTCGACTCGCCCAACGGCACCCCGCTGTACGGCAGCTGGACCTATACCGACGGCAAGCTGGTGATGACCGAGGAAGGCCAGGCGTACCCGACGGACATCGTCGAGCAGACCGCGACCAGCCTGAAACTGCGCAGCCACAACCCCGGTGGTGTGCTCGACATCGCCCTGGTGCCGGCCCCGGAAGTGCCGCTGCCGGCGGCGAAACCGTAAGCCGCGGCAGAAAAAAAACGACGAAGGCGCCGCGAGGGCGCCTTCGTCTTTTTGGTCGGCGTGACAAATGTTGTCGCGCGTCAGTGCTTGCCGCGGCCGAAGTTGGGATCCTGGCTGCGCACGCGGGCTTGGCCGGTTTCATCCTTGCCGCGGTCGGCATGATCGCGATGGGCGGCCGCTTGCGGCTGGCGCAGGTTCTCCAGGTCCTTCTGTGAGCGCTTCAGGCTCTCCTTCTGGGTGGCGTTTTGCTTGGCCGGATCAGTGCGCATGGTTCGGGTCCTCAGTGCTTGCCGCTTTCGCTGCCGCTGCGGCGGTCGTCGCTGCCGGCATCGCGGGTCGACGGTTCCTTGCCGGCCACCGACTTGCGCTGGCTGGGTCCGTCCTTGCCTGCACGCAGCGCGTGGTCGCCGTCGCTCATGTCGTTGCGGCCGCTCGGCGGGGTGGTGTGGTCGCTCTTGACGCGTTCGGACGCATGTTTGTTGCTGCCCATTGCGGACTCCTCTTTTGTGGCAAGCGGTGCGGAATGCACACGCTACCGACGCCCGTGTTAGTCCGCGCGCAGCGATGCGTGAGCGGTCTGATAACACGATTCATGCCGCTGAGCCGATCGGAAACCCGCGGCCGCCGCCATCGGTGGGGTAAACCATCCGCACACGCGGTGGTTCAGGTCGCAGGCCTACAATCCGCGCATGTTGCGTCGCCTCGTCCCCGCGCTTGTGCTGTTGCTGCTGTCCGCCGCGTACACCGACGCGCAGGCGCGCACCGTGTACCGCTGCGTGCGCGACGGCAGCGTCAGCCTGTCGACCGCGCCGGAGCCCGGTTCGCGCTGCGTTGCCAAGCAGATCGATGACCACGTCGCCAAGGTGCCCAACCTGTGGGGCGCGCTGGGCGTGATCAACGGCACCCTGTACGAGCGCCAGCAGGACGGCAAGACCGTGTACGGCACGCGCAAGATGCCCGGCTCGGTCAAGGTGCTCGCGTTCACCGTGAACACGCCGCCCGGCGAACCGGCGCACGAAGGCCTGGGCCGGGTCGGCAAGCCGCGCATCGACCAGTACGCGAAGCAGTTCCAGGCCGCCGCCAAGTCCACCGGCGTCGATGACGCGTGGCTGCGCGCGATCGCGCATGCCGAAAGCGGCTTCGACGCGAACGCGGTCTCGCCCAAGGGCGCGCAGGGCGTGATGCAGCTGATGCCGGCCACCGCGCGCGACTACGGCGTGCGCGATCCGTTCGCGTCGGCGCAGTCGATCGATGCCGGGGCGCGGCATATCCAGCAGCTGATGAAGCGCTACCGCGGCGACCTGGTGCTGGTCGCGGCCGCGTACAACGCCGGCATCGGCACCGTCACCCGCTTCGGCGGCGTGCCGCCGTACCGCGAGACGCGCAGCTACATCGCCAAGGTTCAGGCGCTGCACGCGCGCTACCGCGCCGCGCTGGGACTGAAGCCGCTGGCCGCGGCCGCGCCGGGGCTGACCGCGGCCCAATAGCTGCGGCAGCGCGCGCGCCGCCTACCCGCGCGCGCCGAACCCACGAAGGGTTAACGCAGCGCACGCGACAGTGGCCGCCACGCGCCCGATGCGCGCGGGTGCCGCGATGAGCCATGAACTGCTGAACGCCGACGTGCTGTTCCTGCAGCGCCTGCTGCGGGCGGAAGGCCTGTACGCCGGCGCGCTCGACGGCCTGTGGGGGCCGCGCACCGAACGCGCCGCGCGCCAGTTCGAGGCGCGCGCATTGCAGCTGCGCGCAACGCTGGGCGAGTTCGACACGCGCAGCGAGCACGCGATCCTCGGCCTGGCGTTGCGCGCGCAGGAACACGCGCGGCGGTTCCTGCGCCGCGTGCTCGACGGCGGCATCCAGGCGCGGATCATCTCCGGCACGCGCAGCTATGCGCAGCAGAACGCGTTGTTCCGCCAGGGCCGTTACGGCAACCCCGGCCCGGTGGTCACGCGCGCCCGCGGCGGCCACAGCGCGCACAACTTCGGCATCGCCTGGGACATCGGCATCTTCACGTTGCGCGGCGGCTACTCGCGGCGCGCGCGCGACTACGTCGCCGCCGCGCGTCTGGGCAGGGCGCCGGGGATCGAGTGGGGCGGCGATTGGACGACGTTTCCCGACCCGCCGCACTACCAGCTCACCACCGGTCTCGACCTGGCGGCCGTGCGCGCGCGCTTCGAGCTCGGCCAGCGCTATGCGTGAGCCGCGAGCCGCACGCTGCCCAAATTTGGCGCGACCTGCGCGGGCGCGTTGACGCGCAGCAACAAAGCACGTGCCGGCCAGGGCGGATGAACAGGGCGATTCGCTAGCGCTCGCACACGGCCGCGTGAAACCGCGGTTAGGTGCGCGCTTCGTCACGGCCCGTGCATGCGACCGCGTCGAGCGTGGCGGTGCTTGGCTAGCCTCGTGGAAGGAGCGGGCATGAACATCGCGGATCTCAAGCACGGTGCCGCCCTCGGTCTGGGCGCGTTGTCGATCGCGCTCGCGAGCGCGCTGCCTGCCGCGGCGGCCGCCGCGCCACCCGGCGTCGCACAGCACGGCAACGGGTCGCTGCGGCCGATGCAGCGTTTCACCGACCTGCTCGCCAGCGCGGCCACGCAATCGAGCGAACGCAGCGGGCAGACGCGGCGCGATGACGACGACGCGCGCGATCCGCCGCCGACCCTCAACGAGAACGCACCGCCGCCGGCCGAGCAGGTCGAGGAGCGCGCGATGCAACCGGTCAAGCCACCGCCGGTGACGATCAAGGCGCGGACGGCGAGCCCGGCGCGCGGCACCTTTGCGCAACTGGACGACGACGACGACGGCCGCGTCAGCGCCGCCGAGGCGCAGGCAGCGGCGGCGCTCCAGGCCGAGTTCAAGGCGCTCGATGCCGACGGCGACGGCTACCTCAGCGAGGGCGAATTCCGCGACGGCGGCAGCGACGAACGCGAAGAACGCGAAGGGCGCGACGACGCGCGCCGCTGACCGCGCAACCCGCGGCGGGCACCGTCGCGAGCGGTGGACTCAGCGCGCCGCCGGCGTCAGCCGCAACAAGCGCCCGCCCTTGCCATCCTCGAGCAGCCAGACGTCGCCGGCCGGGCCCTGCTCGACCTCGCGGATGCGCTCGTCCATGTCGTAGCGCGCCGCTTCGCGCGCGCCGTTGCCGTCGAACTCGACCCGTACCAGCGCCTGCCCGGACAGTGCGCCGATCAGGCCGTCGCCCTGCCAGTCGGGGAATGCACTGCCGGAATAGATCACGAACCCGGCCGGCGAGATCACCGGGGTCCACGACACTGCCGGCGCGCGGAATTCCGGGCGCGTGGCGTGGTCGGGAATGGTGCGGCCGTCGTAGTGGTCGCCGTTGGACACGATCGGGTAGCCGTAGTTGGCGCCGCGCTCGACGCGGTTGAGTTCGTCGCCGCCCTTGGGTCCCATCTCGGTGTTCCACAACTGGCCGCGCGCATCGAACGCGATCCCCAGCGGGTTGCGGTGGCCGAGCGACCAGACCTGCGCGGCGACGCCGCCGTCGCCCGCGAACGGGTTGTCGGCCGGCAGCGAGCCGTCGTCGTTGAGGCGCAGGATCTTGCCGGCGTTGGCCCGCATGTCCTGGGCTGGGGTGAACTCCTGGCGCTCGCCGGAACTGATCCACAACTTGCCGTCCGGACCGAACGCGAGGCGGTGGCCGTAGTGGCCTTCGCCGTCGAACTTCGGCACCTGCCGCCAGATCACCTGCAGCTCCGACAGCGCGCCGCCGCCTTTCGCGTCCAAGGTCAGCTTGGCGCGTGCCACTGCCGCGCCGCGGGTGTCGTCGTCGCCGGCTTCGGCATAGCTCAAATACACCAGGCCGTTGCGCGCGAACTGCGGGTGCAGCAGCACGTCGCCGAGGCCGCCCTGACCGCCGTAGCTGACCTTGGGCACGCCGCTGATATCGCCGATCACACCGCCCTTTCCGCCACCGGGCTGGAACAACTTCAGCGCGCCACGCTTCTCGGTCACCAGCGCGCGGCCGTCGGGCAGGAAGGTCATCGCCCAGGGCTCGTTGAATTTGGCCATCTCGGTCGCGGTGAACGGCTTGGCCGCGGCGTCGGGCGATTCCACGAACGTGGTGCTGGCAGCGCCGGCGGCGGCCGCCGCGTTCGCGGCAGGCGGTGCGTCGGTGCGGGGCTGGGTTTCCGCGGGCGCATCGTGCGCGGTACCGCAGGCGGCGAGCAGCAGGCCGCTGCAGGCGGCGTAGGCGAGGAACTTCATCGGCGCATCTCTCCTGGCGATCGGCGGCCAGCTTGCCGCCCGTGGGTGCGCGCGGCAACGCGCGCAACGGTGTGGGGAACTGTCGGATCCGGCCGCGGGCATCCGCCGCGGCCGCAGGATTTCAGCCGATCGCATTCAACGGATCAGCGCGGTGGTCGCCTCGTACGGCAGTGGCGTGGCGCCCGTGCGGGCGATCGCGGCCTCGGCGTCGTCGAGGACCTCCTTGGTCGCGTCGATCACCAGCAGGATGCGGCCGGCCTCGATCTCGTCGTGGAACTTGCGCCGCACCGGGTCGGGCAGCGACGAGCCGACCAGCGCCGATGCCCAGCAGCCGACCAGCGCGCCGGCCGCCGCGACCGCGCCGACCCCGGCCACGGTCAGCCCGATCGGGGTCAGCACCACCGCCACCAGCCCCACCAGCAGGCCGGTCGCGCCGCCATAGCCCGCGCCGCGCAGCGCGGCCGGAATGAAATCGCTGTCGGCTTCCTTGCGGCCGTCGGGGATCGAGTCCAGCTCGATGTCCGAGCGCGCGACCAGCAGCAGGCATTCGTCGTCGATGCCGGCCTGGCGCGCGGCCGCCATCGCCGCCTGCGCGGTCTCGAGGTCGGGGGTGCTGAACACGTGTCGGGTCTTCATGAATCCGCTCCGGACGGTGGGTCGGCGCCGCGCCGCTCGCGCGCCGGCAAAGGACGGCCATGCACCCGGGGATCGCGCCGATGCCGGCAGGCCCTCCCGCTGCAAGCGCCCCAGCTTTGTCCGCATTCGGTTATTCGCGCGTGATGAGCGCGATCGACACGCGCGTCGCGCCAGGACCCGCGCATTCACCTGTCGCGGACGGCCGCTGGGCGATGGTGCCCGCCTGCCACCAGGCTTCCCGGAGCACGCCATGGCCCGCCCCATCTGGACCGGTTCGCTGTCGTTCGGGCTGTTGAACATCCCGATCCAGCTGATGCCCGGCGAACGCCGCACCGACATCTCGTTCCGCATGCTCGACTCGCGCACCAAGGACCCGGTGCGCTACGAGCGGGTCAACGCCGAGACCGGCGAGGAGGTGCCGTGGAAGGAGATCGTGAAGGCCTACCAGTACGACAAGGACAGCTACGTGGTGCTGGAGGCGGCGGACATCGCCGCGGCCGCGTCGGAAAACACGGAGACGATCGCGCTGGACGCGTTCGTCGAGCAGGCCGCGATCTCGCCGGCCTACCTCGAGAAGCCCTATCTGTTGGTCCCGGGCAAGCGCGCCGAGAAGGGCTACGTGCTGCTGCGCGAGGTGCTGAAGAAATCCAAGCGCGTCGGCATCGGCCGGGTGGTGATCCGGACCCGCGAGTACCTGTCGATGGTGATCCCGCAGGGCGACGCGCTGATGCTGATCCTGATGCGCTTCCCGCAGGAGCTGGTCGACCCGGCCGAGTACAAGATCCCCGAGGGCGGCGCGGCCAAGTGGAAGATCACGCCCAAGGAAATGCAGATGGCACAGACCCTGCTCGAGTCGATGGCCGAGGACTGGAAGCCGGGCGACTACAAGGACGAGTTCCGCGAGCGGCTGACGGCGGTGATCAACAAGCGGATCAAGGCCAAGGGGGCGACCACCCGGATCGAGGAGCCCGCCGACGACGAACCGGCCGAGGCGAGCACCAACGTCGTCGATTTCATGGCCCTGCTGCAGCGCAGCCTCAAGCAGAAGGGCGAGACCGGACAGGCCGCCACCAAGCCGGCAGCGAGCAAGCCGGCAACGAAGGCGGCCAAAGCGGCGAAGAAGGCACCGGCGAAGAAGGCCAGCAAGCGCAAGGCCGGCTGATGCGTGCAGGCGCCGCCGACGCCGGTGTCGGTGCGGACACCGCGGGCGGCGCCGCGTTCGCGATCGATATCGTGGGATCGGAATGACATGGGCTGGATCATCTGCAAGTACCTGTTGACCGCCGCGGTGGTGGTGATCGTGTCGGAGGCCGCCAAGCGCAGCGACCGGCTTGGCGGCTTCATCGCCGCGCTGCCGCTGGTCACGGTGCTCACCCTGGTGTGGCTGTACCTCGAGCACCAGCCGCCGGCGAAGATCGCCAACCACGCGTGGTACACGTTCTGGTACGTGCTGCCGACGCTGCCGATGTTCCTCGCGTTCCCGCTGTTGCTGCCACGCTTGGGCTTCTGGCTGACGCTGCTGGCGTGCGTGGCCATCACCGCCGCGTGTTTCGGCTTGTTCGCGCTGGCCGTGCGCCAGTTCGGCATCGTGCTGCTGCCGTGACCGCGGCGGGCGAGCGCCGGGGCTGACCGATGGCGTTGCAGGACTACCACCGCAAGCGTCGCTTCAGCGCCACCCCCGAGCCGCGCGGCGCGGCGGGCAAGGCGCGTGGCAAGAGCGACGCGCCGGGCTTCGTCGTGCAGTTGCACCATGCGCGTGCGCGCCACTACGACTTCCGGCTCGAGGTCGACGGCGTGCTGCGCAGCTGGGCGGTGCCGAAGGGGCCGTCGTTGCGCGCCGGCGAGAAGCGCCTGGCGGTGCAGGTCGAGGATCATCCGCTGGACTACGCGGGCTTCGCCGGCACCATCCCGGAAGGCAACTACGGCGCCGGCCACGTCGCGATCTTCGACCAGGGCACGTGGCAGCCCGACGGCGACGCGGCGGCCGCGATCGCGCGCGGCAAGCTCGAGTTCGCCCTGCACGGCCAGCGCCTCAAGGGCCGCTGGACCTTGGTGCGCACCGGCAAGCCGGCGAGCAAGCCGCAATGGCTGCTGCTCAAGCGCAGCGACGAATACGCCGCCGACCTGGAGGCCGACGACCTGCTCGAGGCGATCCCGCCGCCGCCGGCCGATGCGCCGGGCGCGTCGACCGCGCGCGGGCGGCGCATCCTCGCCGACAGGGACGCGGTCGCGCCGGCTGCGAAGAAGGCCGCCACGCTTGCGCACGCGCAGCCAAAACCCAAGCCGCGACCCAAACCCGAGGCCGGCGTCGCGCGCGCCGCACTGCGCGCCGTCGCGCGCCGCTTGGCCGGCAGCCGGCGTCTGCCGCCCGACCAATTCGTCGCGCCGATGCTGACCACCGCGGCCGAGGCCCCACCGGCCGGCGAGCAGTGGCTGCACGAATGGAAGTGGGACGGCTACCGGATCATCGCCCAGGCCAGTGGCGCGCCGCGGCTGTGGTCGCGCAACGGCCTGGACTGGAGCGCGCGCCTGCCCGAGTTGCTGCAGGCGTTGGCGGACCTGGGCATCGACGCGTTGCTCGACGGCGAACTGATCGCGGTCGACGCGCGCGGCTACAGCGACTTCAACGCGCTGCAGCACGCGCTCAAGCATGGCGACACCGCGCAGCTGCGCTACGCGGTGTTCGACCTGCTGGCGCTGGCTGGCCACGACCTGCGCGCCGCGCCGCTGCTGGCGCGCAAGGAGCTGCTCGAGCAGCTGCTGCACGGCGCGGACCCCCGGCTGTTCTACAGCGGTCATGTCGAAGGCCACGGCGCGGACGTGTTCGAGGCCGCGCGCAGCCAGGGCATGGAGGGGATCATCAGCAAGCGCGCCGACTCGGCTTACGCCAGCGGCCGGTCCGCGCATTGGCGCAAGATCAAGGCGGTGGAGACGCGCGAATTCGTGGTTGTCGGCTACACCCAGCCCAAGGGCAGCCGCCAGGGTATCGGCGCGCTGCTGCTGGCGCAGATGCGCGATGGCGCGCTGGTCTACGCCGGACGCGTGGGCTCGGGTCTCAGCGACATGCAGCTGCGCGAGATGGCACGCGACCTGAAGGCACGCGAGGTCGAATCGCCGACGCTGGCCTTGCCGCCGCACACGCCGCTGCCCGCGGGCAACGTGCGTTGGGTGCGGCCGGAACTGGTGGTCGAGGTGGTGTTCCGCGGCTGGGGCAAGGAAGGGCTGCTGCGGCAGGCGTCGTTCCACCGTGTGCGTCCCGACACGCCGGTGTCGGCCGAACTCGAGCAAGCCGAACCGAAGTCCGCGGTGAAACCCGAAGCTCCGAAATCCAAGCGCGCGACCAGGACCAAGGCTGCGGCGAAGCGGCCCGCACCATCTCGCGCTGCCGCGAAGCCGCGATCGCCACCGCGAACCTCCGTTGCGCTGCCCACGCTCAGTTCACCCGAGCGCGTGGTCTACCCCGATGCCGGGATCACCAAGCGCGACGTGTTCGACTACTACCTCGCCGCGGCCGACCAGATACTCGACGAGATCGGTGGCCGCCTGCTGTCGATCGTGCGCTGCCCGGACGGCATCGCTGGCCAGCACTTCTTCCAGAAGCACGCCGGCCCCGGCTTCGGCGAGTCGGTGCGGCGCCACGTGATCACCGAGAACGACGGCGACCAGGCCACCTACTTCTCCGTCGACGACGTCGCCGGGCTGATGAACCTGGTGCAGATGAACGCGATCGAGCTGCATCCATGGGGTTCAAAGGTGGACACGCTGGAGCAGCCCGACCGGCTGGTGTTCGACCTCGATCCGGACGTCGCGATCGGCTGGAGCGAGGTCAAGGCCGCGGCCCGCGACGTGCGCGACCGCTTGGCTGAAACCGGCCTGGCCTCCTACCCGCGCCTGTCGGGCGGCAAGGGCGTGCACGTGGTCGCGCCGATCGCACCGCACGCCGACTGGGCGCAGGTGCGGCGCTTCTGCGAAGCGTTCGCCGACGCGATGGCGCAGGGCCAGCCGCAGCGCTACGTCGCCACGATGAGCAAGGCCAAGCGCGAAGGCCGGATCTTCATCGACTGGCTGCGCAACGGCCGCGGCGCGACCGCGATCGCAAGCTGGTCGCTGCGCGCGCGCCCCGGCGCCCCGGTGGCGATGCCGTTGACCTGGGAGGAGCTGGCGCGGGTGCGCCAGCCCGGCCGTTACACGATCAAGAATGCGGCCGCGCGCGAATTGCCGGCGTTCGTCGCGGCGATGACCGCGCGCGCGCCGGCGCTGCCGCTGTAGTCCGCGCCGCGTCGCTCACGCGGCAGGCGGGGAGGGCTCGCCGTCGGTGTCCCGCGGCGGCATCGCCGGCGGCTTGGCCCGGACGCGGTTGCGCTCCAGGCAATCGGTCTGCGCCTGGCCGCTGAGGTCGTCGCACGACTCGGTCACGATCGGCGCCGGCACGGCCGCGGGTGCGTCGGTCGGGGTGGCGGTGGCCGGCGCGGGGGTCGCCGTCGCGGTGTCGGTGGTCGTGGATTGCTCGGGCGGCTGGGTGGCGCGGCGATCGCAGGCGCACAGGGCCAGCACGGCGAACAGGGTCGGCAGCAAGATCTTCATCGGGTACTCCCAAGTGGGGTTGCGGTGCGTGGCGGCGTTGCGGCGCACGCGTCGGCGCGAGTAGGCACCCGCAGGCGTGCAGGCCTCGTCATCGCCACGCCGGCCCGTGCCGGCGGCATGTACGCCGGCGTCACCGCGCGCGCCGCATCGTCGCTGCCCACCTGCCTTCGAGTGCGCCGCCATGCTGCCGTCCGTCGAGATCCAGTGCCCCTACTGCGGTGAATCGATCGTGCTGCTGATCGACGACTCCGTCGGCGACCAGCGCTACATCGAGGACTGCCAGGTCTGCTGCCGGCCGATCACGGTCGCGGTGCAACTGGACGACGAGCGGCAGCCGTCGGTGAGCGTGTCGGGTGAGGACGACGCCTGACCGCAGCGACCACGAACCCCCGCCAAGCGCGACGCGTTTGTAAACGTTGTGTTCGATTCAGCTTGTGCGCCGCAGTGCCAGCGCGCGCAGAGCGCGCCGTGCGTCACGTTTCCACGTCGTCGCGGCCGCCGCCTAGCGGCAATCGTCCACGAGGTGGTTAACACGATGTTGGCTGCGCGGCTGCGCCGCCGCGAGCGTTCATCCGCCGATGGGCAAGGTGGCTTCCGTGCGGTCAACCGATGCATCCAACAAAGACCGTGCCGCTCATTACTTTTCTTCACCGGAGACAACAGATGACCCACTTTTCCCGCAAGTCGCTGATCGGCACCTTCGCCCTGGTCGCTTCCCTGTCCGCGCCGCTCGCGTTCGCGCAGTCGACCGATGCCGCGGCCCAGGCTGCCGCGCCGACCGAAGCCGCCGCGCAGGCCGACACCGCGACCCAGGGCGATGCTGCCGCCCCCGCGTCGACCGCGGCGTCGGCCACCGCCACCGCGTCGCCTGAGAAGAAGAGCTGGGCCGACGTGGACGCCGACAAGGACGGCAAGCTGACCAAGACCGAAGCGGCCGTGGTGCCGGCGCTGGGCCAGGTGTTCGACAAGGCCGACGGCAACACCGACGGCGCCCTGACCGCCGACGAGTACAAGGCCTACGTCGCCAAGGTGCAGGGCAAGGCCCCGGCCGGCGGCGGCAGCAAGTAACCCGCAAGCCGCACGCTCCCCCGCGCGTGTGCAAAGGGCGGCCTTCGGGCCGCCTTTTTTTTGGTATTCGCGGAGTAACCGGGATCGCATCTCTTTGGAAGAGAGGGTTGGGGCGATTCGCTGTTGCCGTTGCTGTCCCGCTGCACCCTCAGGAGCCAACGCCAATCCCCCAGCCGCCTTCTCCAAAGGGGGGGATCGAACGACACCGATGCCGGCATCGACTATCGCGGAGGTCCTTCCTCGGTATCCGTGACGAACCTTTGCTGGAGGATGTACGCGCCGATCGCCGCGGAAGCACGGGCCCGTCGCGCGCTTCGGGGCGGGCATCGGTACACGCCATAATCGACGCCATGGATCTTCCCCCGCACGGCATCCGCCTGGTCGGCTTCGACGCCGACGACACCCTGTGGCGCAGCCAGGACTACTTCGACGCCGCCCAGCGCGAGTTCGAGCGCATCGTCGGCCACTACGTCGACCTGCACGACGCGCGCGCGCAGGAGCACTTGTACGCGGTCGAGAAGCGCAACATCGCGGTGTTCGGCTACGGCGTCAAAGGCATGGTGCTGTCGATGATCGAGGCCGCGGTCGAGATCACCGCGCAGCGCATCAGCGCCGCCGACCTGCATCGCATCGTCGGCCTGGGCAAGGAACTGCTGCGGCACCCGGTCGAGCTGCTGCCGGGCATCGCCGAGGCGGTCGCCGCGATCGCCGGCGAGCACGAGGTCGTGCTGATTACCAAGGGCGACCTGTTCCACCAGGAGGCCAAGGTCGCGCAGTGCGGGTTCGCGCCGCTGTTCCGGCGCATCGAGATCGTCAGCGAGAAAGACGTGGCGACCTACGCGCGGTTGCTGCAGGAGTTCGGCTTGCCGGCCGGGCAGTTCGTGATGATCGGCAACTCGCTGCGGTCCGATATCGCCCCGGTGCTGGCGCTCGGCGGCTGGGGCATCCACGTGCCGTATCACTCGACCTGGGCGCACGAGAACGAGGCCGAGGTCGCCGCCGACGCGCCGCGCCTGCGCCAGGTCGCGCAGGCGGCCGACCTGCCCGAGGCGGTCCGCGAGCTGGTGGCGCTGTCGCGCCGTTGATCGCCGCGGCAGGCTGCTGGTCGCAGCAGGTGCCGTATTTAATTCTTTACACATAACGTACTTGAGTTATGGTCGGGGCGGCGCACGCTGCCCGTGCCGCGAGTCCGCGGTGCATCCGGAGCCGACCCATGAAATCCCTGCTGATCCCCATCGCCGTCGCGTTCGCCTTGGCTGGCGCGCCTGCCGAAGCCAGCCCGCCGCCCGCGCACGGCCATGCCGTCGCCGCGGCGCCCGCCGCCACGCCGAAGGCGCCGAAACTGCAGGCCGACCTGCGCGCGCTCTGGCACGGCCACGTCGTGCAGACGCGCGCCTACGCGCTCGCGGTGCACGCCAACAAGCCGACCGCCGCGAGCCAGGCCGCCGCCGGCGTGGTCGCCAATGCCAAGGCCCTGTCCGCCGCGGTCGCCAGCTTCTACGGGCCGGCCGCCGGCACCCGGATGCTGGAGCTGCTCGCTGGCCACTGGGGCGGGGTCAAGGCGCTCACCGACGCGCAACGCAAGGCCGACACCGCCGGCGTGCAGCAGGCGACGGCCGGCCTGGTCGCCAACGCCGGGCAGATCGCGACGTTCCTCGCCGGTGCCAACCCACACCTGCCCGAAGACGCGGTGCGCGGCCTGCTGGTGGCGCACGGCGCGCACCACGCCGCGCAGGTCCAGCAGCTCATGGCCGGCGACACCGCCGGCGAAGCGAAGACCTGGAAGGCGATGCAGGCGCACATGGACGTGATCGCCGATGCGCTGGCCGGCGCAATCGCCAGGCAATTCCCCGCCAAGGTGGGCTGACCGGCCATGAGCGGGCTGCGCCAGTTCGGATCGACCCAGAAGAAGCTCATGCGCGAGCTGCTGCAGGCGCCGCAAGGGGCCACGGTCGAAACCCTGTGCGCGGCCCTGCGCATCACCCACAACGCGGTGCGGCAGCACCTCACCGCGTTGATCGGCGCCGGCGCGGTCACCCACGGCACCGCGCGCGCCAGCGGCGGCCGCCCGCAGGCGCGCTACCTGCTGACGCCGAGCGGGCGCGACCTGTTCCCGCGCAACTACGACCTGATCGCAGCCAAGGTGCTCGAGCGCCTGTACGCCAACCTTGGCCCCGCGCAGGTGCGCACGATGCTGCTCGAAATGGGGCGCGAGCTGGGCGCGGCCGCCGCCGGCGTGAGCAGCGCGCAGGACGACGACGTGGCCAGCGCACTGGCGGCGCAACTGGACGCACTGGGCTACGAGGCGCAGACCGCGCGCCACGATGGCGAGCTGCAGGTCGAGGCGTTCAACTGCGTGTTCCACTCGCTCGCGCAGGCACATCCGGAGGTCTGCCAGTTCGACCTGGCCTTCATGGAAGCGGCCAGCGGCCGCCCGATCGAGCACCTGGAATGCCTGGTGCGCGGCGGTCGCGCCTGCCGCTTCCGGATCGGCAGCCCGCCGGGCAAGGACGGCGATCCGCCCGCCGGGGCCTGATCGATTCGTGCCGGGAACGGGCGGCGCTTTCGTCCACCGGACGCCGCCGGAACGGGTGTCTCCGGCGCTGGCCAAACGCCCGCTGAGCGCCGGTTCCCGTGTGCGCCGGATTCGAAATCGATTCACCCGCGCAGTCGCATCGTCACGGCATGCCCCGCGTGGTGCGGGGCCATGTTCGGAGAGATTCTCCGGGAGAGAAACCATGGACACTGTGACCCGTTGGCTCGCGCCTGCCGTGATGGCCACCGGCCTGGGCTTGGCGACGTTGGTGCCGCTACCGGCGCGCGCCGAGAGCGGCGACGACCTGGTACGCGTGCTGGTCGACGTCGCCGACGTGGTGTTGCGCGGCGGCACGCCGTACTACCGCTACGGCGACTACGGCTACGACGATCGCCTGATCGTGTCGCGCGACCGCTACGGCCGCCCGCTGTATTACCGCCAGGTGCCGCGCGGCTACCAATACGACCACCGTTACGACCATCGCTACACGTCGCGCCAGCGCCAGGTGACGTGCAACTCGCACGGCCGCTGCAAGGTCACTTACTACGACCCGCGCTACGACCGCCACCGCTATCGCTACGACCGGCGTTACGACGACCGCTACTACGGCTACTACGACGACCGACGCTGGCGCGACGACGATTGATCGCCGCGGGCGGTCCGGCATCGGCTGGCGCCGATGCGACTGTCGTCTCCGTGCCGCGGGCGGAGACGGCAGCGCGGTGCTGGCGTGGGGCGGCGGCTCGCGAATGCCGATCCCCAACGCCAGTTAAGCGCATTCAGGCAAACCCCGATTCGTTAGAAAAAGGTTCACGCTCGCGCCGGCATCGTCAATCCCGTGCCCACCGCTGCGTGGGTTTATCGAAGGAGAGCTTCATGACCATGCTGTCCCGCTGGCTTGCCCCCGCTGTCCTTGCTGCCGGCCTTGGCGTGGCCGGCCTGGCCCCGGCTCCCGCGCAGGCGCAGAGCAACGATCTGGCCCGGGTGATCGTCGACGTCGCCGACGTGATGATCCGTGGTGGCGTGCCGTACTACCGCCACGGCAACTACGACCACGACGACCGCCTGATCGTCGTGCGCGACCGGTATGGCCGCCCGACCTACTACCGCAACGCGCCGCGCGGCCGTGCCTACGGTTACCACGGCAACGCGCCGGGCCACCGCGACATGAAGTGCAACAAGCATGGCAAGTGCAAGGTCCAGTACTACGACCCGCGCTATGACCGCAGCCGCTACGACCACCGTTACGACAACCGCTACTACAGCTACGACCGTCGCCACGATCGCGATGACCGCGACGATGACCGCCGCTGGGACCGTCGCCGCGACCGCGACGACGATTGATGGTTGCGGGCCGGCGCTGCTGGATCGGGCCGGCCCTGGACACACGCGACGGCACCGCATTGCGGTGCCGTCGTCGTTTTCGGCAACCGGCGGCGGCGCCGGGACCATCACGTCGCCGTGACCGGCCGCAACGCGAGATAACGCTTCCTCGCGACATCCGCGACGCATTGCGTCCGGGTTCACCTGCGAGCAACGACCCTGCGTGCCAGACCGGGCAGCCCATCCGCAGCCCGCACCGGCCACCATCAATCCCCGGCTGCCATCAAAACAAAGGAACGCGCCATGTCCTCGAGAATCCAGTCCACGCTGCTCGCCATCGCCACGTTGTTCGCCGGCTTCACCGGAACCGCAATGGCGCAGGACTATCGCTACGGCTGGGATCCGCGCAGCGGCGACGTCTGGGTCGACGACCGCCTGTCCGACGTCAACCGCTATGGCAGCCGCTACCGCGAGCCGTTCATCGACGAGATCGTGCGCTACCACGGCGCGCCGCGTGATCTGGTCAGCGAGTTGCTGGTGCAGCGCCGCTGGGCGCCGGGCGACGTTTACTACGCCTGCGCGATCGCCTCGATCATCGGCCGCCCGTGCCGCACCGTGGTCGACGAGTGGGACCGCGACCACGGCCAGGGCTGGGGCAACGTCGCCCAGCGGCTGGGGATCAAGCCCGGGTCGGCCGAGTTCCACCGCCTCAAGCGCGGTTTCGTGCCGACCTACGACCGCTGGGCGCGGCCGATCACCCTGGATGACGACCTGCGTCGCCACTACCCCAACCGCGACAAGGGCGCGTCGTCGATGAAGGCATCCGGCAAGGCCAAGGCGGGCAGTGGCCACGGTGCGGCCGGCAAGCGCCACGATGCCGCTCCCGCGGCCAAGGCCGACGCCGCCGGCAAGGGCAAGGCCGACGCAAAGGGCAACGGCAACAAGGGCAACGGCAAGGGCAAGGGCGGCGGCAAGGATTAAGCTGCGCGGATGAGTTCAGCCGCGATCCGCCCCTCAGTAACCGTTCCGCTGGTCACGCACCGCGGCGGCTGCCATTGCCGCCGCGTGCGTTTCGAGGTCGACGCCCCCGCCGACCTCGAGGTGCTCGACTGCAACTGCTCGATCTGCCGCATGACGGGCTTCCTGCACCTGATCGTGCCGGCGTCGCGCTTCCGGCTGATGTCCGGGGGCGGCGAGCTGGCCGACTACACGTTCAACACCGGCGCCGCGCACCACCTGTTCTGTCGCCACTGCGGCATCAAGAGCTTCTACGTGCCGCGCAGCCACCCCGACGGCTTTGACGTCAACGCGCGCTGCCTCGACGACGGCAGCGTGGCCTCGCTGCAGGTCAGCGCGTTCGACGACAACGACCGCGAGGCCGCGACCGCGGCGCTTGCGCACCTGTCGCGCGAGTGATCTGCCGGGTCGGAACTGGCCGATCGAACCCTTAGCGGTCGCGGCCTAGAATGGCGGCATGACCAGGCCCGACACGCCCGCTACCGCCGCGATCCGCATCGTCGATTTCGCGCCGCGCTGGCGCGAGGACTTCGCGCGCCTCAACGTCGCCTGGCTCGAGCGCTGGTTCGTGGTCGAACCGATCGACCGCGAGGTGCTGTCCGACCCGGAGACCCACCTGCTCGCCGACGGCGGCCGGGTGCTGTTCGCCATCGACGGCGACGAGCGCGCGGTCGGCACCGTGGCGCTCAAGCACGAGGGCGGCGGCGTGTACGAACTCACCAAGATGGCGGTCGCCGAAGAGTGTCGCGGCGCCGGCATCGGCCGCTTGCTGATGGCCGGCGCGCTCGACGCGTACCGCGCCGCCGGCGGCCGCGAGTTGTTCCTTGAATCCAGCACCAAGCTCGCGCCGGCGCTGGCGCTGTACGAGAGCGTCGGCTTCCGCCACCACCGCGCGCCGCGTCCGGGCTCGCACTACGCGCGCGCCGACGTCTACATGGTCTGGGAGCCGCCGGACGCTCCGCGCTGAGGCGAGCACCCCGGGTTCGGCGTGCGCTGTCGCTCAGCGGCGGCCCCGTACAATGCGCGCCGTGAACGCCGCGTCCGCCATTCCGCCCGAGCAACTGCGCCTGTCCGTCGCCCCGATGATGGACTGGACCGACACCCAGTGCCGCGTGTTCCACCGGCTGCTGGCGCCGCACGCACGGCTGTACACCGAGATGGTCCACGCCAACGCGGTGATCCATGGCGACCGCTCGCACTTGCTGGCGCTGGACCCGGTCGAGCATCCGGTCGCGTTGCAACTGGGTGGCAGCGAGCCGGCACTGCTCGCGCAGGCCGCAAGGATCGGTGCCGAACACGGCTTCGACGAGATCAACCTCAACTGCGGCTGCCCGTCCGACCGCGTGCAGGCCGGCCGCTTCGGCGCCTGCCTGATGCGCGAGCCGGCGCTGGTCGCCGACTCGGTCGCGGCGATGATCGATGCGTGCAACGTGCCGGTCACGGTGAAATGCCGGCTCGGCGTCGACGACGACGAGCACTACGAAGTGTTCCGCGCCTTCATCGACCGCATCGCCGACGCCGGTTGCCGGATGTTCGTGGTCCATGCGCGCAACGCCTGGCTCAAGGGCCTGTCGCCGAAGGAGAACCGCGAGATCCCGCCGCTGCGCTACGAATGGGCCTACCAGCTCAAGCGCGAGCGCCCGGACCTGGCAATCATCGTCAATGGCGGCATCGCCACCCTCGACGACGCGACCGAACACCTGCAGCACGCCGATGGCGCGATGCTCGGCCGCGCCGCGTACCACGACCCCTACCTGCTGCACCGGCTGGATGTCGCCTGGTTCGGTGGCGAGCTGCAAACGCGCTCGCAATTGCTGCGTGCGTTGCGCCCGCACGTCGAGGTGCAGCTCGCGCGCGGGGTCTACCTCAAGCACATCAGCCGTCACCTGCTCGGTCTGTTCGGCGGCCAGCGTGGCGGCCGCGCGTTCCGCCAGGTCCTCAGCGAGGGCGCGCACAAGCCCGGTGCCGACTGGTCGCTGGTCGAGCAGGCGCTCGCGGTGACCGAAGCGTTTTCGGAAGTTCCCTCCAGCGCACGGGCCGACGCCGCCCTTCGACTTTGCTCAGGACAGGCATGATCACCCGCGACACCCACGCCTTCCTCGACTTCGCCCACGCGACCGCGCCGGATTTCGGCCCGGCCACCGCGCGCGCCGCGTTCCTGGTCGCGCCCGACGGTTTCGCGCTGGCCGAGCAGTCCGCAGCCGACAACCGCTACATGGCCGACGCCGCCGCGTTCGATGCCAGTCGCGCCTCGGCGCAGCACCGCGAGCTGCAGCGCGCGTTGTCGCAGGTGCTGCCGACCGTGTGTTTCGCCGGCGATCCGCTCACGCCCGACGCGCTGTTCCCCAACAACGTGTTCGCAACCGCCGCCGGACGCTACGTGGTTGGCCGCATGCGCCACCCGGTGCGCCAGCGCGAGGCGACCCGCGCCGACATCCGCAACTTCTTCGGCGGCGTGCTCGACTACGCCGAGATCGACCTGTCGACCCAGCCGCACCCGTGCGAACTGACCGGCGCGCTGGTGATCGACCGCGCCCGCGGGCTCGGCTTCGCCGGCCTGTCCGAGCGCTGCGACGAGGCCGGCGCGCGGCTGATGCACGAGGCGCTGGGGCTGCGCGCGACGCTGCTGTTCGACCTCGCGCCGGGCGAGTACCACACCAACGTGGTGCTCGCGGTGCTCGCTGGTCGCGCCGCGCTGATCTGCCCGAACGGCTTTGCCGATCCGGCCGCGGTCGCCGCGATCGAAGCGCTGTACGCGCCGCACGCGCTGCTGCTGTCGCCTGACGAACACGCGGCGTTCGCCGGCAACGCGATCTCGCTGTCGGGCGACGCGGTGTGGATGAGCGCGCATGCCGGGCGCGCGCTTCGCGCCAGCAGCCGCGCCGCGCTGGCCGCGGCCGGATTCGAGCTCAGGACCGTGGAGCTGGACGCGATCGAGGCCGGTGGCGGCTCGCTGCGCTGCTGTGTCGGCGAGATCTATTGAGCGCGGCCGGCCTGGTTCGCGCGGCGGGTTCGGTCCGAACTCCACACGCCGCCCGGGCTGAATGGCGGCCACCGTGTGAAGAAAAAGTTCAGACCGGATTCACTGCCTCGTTCCAAGAATGGCGTCACACCGCATCCACCTCACTCCGCCTGAGCGCCGCCACGCCATGTCCAGCTTCCGCCGTCTTGCCCCGCTGCTGCTGCTGACCGCCTTGACCGGCACGGCCGGCGGCGCGATGGCCCAGCACCTTGGCGGGCTGGCCGATCGCGCCGTCCAGGACCGCGGCGACCGCTCGGGTCGCGACCGCGGCCACGACCGCCGCGAGGACCACCGTGCCCTGTCCGACGCCGTGCGCCGGGTTGAGCGCGCCACCGGCGGCGAAGTGCTCAGCGCCGAGCGCGTGCCGTTCGACGGCCGCGACGTCAACCGCGTCAAGGTGGTCGACGCCAGCGGCCGGGTCCGCGTCTACATGGACGACCCGCAGACCCGCGCCCGTCGCGACGACGACCGCGGCCGTACACGCGGCGACGACGGCGACAGCGACTAAGCTAGCTGAACGGCGGTCGCTGCGACCGCGCTGCCAATGGAGTGCACATGCGAATTCTGCTGGTCGAAGACGAGGCGCCGCTGCGCGAGACCCTCGCCGCGCGCCTGAAGCGCGAAGGTTTCGCCGTCGATGCCGCCCAGGACGGCGAGGAAGGCCTGTACATGGGCCGCGAGGTGCCGTTCGACCTGGGCATCATCGACTTGGGCCTGCCGAAGATGTCCGGCATGGAACTGATCCAGGCGCTGCGCGCGGAAGGCAAGAAATTCCCGGTGCTGATCCTGACCGCGCGCTCGAGCTGGCAGGACAAGGTCGAGGGCCTCAAGCAGGGCGCCGACGATTATCTGGTCAAACCCTTCCACGTCGAGGAGCTGCTCGCGCGGCTCAACGCGCTGGTACGCCGCGCCGCGGGCTGGAGCAAGCCGACCCTGGAGTGCGGCCCGGTCACGCTCGACCTGGCCGCGCAGACGGTCAGCATCGCCGGCACCAACGTCGACCTGACCAGCTACGAGTACAAGGTGCTCGAGTACCTGATGATGCATGCCGGCGAGCTGGTCTCGAAGGCCGACCTGACCGAGCACATCTACCAGCAGGACTTCGATCGCGACTCGAACGTGCTCGAGGTGTTCATCGGCCGGCTGCGCAAGAAGCTCGACCCCGATGGCGCGCTCAAGCCGATCGAGACCGTGCGCGGCCGCGGCTACCGGTTTGCGATCCCGCGCTCCGGGGAGTAACGGTCGTCACTGCCCGGCTTTGTCGGAGGTCGATAACGACTCCGCATCCGGGACCAATAGCCCTCCCCGGATGACCGTTTTGCCTGCGACACTGCCTCGCATGTCGATGCCCGCACCTGTCGTCGCAGATTCCGTAGGGCGGGTTTCAACCCGCCGCGCTTGCGCGCGTAACCCCCGACTTCCGTTCGAAGGTCACCGGACGGCGACGGCGGCCTCGATGCATTCCGACGGCGGCTTGAAACCCGCCCGACTAGGTTGTGCTGCATGACCTGGCGCCAGCCGCGCTCGCTGCAGACGCGCCAGCTGCTTGCGGCCAGCCTGGGCCTGATCGCGTTCCTCGCGCTGGCCGGCTACGCGCTGGACCGCGCGTTCCTGGAAACGGCCGAGAGCAACCTGCGCGAGCGCATGGAGGGCTACGCGCTGGCGTACGCGGCCAAGGGCGACTTCGACCGCGGCGGCGAATTCGTCGAGCCCTACGAACCGCTGGACCCGCGCTTCGAGCGTCCCGGCAGCGGCCTGTACGCCGAACTGGTGTTGCCCAGCGGCCACTGGCATTCGTCGTCGGCGCAGGGCCCGATCCTGCCCGAGGCGCCGATGCTCGCGCCCAAGCAGGAGAAGTTCGAAGGCCCGCTGCCGATCACCGAGATCAACGGCGACGTCGGCGAGGCCTACCGCTACGGCATCGGTCTGATCTGGAGCACCGACGGCGACCAGCGCGCCGAGTTCGGCTACACGATCTACATCCTCGAAAACACCACCGCGCTCAGCCGCCAGGTCGGCGTGTTCCGCGAGGCGCTGTGGCGCTTCCTCGGCGGCGCCGGCCTGATCCTGCTGCTGCTGCAGGCGGTGATCCTGCGCTGGAGCCTGCGCCCGCTGCGGCGCGTGATCGACGAACTCAAGCGCGTGCAGCGCGGGGTGATGTCGCGTATGGGCGAGCGCCACCCGAGAGAACTCGAACCGCTGACCGAAAGCATCAACGCCTTCATCGAGAGCGAGCGCGAGAACCTCGACCGCCAGCGCAACACCCTGGCCGACCTCGCGCACAGCCTGAAGACGCCGCTGGCGGTGCTGCGCGCGCGCCTGGAGGATCCGACCCACGACAGCGAACTGCGCGCGGACGTCGACGTGCAGCTGCGGCGCATGAACGACATGGTTTCGTACCAGCTCGCGCGCGCGGCGTCGGCCGGCCACGCGCTGTTCGCGCTGCCGATCGCGGTCGAGCCGCACGCCGAGCAGATCGTGCGCGGCTTGGAAAAGGTCTACGCCAGCAAGGGCGTGCTGTGCGAGTTCGACGTGGTAGAGGGCGTGCAGTTCCACGGCGAGCCGGGCGACCTGCAGGAGCTGCTCGGCAACCTGCTGGAGAACGCGTTCAAGTGGGCCAACAGCCGCGTGCTGCTGACCGTGCGCCCCGGCGAGACCGCGCCGAACCGGCGCCCGGGGCTGCTGCTCGCGGTCGACGACGACGGCCCCGGGATCCCACCGGAGAAAGTCGCGCTGGTGCTGCAGCGCGGCGTGCGCGGCGACGAGCGGGTGCACGGCCACGGCATCGGCCTGGCGATCGTGCAGGACCTGGTGCGCGGCTACCGCGGCACGCTCGATGTGACGCCATCGGAAGAACTGGGTGGCGCGCGCTTCGAGGTGAGGCTGCCGCCGGGGCTGTAGGTATCGGCGTTGGCGCGATCCGCGATCCGCGACCAGCGGATTCGCCTGCTTTCAGGCGAACGGCGACGCGCCGTAGAACCTTTCCAGATGCGCGGCGACCTTCGGCATCGCCGCGCGCAGCGTGGCCGGGTCGCTGAAGTGGTACTCGCTGGCGACCGCGAAGAATTCCTCCGGCGCCTCGGCCGCGTAGCCGTCGATCGCGGTCTCGCGGCCGGCGTCAACATCGGCGGCCAGCGCATCGAACGCCTGCTGGAAGTCGCGGGCCCAACCGCGCTGCCAGGCACTGGGCAGGGGCGGGGTACCGTCGAGCACGCCGTCGAGCACGTCGAGCTTGTGCGCGATCTCGTGCACCGCCACGCAGAAGCCCGCACGCGGATCGTCGCAGTCCGCGGCCACGTCGGCCCACGACAGGATTACCGGGCCGGCGTCCCAGGCCTCGCCGATCAGTTCGTCTTCCCACTCGTGCAGCACGCCGGCGGCATCGACGTGGCTGCGGTTCACCCGGAACGCATCGGGGTAGACGATCAGTTGCGACCAGCCGCGCAGGCCGCGCGCACCGAACTCCAGTAGCGGCAGGCAGCACAGTGCGGCGAGCGTGCAGCGTTGTTGTGGATCGAGCCTGAGTTCGCCGACCGGGGTGATGGCTTTCTCGTGCAGGAAGCGCGCGGCCAGCGATTCCAGGCGGGTGGCGCGCGCGTCGTCGAGCGCCGACAGCCACGGCACCGCGGCGCGGGTGGCGCGCCACAGGTCGGGATCAATGGTGCGGGGCGTGGGCCGAAGCCGCTGCAACCAGTCGAACAAGCGCGCCGCTTACGAGAGCCGGATCAACACGCGGACCAGGCCAGATGCCTAGCGGAACATGCCCGGCAGGAAGCTGTGCCAGCGCGGCGACTGCCGGATCGCACTGTCGCTGTGCATGCTCGGCTTGGCCTTGTTGGCGCGCGCCGGTGCGATGGCGCGGCTGCTGCGCGCCGGTTCCTTGCTCGCGGCGATGGTGTCCGGGCAGCTGCCGCTGTTGGCGGCGCTCAACTTAACTTCGCGGGCGGCGACGCTCGCGCTGGCGATGGCGATCAGCAGGCACAGGCAGATGCGGGTCAGCATGGCGGGTTCCCTTTGCCGAACATTGGAGCTCGGACAGGTGCGGACTATAGCGCGGAAATGTGACCCCGGTTGTACCGTCCGGCGCATTCGATACTGCATCGCAACATCAGGTGCGGGAGCCGGCCAGCCGGGGAATTTATCGTCGGATGCCTGGGTATGGATGCGCCCGCGGGCGCGAGGGTTGCAGCTTTTGGCTATTTGTTCGGCGGACAGCGCCGATCCTGTCGACAACCAACGCAACAGGCGCGCTGCGGCGGTCGCCAAGCACGCCCGGGCCGGCCGTCGCCGCGACAGCGCTCACGCATAATCTGCGCATGTCGCCCGCATTCATCTGCTTGATCCCGAACCTGCCCGCAGGGTCCGCTGGCTTGGCGGGCATGCCTTGGCTGCGGTGCGGCGCGGTGGCGGTGCCGTGCCGGCGCCCTTGCGGACACTGGGATTGATGGACGACCGCGCCCTGCTGCAACGGCTCATTGCCGGCCCGGCATCGGGGGACGCGCTCGCGCGCGACGCCGGCCAGACCCGCGCCGCGATCTGGAAGCGGATCGAGGCGCTGCGCGAGGCCGGCGTGCCGATCGAGGCCAAGGCCGGGCGCGGTTACACGCTGGCGCAACCGCTGCAGCTGCTCGACGGCGAGGCGATCGTGCGCGCGTTGCCGGCGGCATCGCGCGCGTTGCTGGCCGCGCTGGACGTCGTCTGGTCGATCGATTCGACCAACAGCGAACTGCTGCGCCAAAGCCCTCCCGTCCATGGCGCGCAGGTGCTGCTGGCCGAGCGCCAGACCGGCGGCCGCGGCCGCCGTGGGCGCGAATGGCGTTCGCCGCTGGCCGCGCACCTGTACCTGTCGCTGTCGCGCACGTTCGGCGGCGGCCTGGCGCGGCTGGGCGGCCTGAGCCTGGTCGCCGGCATTGGCGTGGCGCAGGCCCTGCATGGCCTGGGCTATACGCAGGTGCGGCTGAAGTGGCCGAACGACCTGGTGGTCGCCGCGCCCGACGGCCTGCGCAAGCTCGGCGGGCTGCTGGTCGAAGGCGGCGGCGAGCATGCCGGGCCGGTGCGCGCGGTGCTCGGCCTGGGCCTCAACGTGCGCATGCCGGCGGCGGCCGCGGCGCAGATCGGACAGCCGTGGAGCGACCTGGCGATGCTGGCGCCGACCGGTGTGGCGCCCGATCGCAACGCGCTGGCCGCGGCGGTGCTGGCGCAATTGCTGCCGGCATTGCAGGAATTCGACGCCGCGGGCCTGGCGCCGTTCCTGCCGCGTTACGCGGCGCTCGACGCACTCGCGCGCGAGCGCGTGACCGTGCACGGCGCGGTGGCATCGCACCACGGGGTCGCACTGGGCCTGGACGGCGACGGCGCGCTGCGGGTGCAACTCGATGATGGCAGCCAGCACAGTTTCCATTCCGGAGAAGTCAGCGTGCGACGCGAAGCGGGATCGGCATGACGGCGTGGTTGTTCGACCTGGGCAACACCCGGCTCAAGTGCGCGCCACTGGGCCCCGACGGCCGTCCCGGCGAGGTGCTCGCGCTCGCGCATCGCGATGCGGACGTCGCCGCGGCGCTGGCACGCGCGCTGCCCGCGCGCATCGAGGTCGCCTACCTGGCCAGCGTCGCCAACGAGCCGTTGCGCGTCGCGGTGCTGCAGGCCCTGGCCGCGCGCTGCACGCGGATCTCGATCGCGCGCACCCAGGCCGCGTTCGGCGGCGTGCGCATCGCCTACGCGCAGCCGAACAGACTCGGCGTCGACCGGTTCCTGGCCCTGCTGGCGGTGCACGCGCGCGGCGCGGACGCGGCGCTGGTGTGCGGGGTCGGCACCGCGCTGACGCTGGACCTGCTCGACGCCGACGGCCGCCACCACGGCGGCCGCGTCGCGCCGTCGCCGATGCTGATGCGCGAGGCCCTGCACGCGCGCGCGCCGCAGTTGCCCGAGACCGGCGGTCAGTACCACGCGTTCGCGGCCGACACCGTCGATGCGCTCGCGTCGGGCTGCGACGGCGCCGCGCTGGCGCTGATCGCGGACAGTCGCGAGGCCGCGCGCGTTCAACTCGGCCACGCGCCGCGGTTGCTGTTGCACGGGGGCGGTGCGCCGGTGTTGCTCGACCGCGTCCCGAACGCGACGCTCGTCCCATCGTTGGTGCTTGAGGGGCTGGCGATCTGGGCCGCGGTGGAAACGGCGACATAGAATCGCGGCATGTTCGCGCGCGCGCTGATCGTCCTATTGCTGGTGCTCAACCTCGGCGTCGCCGCGTGGTGGCTGGCGCGTGCGCCCATGCCGCCGCCCGAGGTTCCCGAGCCGGCGCTGGGCGTGGCCCGCCTGCAGTTGCCCGGCGAAGCGCCGGGCGGGGTGGCAACCACCGCAATGCCGCTGCCGCCCACGGGTGGCAGCGCGCCCCAGACGGCTGCGGCGCTACCGGCGGCGCGCCCGCAATGCCACAGCTTCGGGCCCTACGACAACGACCAGGCCGCGGTCGCCGCGCAGGCGCGGCTGCAGCCGCTGACCCTGCGCATCGACGTGCGCACGCGACGCGCCACCCCGGCGCGCGGCTGGCGGGTGCTGCTGCCGCCGGCGCCCGATCGCGCCCAGGCCGACGCCAGCGCGCAGCGCATCGCCGCGGCCGGCTTCAGCGACTACTTCGTGGTCCGCGACGGCCCCGAGGCGCACTCGATCGCGCTGGGCCGCTACCGCGGCGAGTCCGCCGCGCGCGCGCGCGCCGCGACCCTGGTCGCGGGCGGGTTCGCGGCGCGTGCCGAACCGATCGGCGGCGGCGCGGCGATCACCTGGCTCGACGTCACCGCCGCCGAAGGCTTCGATGCCCAGCGCGCGCAGGCCATCGCCAGCGCCCCGCAGCGGCTCGACCGGGACTGCGCCGGCGTGCCCTGACGCGCGGCCGGGCGTGCGTTCGCCGCCGGTGCCGTGGTCGCAAGCTAGAATGGCCTTCCCACGCCGGCTTAGCTCAGTTGGTAGAGCAACTGATTTGTAATCAGTAGGTCGTCAGTTCGATTCTGACAGCCGGCACCACGTGAACCCCGCGGCCGTCGAACCGCGACGCGAACGATCCAACCGCCACGCACCGGCCGGTGCTGTCAACGGGCCATGCCGTGACTGACCTTGGGCATTTCAGGAGAGCCAAATGAGCCGACGCTATCCGCCGGTTTCGATCATCGGCGCGCCGACCGACATCGGCGCCGGCGACCGCGGCGCGCGCCTAGGTCCCGAGGCCTTGCGCATCGCCGGACTTGGCGAGGCGCTGGTCGCGCGCGGGATCGACGTGGTCGACCGCGGCAACCTCGACGGCCCGCGCAACCCGTGGCTGGCGCCGGTCGATGGCTACCGCCACCTGGCCGAGGTGGTGGAGTGGAACCGCCTGGCGATGGAAGCGGTGGGCGCGGAACTGCGCGCCGGGCGCATGCCGATCCTGCTCGGCGGCGACCACTGCCTGGGGCTGGGCTCGATCACCGCCGTCGCCCGCCACTGCCGCGATGCCGGCAAGCAGCTGCGCGTGCTCTGGCTGGACGCGCACGCCGACTTCAACACCCACGAGGTCACGCCCTCGGGCAACGTCCACGGCATGCCGGTGGCCTGCCTGTGCGGCATGGGCCCGCGCGAGCTGACCCACCTGGGCGGCGACGCGCCGGCGATCGACCCGGCCGTGATCCGCCAGATCGGCATCCGTTCGGTCGACGAGGGCGAGAAGCGGCTGGTCAAGGAGTACGGGCTGGACGTCTACGACATGCGCTACATCGACGAGGTCGGCATGCGCGCGGCGATGGAAGAGGCGCTCGACGGCATCGACGACAACACCCACTTGCACGTGAGCTTCGACGTCGACTTCCTCGACCCCAGCGTCGCCCCGGGCGTGGGCACCACCGTACCGGGCGGCCCGAACTACCGCGAGGCGAGCCTGGTGATGGAGATGATCGCCGACACCGGGCGCATGGGCTCGCTCGACATCATGGAGCTCAATCCGATCCTGGACGCGAACAACGCCACCGCGCTGGTCGCGGTCGACCTGGTCGAAAGCCTGTTCGGCAAGTCCACCCTGATGCGGGACTAGCCGCACGGCCAGCCCGCGAACACTTCCCCCACCGCCTTAGGAAAACTCCGATGAAGCGAACGATCTCCCTCGCGCTGCTGGCCCTGTTCTCGCTGGGAGTGCTGTGCGCGTGCAACACCATGGAAGGGCTGGGCAAGGACGTGCAGAAGCTCGGCGACAAGGTCGAGCAGAAAGCCCGCAACTGACCACCCGGCCCTGGCGGCTGCGGCGCAAAGGCCGGGGCGCCCCGGCCTTTTTGCTGGTGGCAACGGTGCCGTGGCCCCGCGACAGCCACTTGGCGGCCAAGGCCAACGCGAGCTGACCGGGAACCGGCGCGCGGCGGCCGATTGCACACCGGCTTCACGCCGGCTCACGTCTCATGCGAACGCGGTCGCAGCCACTTGCGGCCCCGTGAGTTGGTTTCGCCACCGCCCTTTTTTTGTGAGGAGAAATGCATGAAGCGTTTGATTGCCCTGATGCTGCTGACCCTGTTCTCGACCGCCACCCTGACGGCGTGCAACACCATGGCCGGTGCCGGCGAAGACGTGCAGAAGGTCGGCGAGAAGGTCGAAGACAAGGCCGAGGATTGCAAGGACGGCAAGTGCTGATCTCAGCTTGACCCAGTAACAAACAGGAAAGGCCGGAGCGATCCGGCCTTTTTTGTGCCTGCGCGATCAGCCTTTGAATGGTGGCGCCGCGATGCGGCTCACCAGCGCGGTGGCGGGTCGGCGACGAAGCCGTTCGGGAACGCGTGCGGGCGGTCGTCGTCGCGGTAGTAGGGGTGGCGCGGCAGCACGCCGCGCGCGACCAGGCTGGCATGGTCGTCGTAGTGCAGTTCGCTGACCTGCGCCGGCCGGCGCGAGGCGCGCACGAAGCCAGTCCGCGACACCGGCGACCACTCGCGTTCGCCGTGGCCGGTGCCGAGCCCCTGCGCGGCCTCGTCGTGGGCCGTGGCTTCGCCGTAGGCGCGCGATTCGGCGGCCGCGCTCGGAGGCGAAGCGGCCTTGTTCGCCGAGCGCTCGTGGCCCGAACTCGCGATGGGCGCCTGGGTGGGGTAGGACGGGTGATGGATCGTCCGCGCCTCCTGGAACACCGCGATCCCGATCACGCCGACATGGTCGGGGCGTCCGGTGCGCGCGGCGTAGCTGTCGGGCAGGTCGGTGAACACGAACTGGGCGACGTCCTGGTACGACTTGCGCCAGCCGCTGATCTGGGTGCTCTGCCACGGTTCGAGCACGTAGCCGGCCTGCGCGGGATGCGCGGTTTCGCCGCTGACCGCGTTGACGCCGTCGACCGACAGCACCACCAGCACGCGCTGGCCGCTGGTGTTGGTCAGGCGCACGCCGTAGCGGTGGCCGGGAGTGCCGGCGATCCAGTACTGGCCGCGGTGCGCGGTTTCTTCCAGCCAGTGGCCGTGTTCGCGGTCGATCACGGCGATATCGACCAGCGGGCGCGCGCTCGCCGGCTGGCAGGCGGCCGCGCCGCAAAACGCGGCGGCAAGCAGGGCGGCTTGGGAGAACAAGGAGGTACGGGACATGGCGGGATCTCGTGGGGAGGGCACACCTAGCAACGCACCAGCACCCGGAACGGGGTTGCGGAGCGGGCCGCTGCCGGCGGGCTAGTAAACTGCCGCTTCAGCTGGCCGCCGCGCCTGCCATGAGCACCCGCCCAATGAGCCCGCTTCGATGAGCCCGACCCGATGAGCGTGATCCGATGAGCCCCACCCGCGTCCTCACCGGCATCACCACCTCCGGCACCCCGCATCTGGGCAACTACGCCGGCGCGATCCGGCCGGCGGTCGCCGCCAGCCACGTGCCGGGCGTCGAGAGCTTCTACTTCCTCGCCGACTACCACGCGCTGATCAAGGTGCAGGATCCCGCGCGCGTGCAACGCTCGACGCTGGAGATCGCCGCGACCTGGCTGGCCTGCGGGCTGGAGCCGGACAAGGTCTGGTTCTACCGCCAGTCCGACATCCCCGAGATCCCGGAACTGACCTGGCTGCTGACCTGCGTCGCCGGCAAGGGCATTCTCAACCGCGCCCACGCCTACAAGGCCGCGGTCGACAAGAACCGCGCCGAGGGCGAGGACGACGACGCCGCGATCAATGCCGGCTTGTTCATGTACCCGGTGCTGATGGCCGCCGACATCCTGCTGTTCAACGCGCACAAGGTGCCGGTCGGCCGCGACCAGGTGCAGCACATCGAGATGGCGCGCGACTTCGGCCAGCGTTTCAACCACCTCTACGGCGAACATTTCACCTTGCCCGAGGCGGTGATCGAGGCGCAGGTGGCGACGCTGCCCGGGCTGGACGGCCGCAAGATGAGCAAGAGCTACGACAACACGATCCCGCTGTTCGCGCCGCGGCCGACGCTGAAGAAGCTGATCGCCTCGATCGTCACCGACTCGCGCGCGCCGGGCGAGGCCAAGGACGCCGATTCCTCGAACGTGTTCGCGCTGTACCAGGCGTTCGCCACGCCCGCGGAAACCGCGGCGATGCGCGCCGCGTTCGAGCGGGGCATCGGCTGGGGCGACGCCAAGCAGGCGCTGTTCGAACGCATCGATGCCGAGCTGGCGCCGCAGCGCGAGCGTTACGAAGCGTTGATGGCGAAGCCGGCGGAGATCGAGGCGATCCTGCGCGACGGCGCGCAGCGCCTGCGTGTCGCGCACGCGACGCCGCTGCTGGCGCGGCTGCGCGAGGCGGTCGGGCTGCGCGACCTGTCGCGGGTGGCCGTCGCCGACGGCAAGGCCGCGACCAAGACCGCGATGCCGGCGTTCAAGCAGTACCGCGAGGCCGACGGGCAGTTCTACTTCAAGCTCGTCGCCGGCGATCGCGTGCTGTTGCAGAGCATCGGCCACGACTCGGCGCGCACCGCCGGGCAACTGATCGGCCGTCTCAAGCTCGAAGGCGGCGCGGCACTGCGCCACGCCGAGGCCGGCGCGGTGCACCTGGGCGAGCAGGCGATCGGCCACCTGCACGCGGGCGTCGAACTGGCCGAGGTGGTGGAAGCGCTGGCGCAGTTCGCCGAAGACCTGGCGTGAGCATCCGTTCGTCAAGCGCCGCCTCGCGCTGATCCTGTTACCGCCGCAGTTCGCGATCCGGGTTGTGTGCAACCCGGTGTGGCGTGGATATCCCCCGTCCGGACGTGCGGATCCGCCAGCATCGGCACAGTCGCGCAGTGCGCTACATCACGCTGTCGGCGCGCGCGGCTCACCAAGCTGAAGGCCTGATTTACGCCGCGCCTGCGGTCGCGGGGCGTTGTGGCGCCCGTCACAGGGCGGCGCGCGCGTCGCAGGTAGCCTGCAGCCCGCCATGTCCGCCGTCCGCGTCCCGCACCCGTCCACCGAGATCGAATCCCGCCGCCAGGCGGCGCTCGACAGCTATGCCGTGGTCGACACGCCGCCGGAACAGGCCTTCGACGACATCGTGCGGCTGGCCGCGACCCTGTGCGACGTGCCGGCCGCGGCGATCTCGCTGATCGACCACGAGCGGCTGTGGTTCAAGGCCCAGATCGGCCTCGACCAGCCGCAGCTGCCGCGCTTCAACTCGCTGTGCGACCACGCCATCCTCGACCCGGGCAGCACCGTGGTGGTCGACGATCTCGCCGCCAACCCAGGTTTCGCCGCCCACCGCCAGCGCATCGGTGGCCAGCCGCCGCGCTTCTATGCCGGCGTGCCGCTGCTCAGTCCCGACGGTTACGCGCTCGGCACGGTGTGCGTGATGGACGTGGTGCCGCGCCGGCTCGGCGCGCCGCAGCTGCACGCGCTGGAACTGCTCGCGCGCCAGGCCTCGCACCTGCTCGAACTGCGTCGCTACGCGCGCAAGCAGCGCGAGCTGTTGTCCGAGCGCGAGGCATTCGCGCGGCGCATCGAGCGTTCGCGCGCGGAGCTGCAGCATCGGCACGAACAACTGCAGCAGACCGCCAACCGCGACGAGCTCACCGGCCTGCTCAACCGCTCCGCGCTGGTGCAGCTGCGCAACAACCCCGAGGCGATGCAGAAACTGCAGCAGGCATACAGCCTGGTCGTGCTCGACGTCGACCTGTTCAAGCAGGTCAACGACCGCCATGGCCACCTGCTCGGCGACCGCGCGTTGCGCGAGGTCGCCGCCGCGGTCACCGCGTCGGTGCGCGAGGGCGACCTGGCGGTGCGCTATGGCGGCGAGGAATTCCTGATCGTGCTGCCCGGCACGAACTTGGCCAGCGCGGTCGAAATCGCGCACCGCATCCGCCTGCGCGTGGCCGAGGCATCGCTGCCGTTCCCGTTGACGGTTTCGGCCGGGGTCGCTGCCGGCGACGCCTCGCGCGACAGCCCGGAGCAGGTGTTCGAACGCGCCGACCAGGCGCTGTACCGGGCCAAGGCGGCCGGTCGCAACCGCGTCGTCGTCGACGACACGCCGTATTTCAATCGGTGAAGTCGCTGGCCCGGCCGGCATGCCGGACCCCGCGAATACGCCGGCGCCGGCTCGCGGCCGGCAGGGTCGATGGTTGCCGACCGCGGCTTGGAGATGGCGATGGCGGGTTGACACCCGCCCGACGTCGCGGGCGCGGTTACGGCCACTGGTTGGGCGGTTCGCGGCGGTTGTCGTGCCTCATCGCCACCACGCAGAAGCGTTGCCCGGTGGGCGCCTCCATCACCCACCAGCGCTTGACGAAGCCGATCTTCTTCGCGCCCAGCGCCTCCAGCCGCGCGGCTTCGGCGTCGACGTCGTCGGCCTCGATGTCCAGGTGCACGCGCGAGGCATGGTCGACCTTCTGCACCTCGACATGCAACCCGCCGGGCGCGTCGCCGAACTGCGCGTACTGGCCGGTGCCGCCGGAGTCCGGGTCGGCGACCGCCAGCCCCAGTGCGGCGCTCCAGAACGCGGCGGCGCTGTCGAGATCGCCGGTCTGGCAATCGATGATGAAACCGGCCAGGCGGCTACGGTGGGCCATCGTGGTGTCTCCGTCCCCCCAAGGGGACTTCCTTCGGGGCGTAGGGCGGGCCCAGGCCCGCCATCGATGCATCGCGGATTCGCAAGCGGCGGGCCGGGGCCCGCCCCACGTCAGCTCGCGCGCGCCAGGTCGTCGATCATCGTCTTCAGGAAGCGCGCCGCTTCGCCGCCGGTGCAGGCGCGGTGGTCGAAGGTCAGCGACAGCGGGATCACCTTGTGCGATTCGAAGCCGCCCATCACCGGGGTCATCTGGTGGCGGCCCTTGCCGGCGGCGACGATCGCCACCGTCGGCGGCACCACCACCGGGGTCGCGTAGCGGCCGGCGAACATGCCGAAGTTCGACAGCGAGATCGTGTAGCCGGCCAGTTCCGACGCGGGGATGCTGCGGTCCTCGACCTGCATGCGCAGGCGGTTGACCGCCTCGCGCACGCCGCGCGCGTCGAGCACGTCGGCGTTGCGCAGCGCCGGCACGAACAGGCCGTCGTCGGTGTCGACCGCAATGCCGATGTCGACGTGCGGGTGCAGGGTGCGCATCAGCTGCTCGCCATCGAACCAGGCGTTGAGCGCGGGCACCGCCTTGCAGGCGGCCACGATCGCGCGCACCAGGCGGCCGGTGATGTCGTTGCCCGGCGCCCAGGCATGGATGTCGGCGTCGTCGCTGAGCGTGGTCGGCACCACCTTGGCGTGGGCGTCGGCCATCACCCGCGCCATGTTGCGGCGCACGCCCTTGAGCTGTTCCGGCTGGCCGCTGGCGGCCACGCCCGGCGGCTGGGTGCGCATCGGCTTGCCGGCTTGCGACAGCGTGCTGCGCTGTTCTTCCCTTCTCCCCTCGGGAGAAGGTGCCCGCAGGGCGGATGAGGGTTCGGGGTGTGGCGTGGAGTGACGCGCCTGCGCCGAACCCTCACCCCCGACCCCTCTCCCGGGGGTAGAGGGGAGCAAGGCGGCGCTGCCATCGGCAGCGGCGCGCTTGACGTCGTCCATCGTCACCACGCCATCGCCGCCGGTGGCGCGCACAAGCGACAGATCGATGCCGTGCTTGCGCGCGAGCGCGCGCACCGCCGGCATCGCCCTGACGCCGCCGACCGCGACCGCCTGCTCGCTGCGCACCGCGTCGGAGCTCTGCATCGCGCCGACCACGGTGCCGCTGTCCTCGCGCAGCACCTCGGTGCGGGTCTGCGGCGCGGCTTCGCCGCTGGCGATCGCGCCGCCCTCGTCGGATGCGACGACTTTCGCGTCGGGCGCCGGATCCTGGCTGCCCACACTCTTGGAAGGCGGGCTCGTGGCCGGTGCATGCCCACCGCCGTGGTGGTGGCCGGTGTCCTGGCCTTCGGCGCGCTGCGGCAAAGACGGGTCGAGCTCGAACTCGGCCAGCATCGCGCCGGTGATGACGATGTCGCCGGCGGCGCCGCCGAGCTTGGTGACCTTGCCCGATACCGGCGATGGCACCTCGACCACGGCCTTGGCGGTCTCCATCGACACCAGCGCCTCGTCGAGGCGGATGGTGTCGCCGACTTTCACCGACCATTCGACGATGGTGGCGTCGGGCAGGCCTTCGCCCAGGTCGGGAAGCAGGAAGGTCTTGGTGTTGCTCATGGCAGCGGGGGTCCTTGTCTAGCTCAAGAAGTCGGGTCGGACGGGTCGTCGTCCGTGGTGTCGTCCAGCAGCTCCAGCGACCGCGCCGGGATCCAGCCCTGCACGCCGAGCACGTTCTGCGCCCACCACCACTGCGCGAGCTCGTGGTGCAGGGTCAGGATTTCGTCGGTGGCCGCGTCGAGCTCGCGCGTGTCGTAGTCGGAAAGTGCGATGGCCAGGCCGGACGGGTTGTCGAACAAGGCCGCCGGCACCCAGCCGCCGTGGCCCTCCGCGGCATTCACATCGAGTGCCGTCGTCCAGACGAACTGCGGCCAGTCGCCGTCGCGCTCGCCGAGCATCACCGTCTCGCCGCGCGCGACCTGGATCGGCGGGCGATCCGGGGCGCGGTGGGCGACGACGACGCGGGCGCGACGCATGCGCTTCAGCCCGCGGCGACCGCGCGCCGGGCGGCGGCGACGATCCGCTCGACGCTGGGCAGGTACTTCATCTCCAGCCGGAACAGCGGGATGTGGGTGTCGTAGCCGGTGACGCGCTCGACCGGCGCGCGCAGGTCGTAGATCGACTCCTCGGCCAGGCGCGCGGCGATCTCGGCACCGAAGCCGGCGGTCTTGGGCGCCTCGTGCACGATCACGCAACGGCCGGTCTTCGACACCGACTCGGCGATCGTGGCGAAGTCGAGCGGGCGCAGCGTGGCGACGTCGATGACTTCGGCGCTGATGCCCTCGGACGCGAGTTTCTCGGCCGCCTCCAGCGTTTCCTTGACCTGCGCACCCCAGGTCACCAAGGTCAGGTCGCTGCCGTCGCGCAGCACGTAGCACACGTCCAGCGGCAGCGCCTCGCCGTCGTCGGCGACCACTTCCTTGTATTGGCGGTAGATGCGCTTGGGCTCGAAGAAGATCACCGGGTCGGGGTCGCGGATCGCGGCCAGCAGCAGGCCGTAGGCGCGCTGCGGCGAGGACGGCATCACCACGCGCAGGCCGGGGACGTTGGTGAAGATCGACTCGTTGGCTTCGCTGTGGTGCTCCGGCGCGCGGATGCCGCCGCCCCACGGCACGCGCAGCACCATCGGGCAGCTCAGCCGGCCGCGCGTGCGGTAACGCATGCGCGCGGCGTGGCAGACGATGAAGTCGACCATCGGGTACATGAAGCCGTCGAACTGCGCCTCGGCGACCGGCTTCATGCCCTGCGAGGCCATGCCGACGGTCAGGCCGGCGATCGTGGTCTCGTCCAGCGGCGTGTCGAGCACGCGTTGCGTGCCGAACGTGGCCGAGAGGCCGGCGGTGGCGCGGAACACGCCGCCGTTGACGCCGACGTCCTCGCCGAGCACGACCACCGAGTCGTCGTCTTGCATCTCCCAGGCCAGCGCCTGGGTGATCGCCTCGATGAGCGTGATAGCAACCGGGGTGCTGGCGACGGGTGCGGCGGTGGCGGGGGGGGATTCGTTGTTGGGCATGGTTTGCGCCTTGTTCACGAGCGGCCCTCCGCGGCGAGCACCGCGGCGCGGTGTGCCGCCACGTCCGGCGGCATATCCGCGTAGAGGTAGTCGAACATCGCCTCGACCGGCTGCACCGGGGTTTCCAGGTAGGCGTTGATCTCGACGTCGACCTTGTTGCCGCATTCCTCGGCCCAGGCCTGCTCTTCCGCCTCGCTCCACACGCCCTGTGCGGTGAGGTAGGTGCGCAGGCGCGGGATCGGGTCGCGCGTCCACGCGTCCTTGACCTGCGCGTCGTCGCGGTAGCGGCGTGCGTCGTCGGCGGTGGTGTGGTCGTGCAGGCGGTAGGTCATGAACTCGATCACGCTGCCGCCGTCGCCGTTGCGCGCGCGCTCGGTGGCGCGGCGCATGCCTTCCATCACCGCGATCAGGTCGTTGCCATCGACCTGCAGGCAGTGCAGGCCGCCGGCGAGGCCCTTCTGCGCGAGCGTCTGCGCGCCGGTCTGCGCCGAGCGCGGCACCGAGATCGCCCAGCCGTTGTTGATCACGCACAGCACCAGCGGCGAGGTATAGGCACCGGCCGAGTTGAGCGCGGCGTAGAAGTCGGTCTTCGACGAACCGCCGTCGCCGCAGCAGGCCACCGCGATCCGCGGCTGCTGGCGCAGCTTGAACGACAGCGCCGCGCCGGCGGCCATCAGGCACTGCGTCGAGATCGGCACGCACCACGGGTAATCGTGCTTCGGTCCGGAGAAATCGTTGCCGCGCTCGTCGCCGCCCCAGTACAGCAGCACCTCGCGCGGCAGCACGCCGCGCATGAACTGCGCGCCGTACTCGCGGTAGCTGGGTGCGAACACGTCCTCGGGCCGCATCGAGGCGCCGATGCCGACGTGGGTCGCCTCGTGCCCGAGGCACGCGGCGTAGGTGCCAAGCTTGCCGGTGCGCTGCAGCGCGATTGCCTTGGTGTCGAACACGCGCACGAACAGCATCTGCTTGAACAGCGGCAGCAGCGCCTTGGCGTCGCGGAAGGCGACGGGCAATTCGGCGACCGGCTTGCCGTCGACGCCGAGGTATTGCAGGTATTCGATTTCGAACGTCGCAGCCACCGTCATCGCGGGCAAATCCTCAGGCTCGAGCGGAGAGCCGATGATAACCACAGCGGGGTAAAGGCACGTTGCGCGCTGCGGCAACCCGTGCGTGCACAAAAAAAAACAGCGCGGCCGAAGCCGCGCTGTTCCGATCCCACGCCATCGGCGGTTTCAGCTCATCTGATCAGGCGCAGCACGTTGACCGAGGTGTTGTTGCCCGGCGTCGGGTCCTGCGCGAGCGAGCTCACCGTGGCGACCACCGTCAGGCGCTGGTCGCTCTCCGGCGGCGGTGCCACGACGTTGAGGTCGAACCACGGCTTGGCGCCGGCGGCGAGCGGGTCGCGGCTGCAGGTCGCCTCGAAGCCGGCGCCGACCGCCGCCACCGCGCAGCTCCACCCGGCCGCTGCGGCGATCGCGACGTTGCCCGCCGGCGCATCGCCGGACAGGACCAGGCGCGCCTGCGGCGCGGCATCGCCACCGGCGTGCTCGACCGCGACCCGGTAGCGGGCGAGCATGCCGCTGCGCAGCGTCGTGGTACGGCCGTACAACACCACGCCCAGGTCGGCGAGCGCGTACACGCCGACGCTGGCACCGGCCTGGTTGTTGCCCGCGACCGGGTCGTACGACTGCGCGTCGCCGGCGACCGCCAGGTTGACGGTGGTGCCGATCAGTGCCGCCGTGGCCGCCGCGCTGACGGTGAAGCCTGCGGTGACGCCGTTGCCCAGGGTCGACGCATTGCACGCGACCGAGGTCTTGCCCGCGGCGATCTGCGGGGCATCGCAGGTCCAACCGGCCGGCGCGGTGACCGCCATGGTCGGCTGCGCGCCATCGAGCGCGAAGCCGATGCCGGGGAACTCGGCGGCGTCCGGGCCGTGGTTGGTCACGCTGGCGTTGAAGCCGATGGTGCCGCCGACGCGGACCGTGGCGGCGGTCGCGGTCGCGGTCACGCCGAGATCGGCGCGGTTGCGCGGGGCGAAGTACGCGACCACCGGGTCGTGGTCGGCCAGGCGCGACGGCGAGTTGGCGTCGTTGCGGTTGGTCTCCGGGAAGTCGGCGTTGATGCGCGCGTGGTCGCTTTCGAGCGAACGCGTCATTACCACCAGTTCCTCGTTGACCAGCACGTGGTCGAGGGTCTGCGCGTTGCCGCCGAACACGAACGAGTAGCGCTCGCTCGCCGGTGCCAGTTCGCCGAGGTTGATCAGGTCGGGATCGAGCAGGTCGATGCCGTCGCCGGGGACCACGGTCTGCGCGTCCGCGGTCGGCGTGCCGGCGATCACGTTCATCGCGTCGACGTAGCCGTCGTTGAACGCGAACGCGTTGAAGTCACCGAGCATCACGATACGCGTGCCCGGCGCGCTCGCTTCGCGCTCGGCGACCAGCGTGGCCAGGAACTCGGCCTGGCGCTGGCGCTTGCGGCGCACGCGGTCGCCGCCGGCGCTGTCGTCCTCGGCGCCGTTGAGCGAGCGGTTGTGGACCACGATCACGGTCACCGGGAACGCGCGGCCGTCGGCGTAGTGGACGACGGCATCGAGCAGCAGCGGCGGGCGGTCGTTGAGCAGCGCGCTGCTGCCGTCCGGTTCGATCCAGGTGGTGTCCTTGCCGACCTGGGTCACCGCAACGACTTGGACGCGGGCGATGCCGGCCGCGACGCTGGCGGTCTTGACCAGGAAACCGACGTCGATGCCGCCGATGTCGTTGCCTTCTTCGAGGTAGGCGACGTACCCCGGGTCCGGCTGGCCGGCGGCGACCGCATCGGCGTTGAGGCGGTCGGCGAGGGTCTGCAGCACCGGCAGCTTCTCCATTTCGACCACGCCGAGGATGTCGGGGGTGCGGAGGAAGTCGCGGATACCGAGCGAGGCCTTGCCCAGGCGCTTCTCGAAAGCGGCCGGGGTGAGCACCGCGTCGTCCTTGCCGGGGTCGTTGGTGGTGTCGAAGAATCGCTCGAGGTTGTAGGCGGCGACGCTGAACTCGTCGGCGGCCGGCGCCCGCGCCGCTCGCGGCGTCGCGCCCGGCGTCACCGTGATCGCGACGAGCGGGTCGCGGTGCACGGTGTAGCGGCGGAAGCCGTAGTCGAGCGGCCCGGTCAGGCCCTGGATCACGCTGCCGGTGGTCAGGTCGAGCAGGAACGCCGCGCCGCCGAGGCTGTCGCTGTCGACGACCAGCAGCTCCGGGTTGAAGTCCCAGCGCGGGATCGGCGGGATGCTGCTGCCGGCCGGGGCCGGGTCCGGCGCCTGGATGCCCGGCTCGCGGAACGGCCGCGCCACACCGGTGACCACCGCGTGCAGCAGGCCGTTGCTGCTGCCGCTGGCGTTGGCCTCGTTGGTGTTGCCGGCGGTCGGGGCGACCACGGTGAAGCTTGGCGCGGTGACGCGCATGCCTTCGAGAGGTTCGAGCTGGTCGAGCGCGCCGGCCGGGTCCGGGTAGGTGGCGGTGAGCGCGATCGGCGCGGGCAGGGCGTTGCCCGTCGACAGCGAAACGACCGAGGTCACGAAGCCAATCTCGGTCAGCGGCGCCTGCAGCGGGTCCTGGCTCGGCACGAACTCGAGCACGCGGCCGTCGACCGTGACCAGGCTGCCGACCGCGGCTGCCGCCGGTGGCGCGCTGCTGGTGAACACGAACACGCCTTCGGAGGTCGCCGGGTCGGCGTCGATTTCGGCATCCGGCGTCTGCAGGAAGAAGCCGTTGCCCTTGCGGCCGGTGACGACGCCACGGGTGCGCACGGTCTGGTTGACGAGCGGCGACGCGGCGCCGGCGCCCTGCAGGGTGTGGATCGCGGTGATCGGCACGTCGACCGTGGTGGTCGCGGTCGCCGAGTTGTTGGCCGGCACCGGGTCGCCCGCGGACGAGCTGATCGCCGGGGTGCTGGTGATCGGACCCATGCTGGTGGGCAGCACCTGGACCTGCAGGGTGAAGGTGTCGCTGGCGCCGCTGGCAAAGCTCGGCAGCGTGCAGGTGAAGGCACCCGGACCGTTGACCGGCGGATTGCCGGCGCTGGTGCAGTCCCACGCGCCGGTCGCGGCGATCGACTGCCAGGCGGTGCCGGTCGGAACGGGGATGGTCAGGGTGGCACCGGTCGCGGCATCGGGGCCGGCGTTGCTGGCCACGATCGCGTAGGTGATGGCGCCGCCTTGCGCGACCGGATCCGGGCTGTCGCTGATCGTGATCGCCAGGTCGGCGTTGCTGGTCGGCGCGCCGGGCACCGTGATCGACACGTCGTCGATCGCCAGGCCGTGGTCGGCACCAGTTTGGTCCGGGTCGGACCAGCGCAGCAGGATCTCGCCACCGACCGGGATGTTGAGGCCGGTGATCGTGGTGCTGCGCGCCGCGCGGTTGGCGGGCAGGTTGCCGTCGAGCGCGCTGGCGGTGCCGCCGGTGATGAGGCTGGTGAAGTCGAGCGCGGGGACCGCAGTGCCCGCGGCCTGGAACTCGGCCAGCGTTCCGGTCACTGCCGGCGCGCCGACGAGGTAGGAGAACGCGATGGTCTGCGCCGCGGCGGCGCTGTTGCGCCACTGCTCGCCGGTGTAGCTGACATCCAGCGTGGTGATCGGGGCGCCGGTGTTGTTCTGCAGGCGCACGCCCCAGAACAGGTGGCCGACGGCGGCGTTGCTGGAGCCCAGCGAGCCGAGCGCGCGTTCGGTGGCGGCGCCGCTGCCGTAGCTGTACAGGTTGCCGGCGTTGCTGCTGCCATTGTTGGCGACGACTGTGGTGCCGGTACCGGTACGCGCGTGGTACCAGCCGGCCAACGTGGTGTTGTTGGTCCAGGCCGCCGAACCGCTGGCGGGCAGCGCATCGAAGTCCTGGAGGACCGGCGAACCGGGCGAGGTCAGGCTAACCTGCGCGTGCGCGGCGCCCAGGCCGATGGACGCGGTGGCGGCGGGCAACAAGAGCATGAGCGCCAAGCGGCGCAACATCGTTTGCATGGATTTCCCCTGGGTGTTCGCGTAGGTGTCACGTGGGTGTATCGCGGCCGTCCCCCGACGACCAACGGCGGAGTGTGACCGAATTCTCCTTTGCCCGCATGTCGTTTCCATGACTGCGGCGCGAGCCGGTGCGGTACCCTGAATGCCGCACTGCAACAGCCACGCCGATGAGCATCGAAGACAACCAACGCCCGCTGGAAACCGGCATCCACACCGACCTGTCGGGGCGCCTGAGCTACGCCGGCTACCTGCGCCTGGACCGGCTGCTGTCGGCCCAGCAGCGGCTGTCGAATCCGCCGCAACACGACGAGCTGCTGTTCATCATCCAGCACCAGACCTCGGAGCTGTGGATGAAGCTGATGATCCACGAGCTCAAGGCCGCGATCGCGCTGCTGCGCGCCGATGAGCTGGGCGCGTGCCAGAAGATCTTCGCGCGCTGCAAGGCGATCCTGCGCCAGCTCACCGAGCAGTGGTCGGTGCTGGAGACGCTGACGCCGTCGGAGTACATGGAATTCCGCGACATCCTCGGCCCGTCCTCGGGCTTCCAGTCGTTGCAGTACCGCACCATCGAGTTCCTGCTCGGCAACAAGAACGCGGCGATGCTGCAGGTGTTCGCGCACGACCCGCAGGCGCACGCCGAGCTGCGCGCGCTGCTGGAAGCGCCGAGCCTGTACGACGAGGTGCTGCGCCATCTCGCCCGCCATGGCCACGCGGTCCCGCCAGCGCACGTCGAGCGCGACTGGTCGCAGCCGCACGTGTCCGACCCGGCGCTGCTGCCGGTGTTCGAGCGCATCTACGAGGACACCGACGCGCACTGGGCCGCGTACCACCTGTGCGAGGACCTGGTCGACCTGGAATCGCAGTTCCAGCTGTGGCGGTTCCGGCACATGCGCACGGTGATGCGGATCATCGGCTTCAAGCGCGGCACCGGCGGTTCCAGTGGGGTGGGCTTCCTCAAGCAGGCGCTGGAGCTCACCTTCTTCCCGGAGCTGTTCGAGGTGCGTACCAGCATTGGCGTGGGTGGCGCCTACGGCGCGCCCGCGGAGTGAAGCCCCAGGCGCGCGAGGCGTGTCGCGGGCCGGGTCGAAGGGCACCGTGATCCGCGCTGTCGAGCGCGCCACTCTTGTCTGCGCAAGCCGGCCAGATCGCTTTGCTGCACTGCAGCAGGCCCCGGGCGGTTTGACGCCAACCCCGCGTCGCGGTTACACCTTCACCCTTTGTTGCCGATAGCACAGGGGTTTTGAATGAGCGCCAACGTTTCCAACGCTGCGGAACCCGCAGGTCCACCGATGGAGCTGCCGTCCGGCAACGGCACCCCGCCGCCGCCGTTCGATCAGATCATGGGCCATCCCAAACCGCTGTGGATGCTGTTCATGTCGGAGTTCTGGGAACGCTTCGCGTTCTACGGCATCCGCTGGGCACTGGTGCTGTACATCGTCGCGCAGTTCCACGGCGGCAACGCGTCCGGCCAGGCCGACGCCAACCTGACCTACGGTTCCTACCTGGCGCTGGTCTACGCCGGCGCGATCTTCGGCGGGTACATCGCCGACAAGGTGATCGGCTACCAGCGATCGATCCTGCTCGGCGCGGTGTTCATGGCCGCGGGCCTGTTCGCGATCATGTTGCCGGACCCGAACGTGTTCAAGCTCGGCCTGGCGACGATCATCGTCGGCAACGGCCTGTTCAAGCCGAACATCTCGACCATGGTCGGCAAGCTCTACAGCGTCGCCGATCCGCGTCGTGACAGCGGCTTCACCATCTTCTATATGGGCATCAATGCCGGCGCGCTGATCGCGCCGGTCCTGACCGGGTGGCTGGCCAGCCAGGTGTTCGGCACCGAGGGCACCCCGGCCTACAAGGTCGTGTTCGGCGCGGCCGGCATCGGCATGCTGGTCAGCCTGGTGTGGTTCTGGTTCGGTCGCCGCCAGCTCAAGGGCATCGGCCGTCCGCCGGAAGAGGCGCCCGGCAAGCACCGCGTCGCCTACGTCGCGCTCGGTGCGCTGCTGACCATCCCGCTGGTGTACTTCCTGCTCGCCGTCGGCGCCCAGGCGCTGCAGTGGGTGCTGACCGCGCTGTTCATCGGCCTAGCCGGCATGCTGCTGGTCGAGGGCTTCCGCAACGGCGCGGTCGCGCGCGACAAGGTGATCGCGATGCTGATCATCTTCGCGTTCAACATCCTGTTCTGGATGTTCTTCGAGCAGGCCGGCAGCTCGTTCACGTTCCTCGCCGACGAGATCGTCAACCGCGACTTCGGCGGCTGGACGTTCCCGACCGCGTGGTTCCAGTCGGTGAACTCGATCGCGATCATCGCGCTGGCACCGATCCTGGCCTGGGTGTGGGTGGCGATGGCACGCAAGAACGTCAATCCGTCGATCCCGCGCAAGTTCGGCCTGGGCCTGATCTTCAATGGCCTGGCGTTCCTGCTGCTCATGGTCGCGCTGTCGAGCATGGTCAGCGTCGACAACAAGATCCCGTTCTGGACCTTGTTCATGGTCTATGTGATCCAGTCGGTCGGCGAGCTGTGCCTGTCGCCGATCGGCCTGTCGATGGTCACCAAGCTGGCGCCGCTGCGCCTGGTCGGGCTGGGCATGGGCGGCTGGTTCCTGTCGACCGGCATCGGCAACAACCTGTCGGGCATCTTCGCCAGCCACGTCAGCGGCGACACCGGCATGACCACGACCTCGGCGCTGAGCGGCTACACGTTCGGCTTCTGGTCGTTGCTGGGCGCCGGCGTGCTGCTGTTCCTGATCGCGCCGTTGATCCAGAAGTTGATGCATGGGGTGAAGTAGGGCGGGCACTGCCCGCCCTGGCATCGGCCCGCTCGCGTGAAAGCGCGAGCGGCTTTGCCGATGCGTCATCCCGAACGCAGTGCGGGATCTGCTTGGCGCTCCACCAAGAAGGCATCGGCGTCTGGGTAGCGTCGGCCGCCGGCGCGGCATCGGTTACGGCGTTGGTTGTGGATCATCGCGGGCCGGTTCGGCACTGGGTTCGGAAGGGCAACAAAGACGGCGACCCTCGGGTCGCCGTTTTTTTTGTGGTCAGGCGCGGCATGTGCGCTAAGCACGGTCCTTATCGAGGCGGGATGTCCGCCTCGGCGCGGATCTCTAGTTCGTCCAGCCGGTCGAGCAACCGGAACAGCAGTTCGCGCTCGGCCGTGTCCATGCCCTCGAACAACCGACGCTCGAACGCCAGCGCCAGCGGCGCGACCTCGTCGTAGATGCGGTAGCCCGCCTCGGACAGGCGCAGCACCGAGCGTCGGCGGTCGTCGTCATGCAGCTCGCGCTGCAGGCGGCCGGCCTCGGTGAGCCTCGCGACCGCGCGGCTGACCGCGACCTTGTCCATCGCGGTGCGCTGCGCGACCTCGTTGGCGGACAAGTCCGGGTAGCGGCCCAGCACCGCCATCACCCGCCACTCGGTCACGCCCAGGGCGAACCGCTCCGAGTACACGCGCGCAATCGCGCTGCTGACGCGGTTGGACAGCACGGACAGCCGGTAGGGCAGGAAGTGCTCGAGGTCGAGCTCGGCATGGCGGCCACGCGCGGGCCGGCAGGCAGGAGAAATGTCATCGCCGCTGTTCATGCTGCACCGTGCCTTGCTTATGGTTTCATGTGAAACTATAACGACCATTGCGTCAAATCCCCCGCACCCGGCCGTCCGTCCGCGGACGCCGCCGCCACTGGAAACAATGCCATGAACGCGCAGCCCAACCTCGGCATGCAGGTCACCACCTTCGAGAACCCGCTCGGCATCGACGGTTTCGAGTTCGTCGAGTTCGCTGCGCCCGACGGCCAGGGCGAGCTGCTGCACGACTACTTCCGGCGCATGGGCTTCACCGCCACCGCGCGCCACAAGACCCGGCCGATCACCATCTACCGCCAGGGCGGTGTCAACTTCCTGGTCAACGAGGACCCCGACAGTTTCGCCGCCGACTTCGCCCGCGCCCACGGCCCGAGCGCGTGCGGCTTCGCGATCCGCTTCCGCAAGCCGGCCAGCGAGGTGTGCCAGGTGGTGCTGGGCAACGGCGGCGAGGCGATCGACCACAAGCCCGAGACCAAGGCGGTCGATGCGCCGGTGGTCAAGGGCATCGGCGACTGCATGCTGTACCTGGTCGACCGCTATGGCGAGCACGGCACGATGTACGAGGAGTTCCTGCCGGTGCAGGGCGCCGATCCGGACCCGAAGGGCTTCGGCCTGACCTTCATCGACCACCTGACCCACAACCTCTACTTCGGCAACATGCAGAAGTGGTCGGACTACTACGAGCGCCTGTTCAACTTCCGCGAGATCCGCTACTTCGATATCAAGGGCGCCAAGACCGGACTGGTGTCCAAGGCGATGACCGCGCCGGACGGCGTGGTGCGGATTCCGCTCAACGAATCGTCGGACCCGAAGTCGCAGATCAACGAGTACCTCGACGCCTACAAGGGCGAGGGCATACAGCACATCGCCTGCTTCACCGACGACATCTATTCGACGGTCGAGGCGATGCGCGAGTCCGGGATCAGCTTCCTCGACACCCCCGACACTTACTTCGACGTGATCGACGCGCGCGTGCCCAACCACGGCGAGGACGTCGCGCGCCTGGCCAGGAACAAGATCCTGATCGACGCCGATGCCGAGACCAAGCAGCGCAAGCTGCTGCAGATCTTCACCACCAATGCCATTGGCCCGATCTTCTTCGAGATCATCCAGCGCAAGGGCAACGAGGGTTTCGGCGAAGGCAACTTCCAGGCGCTGTTCGAGAGCATCGAGCGCGACCAGATGAAGCGCGGCGTGCTGTAAGCCGACGCTTGGGCTTTGGAGCCCCTCTCCCAACGGGAGAGGGGTTGGGGTGAGGGGCCGAAGCATGGACGAACATTCACGACCACCGTTGCCTACCCTCACGCGCGACAAGGCGCGTGAGCTTCGGCGTGAGTCGACCGACGCCGAACACAAATTGTGGCGCCACCTGCGCGGTGGCCAACTCGGTGGACTGAAATTCAGGCGCCAGCATCCGATCCCGCCGTATATCGTCGATTTCTACTGCGATGCAGCGAAGTTGGTGGTCGAACTCGATGGCTCTCAGCACACGGAAGAGAATGATCGCGTGCGCACCCGGTTTCTCGAAGCACGAGGTCTGAAGGTGCTGCGCTTCTGGGACAACGACGTGCTGATGCAAACACAGGCGGTTTTCGAAGCGATCTTCAACGCCGTCGCACACCGAACCCTCACTCCAACCCCTCTCCCGGTGGGAGAGGGGCTTTAACGAACGCTCTCGAGAGCACGCGCATGAACAACGCCAATAATCCTGCCGGCAACGACAGCGACTCACGCGATAGCGGAGTCGCCCTCGCTGCGCGCGATGCCCACCGCATCGCCGCCGCCGGCTACCTGTCCGGCTTCGGCAACGAGTTTGCGAGCGAGGCGGTGCCCGGCACCTTGCCGCTGGGCCAGAACTCGCCGCAGCGCGTCGCCCACGGCCTGTACGCGGAGCAGTTGTCGGGCACTGCGTTCACCGCGCCGCGCGGCGAGAACCGCCGCAGCTGGCTGTACCGGATCCGCCCGGCGGCGATGCACGGGATGTTCGCGCCGTACCCGCAGCCGCGCCTTCACAACGACTTCGAGGTCGGCCCGCTGTCGCCGGACCAGCTGCGCTGGAACCCGCTGGCAGTGTCCGAGGCGCCAGTCGATTTCGTCGACGGCCTGTACACGATGGCCGGCAACGGCTCGCCGGCCGCGCAGCACGGCGTGGGCGTGCATGTGTACGCCGCCAACCGCTCGATGGCCGGGCGCTATTTCTACGACGCCGACGGCGAGCTGCTGATCGTGCCGCAGCACGGTCGCCTGCACATCGCCACCGAACTGGGCGTGCTCGAGGTCGAGCCGCAGGAGATCGCGGTGGTCCCGCGCGGCGTGCGCTTCCGCGTCGAGTTGCCGGACGGCGCGGCGTCGGGTTACGTCTGCGAAAACTTCGGCGCGCTGCTGCGCCTGCCCGACCTCGGTCCGATCGGCAGCAACGGCCTGGCCAACCCGCGCGACTTCCTCACGCCGAACGCGGCCTACGAGGACGTCGAAGGACAGTTCGAGCTGATTGCCAAGTTCCAGGGTCACCTGTGGCGAGCCGACATTGGCCACTCGCCGCTCGACGTGGTCGGCTGGCACGGCAACTACGCGCCCTACAAGTACGACCTGCGCCGCTTCAACACCATCGGCTCGATCAGCTTCGACCATCCTGACCCGTCGATCTTCACCGTGCTGACCTCGCCCAGCGACACGCCGGGCACGGCCAACCTGGACTTCGTGATCTTCCCGCCGCGCTGGCTGGTGGCGCAGCACACGTTCCGTCCGCCTTGGTTCCACCGCAACGTCGCCAGCGAGTTCATGGGCCTGGTGCACGGTGCGTACGACGCCAAGGCCGAAGGCTTCGTGCCCGGCGGCGCGTCGCTGCACAACTGCATGAGCGGCCACGGGCCCGACGCGGCCACGTTCGAGAAGGCCAGCGCCGCGAACCTGTCCCAACCCGACGTGGTCGGCGACACCATGGCCTTCATGTTCGAGACCCGCGCGGTATTGCGACCGACCCGGCAGGCGCTCGATGCCGCGCATCGGCAACGCGATTACCAGGCCTGCTGGACCGGCTTGCAGAAGCACTTCGTCGCGCCATCGCGCTAGGCGGGCGTCGCTTCGCGTCGCGTTCACGGTGCGTGGCTAGGCTGCAGGCTGCCTCGTGCCTGGATGTACCGATGAAGCATGTGTTGTCACTGGGCTTGCTTGTCCTGTCCCTGGCTGCGTGTCGCGGCGAAGCGCCCGCCGACAGCGAACCTTCGGCCGCCGTGCCCACGCCGGCGCATCAGCCGGCCGAAGACGTGCCCCCGGCCACCGCGCCGCCTGCGATCAATCCGCCAGCGGGCCCCACACCCGGACCGGCGCCTGCCGCCGGTGCGATCAGTTTCTCCGGTTTTGGGCCGGCGAAGTTCGGAGACAGCGCCGAAGCCGTGCGCATGGCCTGGGGCAAGGACCTCAAAGTCGATACCCCCTCCGAGCCGGGCGGTTGCCACTACCTGTATCCGCTGCCGCGCCCCCAGGGCGGCTATGGCGTCGGCTTCATGGTCGAGGGCGACAAGTTCGTGCGCATCGACGTCGACAGCGCCGACATCGTCGCGCCCGGCGGCGGCAAGCGCGGCATGAGCACCGACGACATCCGCCGGTTGTACCTGGGCCGCGTCGAAGCGAGCCCGCACGAGTACACCGATGGCCAGTACCTGAGGATCCAAGATGCCGCGGGCGGCAACGGCGTGCTGGTGTTCGAGACCGACGAGGCCGGCAAGGTCGGCGACTGGCACATCGGCGTGCCGCCACAGGTCGACTATGTCGAAGGCTGTTCGTGATCCGCTGCAGCGCAACGGCGGCGCGCGCTGCACGGCGCGCTGGACGCGGCCGCGCGGCATCGGCATAGAATCGCCGAACTGACGGGAAGGGGTGACGCAATGTTCGAAGCCATCGGCTGGTTCGTACTGGGGCTGGTGCTGCTCGCACTGGGCGGCGACTCGATCGTCAAGGGCGCGTCCGGGCTGGCGCAGCGGATCGGCGCGTCGCCATTCATGGCCGGCCTGGTGCTGGTCGCGTTCGGCACTTCGTTGCCGGAGATTGCGGTCAACCTGCACGCGATCGCGCGCGGGCAACAGGCACTCGCGTTGGGCAATGCAGTAGGCAGCAACGTCGTCAACTTCGGCTTAACCCTGGGCCTGGCCGCACTGGCGGCGCCGCTGCTGGTGCGCTGGCGTGCGCTGAGCACGATGCTGCTGGTGCTGATCGTCGGCACCGGCGCCCTGATCGTGATGGGCCTGGACGGCGTGCTGTCGCGGCTCGAAGGCATCGTCCTGCTGCTCGCGTTCGTCGCCGCGATAGCGTACGCGGTGGTGCGCAGCCAGCGCGAGACGCCCGAGCTGCAGGCCGAGATCGCCGCGTTCGCGCGCACCGGCACCGACTTGCGCCTCAACCTGCTGCGCTTCGCGATCGCCGCGGTGCTGCTGTATTTCGGTTCGCGGCTGGTGGTGGTGAACGCCCCGGTCCTTGGCGCAGGCTTGGGCCTGTCGATGCTGCTAACCGGGCTGATCCCGGTCGCGATCGGCACCGCGCTTCCGGAAGTCGCCGCGGCCGTGTTCGCCGCGCGCCGCGGCCAGGGCGACATGGTGGTCGGCCACGTGATCGGCTCGAGCGTGTTCAACGCGCTGGTGATCGTCGGCGGCATGGCCGCCTGGAACATGCTGCCGCTGCCGGGCCTGCTGGTGCGCTACGCGTTGCCGGCCGCGCTCGCGTTCGCGCTGGTGATGTACCCGATGCTGCGAGGCGACATGCAGGTCAGCAAGCGCGAAGGCGTGATCCTGTCGGTCGGTTTCATCGCCTGGCTGGCGTTCGAGTGGTGGCTGGTGCAGGGCGCCGGTGCGGTGGCCGCGGTCGGCTGAGCGGGATGCTGCGTCCGGCCGCATGATCGCTCGCGCTCGCGCGCGGGCGGGTGTGGCAAACCCCGTCGATATACTGCGGCGATGACCGAACCCCTCCCCGCCGCCGCGCGCGGCCGGCCGCTGTCGCGGCGCGCGGCGCACGCCCTGGCCGAATTCTTCCGGCTCGAGGCCGCCGGCGGCATCGTCCTGATCGCCGCCGCGGCGCTGGCGTTGATCGCCGCGAACTCGCCGTTGCAATCCGCCTACGAAGCGTTCCGCGGCCTGCCGGTGCGGATCGGCGTCGGCGAGTTCGAGATCGCCAAGCCGCTGCTGCTGTGGATCAACGACGGCCTGATGGCGGTGTTCTTCCTGCTGGTCGCGCTCGAGATCAAGCGCGAGGCGCTGACCGGCCAGCTCGCCGGGCGTGAGCAACTGGTCCTGCCGCTGGTGTGCGCGAGCGCGGGCGTCGCACTGCCGGCCTTGTTCTTCGTCGCGCTCAACCAGGGCGATGCCGCGGCGATGCGCGGCTGGGCGGTGCCGACCGCGACCGACATCGCGTTCGCGCTGGGCGTGCTCGCGCTGCTGGGTTCACGCGTGCCGGTGGCGATGAAGCTGCTGCTGTCGACGATCGCGGTGGTCGACGACCTGATCGCGATCCTCATCATCGCCGTCTTCTACTCACACGGGATGTCGGTGGTCGCGCTGGGCTGGGCCGGCGCGGCGCTGCTGGCGATGTGGCTGCTCAATCGCCGCGGCGTGACCGCACTCACGCCCTACCTGCTGCTCGGCGCGGTGCTGTGGGTGTGCGTGCTGAAGTCGGGCGTGCACGCGACGCTGGCCGGTGTCGCCACCGGGCTGATGATCCCGCACGTCAACCGCCACAACGCGATCGACGACGAGGTCGAGCACTCGCCGCTCGAATACCTCGAACACGCGCTGCACCCGTGGGTCGCCTACGCGATCCTGCCCCTGTTCGCATTCGTCAACGCCGGGCTGGTACTGGGAGGGCTGGACGCGGGCGACGCGCTGGCGGCATTGCCGCTGGGCATCGTGCTGGGCCTGGTGCTCGGCAAGCCGATCGGGATAGTGGCAGCCGCGCTGCTGATGCGCGCGCTGGGCTGGGCGCGGTTCCCGGCCGGGATGGACCTGCGCGCGATGATCGGGCTGGGCCTGCTGTGCGGCATCGGATTCACCATGAGCCTGTTTATCGCTTCGCTCGCGTATCGCGATCCGGCGCGTTACGAGGAGGCGGTGCTCGGGATCCTGGCGGCGTCGGTCATCGCCGCGGTGGTCGGCTTCGCCTGGTTGCGCGCGGTGTTGCCCGCGCGCGCGGGGCGCTGACCGGTGCGGCACGCGTTGGTGTTCGGCGGCAGCGGCCAGATCGGCCAGCCGTTGTTGCCGCTGCTGCGCCGCGACGGTTGGCGGGTGACCGCGCTGTCGCGCAATGCGCATTCCGATGAACCCGGCCTGCACTGGTTGTGCGGCGGTTTCGAGGCGCTGCCGCCGTTGCCGGCGCGCGTGGATGCGGTGTTCAGTTGCGGGCCGCTGGACGTGTTCGCGCGCTGGTACGCACAGACGGGCATCGAGGCCGCGCGCGTGGTCGCGTTCGGCTCGACCAGCGTCGACAGCAAGCGCGGCTCGGCCGATGCGCGCGAGCGCGATGTTTCCCAGCGCCTGCGCGATGGCGAGGCCGGCGTGTTCGCGACTGCACAGGCGCGCGGCGCGACCGCGACCGTGCTGCGCCCGACTCTGGTCTACGGCGCCGGCCGCGACGCAACCCTTACCCGGATCGCGCAACTGGCGCAGCGTTGGCGGCGTTTCCCGTTGCCGCGCAACGCACGCGGGCTGCGCCAGCCGGTGCATGTCGACGACCTCGCCGCGGCCGCGTTCGCGTGCCTGGAAAGCGCCGCGGCGCCCGGCCGCGCGTATGCGTTGCCCGGCGGCGAAACGCTGACCTATCGCGACATGGTCGCGCGCGTGCTCGCGGTGCTGGAGCCGCCGCCGGCGCTGGTCGAGTTGCCGTCGCCGCTGTTCAACCTCGCGCTGCTGGCCGCGCAAGCCAGCGGCCGCGCGAGCGGCCTAGGCGAGGCTGCGGTGCGGCGCATGCGCAGCGACCTGGTGTTCGACATCGCCCCGGCGCAGCGCGACCTGCGCTACGTGCCGCGCGCGTTCCGGCCGACCGCGGAGATGTTCGTCGCGCGCAACGATCCGTAAGGCGGGTTTTCAACCCGCCGTCATGCACCCGCGAATGCCGCTGGGTGCGCATGGCGTGGCTGGCGCGGCACGCGGGTATGGCGATGGCGGGTTGAAAGCCGCCCTACGCCGCCACCGGGCGCGCCTTGGTCATCGCCCGCAGCGCGATCACCAGCACGCCGCCGAGCACCATCGCGCCGCCGAGCAGCAACCGCGGCCCCGGGCGGTCGCCCCAGAACGCGATGCCCAGGCCGACCGCGAGCACCGGCACCAGCAGCAGCCACGGCGTCACCTGCGCGACCGGGTGGCGCTGCACGAGCACGTAGTACAGGCCGTGGCCAAGCAGCGACGAGACGAAGGCCGCGTACAGCGCGCCGAGCCACGCGACCCAGCTGGCCTGGGGCAGCAGCGCCAGCGCGCCGGGCTCGACCAGCGCGCTGACAGCCAGCAGCGGCAGCACGCTGGCCAGCGCCATCCAGCCTTGCTGGCTCCAGACGTCGAGGTCGCGCAGCGGCTTCATCAGCACCGTGCCGATCGCCAGGAACAGCGCCGACACCAGCATCAGCACCAGCGCCAGCGGCTGGTCGAGCACCAGCGGGTCGAAGCCGAGCACCAGCACGCCGCCGAAGCTGATCGCGATCGCCAGCCCGGTGCGCCAGCCGAAGCGCTCGCCGAGCACCACCCAGGCCAGCAGCGCGGTCATCGGCACGTAGCTCTGCAGCACGATCGCCGGCGACGACAAATCCCCGGCCAGCTTCAACGCCGAGAAGCTCAGGCCGAAATGCAGCACGCCGATGCACAGGCACGAGGCCAGCAGCCGCGGCCATTGCCCGCGCGCGGGCCGCTTGAGCACGAACAGCAGCGGCAGCGCCAGCAGCGCGAAGCGCAACGCGGTGAACAGGAACGGCGGGATTTCGCGCAGCGCCAGCGCCGAGGTCAGGAAGTTGCCGGCCCACGCCAGCGCGATGAGCAGGACCAGCGCGAGGTCGCGTCCGTGCAAACCGCGCGTTGTCGCCATCGCTCAGTACGCCCAGCCCAGCTTGCGGTAGAGCTTGGCCAGCACCCAGGCCGGGCCGATCAGCAGGTAGGTGAGGTCGGTCAGGAAGCTCGGCTTGCGGCCCTCGATCTTGTGGCCGAGGAACTGGCCGATCCACGCCACCACGAACACGCCCAGCGCCAGCCACAGCAGGGTGCCGGCGCCGAGGACGTCGTACAGCGCGCCGGTCAGCAGCGCCATCAGCACCAACATCGCGATCATGCCGAGCCCGAGCCGGCGCGAGGCGCGGTAGTAGAACAGCGCCGCGGCGAACATCGCCACGCCGGCCCAGGTGCCCGGCCGGAACAGCGTGCCCGGCGACGGGATGCACCACAGCAGCGCGATCACGCTCCACGCGATCGCCGGCACGCAGAACACGTGGATCAGCTGGTTGGTCGGGTTGCGGTGGTCGTCGGAGTAGCTGGCGAACCAGCGGTCGATCGGGCGGGTCGACGTCTGGCTACGGTCGGTCGCGACGTTCATGGCGGCGGTCTCCGGGGTCGCGCGCGGTGCGCGGCAGGCGTCGAGAATAGCTTGATCGCGAACCCGCCGGCGCCGGGCCGACCGCGGCGGTCGGCGGCAGCGGACACCCATGCGCAGGCGTGTCTCGCGGCTGAAGCCGCTCCCCCAGAAGCCTGCGCTCAGTCGACGCTGATGCCGGCCAGCTTCTGCAGCGCCTCGGCGTACTTCGCGCGGGTGCGTTCGATCACCTCGGCCGGCAGGGCCGGGCCGGGCGGGGTCTTGTCCCAACCCAGCGCTTCCAGGTAATCGCGCACGAACTGCTTGTCGTAGCTCGGCGGGCTGGTGCCGACCTGGTACTCGTCGGCCGGCCAGTAGCGCGACGAGTCCGGGGTCAGCATCTCGTCCATCACGTACAGACGGCCGTCGACGTCGGTGCCGAACTCGAACTTGGTGTCGGCCAGCAGGATCCCGCGCTGCGCGGCGTAGTCGCGCGCGTACACGTACAGGCGCAGCGTCGCGTCGCGCACCTGCTCGGCCAGCTCGGCGCCGACCGTGCGCACCGCGGTGTCGAAGTCGATGTTCTCGTCGTGGTCGCCGACCGTGGCCTTGGTCGACGGGGTGAAGATCGGCTCGGCCAGCTGCTGCGCCTGGCGCAGGCCGTCGGGCAGGGCGATGCCGCTGATGCGGCCGGTGCGCTGGTAGTCCTTCCAGCCGCTGCCGATCACGTAGCCGCGCGCGATGCATTCAATCGGCACCGGCTTGAGGCGCTTGGTCACCACCGCGCGCTGCGCGTACAGCGCGGCGTCGACGCCGGCCGGCAGCACCGACGCCACGTCGATCCCGGTCAGGTGGTTGGGGACGATGTGGCCGGTCTTGCCGAACCAGAAGTTGCTGATCTGGCACAGCATCTCGCCCTTGCCCGGGATCGGGTCGGGCAGCACCACGTCGAACGCGCTGAGCCGATCGGTCGCGACCATCAACAGGTAGTCACCGGCGGGCGTGCCCGGCGGTAGCCGGTCGGCGGGCAGGTCGAACACGTCGCGGACCTTGCCGCGGTGGCGCAGCGGGAGGCCGGGCAGGTCGGAGCGGGACAGGGCAGGTCGCAGCTGGGTCGTCGACAACGCGGGAATCCTTGGTGGCACGCGCTTGCTGGCACGCGGACCCTGCCGTCACCGCGCGCGCAGGCGCGACAGGGCCGGGCAGTGTACGCCTGTCGGGCGCGGCCTTGCAGGTAGACTGGCGCCCGGATTTCCGCGAGTTTCGCGCTGCCCATGAAACGCTGGTACGGCAAATTGCTGGGCTTCTTCGCCGGTGCCGCGCTGCTGCGCGGCAACCCGCTGCTCGGCGCTGCGCTGGGCCTGCTGATCGGCCACGCGTTCGACAGCGACTGGTTCAAGCTGCGCCGCGACAACCCGTACGCGGCGCTGGGGCTGACCTCCGACGCGAGCGACGCCGAGATCGACCAGGCCTACCGCCGCCTGATCTCGCAGTACCACCCCGACAAGCTCGCCGGCGCCGCCGCCGAGCTGCGCCAGCACGCCGAGGCCAAGGCGCGCGAGATCAACGCCGCCTACGACCGCATCAGGACCCTGCGCAAGCGCTGACCGATCGGGAGAAGGGCTGCGCCCACGCTAGCCTGCGAACCGGCGCGTCGGCCGTCCCCCCGAGAATCCTAGAAGCGGTAGACCGCGGTCAGCCGCACGCTGTCGAGGTCGAAGTCCTCATCACTGCGCCGGAAATCGGTGCCGTTGGGGTTGCTGCGGATGAACGGGTTGGTCGGCGGCGCCGAACCCGGGCCGACCCGCACGCGCGCCTCGTCGTCGTCGAGCCGGGTCGCCAGGTACTCGATGCCGACCGCCAGAAACTCGCCGATCCGGCGCTCGTAACCCAGGCCGAACTGCGCGCCCGAGGCGTCGCTGTCGCCGTTGGCGGTAAAGCTGTTGGCGGTGTTGCTGGTGCTGAAGAAGTTCTCGATCTGCGCCTGCGCATAGCCGCCGGTGGCGTAGAGCAGGTTATTGCCGCCGTCGCCGAACGCCCAGCCGACGCGGCCGCGCATAGCGGCGATGCCGTCGACCTTGCGCAGCATCGTGTAGCGCGCGGGGGTGGTGCTGAACGACGTCACCGCGTCGCGCGCGTCGTTGACGCCGTACTCGCCGACCACGCCGAACACCCAGTTGTCGACCTGCCAGTCGTAGCCGACGCGCAGGCCGAACTCGGCACCGCCGCTGTTCTCCGCGCAGCCACCGGCCGGGGTCGGGGCCCGCGCCACGCCATTGCACGAGCCCGGCGAGAATGCATCGGCGCCGGTTCCGGTGCGCACGGTGTCGTCGAAATTGCCGTCGAGGTTGGTGTCGAACGCGATGCGGTCGTTGCCGTCGTCGGGCTCCATCACGCCACCGGCATAGCCGCCGACGTAACCGCCGCTCCAGTCGCCCGCCGATTGGGCGAGGGCCGGGGTGGCGATGATCGCCAACAGCGCGGCGCACAGCGATGCTGGCGGCAACGCGCGCGGGCGCGGCAAATCGATCCGGGGTGACTTCATGGTTGGCTTCATCGGGTCTCTCCTGAGGGTCGCGTCCAAGCCGCAGCCGGGGTGCTGCGTGACGAACAAGTGAGCAGCAGCCCGTGATTCGGCCACTGCCACCTCGATCGGGTACGGCGCCTCGACCACGGCGGATGCATCCGAGGTTTCACCGGCGGCGGGTGGGGGCGACAATGGCCGCCTGTCCGCCCGAGCGCCGCCATGCAACCGACCGTGATCGCCCCGTCCATCCTCTCGGCCAACTTCGCCCGGCTCGGCGACGAGGTCGATCGCGTGCTCGCCGACGGCGCCGACTGGGTCCATTTTGACGTGATGGACAACCACTACGTGCCCAACCTGACCATCGGCCCGCTGGTCTGCGAGGCGCTGCGCAAGCACGGCGTGACCGCACCGATCGACGTGCACCTGATGGTCGAGCCGGTCGACCGCATCGTCCCGGACTTCGCCAAGGCGGGGGCGTCGATCATCAGCTTCCACCCCGAGGCCAGCGCGCACGTGCACCGCACGATCCAACTGATCAAGTCGCACGGCTGCCAGGCCGGGCTGGTGCTGAATCCCGGCACGCCGGTGGAGGTGCTCGACTGGGTGCTCGACGACCTCGACATGGTGCTGCTGATGTCGGTCAACCCGGGCTTTGGCGGGCAGTCGTTCATCCCCTCGACGCTCGACAAGCTGCGCCGCGTGCGGCAGATGATCGACCGCAGCGGCAAGCCGATCCGGCTCGAGATCGACGGCGGGGTCAAGGCCGAGAACATCGCCGAGATCGCCGCCGCCGGCGCCGACAGCTTCGTCGCCGGCTCGGCGATCTTCAACGCGCCCGGTGCCGACCAGCACGGCTATGCCGAGGTGATCTCGCGGATGAAGGCGGCGGTGGCCGCCGTGCGGGGCTGAAGTCCGGCAACGGCAGAAGCAACTCTCCCCCAGCCCCTCCCTGTCAGGGAGGGGAGCAACAGCCCGCGGATGCTCGAGCAAGCGCCGTGCTCCCCTCTTTGGAAAAGAGGGGTCGGGGGAGATTTGCTCTGGCGCGAAGCAAGAAAAAGGCCGGCCTCGTCCTGAGGCCGGCCTTGCGAATATTGGAGGCAATCCCGCCTCCGCCCGTCGTCCCTGATATGGACTCTGATCCTCCGCGCGCGCGATGACCGCGGCATGACAAGCACGCGCTTGCGAAGGGCTGATTTCACGATGTTTTATGAACACGCTGCTAGCCTGCGGCCATCCTTTCGATGGACGACCCGACGCATGAAAGCACCGCGCTGGCGCCTGATCCTCAACGGCAAGTCCGCTGGCGACGAGCCGCTGCGTGGCGCGGTGCAGGCGCTGCGCGCGCGCGGCGTCGCGCTGAGCGTGCGCGTGACCTGGGAAGCCGGCGACGCCGAGCGCTATGTCGCGCAGGCGATTGCGGAGGGTGTCGACACCGTGGTCGCGGCCGGCGGTGACGGCACCTTGAGCGAGGTGGCGACCACGCTCGCGCACCGCGACGAGTGCGCTGACGACCTGCCCAGCCTCGGCCTGGTGCCGCTGGGCACCGCCAACGATTTCGCCGCTGCAGCACTCATCCCCGATGCCCCCGATGCCGCGTTCGAGTTGATCCACGCCAGCGCCGCGCAAGCGGTGGACCTGTTGCGCATCGATGCCCACGGCCAGACCCACTGGTGCGCGAACCTCGCCAGCGGCGGCTTCGGCACCCAGGTCACGGTCGAGACCGACGACGGCCTGAAGAAGATGCTCGGGGGCCTGGCCTACCTGATCACCGGCATCGCCAAGCTCGGCAGGATCGAGCCGATCACCGCGCGCATCCGCGGCAACGGTTTCGACTGGAGCGGCGACTTCATCGCGCTGGGCCTGGGCAACGGCCGCCAGGCCGGCGGCGGCCAGGCGTTGTGCCCGGACGCGGTGATCGACGACGGCCTGCTCGACCTGACCATCGTGCCGGAGCTGTCGGGCGAGGTCGGTGCTACCGTCGGCACCTTGCTGACCGAGGGCCGGAACGCCGCCCTCGACCGGGTTGCGGTGCGCGCGCAGCTGCCGTGGGTCGAGATCGAATCGACGCAACCACTGACGCTCAACCTCGATGGCGAGCCGCTGGAGGCGACGGCGTTCCGCGTCGAGTGCGTGCCGCGCCGCGTGCGCATGCACCTGCCGCCGGGCTGCCCGCTGCTGGCGGTGCCGGGCAACCCGCTGCCGCTGGCGGTGGACGACGACGCCCCGGAGCCGGGGCCGGTGATGGTGCCGGCGTGAGCAAGGTGCACGCGAAGCCACATGTGTGAATTACAGCAGGGCGATCGGTTTTTTTCTCGTCATTCCTGCGAACGCAGCCCCACACCCCCGCTGGCATACTGCCCGGCCCCGTTCCGCGCGCCGCCCGCATGCACCTGACCGCTGACCAGTTCCGCCAGCTCGCCGAGGCCGGCCACACCCGCATACCGGTGGTGCGCGAGGTGCTGAGCGACCTCGACACGCCGCTGTCGGTGTATCTCAAGCTTGCCGATGGCCCGCACACCTACCTGTTCGAATCGGTCGAGGGCGGCGAGCGTTTCGGCCGCTACTCGATCATCGGCCTGCCGGCGCAGCGCGTGTACGCGTTCGCCGGGCACACGCTGTTCGTGACCCAGTGCGGCGAGCTGGTCGAGTCGCGCGTGGTCGCCGACCCGTTCGCCGAGGTCGAGCGCCTGCGCAGCGAGCATTCGGTGCCGAAGATCGCCGGCCTGCCGGGCTTCACCGGCGGCCTGGTCGGCTGGTTCGGGTTCGAGTGCATCGGCTACATCGAGCCGCGCCTGGCGACCGCGGAAAAACCCGATGAACTCGGCACGCCCGACATCCTGCTGATGCTCAGCGAGGAGGTCGCGGTGTTCGACAACCTCAAGGGCCGCCTGTACCTGATCGTGCATGCCGACCCCAGCCAGCCGCAGGCGTACGCGCGCGCCAACCGCCGCCTCGACGAGCTCAGCCACCGCCTGCGCCATGCCGGCGCCGGCTACCCGGAAACGCTGGACCCGAACGGCCTGGACGAAGCCGACTTCGTCTCCGGTTTCACCCGCGAAGGCTTCATCAAGGCGGTCGAGAAATCCAAGGACTACATCCGCGCCGGCGACATCTTCCAGGTGGTGCTGTCGCAGCGCCTGAGCGTGCCGTTCAAGGCGCGCCCGGTCGATGTCTACCGTGCGTTGCGCGCATTGAACCCGTCGCCGTACATGTACTTCCTCGATGTCGGCGAGATGCAGGTGGTCGGCTCGTCGCCGGAAATTCTCGTCCGCCTGCAACACGACGCCGCCGGCAACGGCCAGGTCACCGTGCGCCCGATCGCCGGCACCCGCCCGCGCGGCGCCACGGCCGAGGAAGACAACGCGCTGGAGGCCGAGCTGCTGGCCGATCCGAAGGAACGCGCCGAGCACCTGATGCTGATCGACCTGGGCCGCAACGATGTCGGCAAGGTCAGCCAGCCGGGCACGGTCGAGGTCGGCGAGCAGTTCGTGATCGAGCGCTACAGCCACGTGATGCACATCGTCAGCGAGGTCACCGGCAAGCTGAAGGCCGGCCTCAGCTACGCCGACGTGCTGCGCGCGACGTTTCCGGCCGGCACCGTCAGCGGCGCACCGAAGATCCGCGCGCTGGAAGTGATCCGCGAGCTCGAGCCGATCAAGCGCAACGTGTATGCCGGCTCGATCGGCTACCTGGGCTGGCACGGCGACGCCGACACCGCGATCGCGATCCGCACCGCGGTGATCCAGGACGGCCGCCTGCACGTGCAGGCCGGTGCCGGCATCGTTTACGACTCCGACCCGCAGAAGGAGTGGGAGGAGACGATGAGCAAGGGCCGGGCGCTGTTCCGCGCGGTCGCCGAGGCGGCGCGCGGACTCTGAGGATGCGGGCGGGGCGCGCGCCTGCCGCCCGTCGCTCCAACTGTGCCGCCGCCCTGTCCCGCGTCGCCGCCGGTGACCGTCGCGCGCGGTCGCCAACGTTTCTTTCACACAACGGGGAATTCAATTCAGGCGTCCAGCGTCAGGCCGGAGCCAGGGCGCGAGCCGGGGAGAATCGCGATGCAATTCGTCCAAGACAGCCAGGTGCAGTCCCGCTTCTCGAACGGGTTCCCGAAGGCGATCGAGCTGCTGTGCCCGCATTGCGTGGCGCAGGCGTTGTTCGAGGCCCGGCACTGGCAGGAACACGGGCGCCAGGTCGCCGCCGCCGATGCCGCCTGCCCGCGCTGCGAGGGCGTGGTGGTGCTGGTGCAGTTGCTCGACGGCCACGACCACGCCCGCCCCGCGGCCTTGTACAGCGACCCGCCGTCGCCGCTGCGCGAGGCGATGCCGGGCATCGAGCGCCTGCGCGAGCTGTCCGCGCCGCTGGGCCGCACCTACGAGTCCGCGCTCAAGCTCTACAACCACACCGAGTGGGGCCCGGCGGCGCTGATGGTGCGGCACCTGCTCGAGGGCCTGGCCACGCGCCTGCTCGGCGACGACAGGCGCGAGCTGCCGCTCGCCCGGCAGCTGGAGGCGCTGCACCAGGACATCGACACCGCGCGGCCGCTGCAGGACATCGGCCCGCTGCTCGCGCCCGGCGGCGCGTTCGGGCGCGAGTTCGAGGACGAGGCTGCGATCGACCAGGCCACCGCCGGGCAACTGCTGGCGCTGGCCGAACAGCTGATCAGCTACCTGGTGGTGCTGCCCGAGGCGATGGCCGAGCTCAAGGGCCGGATCGCCACCGCGCCGGTGCCGTTGCGGCGCGGCGCCGTGGTGGCGGACGCGACCAGCGCGCGCCGTCCGGGCCGGGGCGGCTAGGCAGCATTCGCGGCCGCCCGATGGGCGCTGGTTGTGCCCAGGCTTGCGGCATTGCTGCCCTGCAGCGTGCATGGGCCAGCGATCGGCGTAGCGTCGCGCTGCGGCCGGGTCCACTCCGGCCGTGTCCAATGGTTCGGCAGGCGCCGTATCAGGGGGGACGTGGCGTTCTGCCGGGCTGATCCGGCCGCCTATTCGGGCGGCTTTTTGTTTCAGTCGGGAGGGAGTCCAACAATGTCCGATCTATCGCAACGCCGCATGCGCGTGCATGCGCTGGCGGCCGCCACTGCGGTCGCGTTGTCCTGTCTGGTCGCGATGCCGGCCTTGGCCGGTCGCGTCGATCTCAGCGGCATCGAGTCGGCCGCGCAGCACGACCAGTTCATCGTCAAGTACCGCGACGGAAGCGCCGAGCGCGCCACCGCAGCATCGATGCAGCGCTCGCTCGACGCCGCCGCCAGCCGCGGCCGTGCCGGCAAGGCGCTGAGCGTCCAGCACCTGCGCCGCCTCGCGGTCGGGGCCGAAGTGGTCCGCACCGATCGCAAGCTCGACCGCGCCGAGACCGAAACGCTGATGCGGCAACTGGCCGCCGAGCCGAACGTCGAGTACGTCGAGATCGACCGCATCCTGCAGATCGCGCTGACCCCCAACGACCCGCGCTATCCCGAGCAGTGGGGTTACCAGGACGCCGACGCCGGCATCCGCGCGAACGAGGCCTGGGACACCGCCACCGGCACCGGCGTGGTCGTGGCCGTGCTCGACACCGGCATCACCAGCCACAGCGACCTCAATGCCAACGTGATCGCCGGCTACGACTTCATCAGCAGCGCCACCACCGCACGCGACGGCAACGGCCGCGACGCCGATGCCAGCGATCCGGGCGACTCCACCAGCGGCCAGTCGAGCTGGCACGGCACCCACGTCGCCGGCACGGTCGCGGCGCGCACCAACAACGGCGTCGGCGTCGCCGGCACCGCGTTTAACGCCCGGATCATGCCGGTGCGCGTGCTCGGCGTGGGCGGCGGCTCCACTTCCGACATCGCCGACGCGGTGGTCTGGGCCTCCGGCGGCACGGTCGCCGGCGTCCCGGCCAACCCCAACCCGGCCGAGGTGATCAACCTCAGCCTCGGCGGCAGCGGCGCGTGCGGCACCACGATGCAGAACGCGATCAACGGCGCGGTCAGCCGCGGCACCACCCTGGCGATCGCCGCCGGCAACAGCAACGCCAACACCTCCGGCTTCACCCCCGCGAACTGCAACAACGTGATCGCGGTGGCCTCGATCACCAGCACCGGCCAGCGTTCGAGCTTCTCGAACTACGGCCCGCTGATCGACATCGCCGCGCCGGGTTCGGCGATCCTGTCGACGCTCAACGCCGGCACCAGCTCGCCGGGCGCGGAAAGCTACGCCAGCTACAACGGCACCTCGATGGCGGCCCCGCACGTGGCCGGCGTGATCGCCCTGCTGCAGTCGGCATCGGCGACGCCGAAGACCCCGGCCGAGGTCGAGACGATCATCAAGGCCAACTTCCGGCCGTTCCCGGTCACGCCCAGCCAGACCATCGGCCCGGGCATCCTCGACGCCAAGGCCGTGGTCGACGCCGCCGGCGGCACGCCGGGCAACGTCGCACCGACGGCCAACTTCAGCTTCACCACCAGCGGCCTGAGCGCCAACTTCACCGACAGCTCCACCGACTCCGACGGCACCATCGCCAGCCGCAGCTGGAACTTCGGCGACGGGACCACATCCACCGCGACCAACCCGAGCAAGACCTACGCCGCGGCCGGCAACTACACCGTCGCCCTGACCGTCACCGACGACGACGGCGCCAGCAATACCCGCACCCAGACCGTCAGCGTCGGCACCGTCAGCAACGCGCTGCAGAACGGCGTGCCGGTCAGCGGCATCGCCGGGGCAGCGGGCAGCCAGCAGTTCTGGACGATGGCGGTGCCGGCCGGGGCCAGCAACCTGCGGTTCGTCACCAGCGGCGGCAGCGGCGATGCCGACCTGTACGTCAGGTTCGGTTCGGCTCCGACCACCAGCAGCTACGACTGCCGCTCGCAGGGCAGCACCAATGCCGAGACCTGCAACATCGCCACCGCGCAGGCCGGGACCTACCACGTGATGGTGCTGGGCTACAGCGCGTTCTCCGGCATGAGCCTGACCGGCAGTTACGGCACCGGCGGCGGCACGCAGACCTACAGCAACGGCACCGACGTCGCGATCGCCGACAACGCCACGGTCGAAAGCCCGATCACGGTCTCCGGCCGCAGCGGCAATGCGCCCAGCAACACCGCGGTGGCGGTCAATATCGTCCACACCTACAAGGGCGACCTCAAGGTCGACCTGGTGGCGCCGGACGGCAGCGTCTACGTGTTGCACAACCGGTCCGGCGGCAGCGCCGACAACATCAACCAGACCTACACGGTCAATTTGGCGACCGAAGCGTTGAACGGCACCTGGAAGCTGCGCGTCAACGACAACGCCAGCGCCGACACCGGCTACATCAACAGCTGGAGCATCACCTTCTGATCGTTGCAGGCGTTCGCAAAAAAAAAGAACCCCGGCTGCGGCCGGGGTTCTCGTTTGGGCGGCGCCGCCTTGCGTGGCGGACGGGTCGTGCGCAGGCGCACCGGCGCGTGGCCGGCGCGTTGGCTCAAGCCGCCTCGGCGTGTGCTGCTTCCGCCAGCGCCCGCCAGCGCGGCAGCCGATCCAGCTGGCCGACCGTGCGCAGATAGTCCTCGTCCACGGCGCTGCCGTTGACCAGTGCCGCGGCCACGTGCACCGCGCCAGTCACCCAGAACCCGCCGCGGATCCGCCCCGGGCACTGGTGGAACGCGACCGCCTCGACGATCGGCGTCGGCAGTCCCCACAGGCCGAGCAGGTAGGCACCGGCGACCCCGTGCGGGGTGGCGGCTCCGTCGCCGTCGCCGGCCACGAGCGGCGGCAGCAACAGGCCGACCTCGGCCAGCAGTCCCGCGGTGGCGGCCAGTTCCGCACTGGGGCCGGCCAGCAGCTGGCCGGCCAACTGCGAAATGCGCAGGGCGCGGTCGCGCATCGCGTCCGCGTCCGCCGAGTTCGCGCCGGCGGAGAACACTTCGTTGGCCAGCACCAGCTGGCGCAGCGCGTTCTGGCCCAGCCGGGTGACCGCCGTGCGCAGGTCGCTGATCTCGCGCCCGCCCGAGTAGTACGCGGAGTTGGTCAGGCGCAGCACCTTGGCGGCGAGCGCCGGATCCTGCGCCACCACTTCGACGACGCGTGCGGCGCTGGTATCCGGGTCGCGCAGCAGGCGCGTCAGCGCCAGATACTGGCGCGGGGCCGCGGGCAGCGAACCGACCCGGCCGATGGCCTTCTTCAGTCCGGGGTCGTCGAGGATCGCGCGCAGTTCCATCACGCTTTCCACCGCCTCGATCAGCTGCAGCGTCTCCAGCGGTTCCAGCAACACCCGGTGGGTGACTTCCAGCGCCTGCATCGCATCCTGGTCGTGGCCGCTATCCATCAACACGATGCACACCGCTTCCGGGTGGCGCCTGCGCAGTTGGCCGAGCAAGGTCACGCCATCGCTGGAGCCAACACGGGCGGCGCACACCAGCACGTCCGGGGCAACGTCGTCCGACAGCGACAGCGCGCCTTCGGCGTTCGCCGTCCAGGAAATCCGCCAGTCCAGCCCTTGTTCCCCCAGCTCCTGTTCGATCTGTGCGGCGTGGCCGCCGTTTTCGCTCACCAGCAGAATAAACACCGTGCCCTCCGTGCGTGTTGCGCAATTCATCCGTGACAGTAACGGTAGCCAAACGGCTTCCTTAAGCACGCTGCTTGCAAAGTGGCAACGTCCGCACACTTTGCGTCGAGTCCCGCGCCGCAGCCGCCGGCAGGCGCGGCCGGCACGGGGTCTGGATCCAGTCGCACCTCGCCGCGATCGTGGCTGGGAGCGGTGCGATCTGCCGACGAGGATCGGCACGCCGGTCTCGCTGGCAGGCGCGGGTACTAGCCCGTGGAGCGCATCGGCAAGGTCGCGCGGATGCAGGTGCCGCGGCCCTCGCCGGTATCGATCTCGAGCGTGCCGCCCAGCTGCTGCGCGCGTTCGCGCATCGTCACCAGGCCGAGCCCGTGGCCGCGGGCAGGGTCGAAACCGCGGCCGTCGTCGCCGATCGTGAGCACCAGCGCGTCACCCGGCGCCACCGGCGCCAGCGTCAGGGTGACCCGCTTGGCCCCCGCGTGGCGCAGGATGTTCGTCAGCGCCTCCTGCGCGATGCGGAAGCAGGCCAGCTCGACCTCCGGGTCCGGTCGCCCTGGCAGCTCGGTGAGCGCCAGCTCGAGCCGCGGCTGGCCCGCCCGGAACAGGGTGTCGGCCTGCCAGCGCAGCGCGGTTTCGAGCCCGAGCGTGTCCAGTTGCGGCGGGCGCAACAGCAACGACAGGTTGCGCAGCTTGGCCACGGTGTGGTCGGTGATCGTGACGATCTCCGCCAGGATCTCGGCGCGCCGCGCCGGGTCGTCGTCGTCCTGGAGCGCCATTGCGCCGAGCTTGATCGCGGTGATCGCCTGGCCGATGTCGTCGTGCAGTTCGCGCGAGAGGGTGCGGCGTTCGTCCTCCTGCACGGTCATCAGCCGCCGCGCCACCGCCTGCAGTTCCTCGCGGAGCCGGCTTTGTTCCTGCAGGCTCAGGCTGACCTCACCGTAGGCCTCGTGGGCGCGCGCGGCGAGCTGGTTCATCGCCTCGGCCAGCGGCACCAGCTCGCGCGGCATGCTTTCCAGCGCGACCGGCGCGGAGGCGCGGTCCAGGGCGAAGCGCTGCATGCGCTCCAGCAGGCCGTGCACGCTGCCGCCCAAGCGTTGCATCTGCAGGCCGACGATCGCCAGGACGCCGAGCAGGACCAGCGCCAGCAGGCCGAGCATGACCAAGGTGTGGCGGCGCAGCTCGGCCGCCACCACGCGTTCGGGCACCAGCAGCAGCAGGCGCCAACCGACCTTGAGCGGCATGGCCAGCGCGTAGGCATCGCCGCCGTCGCGCAGCACCCCCGGCAGCGGTTGCATCCGCGCGTGGCGGCTGTCCAGCTCGCGCAGCAGGCGGTCGCCGCCGGCCTGTCCCAGCACGTCCAGGGAGCGGTAGCGCAGGCCGTCGCTGGCGTGGACGACGGCGTTCGCGCGGTCCAGCAGCAACACCTCGAAGCCCCGCGGTTGCAGCGCCTGGCCGCGCAGGATTGCCAGGCTGCCGATGCCCATCGAGCCCGAGACCACCCCAGCGAAACGGCCGTTGGCGAACAGCGGCACCGACATGGCCACCTGCGGATTGCTGAGCACGCGGCCGCGGAACACATCGGAGACAAACGCGCGCCGGCTGCGGCGCGGCTCGCGGAAATAGTCGCGGTCGGCGACCGAGGTGCCCAGGGCGCCGGGCAGCGCCGGTTGAATCAGGCGCGTCTTGCCCTCGGCATCGGTCACCAGCAACCGGGCGAAGGCCGGGTAGTGCCGCTGGATGCGGATCAGATCGGCGGCCCAGGCGGCCTGGTCGTCGAGATCGCCGGCGGCAGTGCGGCGTTCGGCGAGCAGCTGCATCGCCGCCAGGTGGGTCTGCAGGAAGTTGTCGACATCGCGGCCGTTGGATTCGGCCGCGGTGGCTATGCGCGCGCCGAACTGCTCGCGGACGTCGTTTGCGTCCTGCCACTGGATCAGCCCGGCCAACGCGAGCACCGGCAGCACCACCGCCAGCAGCAGCAGGCGCGCGAACTCGCGCAGCAGTGCCCAGCCCGGCGTGGTCGTTGGTGGGGTTGCTGCGGCCGGCATGCGCCACAAGCTACCTGCCGATGGCCGGCCGCCGCAACCGCGGCGTGGCCGCGCTGCCGTGCCGGATCGGCCGTGTGGTCAGGACAGCTCGACGCCGCCCGCGTGGAAGTACTCAGAACGGCTCGACGCTGCCCGCGTGGAAGTACTCAGACCAGCTCGACGCTGCCCGCGTGGAAGTACTCAGAACAGCTCGACGCTGCCCGCGTCCATGGACTGCTGCATCACCGGCTTGTGCGGCGGGCGTTCCCATTCGCCGCGCATCTGCGCGACGCGCTGGCCGAGCTGGCTCAGTGCCTGGCGCACCTCCGTGCCGCCCTGGCCGCCGTTGCGGTGCAGCAGGTCCTGCAGCGCGGTGGCCTCGCGGTTGATCGCGCCCAGCCGCTCCAGGTGCACGTTGGCGGCGGTCAGCGCCTGGGTGGCGATGTCCTCGAACTGCAGCGAACGCACCGCCTCGGCGACCGAGCCGTCGATCGAGCGGCTGCACTCGGCGATCTCGCGCATGCCGTTGCCCAGGCCGCGGTTGATGCCGTCGACGCGTTCGAGCATCGCCGCCGCTTCGGCGCGCGCACCGCGGCTGCGGTCGAGGTCGCGCGAGGCCATGTGGCTGACGGTGTCGCGGACGCGGGAGATCGAGTCCTTGGAGCTGTGCGCGAGCTTGCGGATCTGCTCGTTGAACGCGGTCGAGCGCTCGGACAGGTTGCGCACCTCGTCGGCGACCACCGCGAAACCGCGGCCCGCCTCGCCGGCACGCGCGGCCTCGATGGCGGCGTTGAGCGCGAGCAGGTTGGTCTGGTCGGCGATCGACTTGACGTCCTCGAGCAGGGCGAAGATCCCGTCCAGGTGCCCGGCCATCGCATCGATATGGGTGACGGTGGTGCTGCTCTGGCCGCTGACGGCCTCCAGCGCTTCCACCAGTTGCTCCATCTGCTGGCTGGCCTGCAGCGCGAAATGGTGGACGTCGGCGCCGCCGCTGTTGTCGCCCTCGCGACGGTCGATGATCCGCGCGACCACCTCGCCCTGCTGGCGCGACTTGCGGTTGACCGCCTCGAAGCTGCCACCGAGTTTGGAAACAGACTCCCGGATCAGCTCGCGGGTGCGCTCGATCTCGGTGCGCGACCCCTGGACCTCGGCGCCGATGAAGTTGCGCAGTTCGTCGAGCAGGCGGGTCTGCTCGCCCAACAGGCTGCGGTTGCCGGGCCGGAGCATGCTCCAGGCAAAGCCGAGCCAGGCCAGGGTCATCGCCACCAGCGCGCCCCAGCGCACCGGCGCGGACAGGCCGAAGGCTTCGGTGCACACCAGGGTGAAGGTGAGCGCCAGTGGCGCTGCGATGCGGATCAGTACGCGCGAATCCATCTTCGGTCTCGTCGGGGGCGGTCTACCTTCGATAACGGCCAGTCGGCCGTGCGCTTTAGCCGTTTGCGGCGACGGCGAGCAGGCGATGGGCGATCTGCGCCAGCGGCAGCACCTCGCCGGCGGCATCGAGCGCGACCGCCGCGCCGGGCATGCCCCAGACCACGCTGCTGGCCTCGTCCTGCGCGAACGTGCTGGCGCCGGCCCGGCGCAACGCGAGCAGGCCGCGCGCGCCGTCGTCGCCCATGCCGGTCAGCAGCGCGGCGCTGGCATTGGCACCGGCGTATTTGGCGACCGACTCGAACAGCACGTCGACGCTCGGGCGGTGCCGGCGCACCGGTTCGTCGTCGCCGAGCCGGCAATGCCAGCGCGCGCCGCTGCGCACCACGCGCAGGTGGCGGCCGCCGGGGGCGACGTAGGCGTGTCCGGCGAGCAGCGGCTGGCCGTCGCCGGCCTCGACCACGGTCATGCGGCTGTGGCGGTTGAGCCGTTCGGCGAACGGGCCGCTGAACGCCGCCGGGATGTGCTGGGCGATGACCGTGGCCGGCGCGTCGGCGGGCATCCGCGACAGCACCTCGCGGATCGCCTCGGTGCCGCCGGCGGAGGCGCCGATCGCGAGCAGGCGGTCGGTGGTGCGGTAGCCGAGCGGGCCGTCGTAGGGCGCGGCGCCGCCGTGCGCGGCGCCCGTCGGTGCGGCCGCGATCCGGCTCACGCGCGCGTGCGCAGCATGCTTGACCTTCTCGATCAGCGCCGTCGCGTACTCGGTCAGGCCGCGCGCGACATCGAGCTTGGGCTTGGCGACGAAATCGACCGCGCCCAGCGCCAGCGCGTCGAGCGTGACCTGGGCGCCGGCCTGCGTCAGGGTCGACACCATCACCACCGGCATCGGCCGCAGCCGCATCAGGTTGCGCAGGAACGTGAGCCCGTCCATGCGCGGCATCTCGACGTCGAGGGTGAGCACATCCGGGGCCAGCTGCTTGATCTTGTCGCGGGCGATGTAGGGGTCGGCGGCGGTACCGACGACCTCGATCCCGGGGTCGGCGCCGAGCAGTTCCACCATCAGCTTGCGGATCAGCGCCGAGTCGTCGACCACCAGCACCCGCACCGGTCCTGACCGCATCTCAGAACAGCTCCACGCTGCCGCTGGCCGGCGCGCGCGTGAGGCGGCCGTACAGCGCGCGCTCGGCGTCGACGATGCCCTCGTCGCGGGTGGACGGCAGGCGCTTGACCAGGGTGCGCCCGGACTGGACGAAGAACGCGACCTTGCGCGGTTGGGTATCGCCCAGGTCCTGCGCCATCACCGGGATGCCCTCGGCCGCCAGGTACTCGCGCACGAAGCGCGCGTTGCGGTTGCCGATCGGGTCGGTGTGGAAGCCGCTGAGCACGTTGCCACCGCCGAACACCTTGGCCAGCAGGCGCGAGCGCCGCGCGCCGCGCTTGAGCAGGTCGTTGATCAGCAGCTCCATCGCGTGCGCGCCGTAGCGCGCGCTGGTGGCATCGTTGCCGGCGCCGCCGGGCAGCATGAAGTGGTTCATGCCGCCGAGCGCGAGCAGCGGGTCGTACAGGCACGCGGCCACGCACGAGCCGAGCAGCGTCACCAGCGCGACCGGGCGGTCGGTGGCGACGTAGTCGGCCGGCAGCAGGCGGATCGCCTCGGTTTGCAGGGCGCTGTCGTAGTAGCTGCCGGGTACCGTTTCGGCGATCGCGGCGCTCATCGACGCCCGCCCGGCGTCGCCGCGCGGTACACGGTGCGCCCGCAGGGCGCGACCAGGTCGAGGGCGTGGTTGAAGCTCTCGGAATGGCCGGCGTACAGCCGCCCTTCCGGCGCCAGCAACGGCGCCAGGCGCTGCAGCACGTGGTACTGGGTCGGCTTGTCGAAGTAGATCATCACGTTGCGGCAGAACACCGCGGCGTAGCTGCCGCGCAGGCCGTAGTCGTCATCGAGCAGGTTGAGCGGGCGAAAGCTGACCAGCGCCTGCAGCTCCGGGCGCACGCGGCACTGGCCGGCATTCGGGCCGCCGCCGCGCTGGAAGAACCGGCGCTTGCGCTGCACGTCGAGGGCATCGATGCGTTCGATCGGATACACGCCGCGCGCCGCCGTCTGCAGCACGCTGGTGTCGATGTCGGTGGCCAGGATGCGCACCGGCGGTGTCAGCGTGCCGAACGCCTCGCAGGCGGTGATCGCCAGCGAATAGGGTTCCTCGCCGGTCGACGCCGCGCAGCACCAGATCAGCAGGTCCTTGCCGGCGCGCTGCGTGGCCAGCAGCTGCGACGCCAGCGCCTCGAAGTGGTGCCCTTCGCGGAAGAACGAGGTGAGGTTGGTGGTGAGCGCGTTGACGAAGGCCTGGGCCTCGGCGTCGGGATCGGTCTCGACCAGGTCGAGGTAGTCGCTGAAGCGCTCCAGACCCTGGGCGCGCAGGCGCCGCACCAGCCGGCTGTAGACCATGTCGCGCTTGTGCGGGTTGAGGTGGATGCCGGCGCGGTCGTGGATCAGCCGGCAGACGCGACGGAAGTCGCGGTCATCGAACGCGAACACGCGTTCATCGGTGGGGCGCGCACTGCGCGCGCTGCGTCCGGCGTCAGCCATGCCGCACCGCCTGCGCCGGGGCGTTCGCGCCCGCGGCCGGAACGGGGTTGGCGTGCCCGGCGAGCCAGCCATCGAAGTCGGCCGGTGCCAGCGCCATCGAGTACAGGAAGCCCTGCACCTCCTGGCAGCCGATCTGGCGCAGCAGCTCGGCCTGCACCGGCGTTTCCACGCCTTCGGCGATGACCTGCAGGTCGAAGTTGCGCGCGATCAGCGCGATCGAGCGCACGATCGCCTCGTCGCCGCGGTTGGCGATCACGTCGCAGACGAACGAGCGGTCGATCTTGACCCGGTCGACCGGCAGCCGGTGCAGCATCGACAGCGACGCGTAGCCGGTGCCGAAGTCGTCGAACGCGATGCGGATGCCGCGCGCGCGCAGCTGCATCAGCGTCTGTTCGGCGACGCCGTCGTCGCGCAGCGCGATGGTCTCGGTCAGCTCGAGTTCCAGCTGTGCCGGCGCCAGTCCGCTCATCGCCAACGCCTGGTCGACCTCGTCGAGGAACTGCTCGCCTTCGAACTGCGCCGGAAACAGGTTGACCCCGACCGCGAGCCGGCGGCCGTCGACTGGCGGCCAGGCGGCCGCATCGCGGCACGCGCGCTGCAGGATCCAGCGACCGACCGCGGGCGCGACCGCACTGTGCGCGAGGGCATCGATGAACGCGGCCGGCAGCAGCAGGCCACGCTCGGGATGGCGCCAGCGCAGCAGCGCCTCGGCGCCGGTCGGGCGGGCGCTGGCCAGGTCCATCTGCGGCTGGTAGTGCAGCTCGAACTCGCCTTCGCGGCACGCCCGGTGCAGTTCGAGTTCGAGCTTGCGGCGGTCGATCGCCTCGGCCCGCATGCCGGGCTCGAAGCGGCGCAGGCGCCGGCCGCTGCTGCGCTTGGCATGCTGCATCGCGAGCCCCGCGCGCGCAATCAGCTCGCTGGCGCCGGCGATCTCCTCCGCCAGTCCGGGCGTGCCGCCGGTCGCCGCCAGGCCGACATGGGCCGCGATGTGGACGCGGTGGTGGTCGACTTCGCACGGCCGCGCGATCTCGCGCAGCATCGCGTGCAACTGCGCCTCGATCGCGCCCGGCGCAGTGGACGGAAACACCAGCGCGAACTCGTCGCCGCCGAAACGCGCCAGGTGCGCGCCCGCGGGCAAGCGCGCCAGCAGCCGGCATGCCACCACCTGCAGCACCGCATCGCCGATCGCGTGGCCGAGGGTGTCGTTGACCGATCGGAAGTTGTCCAGCCCGAGCAAGGCCACGCTCAGCGGCGTGGCTTGCTGGTGGAGCGCGTCGATCGCGGACAGCAACGCGGCACGGTTGGGCAGGCCGGTAAGCGCGTCCTGCTGCTCGCCGAGGCGGACGCGTTGCAGGCGCTGGTTGTCGGTGATGTCGCGCAGGATCAGCGCCATGCCGTTGCCGTCGCCGGCCGGCCACGCGCAGCGCACCGCCTCGAGCAGCCGCGGTTCGCCATCGCCGCATTGCACCTGCAGCTCGCACGCGGCGGTACTGTCGTCGGGCGCATCGCCGGCGCCGGGGCGCAGCCAGTTCGCGACGGCGTCGGGGTCGGCCTGCAGTGCCGCCGGGAACAATGCGTGCACCGGCCGGCCGCTGGTCACCGCCGGGCCAAACAGCGCCTGCGCGGCGACGTTGGCAAACGTTACCGTGCCGGCGCCGTCGACCACCACTACCGCGCTGAAGCCGGTCTGCGCGATCTGCTCGGCGATGCGGTTGCTGCGCTCGAACTGGCGTCGCTCGATCAAGCGCGTGGCGAGGCGTGCGACCCGTCGCAGCATCAAGAGGGCATCGTCGGGCACCGCCGACCGCGGGCGGCGGTCGGCCACGCTGAGCACGCCGAGCAGCATGCCGTTCGAACCGAACAGGGCGATGCCGAGGTAGAAGCGCACGCCACCGGCACACGCCACCGCCGGGTCGTCGCGGAAGCGCACGTCGGCGGCCGCGTCCGGCAGCAGCAGTAGCGGCCGAGTCTGGCCGACGGCGCGCCAGAGGGTATGCCCACGCAGTTCCGGCGTGCTCGCAAGGCCGCGCTTGGCGGCCACGCGGAACTGCCCGCCCTCGGCGATCGCGAGCATGGCGATCGGGCCGTCGAGCACCCGCGACGCCATGCAGACGAGGTCGTCGAACTCGTCGCCTTCGACCTCGTTCGCCGCGGCGGCCCCGTGGTCGCGCACCATCCGCTGGACGGTGCGCGACGCGCTGCCGTCGTCGCTGTCGAACGTGCCGGCGTCGGGCCATGGCGAGGGCTGCAATGCCACGGCGTCAGCCCGGCCGTGCGCGACGACAGGCGAGGTCGTCGTGGCGCGAGCTGCGCGTGGGGGCGCGCGCGGCGGGCAGTGCCATCAGAACTCCTGCCAGTGGCCGTCGCTGCCGTTGGCGGCGACGGGGGCTTTGGTCCGCAGCTTGCGCACCGGCTTGGCGCGCGTGGCCGCCACCGGCTTGCGTGCCGCGTTCGGGATCTCGATCACGCTGGCGCCGTGGGGCGCACGCGCGGCCGCGGCCTGGTGCGCGCCGTCGCGGCTGGTCTCCAGGCGGAAGATCGCCACCGTCTGCGCCAGCTGCTCGGACTGCTGCTCCATGCTGCGTGCGGCGGCCGAGGCTTCCTCGACCAGCGCCGCGTTCTGCTGGGTGCTTTCGTCCATCTGGGTGATGGCCTGGTTGACCTGCTCAATGCCGGAGGTCTGCTCCTGCGACGCCGCCGAGATGTCGGCAATGATGTCGGTGACCCGCTTCACGCTGGTCACGATCTCGCCCATGGTCTTGCCGGCCTGATCGACCAGCGCGTTGCCGTGTTCGACCTTGTTCACCGAGTCGGTGATCAGCTGCTTGATTTCCTTGGCCGCGCCGGCCGAGCGCTGCGCGAGCGAGCGCACCTCGGCGGCCACGACCGCGAAGCCGCGGCCCTGCTCGCCGGCGCGCGCGGCCTCGACCGCGGCGTTGAGCGCGAGGATGTTGGTCTGGAACGCGATCCCGTCGATCACACCGATGATGTCGACCACCTTGCGCGAGGACTCGTGGATCGCGGTCATGGTCTCGACCACCTTGCCGACCACCGCGCCCCCCTGCGAGGCGACGTCGACCGCGCCGATCGCGAGCTGGTTGGCCTGGCGGGCGTTGTCGGCGTTCTGGCGCACGGTCGAGGTCAGTTCCTCCATCGACGAGGCGGTTTCCTCCAGCGAGGCCGCCTGCTGCTCGGTGCGCTGCGACAGGTCGTTGTTGCCCGACGCGATTTCGCCGGCGGCGGTGCTGATCGCGTCGCTGCCCAGGCGGATCTTCCCGACCACCTGCGCCAGCTGGCGCACGGTGCCGTTCGCGTTCGCGGCCAGCTCGCCGAACTGGCCGGGCAGGTCGGCGTCGGCCTCGCGGGTCAGGTCGCCCTGCGTGACCGCGGCCAGCAGCGCGCCGATGTCGGTCAGGCCGTGGTCGGCGCTGGTCATCAGCGCGTTGAGGCCCTCGATCATGTCGCGGTAGACGTACTCGAAGCGCTGCGCTTCGCCGCGGTGGCTGAAGTCGCCGGCGACGGCGGCGTCGACCAGGCCCTTGATCTCCGCGTTGACCGCCTGCATGCCGGCCTTGACCGCATCGACGGCGGCGGTGACCTGCGCCTTTTTGCCTGGGTAGCGCTCGATCTCCATCGACAGGTCGCCGCGGGCGTAGGCCGCGACGATCTCGATCACGCGCATCTTCACCGCGATGTGCGAGCCGACCAGGGTGTTGATCTCATCGGCCATCACCCCGAACGAGCCGGGGAAGGCCTGCGCATCCAGGCGTTCGTCGATCTCGCCCTGCTGGTGGGCGTCGAACAGCGCGCGCTGCGCACCGGCGAAGCCACGCAGCGCATCCACGGCGCGCTCCAGGCTCTTGGCGATGTCGCGCAGTTCGTCGCGGCTGTGGACGCGGACCTTCTCCGGGAACTGGCCGGCGGCGAGCTGCTCGGCGGCGTCCTGGATCACGCGCAGCGAGGTGCGGGTGCTGCGGCTGAAACCGAGGAACAGGTACGCCGACAGCAGCAGCACCAGCACGATGACCAGGGCGGTCAGCGCCGCACGCTGCTGCAGGCGGGCGATGTCGGCGGCGGCGGCCGCGTCGAGCGCTGCGCTCGCACTGCCCAGTGCCGCGGCCATCGCCAAGCGGGTGGCGTCGTCGCGCGCTGCCATCGCCTTGACCGGCAGCGACGGCGTCTCGGCGTCGAGCACCTGGGTCTGGATCAGCTGGTTCTGCTTGTCAACGAAGGTCTGCGCGGTGCGCAGGCTGGCACCGATGCCCTTCTGCAACGCCGGCATCTGCTTCTCGGCGTTCTTCAGTTCCAGTTCGATGCGGCCGCGCAGGAAGTCCTGCATGTTGCGCGACACCGCCAGGCCGATGCGGTCGTCGACCCAGATCGCACCCTCGCCGAGCACGCGCACGCCGACAGCGCCCTGCTGGGCGGTGGACTCGGACAGCGTCGGCAGCCACTCGCTGGCGGCGCGCGCCATGTACAGGACCGCCGGGCTTCCGACGTGCGCGGCACCGCTGATATCGGAGACCACGCCCATCTGCGCGCGGACCGCGCCGATCGCGGCGGTGTGGTCCGCGGCGGCGGCGGCGGGGTCGGTATGCGCTGCCACGGCCTTGGCCCAGGCCGCGCGGGTGGTCTGCATCGCCTTGTCCAGGGCAGCGCCCTGGAGCGTCGCGGCCTGCCACTTGGCGCTGGCGACCAGGCCACGCTCGACATCGGCCGCGGCCGCGGCGAGCGTATCTTCGGCAACACGGTCCTTGGCCGCGACGCGCGCCACCAGCTGGCGGTGCGACTGCATCGCCAGCATGGTGCCGTGCAGGTGGCCGAGGCCGGTCGTCGAGGAGCGTGCCAGCTCGACTTCACCGATCTCGTCGAGCGAGCGGGTCAGCAGCACGCCGGAAATCACGCCGCAGGTCAGCATGAAGGAGGCGCCGATCAGCAGCGCCTTGTGGCCGAAACGCAGCCGCGACATCAGCACCGTGGCGGGCAGCAGCAGGCGGTCGATCAGGGAGGGGGTGGAACGAACGGACATGCAGGCCTCGCGTGGGCAGTGGGCAACGACCCGCCTAGGGTCGACACCCCGGCATCGGCGCGGCGCGCGGAAACTTTAGGCGCTGCGTTGCAGGCGCCTGGTGGAACGGGCCTGGTCGAACGTGCCTGGTCGAACGGGCCTGGTCGAACCTGACGCGCCGAGCCAAGCCGCCGCGCGGCTCAAGAAGTGCCGCGCGCCGCCGATGCCGAGGGTGTCGATCGCCACGTCACCGGAGACTCCCATGCGCCATCCGTTCCTGCTCGCCGCGACCACCGCCTTGGCCCTGGTGTTCGCCGTGCCCGCCCACGCCGACGTCAAGCCGATCAAGCGCGTCGACCCGGTGTACCCGGCCGACGCCGCGCGCGCCGGCACCAGCGGTTTCGTCGAGGTCGAGTACACCGTCGATGCCAGCGGCAAGGTCGCCAGCGTTTCGGTGCTCAACGCCAAGCCGGCGCGCACGTTCGAGAGCGCCGCGGTAAAGGCGGTCAAACAGTGGCAGTTCGCGGCCGGTGCCGGTGGCCGTGGCAAGGTGCGGCTCGACTTCAAACTCTGAGCCAGCTTCGCACCGCCATAGCGACGGCAACGGCGCTTGCGGGCCAGCCAAAGCCGTGGCTTTCGCCGCCTGCACCCAGGCTCGCTAAAGAATCCGCCGACGCGAACGATAAAGGCAGGGTCGAACCACCCAACCCCTGGAGACTGCCCATGCGCCACCCCGTCCTGCTCGCCGCCGCCACCGCCCTGGCGCTGCTGGTCATCACCCCGGCTCAGGCCGATCCCAAGCCGATCAAGCGCGTCGACCCGGTGTATCCGGCCGAAGCGGCGCGCGCCGGTACCAGCGGTTTCGTCGAAGTCGAATACACCGTCGATGCCAGCGGCAAGGTCGCCAGCGTCTCGGTGCTCAATGCCAAGCCGGCGCGCACGTTCGAGAGCGCCGCGGTGAAGGCGGTCAAGCAGTGGCAGTTCGCGGCCGGTGCCGCTGGCCGCGGCAAGACGCGACTCGACTTCACCCTCTGAGCCAGCGCATCTGGGCCGAAGAAGCGCGCCGGCGACGGCGCGTTTTTTTTTTGTTGCAGAGTTGCGTTGCGCGCGCGAGCTTCGCGGAAACACGAGGCGCGCCCTCCTTGCCGGCGTTCCTCGGCGGTAAGCGCTACGCGTCCCGCCCCAGCCAGTGCGCCATCGGCGCCGGCCGTCCGAGCAGGAAGCCCTGGCCGTACTCGCAGCCCAGGGCGGCCAGCGCGTCGCGCTGCTGCTGGGTCTCGATGCCCTCGGCCACCACGCCCAGGCCGAGCGCGCCGGCCAGTGCGAGGATCGCGGCCACGACCGAGGTGTGGTTCTCCTCGCCCTGGCTGCCCAGCGCGACCACGAACGAGCGGTCGATCTTCAGCTTCTTCATCGGGAACGAATGCAGGTAGCTGAGCGAGGAGTAGCCGGTGCCGAAATCGTCCAGCGCGGCGCCGATGCCGGCGGCCTGCAATCGCGCGAGGGTCGCGCGCATGCATTCCGGGTCATCCAGCAGCGAACCTTCGGTGATCTCGATCAGCAGGCGGGTCGGGCTCAGCCCCGTGCGCGCCAGCATGTCGATCAGGCGCGTGTCGAAGTCGGCATGGCGCAGGTGCCGCGGGGACACGTTGATCGTCAGGTAGGTGTCGACGCGGTCGAGCCTGGCGGCACGTTCGCAGCTGAGCTCGAACATGCGCCAGTCGATAGCCTCGATCACGCCGCAGTCCTCGGCGACCTGGAGGAATTCCGGCGGGCCGAGCACGCCGCGGGTGGGGTGGTTCCAGCGCAGCAGGGCTTCGTAGCCGACCAGTTCGTCGCTGGCCAGCCGCAGGATCGGCTGGAAGTACGGCTCGAACTGGTCGTGCTCCAGCGCATCGCGCAGCTCGCCCTCCAAGGCCAGCACGTCGATGGCCTCACGCTGCAGCGAGGCGTCGAACAACACGAAGCATTTGCGCCCGAGCGATTTTGCGCGGTACAGCGCGGTGTCCGCATCGCGCACCAGTTCGTCGGCGAGGCCATAGCGCGCGTCGGCCACCGCGATGCCGACGCTGCCTGAGACGGCCAGCACCTTGCCGGCCACCTGCAATGGCCGGTCGAGCAGGTCGAGCACCCGCTGCGCGACCTTGATCGCGGTGGCGGGGCCGTCGACGTCCTCGAGCAGGATGACGAATTCGTCGCCCGACAGGCGCGCCACTAGGTCGGGTTCGCGCACGCACGCCTGTAGGCGGACCGCGACTTCCTTGAGCACCTCGTCGCCGGCGAGATGGCCGAGGCTGTCGTTGATGACCTTGAAGCGGTCGACATCGAGGTAGAGCAGCGCGCATTTTCGCTGCGGCTCGTGCCCGAGCCGTGCCAGCACGTGGTTGAGCCGGCTGCGCAGGTAGCCGCGGTTCGGCAGCCCGGTCAGGGTGTCGTGCATGACCTCGTGCTTGAGCCGCTCCTGGATGCGTTCGCGTTCGCCGATCTCCTGGCGCAGTTCGTGGGTGCGCGCCTGCACCCGCTCCTCGAGCTGGGCAAAGGCCTCCTGCTGAACGCGTGCGGTGCGGCGGCGATGCAGGCTGTTGGCGATCTGCGAGGCGACGAAGCCGAGCAGCTCCTGGTCGGCCGGCCCGTACAGCACCGATGGGTCGTAACTCTGCACCGCGACCAGCCCCACCGCCTCGCCGCCGAATATCAGCGGTACCCCGAGCCAGCACTCCGCCAACGCTCCCACCGTGTACAGGTCGACTTCGCCGCGAGCGGCGAGCTCGCGCACCTCCTCGGTCCGCAGCAGCGACTGACCGTGTCGCAACACGTACTCGCTCAGGCCGTGCGCAACCGGACGCGTCGCGAAGTCCTCGCCGCTGTCGTCGACGGCGTACGGGTACTCCAGCGATGCGCGGTCGGAGGAGAGCAGGGCGATGAAGAAATTGCGGGCGTTGGTCAGTTCACCGACCACCTCGTGGATGCTGCGATAGAACGCTTCTTCGTCGATGTCGGCCGTGGCCAGTTGCGCGATCTGGAACAGCGCGGCCTGCAGCCGCTGCGCGCGCTCGCGCTCGATGATTTCCTGATGCAGGCCCAGGTTGGCCTCGGCCAGTTCCAGCGTGCGCTGGCGGACGCTGCGCTCGAGGTCGTCCTGGGTCCGCTTGCGCTCCAGCGCGGTGAGGATGTGGCTGCCGACGAACTCCAGCAGCGCCTGGTCCGCGGCCGAATAGACGATGCCGGGCTGGTAGCTCTGCACCACGATCGCGCCTTCGACCACACCGTCGCGCACCATCGGCACGCCGAGCCAGTCGAAGCTGTCGGTGCCGATCGAGCGCAGTGGCCCGGAGACCTGCCGGCGCAGCTGCGCGTCGCTGCCGCGCAGCGGCTTGCCGTCGCGCAGCAGGTACCAGGTCAGCGTGCCCTCGCGCCGGCTCAAGGGCTCATCGCTCGGCACCTCGTCCTCGACGTCGACGAAGTACAGGAAGCGGATCAGGTCGTTCTGCGCGTCGAGCCGCACGATGAAGCAGTTCTCGGCATACATCAGGGTGCCGACGATGGCGTGGATGCCCTTGAGCAGGTCGGGCTCGGCCAGGTTGGAGCCGGCCAGGTCGGAGATCGCGAACAACGCGCGCTGCACGAGTTCCGAATGCTCCAGCCGCGCCATCGTCCCGTGCAGTTCGGCGATCTCCAGCGCGCTGCGCAGGCGCTGGTCGGCCACCTGCAGCCGGTCGGCGGCCAGTTCGAGCATCGCTTGCGGGCTTTGGCGCGGCTCCAGTTCCATCAGCACCGCCGCGCCGCTGCGCCGCAACGGGATCGCCAGCCGCGTCCGGTGACCAGCCACCAGCCGCGGCATGTCGGTGTCCAGGGCCTCGCGGGCCAGGTCCAGGTCGGCGGCGATGTCGTCGCTGTCGATCGGCTGCGCGGGTTCGCTCCACGCGGAGTCGGCGTCGTCCAGTGCCCACAGCACGCGCACCCCGCGACAGCCGGGAAGCGTGCGCATCGCCTCGGCGGTGGCCAGCGCGACCGCTCGCGGCGTCGCGGCCTCCAGCAATGGCGCCAGCCACGCCAGCGGCGAGGCGGCGAGCGGCAGCAAAGCGTCGGTGCGTACTGGCGTGAGCATGGGGCCGAGCACCCTCTCTTTCCGGTTTGGTATCCATCCCGCACCCCGTTGCCCGAGGCACGGACCCGGCGCGAGCAGCATCCGCAACCGGCATCTGCTGTTGTCGCGCGGGCAGGGGTTATTCCTGTTATCGGCCGCTGCTGGCTGGGCTTTACCGCACCAGCGTGTTGTCGCAGCAGGTGCCGCGATACGCGTGCCGACCCGGAACTCCCGCACGTGCGTGGGGGAGTCGATGCGCGATGCCGTGCGGCGATCGGCGGATCAGCGGTGTTCGGGCGCGACGCTGTCGTCGCGCGCGGGAGTTCGGTCGCACGCCGGGCATCGCGGGGATGCCCGGCGGCGGGTTTCTGCGGTTAGAACTCCTGCCAGTTCTGGTCCGCGCTGCCGTTGGTGCCGGACTTGCGTGGGGTGGCGGCCGCGCGTTTCGGGGCGGGTTTGCCGGCGATTGGCTTGCGCGCCGCTGCCGCCATCTCGATCACGCTGGAGCGCGGTGCGGCCGCTGCCGGGACAAACGCGTCGGTGCGGCTGTCGCGTCCGGCTTCCAGCCGGAACACCGCGACCGTCTGCACCAGCTGTTCGGACTGCTGCTCCAGGCTGCGCGCGGCGGCGGTGGCTTCCTCGACCAGCGCGGCGTTCTGCTGGGTGGTCTCGTCCATCGAGGTGATCGCCTGGTTGACCTGCTCGATGCCCGCGCTTTGTTCCTGCGAGGCGGCCGAGATGTCGGCGATGATGTCGGTGACCCGCTTCACGCTGGTCACGATCTCGCCCATGGTCTTGCCGGCCTGGTCGACCAGCGCGTTGCCCTGTTCGACCTTCTCCACCGAGTCGGTGATCAGCTGCTTGATCTCCTTGGCCGCGCCGGCCGAACGCTGCGCGAGCGAGCGCACCTCGGCGGCCACGACCGCGAAACCGCGGCCCTGCTCGCCGGCGCGCGCGGCTTCCACCGCCGCATTCAACGCCAGGATGTTGGTCTGGAACGCGATGCCGTCGATCACGCCGATGATGTCGACGATCTTGCGCGACGAGGTGTTGATCGCGCTCATGGTCTCGACCACCTTGCCGACCACGTCGCCGCCCTGCGAGGCGACGTCGACCGCGCCGATCGCGAGCTGGTTGGCCTGGCGGGCGTTGTCGGCGGTCGCGCGCACGGTCGAGGTGAGCTCTTCCATCGACGAGGCGGTTTCCTCCAGCGCGGCGGCCTGCTGCTCGGTGCGCTGCGACAGGTCGTTGTTGCCGGCGGCGATCTCGCCGGCGGCCGAGTTGATCGCGTCGCTGCCGATGCGGATCTGGCCGACGATGTCGGCGACCTTGTCGACGGTGCGGTTGGTGTCTTCGGCGACTTCGCCGAACTGGCCGGGCAGGGTGACGGTGATGCGCTGAGCGAGGTCACCGTCGGCAACCGCCGCCATCAGCCGGCCGATTTCGCCCAGGCCGGTGTCGGCGCTGCCCATCAGCGTGTTCAGCCCTTGGACCATGTCGCGGTAGACGAACTCGAAGCGATCGGCATCGCCACGCTGGCTGAAGTCACCCGCGACCGCGGCGTCGACCAGCAGCTTGATCTGGTCGTTGACGCCCAGCATCTGCGCCTTGAACGCGTCGGCAGCGGCAGTGATCTGCGCCTTCTGCCCGGGCAGCTTTTCCATGTCGCGCGACAGGTCGCCGCGGGCGTACTCGGTGATGATGGCGACCAGCTTGAACTTCACCGCGATGTGCGCGGCGACCAAGGCGTTGATCTCGCCGGCCATCTTGCCGTAGGCGCCCGGGAAACGGTCCGCATCGATGCGGAAGTCGATCGCGCCGGCATCGTGCTGGCGGGCGATCTCGCCCTGGGCGTCGGCGAACGACACCAGCCCGTCCTGCATGGTCTTCATCGACCGCAGCAGCTGCGCTACCTCGTCGCGGCCGCGCGCGTCGATGACCGTGTCCATCCGACCCTGCGCGATGGCATCGGCCGCGCGGGTTGCCTGGGTAAGCGGCATGACCAGGCTGCGGGCGATGAGATACGCAAGCGTGCCCGCGATAGCAACGGCCAGAGCCGACAGCACCAGCAACAGGCTCCTGGCGCTTTCGAATTCGGCGTGCTCTGCGGCAAATTTCTCTTCCGTGGCCTTTTCCCGCGTGGCGATACGCTCATGCAGCACCGTCTGCCAGAGTTTCATGGCCGGTGCGGCCTGCGTCACCAGGAACTCCTGCGCCGCCGCGTTCTGGTTCTTGGTAGCCAGCGCGATGACCTGCTCGTTGAGCGGACGGCCGGTGTCGCGCACGGCGCGGGTCTTCTTGCGGATGGCTTGTTCGGCTTCGCTGGAGGGCAGCTCTTCCAGCTCGTCGGCGGCCTTCTTGTAGTCGGCACGCGCATCGGCGATCGCGCTCAGCTCATGCTGTTTCTGCGCTTCGTCGGTGACCATGGTGAGATTGCGCATGGCGATGGCCAAGGCATTGTTGGCCTCCAGCATCTCGTTGAGATGCCCGATCTTGACGTTGTTGACGCCGACTTCATCCATCTGTCCCTGGATCATGGTCAGGTTGTACAGCGCGATGGCGGCCATCGCCATCAGCAGCAGGATCACCAGGCCGAAGCCCGCGGCCAGGCGCATGCCGACCTTGTAGCGTTGCAGTAGCGAAATCATGATCAATACCCTTTTTCTTGTTGGCTTTTCTTGGCTATTGGGAGGTTCTGTAGGGACATCGCGGCAAAAAGTGTGACTCGCAGCGTCGACCTGATAACGGCGCAGGACGCGAGGACTTGAGTCGGCGGCGGGCGGTGTGTTAACGCGCGCGGACAGCGGCTGCGGTGATCGGCTGCGGCCTAAGACGCGCGCAGGCTTGCCGCGGGCGAATCGCACGCAATCGCGCGCGCGATGCCCGCGTGTTCCGGTTCTCGGAATACGGCCGATCTGGACGATGAAATGGGGCGGCCAGAAAATGGCCGCGGGCGCGTGAAAGCGCAGGGCAGGGCCGCGTGTACACCACGGCAGGGGTGTTGCTGGATCTGGTGCTGGGGGTCCGCCGCTGGATCGCGGGCTTACCGGGCAGCGGAACACGGCAACGGCCAGAGGCCGGTGAGCGCGAGGCGCCCACCGGCCACGGATCGCGGTGGCAAGGAGCTAACTCAGGATTTCTTTTCCGGCATCGCCGAGGAGTGGTGGCTGGTGATCAGCCAGCGCGCGCCATCCCAGTGATAGGTGTAGCTGTAGCGCGCGCTGACGGTGACGCCGGTCTTGGCGAACGTGAACGAGTACAGGCCCGCGTCGAACGCCGTGTTGCAGTCGATCTGGATGAAGCGCTGGTCGATCTTGCCCGACGGCCGGTTCTCGACGAAGTGGTGGAAGTAGTCTTCCTTCTCCGCGACGGTGAGACGCGGCTTGTTGGACACGGTGGGCAGCAGGATCGACCGCTGCGCGTAATGGGCGACGATCTTGTGCACGTCGCCGGTCTGCAGGTCCTGGTTCCACTGCTCGAACAACGAGGCGATTTCCTGCTCGGTGACGGCTTTGCAGCTTTCGCTGCGCGGTGCCGCAAGCGCGCCGGCGTAGGCGGTGCCGGTGGTGATGAGTGCGCAACCGGTCAAGGCGAGCAGGGCAAGTGTCTTCATTGGGTATCGCCTCTGGATGCAGGTTGGGGAACGTGGACTGCTACAACGGTTTTAGTGCGCGGCTTGCGGCACCACCAGTCCCATCTCGGCGCTGGCCATCAGCCGTTCGATGTCGAGCAGGATCAGCATCCGCTCGTCGAGCGTGCCGATGCCGGTCAGGAACTGGCTGTCGATGGTCGCGCCCAGTTCGGGCACCGCGCGGATCTGCTCGCCGCCCAGGCGCACCACGTCGGAGACGCTGTCGACGACCATGCCGACCACGCGGTCGGCGACGCTGAGCACGATCATCACGGTCAGCTCGTTGTATTCGGCATGGGCCAGGCGGAACTTCAGGCGCATGTCGACCACCGGCACGATGGTGCCGCGCAGGTTGATCACGCCCTTGATGTAGTCGGGTGCGTCGGGCAGGCGGGTGACCGCGTCGTAGCTGCGGATCTCCTGCACCTTGAGGATGTCGACGCCGTATTCCTCTTCGCCCAGGGCGAAGGTCAGGTACTCGTCGCTGGCGTCGTCGGCGCGCAGCGTGGCGGCCGAGCTGGAGGCGTGGGTGGCGCGGGCGGATGGGGCAACGTGCGACATGGGACGGAGTCCTTGGAAGTGGGAACGAAGCGTTCGGTGCGTTGCAGTCGCGTGGCAGCCGGCCGGTAGCCGTCAGGCCGCTTCCGGCAGCCGGGTGGTGTGGGCGAGGCCGGCGGCATCGACGATCAGCGCGACCCGGCCGTCGCCGAGGATCGTCGCGCCGGACACGCCAGCCACGCGGCGGTAGTTGCTTTCCAGGTTCTTGACCACGACCTGCTGCTGGCCGAGCAGTTCGTCGACCTCCAGCGCGAGGCGGCGGCCATCGCTTTCCACCACCACCGCGATCGGGGTCGGCGGCTCGACGCCCGCGACGCGGGTGGCCGCGGGCAAGCCGTACTGTTCGGCCAGGTTGAGCAGCGGCAGGTAGTCGTCGCGCACGCGCAGCACGCGCGTGTCGCCGGCGATGGTGCGCACGTCCGCGGCGGCCGGCAGCAGCGATTCGACCACCATGCTCAGCGGCACGATGAACACCTCGTCGCCGACCGCGACCGACATGCCGTCGACGATCGCCAAGGTCAGCGGCAGGCGGATCGACACGGTGGTGCCGTGGCCGGTGCGGCTGCGGATCTCGACCTGGCCGCCGAGTGCGGCGATGTTCTTCTTGACCACGTCCATGCCCACGCCGCGGCCGGACAGGTCGGTGAGGGCGTCGGCGGTGGAGAAGCCCGGCGCGAACACCAGCTCCCACACCTGCGCGTCGGTCGGGGTGTCGGGCATCGCGATGCCGCGCTCGGCGGCCTTGCGCAGGATGCGCTCGCGATCCAGGCCGCGGCCGTCGTCGGCGATCTCGATGACGATGGTGGCGCCCTGGTGCGCGGCGGTGAGGGTGACCGTGCCGGCCTCGTCCTTGCCGGCGGCGCGGCGCTCGGCCGGGGTTTCCAGGCCGTGGTCGATCGCGTTGCGCACCAGGTGCACCAGCGGGTCGACGATCTTCTCGATCACGCCCTTGTCCAGTTCGGTGGCTTCGCCACTGGTACGCAGGTTGACCTGCTTGTCGAGCCGGCTGGCGAGGTCGCGGACCATGCGCGGGAAGCGGCTGAAGGCGAACTCGACCGGCAGCATGCGCACGCCCATCACCGATTCCTGCAGGTCGCGGGTGTTGCGCTCCAGCTGCACCAGGCCCGACAGCAGGGCCTCGTTGGCGACCGGGTCGAGGGCCTCGGCGCGCTGTTGCAGCATCGCCTGGGTGATCACCAGCTCGCCGACCAGGTTGATCAGTGCGTCGACCTTGGCGATCGCGACGCGGATGGAATTGTCGGCATCGCTGGCGCGGCGGACGGGGGTAGCGATGTCGGCGGCGGCCGCACCGCTAGGCATGGACGCCGACGACGCGGCATCCGCAGGCGCGATCTGAGCCGGGGCGATGGAAAGCTCGCACTCGCCCTCGACCCACGCGAATGCCTCGTCGATCGCCGCGCGCGGCACCGAGCCGGGCAGGGTCAGATCCCAGGCGAGGTAGGCCTCGACCGGATCCATGCGGTCGAACGCCGGCAGCCGCTCGTCCAGGCAGGTCACCCCGAGTTCGCCATGGCTGGCCAGCTCGCGCAGGATCCGCAGCGGGTCGTTGCCGCTCATGAACATCGACGGCGCGGGCGCGAAGCCGATGCGCCAGTCGCTGGCCGCTGCCGGCGCGGCGGCGTCGACGCTTGCGGGCGCCGCGGCCGTGGCGCCGGCGGCTGCCAGCAAGCGGTCCAAGCCGGCGCGCGCGTGCGCCAGCGCGGCCTGGTCGACCGCGCTGCCGTGTTCGCAGGCGGCCAGCAGCGCGCGCAGCACGTCGACGGCGACCAGCAGTGCGCCGACCGCGTCCGAGTCGAGCGTGCGGCGGCCGCCGCGGGCTTCGTCGAGCAGGGTTTCCAGCAGGTGGGTGAGGTCGGTGACGGCGGTGAAGCCGAACGTCGCCGCGCCGCCCTTGATCGAATGCGCGGCGCGGAAGATGACGTTGATCGTCTCGGCGTCGCCGGCGCCCCCGCCGTTACTGGACACTTCCAGAGCGAGCAGCCCGCTCTCCATCGCGTCCAGCCCTTCACGGCTCTCTTCGAAGAACGCGGCGTGGAAGCGGGTGATGTCCATGGCTCAGCCGAGCACTTTGCGGATGGTCGCGACCAGCTGGTCGGGGTCGAACGGCTTGACCAGCCAGCCGGTCGCACCGGCGGCCTTGCCTTCCAGCTTCTTGTCGCCGCCGGACTCGGTGGTGAGCATCAGCATCGGGGTGAACTTGTAGGCCGGCAGCTGGCGCAGTTCGCGGATCAGGGTGATGCCGTCCATGCGCGGCATATTGACGTCGGTGACCACTGCGTCGAAGCGCTGGGTGCGCGCGATATCGAGCGCGGCCTGGCCGTCCTCGGCCTCGCGCACGTTGTAGCCGCCGGAGGTCAGCGCGAACGCGACCATCTGCCGCATGGAGGTGGAATCGTCGACGATCAGCAGTTGCGCGCTCACGCGGGCTCTCCGTTAAGAACACGGCACTCAACTTGGTTGAGTGTCTTCAGTTTTCCCTCTCCCGCTTTGCGGGGGAGGGCAAGGGTGGGGGCGATGGATTCGGTCGCTTCCATTTCAGACGTGCTCCGAATCCATCGGGGTGTCGACCCCGAGGCTGACCGCGAGCGCGAGTTGGCGCGCGGCGGCGGCGAGGGTCGGCGAGGCAAGGGTGACGGTGGTGTGGCGGCCATGCGCGGCGCGGTCGCGGACGAACGCGTGCAGCAACTGCAGCCCGGCCGCGTGCACGCGTTCGACGCGGTCGCCGGCCAGCGCCAGCGGTGCGTCGTCGTCCAGGTGCGGCTGCAGCGCTGCCTGCAGCTGCGCGACGCATTCGATGCCCAGGTCGGTTTGCAGGGAAAGCTGGTTCATGGGTGGGCCGCAGGCGAGAAGTGTTCTAGTGGGTTAACGGCGTGCGCGGGTGCGACTTGAGCGGGGTTGGCGGCACGATCAGCCGAACAACGCGTTGGCGTCGAGCAGCACCGTCGGCGTGGGACCGACGCGCGCGATACCGACGATGGCGCCGGGATCGCTGCCCGGCAGCGGCGGTTCGATGCGCTCGCGGCCGAGCGTGACGACGTCCTCGACCAGGCTGACCAGCACACCGATCAGTTCGTCGTCGCGTTCGACAACCACGATGCGGCTGCGCTCGTCGGGGTGGACGCCGCCGGTGCCGAGCCACAGGCCCAGGTCGAACACCGGCACGATGCGGCCGCGCAGGTTCATGACCCCGAGCACCGCGGGCGCGGCGCCGCGCATGGCGACGATCGGCGCCATGCGCACCACTTCCTGCACGCGCAGCAGTTCCAGCGCGTAGCTGTCGTTGCCGACGGCGGCGCGCAGCCAGCGGTGGGACGAGGGCATCGTCGATGGCAGCGGCGCCGATGGTGGCGGCGCCGGCGCGGTCGCGACGGTGCTGGGCTGCGCGGCCGGCGTGGGCGCCTGGATCGTCGCGGGCAGGAGCGGCGCAGGCACGGGCGGCGCAGGCACGGGCGGTGCGGGTGCGGGCACGGGCACGGGCACGGGCACGGGCACGGGCACGCAGGCCGACGGCGGCGCCGGCGCGGTGTCGGCGGTCGCGCTCTCGGCGGCTGCGATCGGCGCGCTGTCGAGCAACGCGTCGAGGTAATCGTCGAGCACGCTCATGGTGCCGGTCGCGCTGCTCATGCGGCCTGCCGTTGTGGGACGTGGTGCTGCGCCAGCAGCCAGGCCAGCGCGCGGCGGTAGGCGTCCGCGCCGCGGCCGCTGGGCGCGATCGCGGTGGTGAGCGCGGGGGCATCGCGCAGGCGCGTGTCCATCGGCACGGCGCCGGGCCAGACCCGGCCTTCGTAACGGTCGTGCAGCAGCTCCAGGCTGTGCACGCCCGAGCGCGTGCGGCGGTCGTACAGGGTCGGCAGCACGTGCTGCGGCAGCGGCCGCCGGCGCGAACGCTCGACCATCTCGGCGGTGCGCAGCATGTCCGCCAGGCCGTGCAGCGCGAGCGGATCGGTCTGGGTCGGCACCACCAGGCGATCGGCCGCGGCCAACGCGTTGACCATCAGCAGGCCGAGCGTGGGCGGGCAGTCGAGCAGCACGTGGTCGTACAGCGGCTGCACCGCGTGCAGCGCGCGGCCGAGCGCGAGGCCGAGCCCGGGCTGGGTGGCGCCGCGGCGCTCCAGCGTCGCCAGCGCCGGTTGCGCGGCGATCAGCTTGAGGCCATCGATCTGGGTGGCGCGCGCCAGCGACGCCAGCGATGCGCCGCTGTTGTCGAACAGGTCGTGGGTGCCGGCCGGCGGCGGATTGGCGGGCACGCCGAACGCGCGCGTCAGCGACGCGTGCGGGTCGAGGTCGATCAGCAGCACGCGCTGGCCGGCCAGCGCCAGCCCGCGCGCCAGGCACAAGGTGGTCGTGGTCTTGCCGACGCCGCCCTTCTGGTTGGCAATGGCCCAGGCCTGCATGTCAGCCGGCTCCCGGTTGGGGCGCGAGTTGCGCGGCGACCGAGGTCGACGGCGCTTTCTCGACGCGATGGCGGACAACGCCGGTGCCGTGGCGGGCGCCCGGGGTGCGAACCGGCGCGCGCGTGACGGCGCGGCCGGCGGGGGTCGATGGTGTCGCGGCGTCGGCGGTGCGCGCGGCCGCGGCGGCGGCCTCGGGCGCCTCGGGCGCGGGTTGCGGTTCGAGCGCGATGGTCGGGCCGGTCTCGGGCACCGCATCCGGCCCTTGCGGCGCGGCCAGGATCACCAGCAGCACGCGGCGGTTGGCATTGCGGCCGGCGTCCGTGGTGTTGTCGGCGATCGGCTGGTGCTCGCCGTAGCCGACCACCGCCATGCGCTGCGCGTTGACGCCTTCGGCGGCCAGCACGTGCACCACGCTGGCCGCGCGCGCCGCCGACAGCTCCCAGTTGGACAGGAACTGCGCGGTGCGGATCGGGCGGTCGTCGGTGTAGCCCTCCACGCGCAGCGCGTTGGGCGCGCCGTGCAGCACCGCGGCCAGCTTGCGCACGGTCGCGGTGGCCACCGCGCTGGGCTCGGCGACGCCGCTGGCGAACAGGATGTCGCTCTGGATCTCGACCTCCAGGAACGTGCGTCCGCGGCGCACCGTGACCAGCTTCTGCCGCACCAGTTCGGTCAGCGCGTGCTGGATCTTGGTGCCCAGCGAATTGAGTTGCTGGTCGCGTTCGCGCAACGCGCGCTGTGCGGCGGCCTGGGCGGTGGCCTGCGTGCGCGTCTGCTTGCCGAAGGTCGGCATGTCGAGCGCCTGCTTGACGCGCACCAGGGTGACCGGGGAGGCCGCTGCCGGCCCGCTCTTGCCGCCGGCGGTCTGCGGCGACGGCCGGTCGAACGCGGAGCCGCGCTGCTGGGCCTGGCCCAGTTGCAGCGGCGAGATCGTGCGCGGGGTGCCGCCGAACGCCGACGACAGCGCATCGGACACGGCGCGGTACTTGCCCTCGTTGACCGAGGAGATCGAGTACATGACCACGAAGAACGCGAGCAGCAGCGTCACCAGATCACCGTAGGGGATCGCCCAGGCCTCGTGGTTGACGTGGTCTTCGTGCTGGTGCTTGCGGGCCATGGTGTCGGCAGGCCCGTCAGTGCACGTAGCCGTTGAGGCGGGCTTCGATGTTGCGCGGGTTCTCGCCCTGGGCGATCGCGATCAGGCCCTCGACGATCATCTCGCGCTCGTGGGTCTGGGCGTTGACCAAGGTCTTGAGCTTGTTGCCGATCGGCAGCAGCGCCAGGTTGGCCGCGCCGATGCCGTAGATGGTCGCGGTGAACGCCGCGGCGATGCCGCTGCCCAGCTTGCTCGGGTCGGCGAGGTTCTTCATCACCGCCATCAACCCGAGCACCGCGCCGATGATGCCCAGGGTCGGCGCGTAGATGCCCATGCCCTCGAATACCTTGGCCGCGGCCAGGTCGCGCGAGCTGTGGCCGTGCAGTTCGATCTCCAGCACCTGGCGGATCGATTCGGGTTCGACCCCGTCGACCACCATCTGCAGGCCCTTGCGCAGGAACGGGTCGGGCTGCGCCTTCACCTGCGCCTCCAGGCCGAGCAGGCCCTGCTTGCGCGCGGTGGTCGACCACTCGACGATCTGCGCGATCACCGCGGCGCTGTCGTGCGCCGGCGGCTGGAACACCCAGCGTGCCATCTTCATCGCGCGCTTGAAGGTCGGCATCGAGGTCTGCAGCAGGATCGCCGCCAGGGTGCCGAGGATCACGATCACGAATGCGGCCGGCGACCACAGCCCGGACAGGCCGGCGCCCTTGAGCACGCTGCCGCCCATCAGGGCGCAGATGGCCAGAACAGCGCCGATGATGCTGAGTCGGTCCATGGGGTGTTTATCGGTTGCCGTGGCGATTACTTGAACTGCGCGCGGTGGCCGGGGCGTTGCCGCGCAGGCCGCTGCGCAGCAGGGCGTCGACATCCAGGATCAGCGCCATGCGGCCGTCGCCGACCAGGCTGGCGCCGGCGTAGCCGGGCAGGCCGCGCAGGGTCGGCGGCAGCGCCTTGATCACGACTTCCTCGCGCCCGCGCACGCGGTCGACCGCGAGGCAGAAGCGTTGCTCGCCGGACTGCAGCACCACGCAGGTCGACGCCGACAGCGGCGCCGGGTCGAGGCCGAGCCAGTCGCGCAGGCCGAGCAGCGGCAGCGGCTGCTGGCGCAGGTCGAGCACCTGCTGGCCGTCGATCCACAACGCCTTGCCCGGGTCGTGCGCGAGCACCTCGACCACGCGCACCAGCGGCAGCGCGTAGACGTCGTCGTCGATCTCGACCAGCAGCGTCGGCAGGATCGCCAGGGTCAGCGGCACCCGGATCGCGAAGCGGCTGCCGGCGCCGATCTCGGAATGGATCTGCACCGCGCCGGACAGCTCGCGGATGCGTGACTGCACCACGTCCATGCCGACCCCGCGCCCGGACAGGTCGCTGACCTCGTCGCGGGTGGAGAAACCGGGCAGGAACAACAGCTGCAGGCATTCGTCGCTGGACAGGCGCGCGGCGGCGTCGGCGTCGACCAGGCCCTTGTCGACCGCGATCCGGCGGATCTTGTCCGGGTCGATGCCGGCGCCGTCGTCGCGCACTTCGATCGCGACGTGGTCGCCTTCCTGCTGCGCGCTCAGGCGCACGCGGCCGAGCTCGGGCTTGCCGGCGCGGCGGCGCGCCTCGGGCATCTCGATGCCATGGTCGATCGCGTTGCGCACCAGGTGCACCAGCGGGTCGGCCAGGGCCTCGACCAGGTTGCGGTCGAGCTCGGTGTCGGCGCCGACCACCTCCAGGTCGACCTGTTTGTGCAGTTGCCGGGCGACGTCGCGCGCGAGCTTTGGGAAGCGCGCGAACACGCGGCCGACCGGCTGCATGCGCGCGGTCATCACCGCCGACTGCAGGCGCGAGGTGGCGACGTCGAGCGAAGCCACGGCGCGGTCGAGGTCGTCGTCGCGCAGGCGCGGGCGGATCGTCTTCAGGCGGTTGCGGGCGAGCACCAGTTCGCCGACCAGGTTGACCATCGCGTCCAGGCGGCGCACGTCGACGCGCACGGTGGCCTCGGCGGCTTCGACCGCGACGGCGGCGGATTTGGCGACGAGTTTTGGAATGGCGGCAGGCGCCGGCGCGGCGGGCGCTTCGCCGGGGACGCCGCCGGCGCCGTGCAGGCTGTCCAGCAGCGCCTCGAAATCGAGGTCGTCGATGCTGTCGCCGCCGCTGGCGAACGCGGCGAGCGCGTCGTTCGCCGCGGCCGGCGGCGCGTTCGCGGTGCCGGTGCGCAGCGCGGCCAGCAGCTCGGGCGGGGCCGGTTCCGGGGTGATCCCGGCCGACACGCAGCGCAGCATGTCGACCAGCAGGTCCAGCGATTGCTGGGCGCCGTCGAAGGCCTGCGCGTCCAGCGGCGCGGCGCCGGTGCGCGCGGCGTCGAAACGGTCTTCCACGGCGTGGCAGATCGCCACCATCGGGCCGAAGTCGAGGAACCCGGCGCCGCCCTTGATGGTGTGGAAGCCGCGGAACACCGCGTTGAGGCATTCGCGGTCGGCCGGCGCGTGCTCGAGCACGACCATCTGCTCGCCGAGCTGGTCGAGGATCTCACGCGCCTCGACCAGGAAGTCCGCGGCGATGTCGGTGGCGATGGCGGACATGCGGGTCTACAGCCCCAGTGAGGACAGCAGCTGGTTGGCGTCGTCCTGGGTCGCCGCGGGCGGGTCGATGCCGGCCAGCGACGGGCCGTGGCCGTGGCCGGACAGCTGCAGCGGCCGCGCGCGCGCGTGGGTGCTGTTGGCGTCGTCGCCGACCATGTCGCCGAGGCCGACGTGGACCACGCGCACCAGTTCGACCACGCGCCGGATGATCTGCCCGGTGAGGTCCTGGTAGCCCTGCGCGGCGGTCATCTCCGACAGCCGGCCGCGGATCGCGGCCACGGTCGCGGCCTGCTCCTCGGCGGCGGCGTCGGGCAGGGTGCCCAGCAGCACGCTGCATTCCTGGATCAGGTCGAGGGTGTGGTGGCTGGCGTCTTCGGTGACGCGCACCACGTGCTCCAGCCGCGCGCACGCCTCGGGCAGCGAGCCGCCGCTGGGCGCGGCGCCGCTGGCGTCGCCGAGCGCCTGCTCGAGTTCGCGCGCGAGCTTGGCCAGGCCCTGCACCAGCGGCTGGGTGCGCCACTGGATCAGCTCGTCGACGTTGGCGCGCCAGGCGGCGTGGTCGTCGGCCTCCAGCGCGTCGAGCGCGGCGTGCAGGGTGTCGACCACCGCTTGCCGGCTGTGCACAGCCGCGACCGCATTCACGCTGCAGCCCCGAGGCGCTCGAACACCTTGCCGAGCTTGTCGCTGAGGGTGGCGGCGGTGAACGGCTTGATCACGTAACCGTTCACGCCGGCCTGCGCCGCTTCGATGATCTGCTCGCGCTTGGCCTCGGCGGTGACCAGCAGCACCGGGATCTTCGACAGCGCCGCGTCGGCGCGGATCGCCTTGAGCAGGTCGATGCCGGGCATGCCGGGCATGTTCCAGTCGGTGATCACCAGGTCGAACGGACCCTTGCGCAACTCGACCAGCGCGCTGTTGCCGTCGTCGGCCTCGGCGGTGTTGAAGAAGCCCAGGTCGTTGAGCAGGTTCTTGACGATGCGGCGCATGGTCGAGAAGTCGTCGACGATCAGGATGCGGATGTTCTTTTCCATGCGGGTCTCGTGTCGGTTGCGATGGTGTTTGTGGTGGCATGCGTTGCGTTGCTTCTCCCTTCTCCCGCTGGCGGGAGAAGGTGCCCGCAGGGCGGATGAGGGCGCGCGCAACCAGGTAGTCGTTGCAAGCTGGGTTCGCGTGCCCTTACCCCAGCCCTCTCCCGCGCCCCGAAGGAAGTCACCCTGGGTGGCGAGCGGGAGAGGGAGTCGAAATCAGTCGTCGTCCGCGTCCTGCTCGCCGCGCCAGTCGCCGAGGCGGGCGCGCAGCCGCACCACCGCCTGGCCATGGATCTGGCACACACGCGACTCGCTGACCGACAGCACCGCACCGATCTCGCGCAGGTTCAGTTCCTGCTCGTAGTACAGCGACAGCACCAGCTGCTCGCGTTCGGGCAGGTCGCCGATGGCGGCCCCGAGCGCCTCGCGGAACGCGTTGTTCGCGAACGCGCGCGCGGGCGTGGCGGTGCCGGCGACGGCCAGGCGCGGCTCGCCGTCGTGCTCGTCCATGTGCGCGTCGAGGCTTACCAGCTGGCCGCGCGCGGCGTTCTCGACCATCTGGTGGTACTCGTCCAGGCCGATGCCGAGCGCGCCGGCGACCTGCTGCGCGGTGGCGGCGCGGCCGGTGCGTTGTTCGATGTCGCGGGTGGCGGCGACCAGGTCGCGGTAGCGGCGGTGCACCGAGCGCGGTACCCAGTCGCCGCGGCGGATCTCGTCGATCATCGCGCCGCGGATGCGGATCGAGGCATAGGTCTCGAACGCCGCACCCTGATCGGCCTGGAAGTTCCGCGACGCGTCGATCAGGCCGAGCATGCCGGCCTGGATCAGGTCGTCGATCTCGACGCTGGCCGGCAGGCGCGCGGCGAGGTGGTGGGCGATGCGCCGCACCAGTTCGCCGTGGCGCTCGACGATGTCGGCAGCGTTGTTGGTTTGCGCGTCGCGCTGGGTGGCGCGGTAGTGGGCGGTGGCGACGGCGTTCATGCGGCCGCGCTCCGCGCCGCGGCCGGCGCCGGTGCCTGCGCGATCAGGCGTTCGATGAAGAACTCGACGTGGCCGCGCGGACCGGCCGGCGACTGCCACTGCCGCGAGCGGCGCGCGATGTCGCGGAACGCGATCGCCGACGGGCACGACGGGAATGCGTCGACGACGGCTTCCTGGCGCTGGATCGCGCGCCGCAGCCACTCGTCGCGCGGGATCGCGCCGAGGTAATTGAGGGTGACGTCGAGGAAGCGCGCGCTGACGCGTTCGAGCTTCTCGAACAGCTGGCGGCCCTCGACCGCGTGCTGCACCTGGTTGGCGAGCACCTGCACGCGGCTGACGCCGCGCTCGCGGCTGAGCACCTTGATCAGGGCGTAGGCGTCGGTGACCGAGGCCGGCTCGTCGCAGACCACCACGATCACGTCCTGGGCGGCCTGGCAGAAGGTCAGCACGCCATCGGCAATGCCGGCGGCGTTGTCGACCACCATGGTGTCGATCGGCAGGTCGAGCTCGCTGAACGCGTGCACCAGGCCGACGTGCTGCTGCGGGGTGAGTTCGGTCATGTGGCGCTTGCCGGACGCGGCCGGCACCACCATCAGCCCGTTGGGACCGGCAAGCAGGGTGTCGCGCAGTTCGCAGCGGCCGGCGAACACGTCGGCCAAGGTGAAGCGCGGCGACAGACCGAGCATCACGTCGACGTTGGCCAGGCCCAGGTCGGTGTCGAGCAGCAGGGTGCGCTGGCCGGCGTTGACCAGGGCGGTGGCGAGGTTGACCGAGACCGATGTCTTGCCGACGCCGCCCTTGCCGCTGGCCACCGCGATCACGCGGGGGGCGGCAGCGCCGTCGGCGGCCGAGCGGACGTGGGGCACGGCCTGCGGGGTGACGCCCGATGCGGTGCGGTGGGGCGCGTTGAAATCAGGCGACTGCATGGCGATCCTCGGTGGCGAGGGGGTTATCGGCAGCACGGCGCAGTTTCTCCAGTGTCCGTGCCAGGTGGGTGGCGTCGGCGGTGTCGAGGTCGGAGGTTTCCTGGCCGTGGGTGGTGTAGGCCAGGGTCAGGCCGTGGCGGACCGTCACCGACAGCGCGGAGCCCAGGCGGCCGGTTTCGTCGAGCTTGGTCAGGACCACGCCTTCCGGCGCGGCGGGGCGGTAGCGGCGGATGACTTCGCCCAGGTCGTGCGGGTGGGCGTTGGCCGGCAGCACCAGCAGGCTGCGCACCTTGCGCGCGGCGCGCAGCCACAGGATCTGGCTGAACAACGCGCGGTCGCGCGGTGCGTAGCCGGTGGTGTCGACCAGCACCAGCGGGTAGTCGGTGAGCTGCGCGAGCGCGTCGGCCAGGCCCTCCGGGCCGGCGGCCGCGCACACGGTGATGCCCAGGCGGCGGCCGTGCGCGTGCAGTTGTTCGTGGGCGCCGGCGCGCTTGCCGTCGGTGGTGAGCAGGGCGACGTCGCGGGCGCGGTGGCGCGCGGCGAAGCGCGCGGCCAGCTTGGCCGCGGTGGTGGTCTTGCCGGCACCGGTCGGGCCGACCAGCGCGATCACGCCGCCGTCGTCGAGCGGTTCGCTGCGGGCGACGCTGAGGGTGCGCGCCAGCTCGGCGAACATCGGCTCAAAGATCTCGGCCGCGGGCAGGCGCGGGTCGAGCTTAGCCGCGACCGATTGCGCCAGGGTCTCCTCGCAGCCGTAGCCGATCAGCGCGTCGTAGGCGGCCGCGCGTCCCGGCGACCCGCGCAGGCGCTCGAGCGACAGCTGCTCCATCTGCTTTTCCATCAGCTGGCGCATGCTCGCCAGCTCGTCGCGCATGGCGAGCATGTTCGCGTCGGGGGTGGCGCTGGGGGCGGCGACCACGGCGCGCAGGGCGCGGGTCGGGGCGGGGACGAGCGCGTCGTGGGTGGTCGGCATCTCGCTCGCGCGCGAGGCGTCGGCGGTCGCCGCCGGTGCCGGGCTCGCGCCGGAACTGAGCGAGATCAGGTAGTCGGCGTCGCTGTCGCCGTCATCGGCGTTCGGAACGGTCGCCGCGGTGCTGGCGGTCGCGATGGTCGGTTCGATCGCGATGGCGGGCGTCGTCTGTCCGGTGTCGGTGACCGGGTTGGCGCTCGTCGCGATCGCTGCGATCTCGACCGCGGCGATCGGGGCCGGCGCGATGGCTTGGACGGTCGTGGTTTCGACGGCCGTGGTCGCGGCCGGCGCGACGTCGACGATCGCGGTCGTCGAAGTCGCGCCGATAGCCGTGGTCGGCCCGTTGAGCGCGGCCATCATTTCCTCGAAGCGGGTCGCGGCCGGCGTGGTCGCGGAACTCGCGGCCGGCACGGCGCTCACGCCGGCCGACAGTTCGGCCAGGGTCGGGCCGTCGCCGCCGCGGGCGTCGTGGCCCTTGAACGCGGCGCGGGCACGCGCCATCAGCGACTCGCGCGCCGGGGCCGCCATCGCGGTAGCAGTGGCAGTCGCGCTCGGCGCGGGCCGGGAATCGGTGGCCGCCGCGACCGGGGCGATCGCGGCCGGCGGGCGGGGCTCGCTGCTGGCGGCCGCGGGCACCGGCGTGGCCGGCGTGGAAATGAAGTGGGTCGGTTCCGGCGCGGCTTCCAGCAGCAAGCTGGCAAAGGCCGGGACCGCTGCGGCCGGCGCCGGGCTGGCCGCGGTCGCGATGGCCGGCGCGGCGATCGCCATCGGCGGCTTCGCGGCGTTCGGCGCAAACGCGGTTTCCAGTCCCGGGGCCGCGGCGCGCAGCGCCTGCGCCACCAGGGCTTCGTCGTAGTCGGTGGCGGCGACCACTTCGATCCCGCCGCCGTCGATCGCGCGGTTGGACAGGATCACCGCATCGGGGCCCTGTTCGTCACGGACCATGCGCAACGCGGTGCGCATGTCGGGGGCAATGAAACGCTTGATTCGCACTGGCTTCTCCTGCTGCGCCGGATCGCCGACGCCACGCTTGTTTCATGTGCGGTAACGACACCGCACCGCCTTAACCCACCGCACCCACCAACCGCAGCCGCTTGTCCTCGGGGACTTCGCCGTAGGCCAGCACCGACAGCTGCGGAACGCTGTGCCGTACCAGCCGGGCGATCGCGGCGCGGACCCCGCCCGGGACCAGCAACACCGCGGGTTCGCCGCGGCCTTCCTGGCGGGTCACGCACTCGCTGAGGTTCTGGTGCAAACGCTCGGCGAGTCCGGGTTCCAACGCGGCGCCTCCACCGCTGACCGAGTCCTGCAATACCCGTTCCAGCGCCGGCGCCAGGGTGTAGACGGGCAGCTCGACGGCCATGCCGTTGAGTTCCTGGACGATGAAACGGCCCAGCGCGGTGCGCACCGCGGCGGTGAGGGTTGCCGGGTCCTGGCTGTGGGCGCCGTGCTCGAGCAGCGCCTCCACGATCTGGCGCATCTGCCGCACCGGCACCCGTTCGGCCAGCAGCGACTGCAGCACCTTGACCACCACCGACAGCGGCAGCAGCTTGGGTGTCAAATCCTCGACGAGCTTCGGCGCGCTGCGGCCCAGCGCGGTCAGCAGGTGCTGCACCTCCTCGTGGCCGAGCAACTCGGAGGCGCGCTCGCGCACCAGGTGCGAGAGGTGGGTGGCGACCACGGTGGCGGCGTCGACCACGGTGTAGCCCAGCGATTCGGCGTGGGCGCGCTGGCCCGGCGCGATCCAGGTCGCGTCCAGGCCGAACGCCGGATCCTTGCCGGGGATGCCGTCGAGCGGGCCGAACACGCGGCCGGGGTCGAGCGCGAGCTCGCGGTCCGGGTGCAGCTCGCCGCCGGCGATCGGCACGCCGTGCACCAGCACCCGGTACTGGCCGGGCGCGAGCTCGAGGTTGTCGCGCACGTGCACGGCGGGAATCAAAAAACCGACGTCCTGGGTCAGCTTGCGGCGCACGCCTTTCAGCCGCGCCAGCAGCTCGCCGCCCTGGGCCTTGTCGACCAGCGCGATCAGCTTGTAGCCGACCTCCAGCGCGAGCGGCTCGACCGGGCGGATCTCGTCCCAGCTCAGCTCGGCGTGCGGCGAGGGCGCGGCGTTGGCGGCCGCCACCGGCTCGGGGTTCTGCGCGGCCAGTTCGGCGCGCTGGCGCAGTTTCCACGCCGCGAAGCCGAGGATGCCGGCGAGGATCAGGAACGGGATGTTGGGCATGCCCGGGACCACGCCGATCAGGCCCATCAGCAGCGCGGCCACGGTCAGCGCGCGCTGCTGGCCGAACATCTGGGTGGACACCGCCGCGCCCATTTCCTGCTCGCCGGTCGAGCGCGTGACCAGCATCGCGGTCGCGACCGCGACCAGCAGCGCCGGCAGCTGCGCGACCAGGCCGTCGCCGATCGCGAGCATGGTGTAGGTCTTGGCCGCGTCGCCGAACGCCATGTCGTGGCTGAGCATGCCGATCAGCACGCCGCCGACCAGGTTGATCACCAGGATCAGGATGCCGGCGATCGCGTCGCCGCGCACGAACTTGCTGGCGCCGTCCATCGAGCCGTAGAAGTCGGCTTCCTCGCGCACTTCCTGGCGGCGCGCCTTGGCGTCCTCGCGGGTCAGCAGGCCGGCGTTGAGGTCGGCGTCGATCGCCATCTGCTTGCCGGGCAGGGCGTCGAGGATGAAGCGCGCCGAGACCTCGGAGATGCGCCCGGCGCCCTTGGTCACGACCACGAAGTTGACGATCGTCAGGATCGTGAACACGATCAGGCCGACCGCGTAGCTGCCGCCGATCACGAACTGGCCGAACGACTCGATCACGTGGCCGGCCGCGGCCTCGCCCTCGTGGCCGTGCAGCAGCACCACGCGGGTGGAGGCGACGTTCAGGCCCAGCCGCAGCAGGGTGACCATCAGCAGCACGCTGGGGAAGATCGAGAACTCCAGCGGGCGCTTGACGTAGACCACCGCCAGCATCACCACCAGCGACAGCGCGATGTTGATCGTGAACAGCGCGTCCAGCACGATCGGCGCCAGCGGCACGATCACCATCGCCAGCATCGCGATCACCACCAACGGCGCCGCGGCGCCGTTGCGCATGCCCGTCAAGACTCCGCCGGCGGTGATCGGGTTGGGGGTACTCACAGCGCCGGACCGTTGACGGTGTCAGGATCGGGCGCACCGTCGGCGCCGACGTCAACCCCGGCCAACGCCGGCATCGGCCCGCGCCCGGGCACCCAGGCCTTGAGCTGGTAGACGTAGGACAGCACCTGCGCGACGGCGGCGTAGAGTTTCACGGGGATTTCCTGGTCGACCTGCGACTGCCTGTACAAGGCGCGTGCCAGCGGCGGGGCCTCGACCACGGCGACCCGGTTTTTCTGGGCCAGGGCACGGATCGCCAGCGCCATTTCGTCGACGCCCTTGGCGACCACCTTCGGCGCGCGCATGCCGCCGGCCTCGTACTTGAGGGCGACCGCGTAGTGGGTCGGGTTCATCACCACCACGTCGGCGGTGGGCACCGCGTCCATCATCCGGCGTCGCGACATCTCGCGCGCCACCTGGCGCACGCGCGCCTTGATCTCGGGGTTGCCTTCGGCCTCCTTGGCCTCGTCGCGGATCTCCTGCTTGGTCATCTTCAGCTTGCTGCGGTGCTGGAAGTGCTGCCACGGCACGTCGATCGCGGCGAGCAGACCGAGCGCGCCGACCATCGCCAGCAGCGCGGTCAGCGCCATGTCGACGCCGGCGCCGGCGGCGGCTTCCAGCGAGGCCTGCGGCATCGCCAGCAGGGTCGAGAACGCGCGGTGCACCACCCACGCGCCGACGCCACCGATCAGCAGCACGCGCAGCAGCGAGCGCAGCAGCTCGGCCAGGCTCTCCTTGCCGTACAGGCGCGCCAGCCCCTTCATCGGGCTGAGCCGGCCGAAGTCCGGCTGCAGCGACTGGCCGGCAAACCGCAAGCCGCCCATCACCATCGGCGCGATCACGCACGCGGCCAGCGCAGCCAGCAGCAGTGGCACCACCGGCAGCAGCAGCCCGCCGAGCAGGCGCGCGGCATGCGGCAGCAACTGGTCGGGCGCGTCGAGCAGCGCCGGGTCGATGGTCAGCGCGCCGCGCATCCAGTCGCGCGCGGCGCTGCCGACCTCACCGCCGGTGGCCTTGAGCGCGAGCACCGCGCAGCCGAGCACGGCGACATTCGCCAGCTCGCGCGAGCGCGGCACGTTGCCCTTCTCGCGGGCCTCGCGCAGGCGTTTTTCGGTCGGTTGCTCGGTGCGGTCTTCGTTCTGGGTTTCGCTCATCGCCGGGGCCTTTGAAGCCCCCGCTCAACCGGTCAGGCCGCGGGCGGCGGCAAACGCGTCGTCGAACAGGTGCTGCACCGGCGCCTGCAATTCGCGGGCCAGCAGGCTCAGCAGCAGCAGGCCGACCAGCAGCGACACCGGCAGGCCGATCGCCATCGGGTTGAGCTGCGCGGCCGCGCGCGACAGCACCCCGAACGCGATGTTGACCGCGAGCAGCGCCATCATCACCGGCAGCGCCAGCAGCACGCCGGCGCGCAGGCACGCGGCGAAGAACGCCGGCACCGCGGCGAGGAACGCGTGCGGGTCCGGCAGCGCGGCGCCGATCGGCAGGCTGGCGTAGCTGTCGGCGAGCAGGCCGACCAGCGCCAGGTGCCCGTCGAGGGTGAAGAACAGCAGCGAGAACACCAGGTAGAACCACTGCGACAGCACCGGCGAGGACGCGCCGCTGAGCGGGTCGGCCATGGTCGCGAACGACAGGCCCATGCCCTGCGAGACCAGTTCACCGGCGAGCTGCCCGGCCTCGAACGCGAGCCGCAGCATCAGCCCGATCGCCACCCCGACCGCGAACTCGCGGACCACGCCGAGCACGGTCGCCGCGTCGACCGCCATCGGCGGCGGCGCCGGCAGCACGGTCGAGATCGCCCCGGCCAGCGCGAGCGTGAGGAACAGGCGCGCCCGCGCCGGCATGCCGCGCCCGCCGAGCACCGGCAGCACCTGCAACGCCGCGCCGATGCGCAGCGCGTGCCACAGCACGGTGGCGAGCAGGCCGAACAGGTCGACGCCGGCGGCGGTGGTGAGGGTGACGGTGTCCATCAGGGCGCGTGTCTGCAGCTCTTGCCCGTCATTCCCGCGAAGGCGGGAATCCATGGACGTTGCTTGTTTCGGACTCGAGAGCGAAAGGCCACGTCCCTGGATGTTCGGCTCCGCCGAAGTGAAGCGCGAGCCCGCCTTCGCGGGAATGACGAGCTCAAAACGTCCGGGCGCACAAACACTGCGGCGGCCTACCCGATCAAATGCGGGATGCGATGAAACAGGTCCGTCGTGAACGCCACCAGCCGCCCGAGTAGGAAGTGCCCGGTCAGCGCCAGGGTCGCGATCAACGTGACCGCCTTGACCACGAACGCGATGGTCGGTTCGTTGATCTGGGTGGCGGCCTGCAGGATGCCGACCACCACGCCGACCACCAGCACCGCGATCAGCGGCGGGGCGCCGAGCACCAGCGCCATCTGCAGGCCGCGGGCGATCTCGCTCAGGGCGACTTCCGGGCTCATCGTCGTCGCCTCAGACCGGGTTGAAGCTGGCCGCGAGCGAACCGACCACCAGCACCCAGCCGTCGACCAGCACGAACAGCAGGATCTTGAACGGCGCCGAGATCAGCATCGGCGACAGCATCATCATGCCCATCGACATCAGCACGCTGGCGACCACCAGGTCGATGATCACGAACGGGATGTAGATCAGGAACGCGATCTCGAACGCGGTCTTGAGTTCGCTGGTCAGGAACGACGCGGCCAGCACCCCGAACGGCACGTCCTGCGGGGTCGCGTACGGGCCAGTGTGCGACAAGCCGGCGAACGTCATCAGGTCGGTCTGGCGCACCTGGGCGAGCATGAAACCGCGGAACGGGTCCGACGCCGCCGCCCACGCGCCCTTGAAGTCGAGGGTGTTGTCCAGGTACGGCGCGATGCCATTGGCCCAGGCCTGGTCGAACACCGGCATCATCACCATCGAGGTCAGGAACAGCGCCAGCGCCAGCAGCACCTGGTTGCCCGGCGTCTGCCCAGTGCCGAGGGCCTGCCGCAGCAGGCCCAGCACGATGATGATCCGGGTGAACGCGGTCAGCCCGAGCAGCGCGGCCGGCAGCAGGGTGATGCCGGTCATCAGCGCCAGCACCTGCAGCGGCATGCTCACCGGCTCGCCGCCGATCTTGCCGACGTTGACCGACGGCAGCGGCTGCGACGGCGTCGCCGCGGCGGCCGGTGCCGGCGCCGCTGGCGCGGGCGCCGTGGCCACCGGGGCCGGCGCGCGGGTCTGCGCCGAGACGGCCGTGGTGGCGACGCTGAGCGCGGCGACGAGCAGCGCGCTGCCGATCGTGCGCGCCAGCCAGCGTCGCAGACTGATGGGGGTGGGGCGGCTCATGCTTTCTTTCCGAAGTGTTGCGCGAGCAGCTGCGCGAATGCCGGCGACGCGGTCGGCGCGGCGACCGGCAGCGGCTCGCTGAGGGTGTGCAGGGTGCGGGTGCCGCCGGCGCCGACGCCGAGCAGCAACTGGGTGTCGCCGACCGCGACCACGACCACGCGCTCGCGCGGGCCCAGCGAGAGCGATCCGACCACGCGCAGCGCCGGGTTGGCGGCGGCGCCGCCGAAGCCGGGCATGCGCTTGGCCAGCCACGCCAGCAGCAGGATCAGGCCGATCACCAGCACCAGCGCGAACACCGCGCCACCGATGCTGCCGGCGTTGGCCGGCGAGGACGGCGCGGGGGTCGGGCGGACGAGCTGGGTAGTGCTGGTGGGTGCGGCCGTGGCCTGCGCGGCCAGCGCGTGCGCGGCAGTCGCGGTCGCCGGTTGCGCAAAGGCTTCGGCGGCGCTGGTGGACTCCGACACGACGGTCGACGGTGCGGTGCTGGCAGTGGCGCTACCGCCGCCTGCGGCTGTCGCGTTCGCGGTGTGCGCGGAGGTGGAGGTGGAGGCCTCGCTGGCGCGCGGCGCAGGGTTGCTGCCGCGGGGCACGTCCGGCGCGGCGTCCTGCACCGCGGGCTCGGCCGCCGCCGCGGCCTGTGTGCTCGCGATGCCGAGCGCGCTCGGCGCCACCGACGACGGAGACGCGGACGACGGCGACGCGGAGGCGGCCGCCGGGGCGGCCTCGGACAACGGCGCGGCCAGTACCGCCACGCGTGACGCGATCTGGCTCATCGCAGCCTCTTGATCCGCTCGGCCGGGCTGACCACGTCGGTCAGGCGCACGCCGAAGCGGTCGTTGACCACCACCACCTCGCCCTGCGCGATCAACGTGCCGTTGACGTAGACGTCCAGCGGTTCGCCGGCGCCGCGCTCGAGCTCGACCACCGAGCCCTGGTTGAGCTGCAACAAATTGCGAATGGGGATGCGGGTGCGCCCGACTTCCAGCGACAGCGACACCGGCACGTCGAGGATCACGTCCAGGTTGAGGTCGGTGCCGGTGCCGAGGCCGGCCTCGGCGGTGAGCGGATCGAACGCGGCGCGCGCCGCGGCAGTGTCGGAGGTGTTCATGGCGTCGCCGTCAGGGATTCGAGGGAAGGAAGGGTCCGCGCGGCATGCACCTGCGTGACCTTGATCGCGTTGCGGCCGTTGTGGATGCCGAACTCGCCGGCGAACAACGGCATCTGCTCGACCTGCAGCTGCACGGTCGGGCTCAGGTCGATCGGGATGATGTCGCCGACGCGCAGCCGCGACAGCTCGCGCAGGCTGATCTGGCGCTTGGCGATCGCCGAACTCAGTTCCACTTCGGCGTCCTGCAGCTGCGCGCGCATCGCGCGGGTCCAGCCCTCGTCGCGCTCGATGCGGTCGCTCTGCATGCCGGCGTCGAGCTGTTCGCGGATCGGCTCGAGCATCGCGTACGGAATGGCCACGTGCAGCTCGCCGCCGCCGCCTTCGAGCTCGACGTTGAAGCGGCTCACCACGACGTAGTCGCGCGGGCTGACGATGTTGGCGAAGTGCGGGTTGACCTCGGAATTGAGGTACTCGAACTCGACGGGCATCACCGGCGCCCAGGCGTCGGTCAGGTCGGTGAAGGTCTGCTTCAACAGCAGCTGGATCACCCGCATCTCGGTCGGGGTGAACTCGCGGCCCTCGATCTTGGCCGGGTACTTGCCGGCACCGCCGAAGAAGTTGTCGACCACGGTGAACACCAGCCGCGGCTCGAAGGTGATGATCGCGGTGCCGCGCAGCGGCTTCATCTTCACCAGGTTGAGGTTGGTCGGCACCTGCAGCGAGTGCATGTACTCGCCGAAGCGGACCAGGTCGATGCCGCGCACCGACAGGTCGGCCGAGCGCCGCAGCAGGTTGAACAGGCCGATGCGCCAGGTGCGCGCGAAGCGCTCGTTGATCATCTCCAGGGTCGGCATCTTGCCGCGGACGATCCGGTCCTGGCTAGCGAAGTCGTAGCTGCGCGCCTCGCCGGGCGCGGGCGGTGGTTCGGTCTCGACCGCGCCGCTGTCGACGCCGTGCAGCAGCGCGTCGATCTCGTCCTGGGAGAGCAGGTCGGCGCTCATCACTGGGTCACCAGGCTGGTGAAGATCACCGCCTCGACCTTGTCTGGCATGCCTTCGCCCTTGAGCACCTGGCGCACCTCGCCGAGTGCGGCGGCCTGCAGGCGTTCCTTGCCGCTGCGCTGCGCCAGCCGCGCCGCCGATTGCTGGCCGAACAGCAGCAGCAGGCGGTTGCGCAGCGCCGGCGCGTGCAGTTCCAGCGCGCCGCGGGTGTCGGCATCGCGGGTCATCAGCTGCACGTCGGCCTGCAGGTAGCGCACCGCGTCCTCGTCGGCCAGGTTGACCACGAACGCCGGCTCCAGCGCGTAGTACTGCGCCGGCGCACGCGCCTTGGCCTGCGCCTTGGCGGTGGCCTGCTGTTCGGCGTGGCGCGCTTGCCACCACCACCAGCCACCGCCGCCGCCCGCGCCGAGCACGAGGACGGCGATCACGATCCACAAGGGCTTCCTGCTGCCGCGCTTGGCGGGCGGCTTGGCGGGAGTCTGGACAGTCGCTTCAGGGGCGGGGGCTGCTGGCACGAACGGGCATCCGGTGGGGCGATGCCGGGTCAGTGCAAGCGGCGTGCCGGAGTGGCGGCGGCGGTTCGTCGGGGTTTTGACGGAAGACTGAATGCGCCGGTGTCGATGCTTTGGCGCCGGCGGTGTTCAGTGCACGCGGTTGCGCGCGCAGGTCGCTTCGGTCAGGCGTACTCGTCGAGCAGGCCGCGGCTATGCATGCGCGCAGGGGCAGTGGTCGGCGCATGCGCGTCATCGGTGGCCGCGGCGTGGCCGCCCGCGCTCGCCCGCGCCGAGTGCGCCTGGCCCGGCTGGCGCTGGCCGACATCGGCCTGCCCCAGCTGCAGGCCGTGCTGGCCGAGCAGCTCGCGCAGGCGCGGCAGGCTGGCTTCGATCGCCTGGCGGACTTCGGCGTGGGCGCTGTGGAATTCGGCGCTGACCCGGCTGCCGTCGAGCTGCACGCGCACCTCGATCGGGCCGACGTGCTCGGGATTGAGGCGGATCTCGGCGTGGCCGAGGCGTTGCTCGGCCATCCAGGCGATGCGCGCGCCGAAGCCGTCGTCGAAACCGGCGTCCGGGTTGGCGGGCAGCGCCAGCGGCGTGGTCGGCATTGCGGCCCGCAGCGGGGCCGCTGCGGCCAGGGGCGTCGCGGCGGTCAAGCTGCTGCCGTCGTACGCCGACAAGCCGTCTACCGCGGCGCTCGCGGCTGCGCCGCCGGCGGATTCGGGTGTCAGTGCGGCGGCGGCCAGTTCGGCCAGGGCCGCGAAGCTCGCGCCGCTCGCCTTCGCCGTCGCGCCGTCGGCGCCGGGGTTCGGCAGCGGCAGGCCCGCGGGCGCGGCGCCCGGTGCGGCGGTCATCGGCGTCGCAGGGGCGCCTGCGCCGGTCGCTGGCGGGGCAACGCCATCGGCCGCTACCGGCTGCACCCAGCTGCCGGACAGCAGTGCGAGCAACTGGTCGGGCAGGGCGGGGGTCGCAGAGGTGTCGGCTGCGTTCGTGTCGGCCGGCGTTGCGATCGCGCTCGGGGTGGCTGCGAGCGCGGGTGCGGCGGGTGCCTCGGCGCTCGCGCTGGCGGCCAGCAACGAGGCGAAGTCGCTGGCGGCCGCGGGTTCGCGCGCCGACCGGTCCTGTGCGACTTCAGCGGGTGATTCGGCATTTGCCGGCGCGGCGTCGGCGGTCGGACCCTCGGCCGCCAGCGACGCCCGCTCCGTCGGATGGCGGGCCATGCGGGTCGAGGCGTCATGGCCCTCGCCGGCGCCGGATTTCGGGCTGCGGCCGTTGACCGACCCCATCGAGGGCGCGGCGGGCGGTGCCGCGATCGATGCACTCGCCGCGCCGATCACGCGTGCGGCTCCGCGTCGTCGGCGGCCACCGCCGCGGCGCGCGCACGGCGGCCGCCGAGGTCGTCGAGCTCGCGCTGCACGCGCTGTTCGGCGACCCTGGATTCCTGGGCGCGGTAGCTGTCGGCCAGCTGCTCGAGCACCTTGGTCTCGCGGCTGGCGAGCAGCAGGCGGGTGCGCTCGACATCGCTGAGCTGGCGGTTGTGGTCGACGATGCCGGCCTGCTGCACCACCGCGGCGTTGAGCCGTTCGCGGAACGCCAGGCGGTTGACCAGCAGCGCCGGGGACACGGTGGCGCTGGACGGCGCCGCCGCGTACTCCTCGGCGTAGCGGCGCAGTGCCTCCAGCCGCTCCTGCTGCTCGGCGAGCACGCGCTCGCGCTCGGCGACTTCGCGCGCGGCCGCGTCCTGGCGCTGCTGCACCACCTTGAGCAGGGGGTCGAGACGTTGCGAACGCATGGGTTCAGATCTCCACGGACATCGGCAGGTGGGCGGGTTCGTCGGTGTCGTCGAGCAGGCGCGCGAGCGCGGCGCGGCTGGCCTCGACGTTGGCGCCTTCGGCGACGTCCTGGCCGAGGAAGGCCTGGATCGCCGGCCAGCGCGCCATCGCCTCGTCGACCGCCGGATCGCTGCCGCGCTGGTAGGCGCCGATCGCAATCAGGTCGCGTTGCGCGGTGTACGCCGACATCAGCCGCTTGAGCTTGCGGATGCGCTCGCGCCACGGCGCATCGGTGATGTCCTGCATGACGCGGCTGACCGAGACCTCGACGTCGATCGCCGGGTACTGGCCGGCGTCGGCGATGCGGCGGGTCAGCACGATGTGGCCGTCGAGGATCGCGCGCGCGGCGTCGGCGATGGGTTCCTGCTGGTCGTCGCCTTCGGTGAGCACGGTGTAGAACGCGGTGATCGAGCCGCGGCCGTCGGCGCCGTTGCCGGCGCGCTCGACCAGCTGCGGCAGCTTGGCGAACACCGAGGGAGGGTAGCCGCGAGTGGTCGGCGGTTCGCCGACCGACAGGCCGATCTCGCGCTGGGCATGTGCGAAGCGGGTCAGCGAATCCATCAGCAGCAGCACGTGCAGGCCCTGGTCGCGGTAGTACTCGGCGATCGCGGTCGCCCGCAGCGCGCCGTGCAGGCGTGCCAGCGGCGGCCGGTCGGCCGGGGTGGCAACCACCACCGAGCGGCGCAGGCCTTCCTCGCCCAGCGTGCTCTCGACGAAGTCGCGCACCTCGCGGCCACGTTCGCCGATCAGGCCGACGACAATGACGTCGGCGGCGGTGTAGCGGGTCATCATCCCGAGCAATGTCGACTTGCCGACACCGGAACCGGCGAACAGGCCGATGCGCTGGCCGCGCCCGATCGGCAGCAACGCGTTGATCGCGCGCACGCCGACATCGAGCGAGCGGGTGATCGGCTCGCGCGTCAGCGGGTTTATCGCGACGCCGGCCAGGCCGACGAAATGTTCGGCGCGGATCGGGCCGCGGCCATCCAGTGCCGCGCCGTCGGAATCGATCACGCGCCCGAGCAGGCCTTCGCCGACCGCGACTTCGCCGCGGCGGCGGGTCGGCACCACGCGCGCGTTGGGGAGCAGGCCCTGCAGGTCGGCGGTCGGCATCAGGTAGGTGCGGTCGCCGGCGAAGCCGACCACCTCGGCGTCGACCCAATGCCCGCCGGCGGTCTCGACCCGGCAGCGCGAGCCCATCGGCGCGCTGCAGCCGGAGGCCTCCAGGGTCAGGCCGACCGCGCGCCGCAGCACGCCTTCGCGGGCCAAGCCTAGCGATGGTGGGTTCGGCCGGGCCGCGTGCAGGCGTGCGGCCAGGCGCAGGTTGCGCGCTTCCTGCCAGTGGGCGGCGGCGACGGTGCTCATGGCTGCCGTTCCGCAAACACTTGCGTTGCAGGCGCGGTGCGCGGATTCACGCCGCTCCCCCGCTCGAGTCCAGGGTCGCCTGCAGCACCGCCTGCAAGCGCGCGGCGATGGTGCCGTCGATGCGCACGCTCTCGCTGTGCAGGCGCAGCTCGCCGCGGCCGAGCGCGGCGTCGATCACCAGGCGCACGCCGTCGAGGCCGGCCAGGTGCGGCGCCAGCACGCCGAAATCGTCCGGGTGCAGGCGCAGTTCCATTTCCCGGCTGCCGCTGCCGACCGCATCCAGCGCCTCGCGCACCAGGTCGGCGAGCAAGGTGGGATCGGCGGCGTAAGCGCGGCCGAGCAGGGCGCCGGCGATGCGCACGGCCAGGTCGGCCAGGGCGTCGGTGACTTCGCCGTCGAGCCGCGCCAGCGGCCGGGTAAAGCCGTCGAGCACGCCCTCGATCTGCGCGACCATGCGCCGCACCTCGCCTTGCCCGGCGGCCAGGCCCTCGGCGTGGCCGCGCGCGTAGCCCTCGGCGTGCGCGGCCTGCTCCAGCGCCTGCAGTTCTTCCACGCTTGGCGGGGCCGGGCGCGCGGGTTCGGCGTTGGCGGCCTGGGACAGCCCCGGCGCGTGCCAGCGCACCGCGCCGGGGGCCGGCGCAAAGGCGCCGATCGCGTCTTCGCTCCAGGCTTGGGCGCTCATACGAACGCCTCGGCCTTCGCCGCGAGCGTGATCTCGCCGCTGTCGGCCATCTTGCGCACGTGCGCGAGGATCTCCTTCTGCGCCGCTTCTACTTCCGCCAGCCGCACCGGGCCGCGCGCTTCCATGTCCTCTAGCAGGATCTCGGCCGCGCGCTGCGACATGTTGCCGGTGATCTTGTCCTTGACCCGGGCGTCGGCGCCGCGCAGGGCCAGCCCGAGGCGGTCGCTGGCGACGTCGCGCAGCACCGCCTGCATCGCGCGGTCGTCGAGGTCGGCGAGGTTGTCGAACACGAACATCAGGTCGCGGATCGAGTTGCCCAGGGCGTCGTCGACCTCGGCGATCGCGGCCAGCAGCGTCTCGTCCTGTCCGGAGTCCATGAAGTTGAGGATGTTGGCCGCGACCTTGACGCCGCCGACCGAGGACGACTTGATGTTCTGGCTGCCGGCGAACTGGCGCGCCATCACGTCGTTGAGTTCGTTGAGCGCGTGCGGCGGGATGCCGTCGAGCGTCGCCAGCCGCAGCAGCACGTCGACGCGCACGCGGTCGGCCAGGCACTTGAGCACTTCGGCGGCGTGGTCGCTGTCCAGGTGCGCCATCACGATCGCGATGATCTGCGGGTGCTCGTTGCGCACCAGTTCGGCGATCGCGCGCGGCTCCATCCACTTCAGCGAGTCCAGCCCGGAGGTGTTGCGGCCCATCAGGATGCGGTCGATCAGGCCGCTGGCGCGGTCCTCGCCCAGCGCCTGCACCAGCACCGCGCGCACGTAGTCGTCGGCGCCGGAACCCAGGCCGCTGGGCTGGGCCAGCACCTCGACGAAGTCATCGAACACCCGCGACACGGCATCGCGCGAGATGCCGCCGACCGAGGTCATCGCCAGGCCGAGCTTCTGCACTTCCTTGGCGCTCATGTGCTTGAGCACCTCGGCGGCCTGCTGCTCGCCCAGCGACAGCAGCACCACCGCCGCGCGCTGCACGCCGCTCATCTCCATCGACTCAGCCATCGACGGCCACCCAGTCGCGCACCACTTGCGCGACGCGCTTGGGGTCGCTGCTGACCGCGTGGCGCGCGACCTGCAGCTTGTCGTCGAAATTCATCAGCGCCGCCGCGTTCGACGCCTGGCCCGCGGCCAGCGCGGGCGCGCCACGGGTCTGCGCGTTGAGGGTCACCTGCACGTCCTCGTCGATCATCTGCACGTTGGTGGTGTTGTTGACCACCTGCGGCACGCGCGGCGCCAGCAACTGGCGGAACGCCGGCCGCAGCACGAACCAGATCACCAGCAGCACCGCCAGCCCGCCGAGCAGCGTGCGCAGCAGGTCGCGGGCTTTCGGGTCCTGCCAAATCGGCGGACCCCCGTCCTCGGAGGTGTCCAGGGCGCCGCGGGCGAACGGGGCGTTGACCACCGAGACCACGTCGCCGCGCTGGGCGTCGAAGCCGATCGCCTGCTGCACCAGGGTCTCGATGCGCTGCAGTTCGGCGGCGTTGAGCGCACGCGCGGGCGGTGCCTTGCTGGTGTCGCTGGCGCCGGGCTGCACGTTGTCGACCAGCACCGCGGCGGTGACCCGGCGGATGCGGCCGGGCGCCTGGCGGGTGTGGGTCAGGGTGCGGTCGAGCTCGTAGTTGCGCACCGCGGTGCGCGCGCCCGGGCCGGACACCGAGGGTGCCGCGGCCGCGGCCGGCGCTGGGGCGGCGGTATTGGCCGCGGTCGGGGTGTTGCTGGCGCTGCCCGGCACGCCCTGCGCCGCAGCGCCGCCGGCCCCGAGGTTGCCGGATTCGGAAATCTGCTCGCTGCGCACCACCGCCGATTGCGGGCCGTAGCGCTCGCGCGCCTCCTCGGTCTGGGCGAAGTCCATGTCGACGCTGACCTGGGCGCTGACCCGGCCGGGGCCGGTCATCGGTTCCAGCAGCTCCTGGATGCGCTGCACGTACACCGACTCCTGGCGGCGCTGCTGGTCGAACTGCTTGGCGCCGATCGCGTCGTCGCTGTTCGGGTCGGCGTTGGAGAGCATGCGGCCGAACTGGTCGACCACGGTCACCCGCTCTGAAGGCAGGCCGGGGATGCTGGACGCGACCAGGTGCACGATCGCGTCGACCTGGCCGGGCTCCAGCGCGCTGCCGCTTTGCAGCTGCAGCACCACCGAGGCGCTGGCCGGCTCGTTCTGGCGGGTGAACGCGCTGGGCTTGGGCAACGCCAGGTGCACGCGCGCCTCGCGCACCGGGCGCAGGTTGGCGATGGTGCGGGCCAGCTCGATCTCCAGCGCGTGCTGGTAGCGCGCGTTCTCGACGAACTGGCTGGTGCCGAAGCCCTGGTCGCCCTGCATCGATTCGAAGCCGGCCGGGGCGGCGCCGGTCAGCCCGGCACCGGCCAGCGCCATCCGCGCCGCGCCGATCTGGTCGGTCGGCACCGCCAGCGCGCCGCTGGACGGGTCGATGCGGAACGGGATCTGCGCGCTGCGCAGCAGTTCGGACGCCTCGCCGGTGGCCTTGGCGTCGAGGCCGGCATGGACCGGCACGAAATCGGGCTTCTGGGTCCAGAAGAACAGCCACAGCCCGAGCGCGATGGTCGCCGCGACCAGCGCGAGCAGGCCCAGCTGGCGCACCGCCGGGATGTCCTGCAGGCGACCGAGGTCGCGCAAGCCGGCGGTGCCTTTGGGGAGTGCGATCACGCTCATGGGTGGAAGGCCGGGAATAGGAGGCGGGAGTGGGAAGCGGGAGTGGAACAGCGGGAATGGAAAGCGCGTCGGGGCGGAGGTAGTTCTGGGTAGTGCGAATCAGGAGGGGCCGACCAGCCTCGGCAGCGTGGATTTCCCCATTCCCCGTTCCCGCTTCTCATTCCCCGTTCCCGCCCCACTACATCGGCATGTTCATCACGTCCTGGTACGCCTGCACCAGCCGGTTGCGCACCTCGACCGTGGCCTTGAATGCGACCTGCGACTGCTGCATCGCGACCATCACCCGCGCCAGGTCGGCGCGCGGGTCACCCATTTCGAACGCCTGCTGCAACGTGCCGGCGTTGGCCTGGGTCTGGCTGACCTTGTCGATCGCGTTCGACAGCGTCTGCTGGAATCCCGGCGCCGCGGTCGCACCGCTGGCCCCGCCAATGCCCACCGGGCCAATCGCGTTGCCGGCGGGCGCATCGGCCAGCGGACCGCGCGAACGCATCTCGTGCGCGCGGATCTGGGAGAGGATCGAGGAGATGGCGTCGGTCATCGCGGTGGTCGCTGCCAAACGGGCTTGCCGTCACTAGGCAAGTCGTGTGCCAGCGCGCCGTCAAAAGCCCGCCGCGAGCCCACCGTCGGCCAGCGCCGCGTCCGCCTGCTCGCGGTCGATGCCGTACTTGCGCAGCTTCTCGACCAGGGTCGTGCGGCGCAGGCCGAGCAGCGGCGCGGCGTGCGCGACCACCCCGCCGGTCTGGGTCAGCGCGGCGCGGATCAGTTCGAGCTCGATCCCGGCCATGTGCCCGCGCAGGTCGATGCCCTGCGGCGGCAGGGTGGCGGTGGGCGAGAGCTGCGCTGGATCGAGCGCCGCCTGGTTTCCTGCATTTGCCCCACCACCCGCCCCGGCACCGGCGGCGAGCGCCAGGCCGGGGTACGCCGGCTGCGGCATCGCGATCTGCACCGCGGCCGGTGCGGCCTCGAAGGCAGCGCCGGCCGGCAGCGCCGCGCGGTAGCGCGCCGGCAGGTCGGCCGCACGCACGCTGGCGCCGGGGTGCAGCACCGCCAGGCGCTCGAGCAGGTTGCTCAGTTCGCGCACGTTGCCCGGCCAGGCGTAGTGCTGCAGCGCCACGATGGCGTCGTGCGCGAGCGACACCTGGCCACGACCGCCCTCGCCGAGCTGGCGGGTGATCGCGGCGACCAGGTCGGGCAGGTCGTCGGTGCGCTCGCGCAGCGCGGGCATCTCGATCGGAAACACGTTGAGGCGGTAGAACAGGTCCTCGCGGAACTTGTTCTCGGCGATGTGCGCCTCGAGGTTGCGGTGGGTCGCGGCGACCACGCGTACGTCGCACTTGATGGTCTGGTTGCCGCCGACGCGCTCGAAGCAGCGTTCCTGCAGCACGCGCAGCAGCTTGACCTGCATCGGCAGGCTCATGTCGCCGATCTCATCGAGCAGCAGGGTGCCGCCCTCGGCCATCTCGAAGCGGCCCTTGCGCTGGGTCAGCGCGCCGGTGAAGGCTCCTTTCTCGTGGCCGAACAGCTCGCTTTCGAGCAGGTCGGCCGGGATCGCGCCGCAGTTGATCGCCACGAACGGCTTGTCGCGGCGCGCGGAACGGGCGTGGATGGCGCGCGCGGCGACCTCCTTGCCGGTGCCCGATTCGCCCAGCACCAGCACCGTGGTGTCGTGCGGGGCGACCTGGTCGATCATGCGGTTGAGCTGCAGCACGCCGGCACTGCGGCCGGTCGGGCCGTTGGCCGGCAGTTCGCGGCGGGCGTCGTCGTCCAGGCGCTTGAGGCTGGCGCGGCGCAGCGCCTCCTGCAGTTGCGTGCGCCGGATCGGGTAGTGCAGCGGCCACACCGCCTGCGGGTGCAGCGCCGCGCGCCACCCGGCGTCGGCGGCGTGGCCCGGCAGCTCCAGTACCGGCGGATGCAGCGCCTGCGCCGCCAGCCACGGCGCGAACCGGCCCCACGCCGTGGCGTCGCCGACGTCGCCGACGATCACCGCGACCCAGTCGCTGGCGCGCGCGCGGGCCAGGTCGACATCGGCCGCGTCGGCGACGATGCGCGGGGTGAAGTCCATGAACTCGAGCAACGTCGCCACGCGCTCGGCGCGCTCCATGTCCTGGTCGATCACCAGGATGCGGGACTCGCTCATGGCGCCACCTCCGGGTTGGATGCCAGCTTCTCGAGCAGCGGCATGACGTCGTGGATGTAGGCCAGCTTGCTGACGAAGGCATCGGCGCCGGCGCGCAGCGCGTGTTCGCGGTGTTCGCTGTCGTCGAAATGGCTGGCGATGACGATGTACGGCGGGTGGTCCTGGGCCTTGATCAGGCGCGTGGCCTGCAGTCCGCCCATCTCGGGCATCGCCAGGTCCATCAGCACCACGTCCGGCCGCAACGTCTCGCACTGGGCGATCGCCTCGATGCCGTTGCCGGCCGAGCCGACCACGTTCAGCCACGGCAACCGGCGCAGGTGCCGCAGCGCGGCACTGATGAAGCCCGGGTGGTCGTCGACCAGCAACACCTTCAACTCACGCATGACACAGGTTCCTATCAGGAGGCGGCACGATCAGCACGCGATCGCGTGCGCTACGCGCTGGCGCGAGCGCGCCGGGCCGATCGACAACTGGTCGCGGTACTTGGCCACGGTGCGGCGCGCGATACGCACGCCCTGGCGGGCGAGCAGGCCGGCGATCACGTCATCGGCCAGCGGCGCGGCAACCGGCTCGGCGTCGATCAGGCGCTTGACCATCGCGCGCACCGCGGCGCCGCCGATCTCCGCACCTTCCAGCCGCACCGCGAACAGCCGCTTGAGCTCCAAGGTGCCGCGCGGGGTCTGGATGTACTTGCCGCTGACGATGCGCGAGACGGTGGACTCGTGCATGCCGATCGCCTCGGCGACCTCGCGCAGGGTCAGCGGCACGATCGCCTCGTCGCCGCGCTCGAGGAAGCCGCGCTGGCGCTCGACCAGCACCTGCGCGGTGCGCAGCAGGGTGTCGCTGCGCATCGCCAGGCCGCGCACCAGCCAGCGGGCCTCGTCGAGCAGGCCGCGCAGCACCGCATGGTCGCTACCGTTGCTGGCCAGCGCGCGTTCGCAATGCGGCGCGATGCGCACGCGCGGGGTGGTGTGGCGGTTGAGCGCGACGCGCCAGCTGCCGCCGGCGTGCCAGGCGACCACGTCCGGGACCACGTGGGTGTCTTCGATCTGCGCCGGCGCTTCGGCCGGGTGCGGGCGCAGGGTCAGGATCAACGCGACGGCGGCGCGCACCTGCTCCGGTTCCGCTGCCAAGGCACTGGCCAGCGCGGCGTCGTCGTGCGCGGCGAGCAGCTCCAGGTGCTGCGCGAGGATGCGCGCGGCCAGGGCGCGCGCGGCGCTGTCGGGCTGCGCCGCCAGCTGCGCGCGCAGGCATTCGCCAGCGTCGGTGGCGGCCATGCCCGGCCACTCGCCGTGCAGCAGGCGCTGGCGCACCAGCGCGAGGTCGTCGATCCGCTGCGGAAACGCCTGCGCCCCCAGCGCGAGCAGCTCCGCCAGTGGTTGTTCCAGGTAGCCGTGGTCGTCGCAATGGTCCAGCCACCAGCTGGCCAGCTCCAGGCCGGGTGCGTCCCAGTGCAGCGCGAGCTGCTGCAACAGGCGCACGCGCGGGTCGCTCGAGGCCGGGTCGGCGATGCGCAAGGTGGCGTCGTCGTCGCCGATGCTGCCGCCGCCGGACAGGAACGACGGCTCCGGCAGCTCATCCCACGCCGCCGCTTCGATCGTCGCCGCGTCCGCATCCGCGGCGGACTCGGCGTCCTCGGCCGCCTCGTCGTGCTCCAGCAATGGATTGCGCTCCAGCGTCTGGCGCAGTTCTTGCTCGAGTTGCGGCGCGGTGAGCTGCAACAGCCGGATCGACTGCAGCAGCTGAGGCGTCAGGTTGACGCCCTGGACCGTATTCAGGCGCACGGTGGCTTTCACGATGGCATCCCCGATCAGCCCATTGCTGATCCCGGATTCCATCGTGATGGTTAAGTGACGGTTAACGAATAGGGGCAAACCCGCGGCGGACTAGGGGAAAACCCGTACCGGTGTCGGGGAAACCCTGACATCGCGTCGTAGATCCGACGCGCTCCGACGCATCGCGGCGCAAGGCGACGTGCGGCGTCAGCTTTTTCAGCAGCGATCGTGGTGGCGCATCGCCACCCGCAGCAGCTCGACGGCATTCCGGCAGCCCAGCGATTCCATCATCCGCGAGCGGTGGGTTTCCACGGTCTTGACGCTGATCCCCAGGTCGGCGGCGATCTGCTTGGTGGTGCGGCCGGCGCCCAGGGCGGTGAGGATTTCGCGCTGGCGCCGCGGCAGGCCATCGACGTCATCGCCGCTCTTGCCGACGCGATGGCGCTGCAGTTGCGGCGCCGATACCTGCGGGCTGAGGAAGGTGCGGCCGGAAGCGGCCGCGCGGATCGCGATCTCGAGTTCCGCCGGTGCCGCTTCCTTGACCACGAAGCCGCTGGCGCCGCGTTGCAAGGCCTCGCGCACGTGCAGGGCGTCGTCGTGCATGGACATGATCACCACGGCGGTTTCCGGACTGGTGCGGCGCAGTTCGGCGAGCGCGTCGAACCCGCTGCGGCCCGGCATCGACAGGTCCAGCAGGACGATGTCGGGTAGCGTCTGCTGCGTGCGCAGCACGACTTCGTCGGCGTTGCTGGCCTCGGCCACCACCTCGATGTCGTCGAACGAATCCAGCAAGCGGCGTATGCCGGCCCGCACCAGCGTGTGGTCATCGCAAATCAGCACTCGCACCAACGCCTGTTCCCCCGTCGTACCGCTCCCGCACGATAGCCGGAGCGCGCAACGCAAAGCAGACCGTCCCGGTCATAGTGTGACGGCGATGTCAAAAATTCAGCGCGGGCGACGGCTCTCGGCCACGGCGCGGCGGTGGACCCGGAACAGGTGTCGCTCCAGCGCGGCTTCCAAGGGCGGCGACAGCGGTCCGAACCTCAGCCACGCGCGGGGCTGGCCGTCGAGCCCGGCGTCGCAGGCCAGCACGGTCGCCGGCAGCAGCAGCGGCGAGGGCAGCCAGTCGGCAGGCTGCACGCGGAAGCGGCCAGTGGCACCGATCGCCAGCGGTTCGTCCACCGCCAGGCAGGCGCCGTGCGAGGACCATTGCAGTTCCCGGCTCGGGTCGGCGTCGTGGCTGGTGGCCAAGCTGGCGACCAGCGCGGTGAGCAGGTCGAGCTTGGCCTCGATCCGGTGCACGGCATGGTCGGCCGGCTGCTCGGGTTCTTCGTTGCGGGCGCCGTCCTCGACCACCGCCAGCGCGCGCAGCAGCGCTTCGCCGCGCGCGCCCAAGGACTGCACCGCGGCCGCGTCGAGCGCGCCGGGCAGGAACGCGGCCGGGCGCAGCTCGTGACAGGAGAGGGCATCGCCGAACAGCGCCTCGTGCGCGGCCGCGGTCGCGGTCGCGGTTGTGGTTGGGGTGTTCATGCCAGCTCCCGCAGCCACGCCCGCGCGCCACGGTGCTCCTGGCTGAGGCGGGCGAGCGCGGTCCCGACCCGGTCGCGCGCGACGCGCAACTCGCCCAGCAGCGCGCGCTGGGCCAGCAGCAGGTCCAGCCAGGGTTCGTGCGGGGTCGAGGTCAGGTCGGTCGCGGCCAGGGCCGCGGCCAGGGCGCGTTGATGCTCGCCCAGCAGGTCGGTCGCCAGCGCCCAGTCGTGGGCCTCGATGGCGGCGCGGATCTGCGCGACCGGCAGCACCGGAATCATCAGGCCGGGACCGGCGCGATCGCGCGCCACGCCGATTCGATGTCGCCGAGTAGGTCGTCGACCTCGTGCAGCGGGGCGGCGTCGTTGTCGATATTCGCGGTGAGCAGGCGGCGCTGGGCGTAGTCGTACAGCGCCTGCAGGCCGTCGGCGATCTCGCCGCCGGCGTCGAGGTTCAGGGCGCCGCTCAGGCCGGCCACGATCGCGCTGGCGTCGCTGATCGCCTGGCCTTTGCGCGGCAGGTCGCCCCGCTCGAGGCAGGCGATCGCCAGGCGAGCGCGCTCGCGGGCGCCGGACAGCATCAGCGCGATCAACTGGTGCGGGCTGGCATCGAGCACGGCGCTGGAGACGCTGGTCTGTCGGTAATTGTTGGCGGATTGGCGTGCGTGCATGGCGGGGGCCTTACAGCTGGGCGAGCTGTTGGGTCAGGAAGTCGCTGGTGCCCTGGAGCTTGGTGACCATGCCATCCAGTGCGGTGAATTGGGCGAGGTAGCGCGCCTGGACCTGGGTCATGCGGAAGTCGAGCGCGCTGCGCTGCTTTTCGAGCGCTTTGCTGCGCGTGCTCAGTCCGTCGCTGCGGCTGTCGAGCGCGCCGTCGTCGTCGAGCAGGCGGTCCAGGGTGGCGTCAAGCTTGCCGGCCAGGCTGCTGGTGCCGGCGCCGAACAGGCGCGTCGCCGGGCCGGTGTCCTTGAGCATCGCCGCGTCGAAGCTGGCCTCGTCGAGCTTGAGGGTGCCGTCCTTGTTGATGGAGATGCCCAACGCCTTGAGGTCGCCGACTTCCGCGCTGACCGTGTCGCGCAGCTCGCGGCTGGCGCCACGCACCATCGAGTCGCCGTTGAGTGCGGCGGCGACCTTGGTGGTGGTGTTGTAGGTGGTGGTGGTGGCGATGCTGGCGATCGAGGCGTTGTAGGCGTTGACGAAGTTCTTGGCGGCGTTGCGCTGTGCGGCCGGGTCGCTGGCGACACCGAGCTGGCGCACGGTGCCCGGTTCGGCCTTGGTCAGGGTCAGGGTCACGCCGCTGATCAGGTCGGTGATCGCGTTGCTCGCGCCCGTGCGCTCGTAGCCATCGACCTTGACCCGCGCGTCTGTCGCAACGGCGAGTTGGGTCATGGTGCTGGCGGCAGGCGGGTCGTAGGCCAGTGCCGACAGGCCGCCGTCGCCGCCGCTGGCGCCCAGCCGCAGCGCCTTGCCGGTGCCGCTGTCGAGTGCGGTCAGCACCAGGTGCGCGCCGTCGTCGCCGGTCACGATGCTGGCGCTGACGGTCTTGCCGGCGGCCTTGGCATTGATCGCGTCGCGGATGCCGGCGAGGGTGTTGTTGCTGGCGTCGATGTCGACGACCAGGGTGGTGCTGCCCGCGGTCACGCTCAGCGCACCGGTGCCGACCGCGCTGTCGGCGCTGGAAAAAGCGGCCGAACCGAGCTTGTGCGCGCTGGCGAGCGCCAGCACTTCGACCTGGTAGCGGCCGACCGCGGCGCCGGCGGTCGCCGTGGCGGAGAAGCCCGAGCCCTCCGGCACGCTGATGGACCGGGCTTGCGTCGCGTCCTTGGCCGACAGCGCGGTTACCGCGGTGCGCAGGCCGGAGAACGCGCCGCGCAAGGTGCCGATCGCGGAGATCTGCGCCTGCAGCTGGCGATCGGTGCGATCGAAGCGCGCATCGGACGGCGCGCGATCGGCAGCGACCAGCTGCGAGACGATGGTGGCGACATCCAGGCCACTGCCGACCCCGCCGATCACGACGAGGCCCGCAAGAAAAAGCATCCCACCGCGGACGATGCAGCGCGTTCGTTCGACTGCCTGGAGTCAGAGCGTTCGCGGTGCATGGACAGGTCCTCGGCGGGATGGCGGAAACGGGTGGAGCGGAAACGTGATGCAGGCGACGCGTGGTAACGAAAGCGGGTGAAGCAGGAAACGCAGGGCGCGGCGGCTGCCGCGCCCTGCGTTCAATCCTCAGCGCAGCAGGCTCAACACGCCCTGCGAGGACTGGTTGGCCTGCGCCAGCATCGCGGTGCCGGCCTGCTGCAGGATCTGGTTGCGCGACAGCTGCGCGGATTCCTTGGCGAAGTCGGCGTCCTGGATGCGGCTACGCGCGGCCGACAGGTTCTCCGAGGTCGTCGACAGGTTGGCCACGACCGAGCTGAAGCGGTTCTGGACCGCACCCATGCTGGCGCGGGCGGAGTTGATCGAGGTCAGCGCGGCGTCCATCGACTGCATCGCGGCATCGGCACCGGCGGTGGTCTTCAGGTCCAGCGAGCCGAAGCCGGTCTGGCTGCTGCGCGCCGTGGTGGCGGCGGTCAGGCCGGTCTGGGCGGTGGTGGCGGCGCCGGCGATGACGACGTCGGCGGTCGTGGAGACCAGGGTGACCGTCTGGTTGGTGTCGTTGATGGCGTAGACGCCGGTCTGCGAGGACACGCTGTTGACCGCATCGCGGACCTGCGATGCGCGGCCGCTGGCGCCATCGGTGGTGGCGGCGATGGCACCGACGGAGACACCGCCGATGGTCAGGGCGCCGGCGGCGATCGCGGTGAAGTCGGTAGCGGCCGCACCGGTGACCGAAGCGCGCTGATAGGTACCCAGGGCCGTCGAGTTGGCGTTGGCGATCGCGTTGATCGAGATCGTCTCGCCCTGGTTGGCACCGACCTGGAACGCCTGGTTGGTGAACGAACCGTCGAGCAGCTTGACGCCGTTGAAGGTGGTGTTCTGGGCAACGCGGTCGATTTCCGACTTCAGCTGCTGCGCTTCGGCGTCCAGCGCGGCGCGGTCGGTGGCGGAGTTGGTGGCGTTGCGCGACTGCACGGCCAGCTCGCGGATGCGCTGCAGGTTGTTGCCGATCTCGCCCATCGCGCCTTCGGCGGTCTGCGACAGCGAGATGCCGTCGTTGGCGTTGCGCGCGGCCTGGTCCATGCCGCGGATCTGGGTGGTGAAGCGGCTGGCGATGGCGAGGCCGGCGGCGTCGTCCTTGGCGCTGTTGATGCGCATGCCCGAGGACAGGCGCTGCAGGCTGGTGGCCAGCTCGGTGCCGGACTTGGCCAGATTGCGCTGCGAGTTGAGCGACATCACGTTGGTGTTGATGACTTGCATGATTGCGATCTCCTGGAAGGTTGTGTCCGGCGGCGACGAGGGGCCTTGCCGGTTTGCAGGGTGTTGGCTGAATGCCCTCGCCGCTGCTGTGATCTATAACGGCGCTGCGTTGTCAAGCTTTAGGGCTGAAAAAGACCAATTGCGAAATAAATGCGAAATGCAGGCAGGGAGATCCAAACGCAGAAGACGTGCTGTTGCGGGAGCGGATTCCGGTGCGGGGCGAAGCAGGGCGGGTTCAACCCGCCATCGCCATGCCACGGCGGTGGGCTGCCCCCCTGCAACCGCGTTGTGACTCGGAAGGCAAATCGCTCCGCGCTTACAGCTGATCGAACAGCGACAGCGTCTGCACCCGCAGCATGGTCTTCTGCGCCGCTTCCATCGCGGTCAGCTGCAATGCCAGCCGGCTGGCGGCTTCGGCGTAATCGACGTCGCGCAACTGCGACAGGGTCTGCGCCAGCGAGACCTCGCCGGCACTGCGCGCATCGCCGGCACTGTCGAGCGCGGCCAGGCGCGTGCCGGTGCCGCCGCGCAGCGCGAGCATGTGGTTCTGGGCGCTGCCCAGGTCGCTGATCGCGGCGCCGACGGCATTGTCGCGACGCGCCCGTTCGCTGGGCGACCCGACCGGCGCGTCGAGCGCATCGGCCAGGTTCTGCAGGGTGGCGAACACGTCGCGGGTCGGCGCGCGTTCGACCACGAACGCGTCGCCGGTCGCCGGCGCGCCAGTCAGGGTCAGCTGCACGCCGGCGGCGGAGATCGAGGTGTTGGCGGCATACGCGCCCGACGCGAGCACCGCGCCGCCGGCGTCGACGACGCGGTAGGCGTTCGATGCGGTGAATTCGACCCGCAATGCCTGGCCGTTCCAGGCCGCGTGGTCGGTGACCGCGCTGGCCTGCAGCACGCCGCTGCCGGTGTTGCCGCCGGCGGCGCTGCCGCGCACCACGCCGTCGCCGGTGCGCACGCGCAGGAAAACCTCGCTGCCCGGATCGGTGTCGGCCAGCGAGTGGTCGGGCGCGACCTCGATCCGGTTCTGGCCGTCGTCGCCGGCATAGCTGACCGTGCCGCCGGTGTCGGCAAACGGCGCCACGCCGTCGCGCGTGCCGGCGAACAGGCGGCGGCCGGCGCCGTCGTCGCGGTTGGCGATGCTGAGCACCTCGGCGCGGATCGAGCGCAGTTCGGCGGCAATGGATTGGCGGTCGGTGGCCGACAGCGCGGCGCTGTTGGCCTGCACCGCCAGTTCGCGCGCGCGGGTGAGGTGGCTGCCGACGTCGGTCAGCGCCGACTCCTGCGAGCGCAAGCGGTGTTCGAGCAGGCCGGCGTTCTTGCCGTGCTGGTCGAGCGTGGCCAGCGCGTGGTCAAGCCGCTGCGACTGCGCCATGCCGCCCGGATCGTCGGCCGCGCGCTGCAGTTTGTTGCCGCTGACCAGCTCCTGCTGGGTGCGGGCGACCTGCTGCTGGCGCTGCAGCAGCGCGTTCAAGCCCTGCGCGTGCAACCCGGCGGTGGAGATGCGAAGCGTCATCGGAAACCTCAGCGGCGCACGGCCGATAGCAGGGTCTGGAACATGTTGTCGGCGGTGCTGATCACCTGCGCCGCGGCCTGGTAGGCCTGTTGGAAGCGCAGCATGTCGGCGGCTTCCTCGTCGAGGTTGACGCCGCTGACCGATTCGCGTTCGGCGCTGATCTGGCCGTGGATCGCCGATTGCGCCTCCAGACTCAGGTCGGCGTGGCGCGCCTCGGTGCCGACCCGCGCGGTGAGCTGGCTGAGCCCGGCGGTCAACGACTGGCTGCCACCGTCGAGCAGGCTGCGTGCATCAATCCCGCTCAACTCGCGCGCGTTGCCGTTGTCGCTGGAGCGCGGCGGCGTGCGCGCGAGGGTGAAACTGTCGCCGGCCGCCGGCGTGCCGCTCAGGGTCATCGACCAGCCGGCCGCGGCATCGGCGATCGCGCTGCCGGCGGTGTACGGGTAGGGACCGGCGCCGTTGATCGTGTACTGGCCGGCGTCGATGAAATCGATGGTGGCACCGGCGAATGCGCCGAACGCGGCCGCGTCGGTGACCTGCGCGGATGCGCTGCGCGCATTGCCGAGGTTGCTGGCGTCGTTGCGCGCCTGCAGTGGCGCGGCGGCGGCGATCTTGTTCGGGTCGGTCAGCGCCATGCGCAGGCTGCCGGCGGCGTCGGCGGTGGGGCGCAGCGCGTAGCGATCACCGACCGCCGGCGCGCCGCCGACCACCAGCGCGATGCCGCCGACCCGCAGCGGATCGGCAGCGCTGCCGCTGCCGGTCATCGCCACCGCTTCGCCGGTATCAGCGCGCGTCGCGCTCCAGGCGCCGTCGAAGCGCAGCACCAGGTTGTCGCCCTTGAGCGCGGCGACGTCGGCGACGTTCGTGGTGAAGCTCGCGCTGCCGGCGTTGCCGGCGTGCGCGTCGACGCTTGGCGGCGCGATCGTGAAGAAGTCGCTGCCGACCGCGCCGTTGTAGTCGACGCCGGCGCGCTGGGCGGCGTTGAAGGTTTCGACAAAACCCGTCGCCACGCGGCCCAGTTCGGCGCGCGCCGGGTCGAGCACGCGGCCGCGGAATTCGAGCAGGCCGCCGAGCTCGCCGGCGACCGTCGCTGCCGGCAACGGCACCGCGCCGCCGCTGCCCTGCAACGCGAGTTGCAGGCGGCCGGGGCGGTAGGGGTCGGCGACCGTGGTCAGCTTCATCGCGCGGTTGCCGAGCACGAGGGCCTGGCCGCCGGCGGTGAACACGTTGAGCGAGCCGTCGTCCTGGGGCACGGTTTCCGCGCCGACCAGCGAGGCCAGCTTGTCGATGCGCAATGCGCGCGCGTCGAGCAGGTCGGACGAGGCGTTGCTGCCGGCGGTGGCGATGTCCTGGTTGAGCGCGGCGATCTCGTGGGCGATCTGGTTGGCTTCGCCGACCTTGCCCTGCATGCGCTGGTCGGTCTCGGTCTCCAGCGCGCCCAGCTGGCCGTCGAGCGAGCGCCAGCGCCCGGCGAGTTGTTCGCCGGCGGCGAGCAACTGGCCACGCGCGACCGGCGAGGCCGGGTCGGCGCTGACGCCCTTGGCAGCGTTGAAGAATGCCGACCACGGCGCCGACAGCCCGGTGGCCGGATCGGAGACCAGCGCGTCGACGCGCCCGGTCAGCGAGGACAGTTGGCCCAGGCGGCCGAGTTCGCCGCGGCTGTCGACCTGGCGCGCGAACACCAGGCCGTCGGCGAGCCGCTGCAGCTTGGCGACGTCGACGCCCTGGCCGACGTAGCCCGCTCCGGTGGCCTGCCCGGGGCGCGAGGCGAACTCGACGCGCTGGCGGCTGTAGCCGGGGGTGGCGGCGTTGGCGACGTTGTGGCCGACGGTGCCCAGCGCGCGCTGGAACGCGAGCAGGGCGGAGCTTCCGGTGGAGAGCAGTCCGCTCATCGCTTATCCCTTGGTGGCCGCGGTCAGGTGGGTCGCCGCGGTCATGCTGACGGCGGGGGTGGCGACGCTGGCCACGTGGGTGGAGCCGGGCAAGGCCGCCAGCGCGCGGTTGAGCGTGGCGCCGTTGGCGATCGCGGTGATCTTGGCCGCGTAGCTCGGGTCGGTGGCGTAACCGGCCTTCTGCAGCGCGCTGGCAAAACGGTGGGTGTCGTCGCCGGCGCCGCGCGCCCCGGCGTAACGCGCGTTGCCGAGCAGGCGCGCGTAGTCGGCGAAGCTGTCGGCGGGCGAACCGTACGCGCGGAAGTCGGCACGCTCGTTGCGGCGCACGCCGTCGACGAATTCGTGGGTGGCCGAGCTCATGCGCTCGCCCGCCCATTTGCTGCCGGCCTTGATCCCGAACAGGTTGTGCGAGGTGACGCCTTGCCGGCCGACCAGGCGTCGGCCCCAACCGGTTTCCAGCGCGGCCTGCGCGACCAGCGCCTTGGCCGGCACGCCCAGTTCGGCCGCGGTCTTCTGCGCGTGCGGCCAGATCGACTGCACGAACGCCTCCGGGCTGCTGCAGTCCAGCGGCGCATCGGGCGGGCAGGTGGCGGCCAGGTCCTGGGCGGCAGCGAACGCGGGCGTGGCGAGCGCGGGCGTGGCAAACCCCGGCATCGACACGCCGGCGCGCGACGGCGCCAGCATCAGCGTGGCGGGCACGGCGCCGGGCAGGCCGCCGATCGACAGCGCGCCGACCGGGGCGGCCAGCGGCATCGGCGCGATCGGCGCCGACAGCGGCAACGAGGTCGGTGCGGAAGAAGGGGATGTGGCGCCGGCGGGCGCCGCGGCCTGCGTGCTGCGCTCGAGCTGGCGCACGATCATCGGCGCCAGCCCGAGCCCGCGGCCCTTGCTCAGTTCACGCGCGAGCTGCTGGTCATACATCTCGCGGTAGGTGGTGTTGTCGCCCATCAGCGAATCGCCCATCGACGCGCTGCGCATCGACTTGATCAGCATCTGCGCGAACTGCGTCTCCAGCTCGCGCGCGGCCTTTTCGATGCGCGCACGCGGCGGCGTCGAGGACGGTTCCAGGGCGATCGCGGTGGCGGAGGGCAGGCGCATGAGGGGCGGCGATGGGGCGTCGTGGGTCCGTGGTGTGGGTGCGGTGGCGGCGAGGGGAGTTCTGCAACGGGAGCCGTGCAAGGGCTGTGCCTGCCGTTCCCCGGGTTTCCTTGGCGTTATCGGCCCGATGCGGCGAATCTGATGCGGGTGGCTCTCATGGCGTCCGAAGTCTCCCGGCCGTCATCCCCGCGAAGGCGGGGATCCAGTGACTTCAGCTCTTGGCGTCAGATCCGACGCAATCCGGGGCGGTCCACGTCGCTGGATCTTCGATCTCCGGCCATCGGGCACAGCCCGATGGCGTTCGGTGCCGCGCGAGCCAGTCGGCTCGCAAGCGCGGCGCCTCACCCCCGCCTTCGCGGGGATGACGAGCAAACAGGGCGGGTGTCAGCGGGGGGCAAGTGCGACACGCATCGACGCAGCGCTCCCCGGTCCCCATTCCCGCTTTCCATTCCCGCCGCCTTTTCCCCGCTCCGCCCTTAGATCACCTCAAGCTCGGCGCGCAGCGCCCCGGCGCGCTTGAGCGCTTCCAGGATCGCGACGATGTCGCCCGGCGCGGCGCCGACGGCGTTGACCGCGCGCACGATCGACTCCAGCGAGGTGCCGCCGGCGAACAGGAACATGCGGCTGCCGTCCTGCTGCATCTGCACGGTCGACTGCGGCGTGACCACGGTATCGCCGCGGCCGAATTCGGCCGGCTGGCTGACCTGCGCGTTCTCGGTGATCGAGACCGTCAGGGCGCCGTGCGAGACCGCCGCCGGCAGCACCGTGACCTGGCCGCCCATCACGACGGTGCCGGTGCGGGCGTTGACGATCACCTTGGCCGCGGCCGCGCCGGGGTTGATGTCGAGCGTTTCCAGCCGCGCCAGGAAGCCGATGCGGTCGCCACTGGGCGGGGTGACCTCGATGGTGACGCCGTCCAGCGCTCGCGCGCGGCCGGGGCCGAACGCGCCGTCGATCGCGCTGACGATGCGCGAGGCGGTGGTGAAGTCGGATTCGTGCAGGTTCAAGGTCACCACGCCGGTCTGCGCCGCGCCGGCGACCGCGCGTTCGACGATCGCGCCGTTGGGGATGCTGCCGCCGTTGGGCGCGTTGACCGAGATCTTCGAGCCGTCGCGGCCGGCCGCGCCGAAGCCGCTGACCACCAGCGTGCCCTGCGCGATCGCGTAGATCTGGCCGTCGGCGCCGCGCAGCGGCGCCATCAGCAGGCTACCGCCGCGCAGCGAGCCGGCGTTGCCGATCGACGAGACGGTGATGTCGATGCTCTGGCCGGGCTTGGCGAACGCCGGCAGCTCGGCCTGGATGGCCACGGCGGCGACGTTCTTGAGCTGCGGGTTGACCCCCGGCGGGATGGTCACCCCGAGCTGGTCGAGCATGGTCTTCAGGCTCTGCACGGTGAACGGGGTCTGGCTGGTGCGGTCGCCGCTGCCGTCCAGGCCGACCACCAGGCCGTAGCCGACCAGCGGGTTGCCGCGCACGCCGGCGACCTGCGCCAGGTCCTTGATGCGCTCGGCCTGGGCCGGGGCGCTGACCATGCAGAACACGCCGGCGAGGGCGAGCGAAACAATCGAAGCGATGGACGGACGCATGCTCGCGGTCCTCAGTAGGGAAAGGCGGCGGAGTTGAAGAACCGGCCGAGCCAGCCCATCGCGTTGGAACGCGCCAGCGTGCCGCGACCGCCGTAGACGATCTGCGCCTCGCCGACCCGGTCGGAGGTGATGCGGTTGTCGGGGCCGATGTCGGTGGTGCGCACGATGCCCTGCAGCTGCACCAGCTCGTCGCCCTGGTTCAGGCGCACGTGCTTCTCACCGGCCACGCGCAGGTTGCCGTTGCCGAGCTGCTCGACCACGGTCACGGTGATGTCGCCGTCGAGCTGGTTGCTCTGCGCGCTGTCGCCGGCGCCGCCAAACTTGCGCTTGCCCTCGATCTCGGCCTGCAGGATCGGCTTGCCGTTGACGGTGACGCCCTGGCCGAAGATCGTCGGCGCGGACATGCCGAGGCCCGAGTCCTTGGTCACCGCGGTCTTGGCGTTGGTCTTGGCGCGGGTGTCCTCGACCAGCACGATCGTCAGCAGGTCACCGACCTCGCGCGCCTTGCTGTCCTGGAACAGGCGCAGGCCACGGTTGCCGCCGGCGCCGCTGCTGGTGTTGGCGAAGATCGAGCCGCCGCCGTTGCCGGCGGTGGGCACCGCCGCCATGGCGGTGGGCGCGACCACCGCCACGGCGCTGGCCGCCGGTGCCACCGGTGCGAACGTGCGCACATCGCCGACGAGGCTGGCGCAGCCGGACAGGGCGGTGCAGGAGAAGGCGAGTAGCAGCGCGGCGAATTTCATGGGATGGCCTGGAAGGGTGGGCGATGTCGTGCGACGGGAAGGCTGTTTGCCCCCTCCCTTGCGAAGCAGCAAAAGGAAGGCTTTGACGCTTTGCTCCCTCCCTTTCGCGTAGCGAAGGGGAGGGCTGGGGAGGGGTGCTCTTCGCGCTTTGGTGCGGAACAGATCAAGAGCACCCCCTCCCAACCTCCCCCTGCTCCGCAAGGGGAGGGGCAACGGCAACCTCCTTGCTGCGCAAGGGCGGGGGCAACGGCAAGCTCCCCCTAATGCGCAAAGGAAGGCGCCGTTACAGGTTGTTGTTGAGGAAGCCGAGCATCGCGTCGGTGGTCGAGATCGCCTTGGCGTTGGTCTCGTACGCGCGCTGGGTCTCGATCATCGACACCAGTTCCTCGACCACGTTGACGTTGGAGCCTTCCAGCGAGCCCTGGACCAGCGCGCCGACGCCGCCCTGGCCGGGCGAACCGCTCTGCGCCGGGCCGCTGGCGCCGGTCTCGGCGTACAGGTTCTCGCCCTTGGCCTGCAGGCCGGCCGGGTTGACGAAGTCGGCCAGCGTCAGCGCGCCGACCTGCACCGCCTCGGCCTGGCCGGCGACCTGCACGCTGACCGTGCCGTCGCTGCCGATGGTCACGCTCTGCGCGCCCTCGGGCAGCTGCAGGCCCGGTTGCACCGGGTAGCCGGAGTTGGTGACCAGCTCGCCCTGGGCGTTGATCTGGAAGCTGCCGTCGCGGGTGTAGGCGGTGCTGCCGTCGGGCATCAGCACCTCGAAGAAGCCGCGGCCGTTGATCGCCACGTCCAGCGCGTTGCCGGTCTGCGCCAGGTTGCCCTGCGCGAACTGCTTGGCGGTGGAGGCCACGCGCACGCCGGTGCCGGTCGACAGGCCGCTGGGCAGCTGGGTCTGCTCGGACGATGCGCCGCCGGGCTGGCGCACGGTCTGGTACAGCAGGTCCTCGAAGCTCGCGCGGTCGCGCTTGAAGCCGGTGGTGTTGGTGTTGGCAAGGTTGTTGGAAATGACCGCCATGCGCGTCTGCTGCGCATCGAGGCCGGTCTTGGCAATCCACAGAGCCTGGGTCATGGCGGTCTACTCGTGTTCGTGGGTGGGACAGGGCAATCAGGGTGACGGCATCAGCGCGAGGACAGCAGGCTGTTGGCCGAGCGCGCGCTCTCGTCACCGCTGTGCAAGACCCGTACCTGCATCTCGAACTGGCGCGCGAGCTGGATCATCGACACCAGCATCGCGGTGCCGTCGACGTTGCTGCCTTCCAGCACGCCGGACGTCAGCACCGTGCCGGCGGCGGGCGCGGGCGGGGTCGTGCCGGGGGCGGCGCGCATCAGGCCGTCCTCGCCGCGGACCAGGTCGCGGGTGCTGGCCGCGACGATCTGCAGGCGGCCGGCGCTGGCCATGGTCGCGGCCGGCTGGCCCTGCGGCACGATCGACACTGTGCCGTCGCCGCCGATCTGCAAGGCGTCGTTGGGCGGGATCGACATCGGCGCGCCGGCCTGGTCGAGCACCGGTCGGCCGCTGCCGGTGGTGAGCAGGCCGTTCTGGCTGAGCTTGAGGTCGCCGGCGCGGGTGTAGGCGACGCCGCCGGCGGCGTCCTGCACCGCCAGCCAGCGGTCGCCCTGCAGCGCGATGTCGAGCGGGTTGCCGGTGGTGGTGACCGAGCCGGCGGCGCCGCTGACGCCGTGGCTGCGTTCGACCGCGGCCACCCGCGACGGCAGGCCGGCGCCGGCCACCGGCGCGGCGGCGGTGCCGCTCAACGTCGCCTGGAAGCCGACCGTGTCGGCGTTGGCGAGATTGTGCGCGACCGACGCCTGCGCGCGCAGCGTCGCGCTGGCGCCGGTCATCGCGATGTAGAGAGCCTTGTCCATTGCGGGTTGCCTTCTTTGGGAGGACGGACGAAGCGATCTGTCGCTCGTCATTCCCGCGAAAGCGGGAATCCAGTGACTTCAGCCTGAGTGGCCGGTGCGGCGCGGTTGTGGCCTAACGTCAGTGGATCCCCGCCTGCGCGGGGATGACGAACAAGGCGGGTTACGCGCTGCTCCCGCCTCAGCGGATGTTGATCACGGTCTGGGTGATCTGGTCCTGGGTCGAGATCATCTGCGCGTTGGCCTGGAAGTTGCGCTGCGCGGTGATCATGTTCACCAGCTGCTCGGTCAGGTCGACGTTGGACGCTTCCAGGGCGCCGCCCTGGACCAGGCCGAATTCGGAACTGCCCGCCGCGCCGCGGCGCGCCTGGCCCGAGTCGGCGGTCTCCGCCCAGGCGTTGTCGCCCAGCGGCTGCATGCCCTGCGGGTTGGCGAACGTGGTCAGCGCGACCTGGCCCAGCGGCGTGGACACGCCGTTGGTGTAGCGCGCGTTGACGATGCCCTCGCTGGACACCTCGATGCCGGTCAGGCGGCCGGTGGCGTAGCCGTCCTGGACCAGCGCCGACACCCCGAAGGCATTGCCGTACTGGGTCGACGTGCCGACGTCCAGGGCGATCGTCATCGGCGCCGCGCCGGTAGCCGGGATGTAGGCGGGCAGGGCGACGCTGCCGCCGGCCGGCGTGGTGAGCTGGCCGGTGGCCGAGTACTGCAGGGTCTGCGGAGTGCCGACGTCGGTGCCGTCGATCTGGGTCTGCACCTGCCACTCGTTCGGGTTGGCGGTCTTGATGAAGTACATCGACTGGGTGTGCGCCGCACCGAGCGAGTCGTACGCGGTCAGCGAGGTGGTGTGGTTGTAGGTGCTCGGGTCGTTGGCATCGAACGGGCTCAACGTTGGCGCGCTGGCGTTGCCGGGCAGGTTGGTGCCGACGCTGACCTGTGCGGTGGCGCGCGGCGGCGAGTCGCCGGTGGCCAGGCGCAGGTCGCCCATGCGGCCGGTGTCGAAGCCGTTGCCGCCGGCATTGGGCTGGAATACCTGCAGGCGCTGGCCGGCCGGGTTGACCACGAAGCCGTCGCGGTCGGCGCCGAAATTGCCGGCGCGCGAGTAGACCGTGGCGCCGTTGCCCGACAGGGTGAAGAAGCCCTGACCCGACAGCGCCATGTCCAGCGACTTGCCGGTGAAATCGACGTTGCCCTGGCTGAATTGCTGCGCGACCTTCTCCAGGCGTACGCCGGCGCCGATGGCGTTGCGCGACAGCCCGGAACCGGCGACCGCGAACACGTCGCCGAACTCGGCGCGCGACTGCTTGAAGCCGGTGGTGTTGGCGTTGGCGATGTTGTGCGAGGTGACGTTGAGGTCGGCCGAAGCCGCGTTCATGCCGCTGAGCGAGATGCGGAAACTCATGGTGTGCTCCTGGGAGTGCCTGAGATGGGAATGCTGAGAAGGGCGGCTGCGGTGGACGGTGGGTTGCGAGGAAATCAGCCCGCCGGTCAGCCGATGCGGCGGATCGCCGACAGCGGATGGCTGCCCAGACCCGCCAGGTTGAGGACCAGCCCGTTGGGCTCGATCGAGACGCTGTCCACGCGCGCGGAGACCTGCACCGCCAGCGCTTCGACGTTGTCACCGCTGCCGCTGACCGCGCGGATCGTGTAGCGCCCGCCCGCGGCCGGCTGGCCGGCGTCGTCGCGGCCGTCCCATGCGAACGCGGTATCGCCGGCACCGGGCGCGTCGACGGTCATCTGCCGCACGCGGGTGCCGCTGGCATCGACCACTTCGAACGTGATCGGCCCGGCCCACGGCGCGCTGACCAGGCCGCTGACGCCGGCGCCGGCGGCCAGGTCAAGCGTGGACGCCTCGACCAGCGCGTCGTGGCCGACCAGGGCGGCGGCGCGCAGGGTCTGGTCGGACTCCATCACGTTGGCGACCGCCTCCATCGCGCTCTGCATCTTGTCGATGCCCTGCACGGTGGAGAACTGCGCCAGCTGGCCGAGGAACTGGGCGTTGTCGAGCGGCTTGAGCGGGTCCTGGTTCTTGAGCTGCTCGGTCATCAGGCGCAGGAAATCGGTCTGGCCGAGCGAGCTGTTGCGCGTGGCCGGCTGGCGCTCGAGGCCGAGGGTGGAAAACGTGCTGTCGCCGGCGGCGGTGGCGCTGATCGTGCTCATGGGGCGTTCCTTACGGTGGACGGGCCGCGTCAGCGGCCCATGTTCAGGGTGGCCATGGCGAGTTCCTTGGCGCTGTTGAACACCTCGACGTTGGCCTGGTAGCTGCGCGAGGCGGAGATCAGGTCGACCATCTGCGCGACCGGGTCGATGTCGGGCGCGTACACGTAGCCCTGCGCGTCGGCGAGCGGGTGGCCGGGTTCATAGCGCTTGAGCGGCGCGGCGTTGCTTTCGCTGACCTCGGTCACCTGCACCCCGGCCAGCGCCGGGTTGCCGGGCACCGCTTCGGCCGAGAACACCGGCTGCTTGGCGCGGAACACCGCGTCGGGGGTGCCGGCGATCGAGTCGGCGTTGGCCAGGTTGGAGGCCACGGTGCTCAGGCGCACCGACTGCGCGGTCATCGCCGAGCCGGCGACGTCGAAGATCGGCAGGTTGCTCATGCGGCGTCCCCGCTATTGGGCGACGGCTTCATTGGCCGGTGATCGCGGTCAGCATCGAGCGGACCTTGGATTCGACGAACGACAGCGAGGCGCGGTACTCCAGCGTGGCCTGCGCGAACAGCGCGTTCTCGCGGTCGCCGTCGACGGTGTTGCCGTCCAGGCTGGGCTGGCTGGAGGCGCGGGCGTAGCGCGCCGACCCGGCGGCGGCGCCAATCGCATCGCCGCCGATCGCCGCGCGGGGCTGCAGGGCGGCCCGCAACGCGGCGTTGAAGTCGAGGTCCTGCGCCTGGTAGTGCGGCGTGTCGGCGTTGGCGATGTTGCCGGCGAGCAGCTGCAGGCGCTGCTCGCGCAGGGCCAGCGCGGTGCCGTGGATGCCTAGGAAGTCGGACATGTGCCCTCCGGGGGCTGGTGTTCCTCCCGGATCAGGCAAGCGGCGTGCCAGAGCGTGTGGTGGCGGGCGCGCACCGCCTTCGCTCCCTCCCTTTCGCGTAGCGAAGGGGGTGAGGAAGGCCGCTTGCAAGCCATTGGCTTGCGGCCTGAGGAACGCCCGCAGACGGTGTCTGTGGGCCGGACGGGTTGGGGAGGGGTGCTTTCGTGGCTGCCACGCCAAGTCAAAAGCACCCCCTCCCAGCCGTCCGGCTCGCAGGCACAGCCTGCGAGCGCTCTTCAGCGCGCGAGCCGGTGGCTCGCAAGCGCGCCTCATCTCCCCCCTGCGCTGCGCGCAAGGGGAGGGGCCAAGCTCAGCGCGCCGCGCCGATCCGCGCCGCGACCCGTTGCGCCAGCTCGCGCTCGGAGTACTTGGGCACGAAGTCGTCGGCGCCCACCCGCTCGACCATGGCCTGGTTGAACACGCCCGACAGCGAGGTGTGCAGCAGCACGAACAGCCCGCGCAGCGCCGGGTCGCGACGGATTTCCGTCGTCAGGGTGTAGCCGTCCATCGCCGGCATCTCGATGTCGGAAATGACCATCGCGTAGCGTTCGCACGGCGGCTGGCCGTTCTGCGCCAGCGCCTGCAGGTGGTCCAGCGCCTGGCGGCCGTCGGACAGCAGGGTCGCCTCCAGCCCGAGCTGCTGCAGCACCGCGCGGATCTGGTTGCGGGCCACGCGCGAGTCGTCGACCACCAGCACCTCGCGCGGGCCGCTGCCGCTGGCCGGCAGCGCGGCGAGGTCGCCGGCATCGCTGGCACGCGGCACCGACTCGGCCAGCACGCTTTCCACGTCGATCAGCTGGATCAGTTCGCCCTGGTGGCGGGTGACGCCGGTTAGGTAGTTGCCTTCGCCGCCAAGCTCCGGGGGCGGCTGGATCTGCTCGACCGCGATGTTGACGATGCGGTCCACCCCGGCCACCAGGAAGCCCTGCACCGAGCGGTTGAACTCGGTGACCACCAGGTACCTGGGTTCATCGGGGTCGTCGCCGGCGTGGCCGATCGCGCGCGCCAGGTCCAGCACCGGCACGCTGCGCCCGCGCACGTCGGCCGCCCCGGCGAACGCCGGCGGCAGCTGCGGAAGGGTGAACAGCGGCGGCCGCGGCAGCACCTCCTGCACCTTGAACACGTTGACGCCAAAAAGCTGACGCGAGCCCAGGCGGAACAACAGCAGCGCCAGCCGGTTGTGGCCGGCCAGGCGGGTGCGTTGGTCGATGCGGTCAAGCAGGTCCTGGCTCATGTAGCGGTTGTCGGCCGCGCGGCGGGGTTCTTGAGGGGGCGCGATCGGGCGCGCGGGCAGGGTCGCCGGTCCAGTGCGCAGGCCGGGCGCGGGACGGCACGCGGCTTGCAGCGGCCTTTGACGCAACCGGTCGTCCAGGGAAGTCACCCGTGCCATCCGCGCCGAAATACATCGCGCCGCACACCACGCGGCGCAGACCGATCGGGTCGAAGCGCCAGCGCCTGGGCGAGCTGGCCGCGATCCTCCTGCTCGCGTTCGCGGTCTTCACCGCCAGCGACGCCGGTGCCGCCGCGCTGCAGCCGCTGGCCGAGATCCGCGCCGCCGCGATCGCCGCCGTGGGCGCCAGCGACGCGCAAGCGCAAGCCACGCTCGATCCCGGCCTGCGCTTGGCGCGCTGCCAGCAACCCTTGCAGGCGACGGCGTCCGGCGCCCGCACCGCGCAGGTGCGCTGCGCCGACACCCCGGGCTGGCGCCTGTACGTGCCGGTGCGCGTGCACCGCGAGGCCGACGTGGTGGTGCTGACCGCGCCGGTGGCCGCGGGCGTGCCGATCGCCGCCAGCCAGCTGACGGTGCAGCGCCGGGACATCGGCCGGGCGGCAGCGGCGACCTTCAGCGACCCGGCCGCCTTGGTCGGGCGGATCCCGGGCCGCGCGCTCGCCCCCGGGTTGGTGCCGACCGAGGCCGACCTCGCCGTTGGCATCCCGCTGCGCCGGGGCGATCCGGTGGTGCTGGTCTCGCGCAGCGGCGGGGTCGAGGTGCGCATGCAGGGCCGCGCGCTCGGCCCGGCCCGGCCCGGCGGCGTGGTCGCGGTGGAGAACACGAACTCGCGCCGCGTCCTGCGCGGGCGGGTCGCGGCGCAGGGCGTGGTCGAGGTCCTGCCTTGAGGGGGCCTGCCGCGCTCGACCATGGCGTGATCGACTGGGCCCGGATCATCCGGGGCGGCTCAAGTTCGCCCGCGGCGAGCCGTTACAGTGCTCGACCGAGCAAATCCAGGAGCGTGTCATGACCCACAAGATCGATGGCGGCCTGCCCATCGCCCGACTGCCAGAGGCGGCCGGCCCCACGTCCCCGGCCCGCGCCGGCAACGACCGCAGCCAGCCGATCGGCGCCGCGACCGCCGCCGACAGCGTGCGCCTGACCGGCGAGGCCGAAGGCCTGCAGGCCCTCGAGCGCCAGCTGGGCGCCGCCCCGGCCGGCATCGACGTCGCCCGCGTCAACGCCGTGCGCACCGCCATTGCCGACGGCAGCTACCGGGTCGACCCGCAGCAGATCGCCAGCCGCATGCTCGACCTTGACCGCGAACTGGCTCAGTAGCATGGGCGCCGTCGTCGACCACCCGCTCGAAGCGCTGGAGCAGGCGCTCAACGCCGAGCGCCGGGCGCTGCTGGCGCACGACGTCGATGCCCTGCTCAGCTCCACCGCCGACAAGCTCGCCGCCCTGCGTCGCGCCGAAACCCTGCCGCCGGAGGCCGCCGCGGCCGCGGCCGAGCGCCTGACCGCGTTGCGCGTGCTGAACCAGGCCAACAGCGTGCTGCTCGCGCGCCGTCGCCGCGAGGTGAGCTGGGCCTTGCGCCACCTTGGCCGCGTCGAGTCGACCGGCGTGTACGATTCCACCGGACAGCCCGGCGCCCGCCCGCAGGCGCGCTGTCTCGGAGTGGGATGAGCGAAAACCAAACCCCGCCCGCGTCGGCTCCGACCTCGATCGACGACATCCTGTGGTCGCTCGGCAAGTCGGACAACGCGGTATTGCTGATCGACGGCCACGGCCGCGTGACCCACGCCAATGCGGCGGCGCGCGCGCTGACCGCGCGCGCACTGCCCGGCGAGCCCCCGGACCACCTGCTCGGCCTGCTGCCCGCCGATGCCTGGAGCACCGCCCACGCCACTGGGCGCTGGGGCGGCGAGATCGGCGTCGCCAATGGCGCGGTGTTGGAGATCGTGCTGCGCAGCGGTGCACCCGAGGGCATCGCGCGTAGCATGATCACCTGCTACGACGTCTCCCCGCGCAACGCGCGCGAGCGCGAACTGCAGCAGCGCCACGACGAGCTGCAGGCCACCTACCGGCGCCTCGCCGGCGCCCAGGAACAACTGCTGCAGTCGGAGAAGATGGCCTCGATCGGCCAGCTCGCGGCCGGCGTCGCCCACGAGATCAACAACCCGATCGGCTACGTGCACTCCAACCTCGGCACGCTGCAGGAGTACATCGGTGCGCTGCTCGGGCTGATCGAGTGCTACGAATTCGCGCTGCAGTCCGACGACCCCGTAGCCCACCGCGAAGACGTGCGCGCCAAGCGCGAGCGGCTCGACATCGACTTCATCGTCGGTGACGTGCCCAAGCTGATGGACGAATCGCGCGAGGGGATCGAGCGCGTCAACAAGATCGTGCAGGACCTCAAGGAGTTCTCCCATGTCGGCCGCGACGAGGCGATGCGCCCGTCCGACCTGCACAAGGGCCTGGAATCCACCCTCAACATCGTCTGGAACGACCTCAAGTACAAGGTGCGGCTGGAGAAGCACTACGGCGAGCTGCCGCTGGTGGAGTGCCACCAGTCGGAGATCAACCAGGTGCTGATGAACCTGCTGATCAATGCCGGCCAGTCCATCGCCGAGCGCGGCAGCATCGTCATCGCCACCGGCGCCGAACATGGCGAGGCCTGGATCAGCATCGCCGACAGCGGCTGCGGCATCGGGCCCGAGGCGTTGCAGCGCATCTTCGAGCCGTTCTACACCACCAAGCCGATCGGCCGAGGCACCGGCCTGGGCCTGTCGATCGCCTACGGCATCGTCGCCAAGCACCGCGGCCGCATTGAGGTCAGCAGCCAACCCGGCGCCGGCAGCGTGTTCCGGCTGGTGTTGCCGGTGGTGCAGCCGCCCGCCGAGGCCGAGGTTGCGTCCTCCAAGAGCACTTCCTTCGGGGCGTCCCCCAAGGGGACTTCCTTCGGGGCGTAGGGCGGGTTTTAACCCGCCGTCGCCATCCCCGGCGTCTAGGCAAGCCGGTTGCCGTTCCGAAATTGCGGCCCCTCGCGATCCCGGGCGGCGGGACGGCGGGTTAAAACCCGCCCTACGCGGCGGCTCTAATACGTCTCCTCGCCCGCCGCCCGCCGCTCGTGCGCGCGGAATGCCGCCTGGATGTGGTCGCGCAGTTCGTCGTCGTTCCACGGCTTGGTGAGGAAGCGGTAGATCGCGCCGCGGTTGATCGCCTCGGTGATCGTGGCCAGGTCGGTGTAGCCCGACAGCACCATGCGCACGGTTTCCGGGTAGAGGTCGCGCACGCGGCCGAGGAATGCGGTGCCGCTCATGTCCGGCATGCGCTGGTCGGACACGATGACCTGCACCGCGTTGCTGGCCAGCAGGTCGAACGCTTCGTGCACGCTGCTCGCGGTGAGCACGTGGTAGCCGTCGCGACGGAACAGGCGGACCAGCGAGCGCAGCACGTTTTCCTCGTCGTCCAGCAGCAGCAGGGTGCGCTCCGGTCGCGTGGCGGCGAACACGCCGGGCAGCAGGAACCGCCGCTGGATCAGCTCGGCCAGGTCTTCCGCCGGCAGCGCCGGACTGAACAGGTGGCCAAGGAAGAAATCGCAGTGGTTCCGGCGCAGGAAGCCCAGCTCGGCCTCGGTCTCGACGCCCTTCGCGGTGACCTTCATCCCCAGCTGGTGGCCCATCGCGATGATCCCGCGCACGACCGCCGCACTGCGCGGATCGCTGGCAACGTTGCGGATGAAGCTGCGATCGATCTTGAGCCGGTCCAGCGGGTACTGCGCGAGCGCGGCGAAGCTGAGGCCGCCCATGCCGAAGTCCTGCACGGTCAGCGTCGCGCCGAGCGCGCGCAGTCCCGTGAGGGTGCCATGGACATGGTAGGCATCCAGCGCGAGCGCGCTTTCGGAGATCTCGAATTCCAGCGTGCTGCCGGGCAGGTTGAAACGGTGCAGCTGCTCGCCGATGTGATCCAGGCAATCGGGCTGTGCGAGCAGCGGGCTGGCCAGGTGCACCGACAGGGTCAGGTAGTCCAGCCCCTGTGCGCGCCAATCGGCCAGCTGCCGCGCCGCCGTCTCGATCACCCACAACCCGAGCCGCGCCGACAAGCCGACGCGCTCGACGATGTCGAGAAACCCGCTCGGTCGCAGCAGGCCGTGGCTGGGCGCATTCCAGCGCAGGAGCGCGCCGAAGCCGGCCAGGCCGCCGTCCTGCGCATCGATCAGCGGCTGGTAGAACAAGCGGAACTCGCGGTTGTCCAGCGCCTCGACGAAGCGCTCCGCAAAGCCGTCGTTGGAGGCCGCCTTGTCCGGCCCGGTCGAGTACAGGCCAACGCTGTCCAGGCCCGCGCGCTTGACCTCGAGCAGCGCGTGTTCGGCACGCGCCAGCAGCGAGGGGGCGTCGACGGCGTGGTCGGGGAACACCGCGATCCCGATCGAGAGGGTGACGGGCAAGGTGTACGGCGGGATCCACAGCGGCGTCTCGAACGCGTCGCGCAGCAACTCGGCCAGCGCCGCGCCGTCGGATTCCCCGGGCCGGTAACCGATGCCGGCGATGAACTCGTCGCTGTTGAGCCGCCACAGCCAGCCATCGTGCGGCATGGCCTTGCGCAGGCGCTGCGCGACGGCGGCCAGCGCCTGGTCGCCGACCGCTTCGCCCATGTTCGAATTGACCGAGCGGAACATGTCGATGTCGATGTGCAGCAACGCGACATGGCGGTTGGTCGCGCGCGCGGCGGCGAGCATCGTCGGCAGGCTCGGTCCGCCGGCACCGAAGCGGTGCAGCAGCGTCACCGGATCGAGGGGAATCCCGCCGAGCTCGTCGTAGTATTGCTTCATTGCCACAGGGTATTCGTTATGCCGCGGCACTTCACTTGGCGCGGCCGCCCCGGTGGCGCCCGCGGCACGGCTTGGCTGCGGGGCCGATTCGGCGCGCCGGAGGCGATCGCGGCGGGTCGTGGCTGATGATGGCCAATCGTGGCCGGAAGCTTTCGTGGCAACGCTGGCGCTCTGGCGACACCGGCAGCGTGGACCGCATCCGGCACGGCGATCGTCGCATGCGCAGCGATCGCGATGTCGCCGCGCCTGCGCTGCCGCTTATCATCCACGCCTCGGACGCTCGCGCGAGGGTTCGACAAAGCCGGTATCGAAGCGGGTATCGCGGCGCTACTTTTCCAGTGGCAGTTTCATAAACGAAGGCTGGCAAAGCGTCATGCTGCTGATGATCGACAACTACGACAGCTTCACCTACAACCTCGTGCAGTACCTGCAGACGCTGGGCGCCGAGGTCAAGGTGGTCCGCAACGACGAGCTGTCGGTGGCGCAGATCGACGCGCTCGCGCCCGAGCGCATCGTGATCTCGCCGGGGCCGGGCACGCCGACGTCGGCCGGGGTCTCGGTGGAGATGATCCGCGAGCTGGGCCCGCGCGTGCCGGTGCTCGGCGTCTGCCTCGGCCACCAGAGCCTGGGCCAGGCCTACGGCGGCGACGTGGTGCGCGCCAAGACGATCATGCACGGCAAGACCTCGCGCATCCGCCACGAAGGCCTGGGCGTGTTCGCCGGCCTGCCCGACGCCTACGAGGCGACGCGTTACCACTCGCTGGTGGTGGCGCGCGACACGCTGCCCGAGTGCCTGGAGGTCACCGCGTGGACCGACAACGACGACGGCTCGTTCGACGAGATCATGGGCCTGCGCCACCGCGAGCACCCGGTCGAAGGCGTCCAGTTCCATCCCGAGTCGATCCTGACCGAGCACGGGCATGCATTGCTGAAGAATTTCCTCGAACGAACGTAGGGCGGGCCCAGGCCCGCCTTTGGTCGCAGAACGGCGGGCCCGGGCCCGCCCTACGGAATCCCGAATGCCCATCACCCCGCAAGAAGCCCTGCAGCGCACCATCGAGCACCGCGAGATCTTCCACGACGAGATGGTCGAGCTGATGCGCCAGGTCATGCGCGGCGAGGTGTCGCCGACGATGACCGCGGCGATCCTCACCGGCCTGCGCGTCAAGAAGGAAACCATCGGCGAGATCGCCGGCGCGGCCACCGTGCTGCGCGAGTTCGCGCGCCCGGTCGAGGTCGCCGACCGCACCCACCTGGTCGACATCGTCGGCACCGGCGGCGATGGCGCGCACACGTTCAACATCTCGACCGCGAGCATGTTCGTGGTCGCCGCCGCCGGCGCCAAGGTCGCCAAGCACGGCAACCGCAGCGTGTCGTCGAAGTCGGGCAGTGCCGACGTGCTCGAGGCGCTCGGCGCGGCGATCGAGCTGCAGCCCGAGCAAGTGTCGCAGTGCATCGCGCAGTGCGGGATCGGCTTCATGTACGCGCCGGTGCACCACCCGGCGATGAAGGTGGTGGCGCCGGTGCGGCGCGAGATGGGGGTGCGCACGCTGTTCAACATCCTCGGCCCGCTGACCAACCCGGCCGGCGCGCCGAGCATCCTGATGGGCGTGTTCCACCCCGACCTGGTCGGCATCCAGGTGCGCGTGCTGCAGGAGCTCGGGGCACAAAGGGCCTTGGTGGTCTGGGGCCGCGACGGCATGGACGAGATCTCGCTCGGCGCCGCGACCCTGGTCGGCGAACTGCGCGACGGTGTGGTGCGCGAGTACGAGGTGCACCCGGAGGACTTCGGCATCGCGATGGCCGCCAGCCGCAACCTGCGCGTGGGCGACGCGACCGAATCGAAGGCGATGCTGCTGGCCGCGCTCGACAACACGCCGGGGCTGCCGCTGGAGATCGTCGCGCTCAATGCCGGCGCGGCGTTGTTTGCGGCCGGCGTCGCCGACGGCATCGCCGACGGCATCGCGCGGGCACGCACCGCGATCGCCTCGGGCGCGGCCCGCGCCAAGCTGGACGAGTTCGTCGCCACCACCCAGCGGCTGGCTACCGCGTGACCGTGTCCATGCCCACCCTGCAGCTGCTGCGCAACGCCGACGTCCATGCGCCCGAGCCGCTCGGCGTGCAACAGTTGCTGCTCGGCGGCGGCAAGGTGCTGTGGATCGGCGACGCATTGCCGGAGTTGCCCGCGGCGTTGCCCGTCGACACCATCGACCTGGAAGGCCGGCGGCTGATCCCGGGCCTGGTCGATGGCCACGTCCACGTCACCGGCGGCGGCGGCGAGTCCGGCTTCTCGACCCGCGTGCCGGCGCCGCTGCTCTCGCGCTACACCCGCGCCGGCGTCACCAGCGTGGTCGGCCTGCTCGGCACCGACGATTGCGCGCGCAGCACGCGCGAACTGGTCGCGTCGATTTACGCATTGCGCGAGCAGGGCCTCAATGCCTGGGGTTACAGCGGCGGCTACCACCTGCCGCCGACCACGCTGACCGGCAGCGTGCGTGGCGACATCGCGTTCGTCGAACCGCTGATCGGCGTCGGCGAGATCGCGATCAGCGACCACCGCTCCAGCCAACCGACCCTCGACGAGCTGCTGCGGCTCGCGTCGGAGGCGCACGTCGCCGGGCTGATGACCGGCAAGGCCGGCATCGTCCACCTGCACCTGGGCGATGGTGCGCGCGGGCTGGAGCTGGTGCGGCGCGCGCTCGACGGCAGCGAACTGCCGGCGCGGGTGTTCAATCCGACCCACGTCAACCGCCGCCGTGCGCTGTTCGATGAGGCCGTGGAACTGGCGCGGCGGGGTTGCTGCATCGACCTCACCGCGTTCCCGGTGGCGGAGGGCGAGGACGCCTGGAGCGCGGCCGACGCCTGGCTGCGCTATCGCGACAGCGGCGCGCCACCGGCGCATCTCACCGTCAGCTCCGATGCCGGCGGCTGCCTGCCGTGCTTCGACGCCGACGGCCGGGTCTGTGGCATGGACGTCGGCGAGTCGGGCGCGCTGCTGGCCACGCTCAACGAACTGCTCGCCCGCGGCGTGACGCTGGAACAGGCGCTGCCCGCGTTCACCAGCAACCCGGCGCGGCTGCTGCGGCTGGCGGGCAAGGGTCAGATCGCGGTCGGCGCCGATGCCGACCTGGTCGCGCTCGATGCGCAAGGCGCGGCCTGCGACGTGTTCATCGCCGGCGTCGCGCACGTGCGGGCCGGCGTCGTGCAGCGCCGTGGTATTTTCGAGCGCTGATCGACGCGATCCACCCCACCTGGCCCGGAGCCACGAATGTGCCCAAGCAAGACCCCCGACGGTGAGCAGCGGGGCTGGATCATTCCGATCGGCGGCGCGGAGGATCGGGAAAGCCGCCGGCGGATCCTCAAGCGCTTCGTGCAGCTGAGCGGCGGCCGCGATGCCGACATCGTCATCATCCCGACCGCCAGCCGCAAGGCCGACACCGGCAGCCGCTACGAAGAACTGTTCCAGCGCCTGGAAGCCGGCCGCGCCACGGTGGTGGATTTCGTCGATCGCGAGGACGGTGCGCGCGACGATTACCTGCGCCGGCTCGAAACTGCCACCGGCGTGTTCTTCACCGGCGGCAACCAGCTGCGGATCACCACCATTCTCGGCGGCACCCCGGCCGCACGGTTGATCCGCACCCGCAACGCGCATGGCGTGCACGTGGCCGGCACCAGCGCCGGCGCCAGCGTGCTGAGCGAGCACATGATCGCGTTCGGCAAGGAAGGCTCGTCGCCGCGCGCCGGCAGCGTGCGCCTGGCGCCCGGCCTGGGCCTGACCAACCGCTTCATCATCGACCAGCATTTCCGCCAGCGCGACCGGCTCGGCCGGCTGGTGGCGGCGCTGGCCTACAACCCGTACGCGATCGGCATCGGCCTGGACGAGGACACCGCGGCATTCATCGGCCCCGACAACACCCTGGAGGTCGAAGGCAGCGGCGCGGTGACCGTGGTCGATGCCAGCGAGCTGCAGTTCTCGTCGATGGCCGACGTCAGCCAGAGTCAGGCGGTATGCCTGCTCGGGCTGAGGGTGCACCTGCTGGTCGCGGGCGCCACCTACAACCTGCACACACGAATCGCGTCGCCGGGATCGCTGGTGACGGAAAAAACCTGAGACCGTCATGCGCATCCTTGAACGCTCCGTCTATGTCGGTCCCTCGCAGTACGCGCACTTCCCGGTGATCCGGCTGGTCCTCGACCTGGAGGCGCTGGAGGCCTGGCCCACCGGCCGCCTGGGCGCCGGCTTCGTCGACGGCCTGGTCGCCGCGCTGCCCGGGCTGGCCGAGCACGGCTGCTCCTACAAGCAGTCCGGCGGTTTCCTGCGCCGCATGCGCGAGGACGAGGGCACCTGGCTCGGGCACGTGCTCGAGCACGTCGCGATCGAACTGCAGAACGTCGCCGGCGAGAACGTCACGTTCGGGCGCACCCGCAGCATCGACGGCCGTCCTGGCGTGTACTCGGTGGTCTACCAGTACGCGCAGCGCGAGGAGGGCATCGCCGCCGGCGAGCTGGCGCTGAAGCTGCTCGATTCGCTGCTGCCGGCCGAGCTGCGTGCTGAGCCCGGCCCCGATGCGCCCGCGCCCGGTGCGCCGGGCGAAGCCTGGAACTGGAGCACCGCGCGCGACCAGTTCATCCTCTACGCGCAGAAGCGCGCGCTCGGCCCGTCGACCGCCTCGCTGGTGCGCGCCGCCGAAGAGCGCGGCATCCCGTGGCTGCGGCTCAACGCGCAGTCGCTGATCCAGCTGGGCCACGGCAAGTACCAGCAGCGCATCCAGGCCACGGTGACCGGCCGCACGCCGTACATCGCGGTGCAACTGGCCGGCGACAAGGACGAGACCAACCGCATCCTGCATTCGCTCGGCCTGCCGGTGCCGCGCCAGGTGCTGGTCGACCAGCAATCCGCCGCGGTCCAGGCCGCCGCCAAGCTCGGCGGTTCGGTGGTGGTCAAGCCCTACAACGGCAACCATGGCCGCGGCATCACGATTGATATCTCCGCGCCCGACGACGTGCGCGCCGCCTACCAGGCCGCGCTGCTGCATTCCAAGTCGGTGATCGTCGAGACCTGCATCCCCGGCGACGACCACCGCCTGCTGGTGGTCAACGGCGAGCTGATCGCGGCCACCCGCCGCACCCCGGGCCACGTCCGCGGCGACGGTCAACGCACGATCGCCGAACTGGTCGAGCAGGTGAACCAGGACCCGCGCCGCGGCGTCGGTCACGAGAAAGTGCTGACCCGCCTGGAGCTCGACGCGCAGGCGGAGATGATGATGGCGCGCGCCGGCTACAGCGCCGACTCGGTGCCCGCCGCGGACGAGGTTGTCTACCTGCGCTCGACCGCGAACCTGTCCACCGGCGGCACCGCGACCGATGTCACCGACATCATCCACCCGGACAACCGCGACATGGCGGTGCGCGCGGTGCGCGCGATCGGCCTGGACGTCGGTGGCGTGGATTTCATCACCACCAACATCGCCGAGAGCTACAAGGCGATCGGCGGCGGCATCTGCGAGGTCAACGCCGCGCCCGGCTTTCGCATGCACGTCGCGCCCAGCGAAGGCACGCCGCGCGACGCCGCCGGCCCGGTGATCGACATGCTGTTCCCGCCGGGCACGCCGTCGCGGGTGCCGATCGCCGCGATCACCGGCACCAACGGCAAGACCACCACCGCGCGGATGCTCGCGCACATCGCCAAGATGGCCGGCTACACGCCGGGCCTGACCACCACCGACGGCGTCTACATCGACGGCCAGCGCACCGTGGAAGGCGACATGACCGGGCCGGTATCGGCGCGCATGGTGCTGTCCGACCCGCACGTCGACCTGGCCGTGCTGGAAACCGCGCGCGGCGGCCTGGTGCGCGCCGGCATGGGCGTGCCGGAAGTCGACGTCGGCGCGGTGATCAACGTGCAGGCCGACCACCTCGGCCTGAAGGGCATCGACACGCTGGAGCAACTGGCGCAGATCAAGCGGGTGGTGGTGGAGGTGGCGCGCGAGTGCGCGGTGCTGAACGCCGACGACCCCAACGTGCTGAAAATGTCCGGCTACACCGATGCCAAGGTGATCTGCTACGTGACGATGAACCCCGCGCACCCGCTGGTGCGCGAGCACATCCGCGCCGGTGGCCGTGCCTGCGCGCTCGAGGCGGGCGTCAACGGCCAGATGATCACGCTGTACGACAAGGGCAGCCACATCCCGCTGATCTGGACCCACCTGATCCCGGCAACGCTCGAGGGCCGCGCCCTGCACAACGTCCAGAACGCGATGGTCGCCGCGGCGATGGCGTTTTCGCTGGGGATCAAGCTCGACCCGATCCGCCAGGGGCTGCGCACGTTCGACACCACGTTCTTTCAGGTGCCCGGGCGCATGAACGTGTTCAGCGAGCACCCGTTCAAGGTGCTGATGGACTACGGTCACAACGCCCACGCGGTCGGGGTGATGGCCGACCTGGCGCAGCGCCTGGACGTGGCCGGCCGCCGGATCGTGGTGCTGGCCGGACCCGGCGACCGCCGCGACGAGGACCTGCGCGCGATCGCGGAAGCGGTGGCCGGCAAGTTCGATCACTACTTCTGTCGGCGCGACGATTCGCTGCGGGGCCGCGACGGCGACGAAGTGCCGCGCATCATCGCCGCCGCGCTGCGCGCGCACGGCGTGCCGGAGGCCGCGATCTCGATCATTCCCGACGAGCAGCAGGCGATCGACGCCGCGCTGCGCATGGGCCAGCTGGGCGACCTGGTGCTGGTGTTCGCCGATGCGCTGGCGCGCTCGTGGAAACAGATCACCCGGTTCCGCCCCGAAGGCGACGTGCCGCGCGCGGTCGAGCGGGCCGAGACCCCGGCACTCGAGCCGCTCGACGAGGCGTTGTACTCGGTGATGGAAGGCGTGGTGCGCGACGAGCGCGGCCTGCGTTTCGAACGCGAGGCCAACGATTGAGCCGGTGCCGGCGATACCCGGCACTGATGCCACGGCCGTGACAACGCGCACCAGCAGTGCGCTTCGCGTTTGCGGGACTGGCGCACGCGCGGAGCGGGACAACCCAAGCCCCGATGTCGGGCGAGCAGGCGCGGGCCCACGAAGTCGAGCCATCGATGCGCAGTGAACCTCCCTTCGACGAGTCGCGCCGGCTGACCGGCAGCAACCTGTACTTCGACGGCCCCGGCGCCGCGCTCGAGACCCTCGGCGCGGCGCGGCTGGACGAGGCGGCGCTGGCCGGGTGGCAGGCGCGCATCGGCCGCGTGCGCGACGCGCTGTGCTGGCCGCACGCCGCGCTGGTGGTACGCCGGCATGCCAGCGGCGCGTCGCTGGCGTTCGCCGCGCCCCTGGACCAGCTCTACACCGCCGCGGAAGCCAACGAGTGGGCGTGGCGCGCGAGCCTGCACGCGGTCGGCCACGATGGCGCCGACGGCGATGCACACGCGCCCGGATACGCGCCGGCATGGGACGAGGTGTCCGCGTTGCGGACCTTCGGCGCGATGGCCGCGGAGGAAGCCAACCCCGCGCTGCTCGCGCTGCTCGCTGCCGCGCGCGCGCGCGGCCTCCCGGCCCACGCCGACGATGACCTGCTCTCGATCGGCGAGGGCGTCGGCAGCCGCAGTTGGCCGGTGCGCGAACTGCCGGCGCCGGCCGCAGTGCCCTGGGCAGAAGTGCGCGGCATCCCGCTGGCGGTGGTGACCGGTTCCAACGGCAAGACCACCACCGTGCGCCTGCTCGCGGCGATGGCGCGCGCCCACGGCTGGAGCAGCGGCTACAGCAGTACCGACGGCCTGTTTGTCGGCGCGCAGCGCGTCGACAGCGGCGACTACTCCGGCCCGGTCGGCGCGCGCACGGTGCTGCGTCACCCCGGCGTCGAGGCCGCGATCCTCGAGACCGCGCGCGGCGGCCTGCTGCGCCGTGGCACCGCGATCCACGGCGCGCGCGTGGCGGTGGTCACCAACATCAGCCCCGACCATTTCGGCGAGTACGGGATCCACGATCTCGACGACCTCGCGCAGGTCAAGCTCAGCGTCACCCACGCGCTCGCGCGCGACGGCCTGCTGGTGCTCAACGCCGACGATCCGCTGCTGTCGCGACGCGGGGAGGCATTGGCCGCGCAGGGTGCACGCATCGGCTGGTTCGCGCTCGACGACGCGCATCCGCGCCTGCGCGCACAGCGCGCTGCCGGTGGTGCGACCTGCGGCGTGCGCGATGCCCGCCTGTGGTTGTCGATGGCCGGTGCGACGCACGACCTGGGCGAGGTCTCGGCGATGCCGATCACGCTCGCCGGCAGCGCCGGCTACAACATCGCCAATGCGGCCGCGGCAGCGCTGGCCGCGGCCGGGATGGGGATCGCCATCGACGCGATAGCCGACGTGCTCGCCCGCTTCGGCGCGCAGCCGGGCGACAACCCCGGCCGCCTGCAGCGCTGGCGCTACGGCGGCGGGCAGGCGGGCTTGCAGGCGGACGTGCAGGTCTTCCTCGACTACGCCCACAACCCCGACGGCCTGCGCGGCCTGCTGCACGTCGCCGGCACCACGCGCGCAGCCGGTCGACTCGGCCTGATCCTCGGCCAGGCCGGCAACCGCGAGGACAGCGACATCCGCGCGCTGGCGGCGGTCGCGGCCGGGTTCGCGCCGGACCGGGTGTGGCTCAAGGACATCGGCGGCGAGTACATGCGCGGCCGCGAACCCGGCGAGATCGCCGCGATCCTGCGCGACGAACTGCTGCGCCAGGGCGTCGCCGATTCCGCGTTGCTGGTCTGCCTGGAGGAGGCCCGCGCCGCGCGCGAGGCGTTGCGCTGGGCGCGGGCGGGCGACGTGCTGGTGCTGCCGATCCACGACCCCGCAGCGCGCGACGACGTCGTGGCGTTGCTGGACCGCCTGCAGGAAGCGGATTGGCGTGCCGGCACGGCATTGCCCGACGCGTGAGTCGGGCGTCACCGGTGCGGCGCGGGCCAGGACGGGCAGGCGAAGTGCCCGGGTAGAATGGCGGCCCCACGTTGCGCGCATGGCCGGCCTCAATGAGCGATTCCCCGATGAGCGACAGTGGATTCGCCCGCCTGCCCGCGCCGCCGTACTACGCGGTGATCTTCAGCTCGCGGCGCAGCACTACCGATGGCGTCATCGACGACGACGCCGGCTACGCGCAGGCGGCGCAACGCATGGTCGAGCTGGCCGCGCAGCAGCCCGGATTCCTCGGCGTGGAGTCGACCCGCGATGCCGACGGTTTCGGCATCACCGTGAGTTACTGGACCGACGAAGCCGCGATCGTGGCGTGGAAGCGCCAGGCCGAGCACGCGGCGACGCGCGCCTACGGCCGCGAGCACTGGTACGACCATTACGAACTGCGCGTGGCCAAGGTCGAGCGCGCCTACGGAAAGAAAACCCCCGCATGAGCGACATCCTCAACACCATCCTCGCCCGCAAGGCCGAGGAGATCGAGCAGCGCAGCCGCGTGCGCTCGCTGGCCGACCTGCGCGCGCGCACCGCCAACCTGCCGCCGGCGCGCGGCTTCGTCGATGCGATCAAGCGCAAGCGCGCCGCCGGCGAGGCGGCGGTGATCGCCGAGGTCAAGAAGGCCAGCCCGTCGAAGGGCCTGATCCGCAAGGACTTCCATCCCGCCGACATCGCCCGCAGCTACGAGGCCGGCGGCGCGGCCTGCCTCTCGGTGCTCACCGACGTCGACTTCTTCCAGGGCAGCAACCTGTACCTGGGCGTGGCTCGCGCGGCGTGCACGCTGCCGGTGCTGCGCAAGGACTTCACCATCGATCCGTACCAGGTCTACGAGGCGCGCATGATCGGCGCCGACGCGATCCTGCTGATCGTCGCCGCGCTCGAGGACGGCCCGCTGGTGGAGATGGCGAACCTCGCCCACGAACTGGGCATGGACGTGCTGGTCGAAGTCCACGACATCGACGAACTCGAGCGCGCGCTGCAGACCGACTGCGAGCTGATCGGCGTCAACAACCGCAACCTGCGCACGTTCGAGGTCTCGCTCGACACCACGCTCGCGCTCAAGGACGCGGTGCCGCGCGACCGCACCCTGGTCACCGAAAGCGGCATCGCCAGCCGCGCCGACGTGGCGCGGATGCGCGCGGCCGGCGTCGACACCTTCCTGGTCGGCGAGAGCTTCATGCGCGAACCCGACCCGGGTGCGGCGCTGCGCCGGTTGTTTGCCGCATGAACCCGATGCCGCCGCCGGGATCCACGCGCCACCGCTATCCGGCCATCGCCGCCGACGCGCCGCTGGTGGTGTTCGACTTCGACCACACCCTCTACGACGGCGATTCGGGTGGCCACCTGTTCGCGTGGCTGATCAAGCGCGCGTGGTGGCGCATGCTGCTGGCGCTGCTGCTCGCGCCGGTGTTCGCGCCGATGATCGCGTTCCTGCCGACCCGGCGCGTCGGCATCGGCGCGTTCGTGTGGGCCGGCACGATCGGCTTCCACCGCCGCCGCGACCTCGACGAGCTGATCGACCGCTACGTCGTCACCCACACCGGGCAGATCCGCCAGCACCTGCTGCCGGTCGCGCTCGACGTGCTGCACCGCCATCGCGAGCAGGGCGATCGCGTGGTCGTGGCCACTGGCGCGCCGCCGGAGCTGGCACGCGCGATCCTCGGGTTCGTCGCCCACGAGGACCTGCCGGTGGTCGGCACGCTGGTCGGGCCCCGGTTCGGCGCGGTCATGGCCACGCGCCACTGCCACCACCAGATGAAGATGACGATGCTGCGCGAGGCCGGCTACACCGCGCCGGTCGCGATCGCGTACAGCGACAGCAGCGCCGACCTGCCGTTGCTGCAGGCGGCGCTCAAGCCGGTGGTCGTCAACCCGAAGCCGGCGCGCGTGGCGATGTTTCGCGAGACGTTGCCGGCGGGCACGCCGATCCTCAATTGGGGTTGCCGGGACCGCGCCGGCGATCCGGTTTCCGGATCGTAGGGCGGGTTTAACCCGCCGGGACGCGTGATGGCGGCTTAAAACCCACCCTACCTCAGTCGCCCAGCAGCTTGATGAAATGCCGCGAGCCGTCGGCGTAGCCGCAGCCATGGTAGAACGCGTGCGCATCGACCCGGCGCGGGTTGCTGGTGACTTCCATGCGGCACGCGCCCGCGCGCCGGGCCCGCGATTCGATCTCGCGCAATAGGCGCCGGCCGATGCCTTGGCGTTGGCAGTTCGGCGCCACCACCAGCGCGGTGATGCGCGCGACGTCGGCGCCGCGCCCGAGCGAGTACACCAGGCTCAGCGCGATCAGGCCGCAGACCGCGTCGTCGACCAGCGCCAGCAGCAGCTCGTGGCGCCGGTCGGCGTGGATGGTGGCGATGCGTTCGCGTGCCTCGTCAGGCGTGCACGGGTAACCCAGCGTTTCCAGCAGGGTCGCGACGTCGGCGGCATCGCCCGGCTCGGCCGGGCGCACCGTCGGGGTGGTGTCGAGGGACGCGGCGACGCGGCCCACCGCCGGTCAGTCGCGGGTGCCGAACAGCACCACGGTCTTGCCGCGCGCGTGCAGCTTGCCGTCGGCCTGCAGCTTCTTCAGCACGCGGCCGGCCATCTCGCGCGAACAACCCACCAGCCGTGACAGCTCCTGGCGCGACACGCGTAGCTGGGTGCCCTGCGGGTGGCTCATCGAGTCGGGTTCCTTGGCCAGGTCGTGCAGCGCGCGGACGATGCGGTCGGTGACGTCGAGGAACGCCAGGCGTCCGGCCTTGCGGCTGGTGTCTAGCAGGCGCCGCGAGATCTGCGCCGCGATCGCGTACAGCAGCTTCGGCGCGTCCAGCTGCAGGCGGGTCAGCAGCAGGTCGTAGAAGCGCTCGTGGCCGATCTCGGCCAGTTCGCAGGCCACGCGCGTGCGCAGGATCACCTCGCGGCGGTCGCTCTCGATGAACAGGCCCAGTTCGCCGACGAACTCCCCTGCGCCGAAGTAGCCCAGCACCAGCTCGCGGCCGTCCTCTTCCTCGGTGATGATGCTGACCGAGCCCGAGACCACGTAATACAAGGTGCTGGCCGGGTCGCCCGGGCGGAAGATGTCGGTGCGCGACGGGTAGCGACGACGGTGGCAGTGGGCCAGGAAGCGCTCGATCACCGCGCTGTCGGGCGTCAGGGGGCTGCTGGTGCGGCGCAGGGTGGTCAATGGGGCGGCCGTCTCGGATAGATGGAAAGGGTGTTTCTAGCGGGCGAGCTTAAGGGCGAATCGTGGCGCTGGGCAAATCGCGTCAGATCCTGCCCGCGCGGGGCACCTGGGCGGCTCCCCGCCTCGGGGGAACGGTGACGAGGAGACGCGTTTTCCCCCCACCGGGTTATTGCCGCATAATCCCCGGCCTCCACCGACGACCGGAAATCCCCCATCGTGGTCAAGCCGTTGCCGCGCCTGAGGTTGCAGGGTTTCAACAACCTCACCAAGGCCCTCTCGTTCAACATCTACGACGTCTGCTATGCCGCCTCCGAAGAGGAGCGTCGTCGCTACATCGAGTACATCGACGAGGAATACAACGCCGACCGCCTGACCCAGATCCTCACGGATGTGGCGGACATCATCGGCGCGAACATCCTCAACATCGCGCGCCAGGACTACGACCCGCAGGGCGCGTCGGTGACGATCCTGATCTCGGAAGAGCCGGTGATCGACAAGAAGGACGCCGGCAAGGAGATCATCGCCGACGCCGTGGTCGCGCACATGGACAAGTCGCACATCACCGTCCACACCTATCCGGAAACTCACCCGGACAACGGCATCGCGACCTTCCGCGCCGACATCGACGTGGCCACCTGTGGCGTGATCTCGCCGCTGAAGGCCCTGAACTACCTGATCGAAAGCCTCGAGTCCGACATCGTGGTGATGGACTACCGCGTGCGCGGCTTCACCCGCGACGTGAAGGGCCGCAAGCATTACATCGACCACAAGATCAACTCGATCCAGGACTACCTGGCCAAGAACGTGCGCTCGCGTTACGAGATGATCGACGTCAACGTCTACCAGGAAAACATCTTCCACACCAAGATGCACCTGAAGGAGTTCGACCTCGATACCTACCTGTTCGAGGAGAAGGCCAAGAACCTTTCGTTCAAGGAGCGCATGAAGATCGAAGCGCGCCTGAAGCGCGAGATCGAGGAGCTCTACCACGGCCGCAACCTGGCCGACTGAGCCGGGATTGCGACACAGAAAAAGGGCCGGCGGAAGCCGGCCTTTTTTGTGCGCGGTTCGTAGGCTGGGTTGAAGTGACCAACCCAGCGCATTTCCCGCGACGCGAATGCCGGGTTAGATGAAACTAACCCCCGCCTACAGCCGGTACGCGACCGCCTTCATCAGCTTCGAGGCGGCCGCCATCAGCGTGGGCACCGGTGGTGGCAGGATCCGCGCGCCGGCTTGTTCGGCGCTGGCCGCGTGACGCGCCTCGTCGGCCTTCATCGCCTGCAGGATCGCGCGGCTGCGCGCGTCGGCGGCCGGCAGCGAATCGAGATGCTCGTCGATGTGCGCCTCGACCTGGTGCTCGGTCTCGACCACGAAGCCCAGGTTCCAGCCGTCGCCGCGCAGGCCGGCGAGTGCACCGATCGCGTAGCTGCCCGCATACCACAGCGGGTTGAGCAGGCTCGGGCGGCTGTCGAGTTCGCGCAGTCGGTCAGCGCACCAGGCCAGGTGGTCGGTCTCCTCCTGCGCCGCCGCGAGCAGGTGCTCGCGCGTGAGCGGGTCGCGTGCGACCGCGGCCTGGCCGCAGTACAGCGCCTGCGCGCAGACCTCGCCGACATGGTTGATGCGCATCAGCCCCGCGGCGTGGCGGCGCTGGTCGTCGTCGAGCACGATCTCGGCCTCGTCGTCGGCCGGGTTGGCGCGCAGGGCCGGCGGCGCGCCGAGCACGGTTTCCAGCGCGCGCTGGGCGTCGCCGAGCAGGCGGTCGAGCGGGGAGGTCTGGCGAACGTTCATGGGCCGCAGTTTACGACGCGCGTATCAGCTGCGGCCGGCGGTGCCTGGTGCGAGCACCTGCGCGAGGAACTCCAGCGGGTGCTGCACCGGCAGCGCGGTGCCTTTGCCCAAGTGCAGGCGGCAGCCGATGTTGGCACTGAGCACGCGGCTCGCGCCGCTGGCGGACAGCTGCGTTAGCAGCGGCTGGCGGTAGTGATCGGCACGCGCGCGGTCGGTCAGCATCGCGGTGCCCGCCGCGCCGCAGCAGCCATGGCCGGCATCGAGCTCGACCACCTGCAGGCCCGGCACCCGCGCGAGCAGCCGCCGCAGCGCCGGCACCGACTTCACCGCATGGCGCTGGGTGCACGGCAGGTGCAGGGCGACACGTTCGCGGTGCTCATCGAAGCGCAACGCCGCGGCGTGGTCGGCGAGGAAACTCAATGCGTCGACCACGGTCGCGCCCGGCAGCGATTGCACGAGCGACTCATGGCAGCCGCTGGCGAGCGTCAGCACGGTGTCGGCCGCGCCGAAGGCTTCGCGGTTCAGCGCCGCCAGCCGCTGCGCGCGGTCGCGGTCGCCGGCGTGCGCGTGCACGCTGCCGCAGCAGGTCTGGGCGAGCGGCGCGGCTACCGCGACCCCGGCGGCCGCGCACAGGCGCGACAGTGCGTGGCGGGTGGCGACTTCGTAGGGTCGGGCGACGCAGCCGGTGAACAAGGCCACTGTGCGCGGCTCGGTCGCGACGCGCGGTTCGGCCTGCCGCGCGGGTGTCCGCGGCAGCGGCCGCCAGCGCCGCGGCAGCCACGGGTGCGCAAGCCGGTAGCCGCGCAGCACCGCGGCCAACAGGCGTGGTCGCGCGCTCAGCGCTTCGATCGCCCGCTGTTGCCAAACCGGCGGGCGGCGTTGTCGCTGGACCGCGCGCGCCGCGAGCAGCAACTCGCCATACTGCACGCCGGCCGGGCAGACTGTTTCGCAGCGACGGCAGGCCAGGCAGTGGTCGAGGTGGGCGTCGCCGGCCGCGGTGGGCTTGATCGTGGCCAGCGCCCAGGCCCGGGCGAGGGCGATCCGACCGCGCGGGGACTCGCTTTCCTGCCGATCGCGGGCGTAGGTCGGGCAGGCCGGCAGGCACAGGCCGCATTGCACGCAGCGGTCGGCCAGCGCTACCAGCGGGTCGATGGCGGGCGTTCGGGCAGCGGGCGGCATGGCCGGAATGCTACACCGGCACCTCTTTGCCCCCCCGGCTCGAGGCGGCAGGGTGACTTGCGGCGCCTCGCCAGGCCCGCTATCATTCCGCCTCTTTCGCTCTGCGATCACAACGCGCGGCAAAATTCCGTCGGGTCATTTCCCCGGAATCAGCCCGACCAGGTACCGAGAACACAGTTCCCATGAAGACCTTTACTGCTAAGAACGAGACCGTCCAGCGCGACTGGTATGTCGTTGACGCGACGGGCAAGACGCTCGGCCGCCTCTCCACCGAGCTCGCCCGCCGCCTGCGCGGCAAGCACAAGCCGGTCTACACCCCGCACGTCGATACGGGTGACTACCTGGTCGTGATCAACGCCGAGAAGATCCACGTCACCGGCAAGAAGCTGACCGACAAGCTGTACCACCGGTTCACCGGCTACATCGGCAACCTCAAGACCGAAACCCTGGGCCAGGCGCTTGAGCGCCACCCGGAGCGCGTCATCGAGACCGCCGTCAAGGGCATGCTGCCGAAGAATCCGCTCGGCCGCGCGATGTACCGCAAGCTCAAGGTCTACGCAGGCTCCGAGCATCCGCATTCCGCCCAGCAGCCGCAGCCGCTGGACATCTAAGGTCACGTCATGGCAACCACCCAGCAAAACTACGGCACCGGCCGCCGCAAGTCGTCCACCGCTCGCGTGTTCCTGCGCAAGGGCGACGGCAAGATCACCATCAACCAGCGCACGATCGAAGAGTTCTTCGGGCGTGAGACGGCGCGCATGATCGTGCGCCAGCCGCTCGAGCTGACCAAGTCCACGGACAAGTTCGACGTCAACGTCACCGTTGCCGGCGGCGGCACCACCGGCCAGGCCGGTGCGATCCGCCTGGGCATCGCCCGCGCACTGGTCGAGTACGACGAGTCCTTGAAGTCCGATCTGCGCAAGGCCGGTTTCATGACCCGCGACGCGCGCGAAGTCGAGCGCAAGAAGGTCGGCCTGCACAAAGCCCGCCGCGCCACGCAGTTCTCGAAGCGTTAATCGCCAACGAGTTGCGGGCAGGGTAAAATCGGGCGCATCCCGTCTTATTGGGGAATCGTCTAACGGTAGGACAACGGTCTCTGACACCGTTAATCTAGGTTCGAACCCTAGTTCCCCAGCCACACAAGGAAAGGGCCTCGCGAAAGCGGGGCCTTTTTCTTTTGCGTCGCAATTGCGTCGCGGTCGGGCATTGTCCCCGCCCGCTGGCGGGTTGGATCCAACACGTCCGCGTCGGCCGCGTGCTGCGCAAGGCTGCGATGGTGGCGGTTACAATTGAAACCATCGCGCGCAGGCGCTCGCTTCTGGAGTACCCGATGAAACTTGGCTCCCTCAAGGAAGGCGGTCGCGACGGCACGCTGGTCGTGGTGTCGCGCGATCTGACCCGCGCCGTGCGCGCGACCGGCATCGCCGACACGCTGCAACGCGCGCTGGAAGACTGGTCGAACGCCGCCCCGCGCCTTAACGCGCTGTCCGACGCGCTCAATGCCGGCACCGCCGCCGACGCGTTCGAGCTCGACGTCGCCGCGCTGGCGGCACCGTTGCCGCGCGCCTACGAGTTCGTCGACGGCAGCGCCTACCTGCCGCATGTCGCGCGCGTGCGGCGCGCGCGCGGCGCCGAGGTGCCGGAAAGCTTCTACACCGATCCGCTGATGTACCAGGCGGTCAGCGCCGGGTTCTACGGCCCGCGCGATCCGGTGCGGGTGGTCGATGAGGCGCATGGCATCGACCTGGAGGCCGAGGTCGTGATCGTCACCGACGACGTGCCGATGGCCGCGACGCCGGAGCAGGCGGCGGCGCACATCCAGCTGGTCGGGCTGGTCAACGACGTGTCGTTGCGCAACCTGATTCCCGGCGAGCTGGCCAAGGGCTTCGGCTTCCTGCAGTCCAAGCCGCGGTCGGCGCTGAGCCCGGTGTTCGTCACCCCGGATGAACTCGGCGACGCCTGGCGGGACAGCAAGCTGCACCTGCCGCTGCTGACCCACATCAACGGCGCCTGGTTCGGCGCGCCCGAGGCCGGGGTCGACATGCAGTTCAATTTCGCGCAGCTGGTCGCGCACGTGGCCAAGACCCGGCCGCTGTCGGCCGGCACGATCGTCGGCTCGGGCACCGTCGCCAACGAGGACACCTCGCTGGGCGCCTCGTGCTTCGCCGAGAAGCGGACCGTGGAGACGCTCGAGCACGGCAAGCCCTCGACGCCGTTCATGAGTTTCGGCGACACCGTGCGCATCGAGATGCTCGACCGCGACGGCCGCAGCGTGTTCGGCGCGATCGAGCAGCGCATCGAGCGCCAGCCGCCCGCCTGACCAGCGGAGCCCGGCGGCCGGCGAAAGGTCGCCTGCCGCCAAAGGGCGCGCGCTAAGGTGCGCACTCGACCGGCGACCAGGGGGGTGCGGTCGGCACAGGGGAAGCGGACGTGGGGAAGGGAACGTGACCGAGCAACTGCGGCTGTACACGTACTGGCGTTCAAGCGCCGCCTACCGCGTGCGTATCGGCCTGAACCTCAAGGACCTGCGCTACGAGACCGTGCCGGTGCACCTGCTGCGCGACGGCGGCGAGCAGCACACGCCGCACTTCCGCGATGCCAGCCCGCAGGGACTGGTACCGGTACTGAAGCATGGCAACCGGATGCTGCGCCAGTCGGTGGCGATCCTGGAATACCTCGACGAGACCTGGCCGGCGCCGCCGCTGCTGCCGGCCACCAGCCGCGACCGCCAGCGCGTGCGCGCGATCGCGCAAGCGGTGGCCTGCGACGTGCACCCGCTCAACAACCTGCGCGTGATGCGCTACTTCGAACACACCTGGCACGTGCCCCAGCCCGAGCGCGACGAATGGGTGCGGCACTGGATCGTCGACGGCTTCCGCGCGATCGAATCGATGCTCAACGACCACCCCTCGACCGGCCGCTACTGCGACGGCGACACGCCGACGATCGCCGACTGCTGCCTGATCCCGCAGGTTTATAACGCGCGCCGTTTCGGGGTCGCGGTGGAGGGGTTCCCGACCATCGCGCGGATCGAGCAGGCCTGCCTGGCACTGCCCGCGTTCGACAACGCCCGCCCGGAGCGGCAACCGGACTGCCCCGCGCCGCAGTGACCACGGCGGCGGCAGCCGGGGTTCAGCGGTTCAGTGCGGCCTGGGTATCGAACACGTCCGCGTAGGGGTCGTGCTCGCCGGTGCCGCCCTCGGACAGGCGGAACTTGAGGGCCAGGCCGTCGCGCGAGTCGGCGGCCTTGAGCGCCTCCTCCATCTCGATCCGGCCGTCCTTGTAGAGCCTAAACAGGCACTGGTCGAACGACTCCATGCCTTCCTCCAGCGATTCTTCCATCGCCTGCTTGATCTCGTGCACCTGGCCGCGGCGCATCAGGTCGCGCACGTGCGGGGTGTTGATCAGGATCTCGGCGGCCGGCAGCCGGCGGCCGTCGGTGCCGATCACCAGCCGCTGCGACACCACCGCCTTCAGGTTCAGCGCCAGGTTCATCAGCACGTTCTTGTGTGCGGACTCGTTGAAGAAGTTGAGGATGCGCTCGAGCGTCTGGTCGGCGTTGTTGGAATGCAGCGTCGCCAGGCACAGGTGGCCGGTCTCGGCGAACGCGATCGCCGCCTCCATCGTGCTGGCGTCGAGGATCTCGCCGATCAGGATCACGTCCGGCGCCTCGCGCATCGCGTTCTTCAACGCGTTGTGGAACGCGTGCGTGTCGAGGCCGACCTCGCGCTGGTTGACGATCGATTTCTTGTGCTTGTGCAGGTACTCGATCGGGTCCTCGATGGTGAGGATGTGGCCCGAAGTGTTCGAGTTGCGGTAATCGATCATCGACGCCAGCGTGGTCGACTTGCCCGAGCCGGTCGAGCCGACGATCAGCACCAGCCCGCGCGGGGCCATGATGATGTCCTTGAGCACCTGCGGCAGCTGCAGCTCCTCGATCGACGGGATCACGCTGCGGATCGCGCGGATCACCATGCCGACCTCGCCGCGCTGCTTGAACACGTTGACGCGGAAGCGGCCGGTGCCTTCGAGTGCGAGCGCCATGTTCAGTTCGAGCTCGCGCTCGAAGATCGGCACCTGGCCCTCGTCCATCAGCGAATACGCGATCTTCTTGACCATGCCCGGGGGCAGCCCGGTGCTGCCCAGCGGGTGCAGCTTGCCTTCGACCTTGATATACACCGGAGCGCCCGTGGTCAGGAACATGTCCGACGCATTCTTTTCCGTCATCAGCTTAAGGAAATAGCCGATGTCCATGCACTCACCCCTCATTGTCCGCGGCGTAGCGTTGCAAGCGCGCCGCGGGCTTCCGACAATGGCCGCGCCCGAACCCCTGACGGGTTCTCCCTTGGTCACGGCACCCCTAATGAACCCAAGCTTCGCACAATTTCGTTTCCTGCTAGTGGGCACAGTGCTCGCTTCCGCGCTGGCCGCGTGCGCCTCGTTGCCGCCGCCCACGGGCGAGCTGGCAGCCGCGCAACAGGCGGTCACGCGTGCCGAGGGCGCCGATGCCGACCAGTACGCGGCGCTGGAGATCACCAGCGCGCGCAGCGAGCTGTCGCAGGCGCAGCAGGCGATGGGCCGTGGCCGCGAGGACGAGGCCCGCACGCTGGCCGTGGCCGCGGCGGCCGACGCCGACCTGGCGCACGCCAAGGCGCACGAGGCGCTGGCCAGCGCCGAACTGGCCCGGCGCCGGGCCGAGGTCGACGAGTTGCGCCAGCGACTGCAGGCGGGGGACGTTCGATGAAGCGGGTGATCGCCCAAGCCACCGTCCTGGCCGCCGTGCTGCTCGCCGGCAATTTGTCGCTGCATGCACAGGAAACCGACATCGATTTGCTCTCGCGGCGTCTGTCGGCGCTCGAAGCCGATCCGGCGGTCAGCACGTTCGCCGCCTACGAGCGCCTGCAGGCACGACAGGCGTTGGCCGCGCTTACCAGCGCCCGCGCCCGCGATGACCGCCAGGCCGCGCAGTACGTGGCCGAGCGCCGCGTGCAGATCGCCGAGGTCGCCGCGCGCGCGCAGGCGATGCAACGCGAGATCGACCGCCTCGACCGCGAGCGCAGCGATCTGCTGGTCGAGGCCAGCCGCCAGGACGCCGCGCGCGCACGGGCGGAGGCCGAGCGCCTGCGCATCCAGGCCCAAGTCCAGGCCGAGGAAGCCGAGCGCCTGCGTCAGCAGGCTAGCGTCGATGCCCAGGCGATGCAGGACGTCGAGGCCGCGCTGGTCGGCGTGGCCGGCGCGCAGACCGCCAAACTGAGCGCGGCGCGCGAGCGCGAAGCGGCATTGGCACGCCAGGAAGCCGAACTGGTCGCCGGCGGCAAGCTGCCGGCCGCCAAGCGCGATGCCCGCGGCGAGGTGTTCACGCTCGCCGGCGACGCGTTCGCTTCCGGCCAGGCGACGCTCACCAACGGCGCAGCGAGCAGCGTGCGCACGTTGGCCGCCTATCTGCAGGCCGGCCCGTCCGCGGCGGTGCTGGTGGAAGGCCACACCGACAGCCAGGGCGCCGCCGACGCCAACCTCAAGCTCTCGCAACGGCGTGCCGACGCGGTCCGCGATGCGCTGGTCGCCGCCGGCGTGCCCCGCGCCAAGGTCCAGGCCGCCGGTCGCGGGGCCACCAAGCCGGTGTCCGACAACGGCACCGCTGCCGGGCGCGCCAAGAACCGCCGGGTCGAAATCGTGATTTCGTCAAAATAGCGTTATTCATCAGCGGGTTATGGTTCCCGCAAGCGGAGACCCAAGCCAACCGCGGGTTTGCGGCCTGCCGCCCGTCGGCGCGGACGCGGCGGACGCGGCGACGGCCTTGTCGCCTCCGGCACGGAGGAGTAGGGTCAAATTCGCAAGCGGTTTCCCCCGCTTGGCGAGGAGCCCGGGCCGATGAACCAATCGCCGATTCCGCAGGACGCCGCCGCTGGTCACCCGGTCGCGGCCGGCCTGTACGAAGCAGGCAAGGCCTCACGCTCGACGCTCCCCTCGATCCCTCGCAACGCCCTGGCCGTCGGCCGGGGCGTTTTCGCGTACGGGTCCCTCCGCGACAGCCCGGCCATTGGTGGCCGGACTTCTCCCAGAAGCTGAAGGAGGCTTTCATGTTCGAAGAACAACCGCAGCTGGAAATCGACGCGCTGATCAAGGCCAACCCGGAATTCAAGCAGCTGTACCAGCACCACCGCGACCTCGACAAGAAGGTGATGGACGCCGAACTGGGCGTGCTGCCGATCGACGACACGCGCTTGGCGCAGATGAAGCGCGAGAAGCTGGCTGCGAAGGATCGACTGATCCGGATGTACGACACGCGACCCCACTGAACCCACGAACGCATTGAGTGCCGCCGCGGGCGGCGACGGTCTTCCTCGTCGGACGTCGCCGCCGCCCGCGACATCGGAACCGCTGCGGCGGGCTGGCCTTGGCGGGTCAGTCCGCCGCAGCGGCGAACCGAGCGGCGCGATCTGACGGCGCCACCCACTTCCCACTCACGCAACCGCGCCGCGCCGCGCCGAGCGATGCGCCGGCCGAGACGGGAATCGCCGGCCGCAAGGCCCGTGTTTAGAATGGCCGTGTCCGCCGCAACCTCGCGGCCCGCAGGATCCGCATGGCCATCCACTCTTCGGTACTCGAACTGATCGGCGACACGCCGATCGTCAAGGCGCAGCGGCTCGATACCGGCGTCTGCGAGCTGTATCTCAAACTCGAATCACAGAACCCCGGCGGCTCGGTCAAGGACCGCATCGGCCTGTCGATGATCGAAGGCGCGGAGAAAGCCGGCCACATCAAGCCCGGCGACACCCTGGTCGAAGGCACCGCCGGCAATACCGGGATTGGACTGGCGCTGGTCGCGCAGCAGAAGGGCTACAAGCTGATTCTGGTCGTGCCCGACAAGATGAGCCGCGAGAAGATCTTCAACCTCAAGGCGATGGGCGCGCAGGTGGTGCTGACCCGGTCGGACGTGGCCAAGGGCCACCCCGACTACTACCAGGACCTGGCCGAACGCCTCGCGCGCGAGACCCCGGGCGCGTACTTCATCAACCAGTTCGGCAACCCGGACAACCCGGCCGCGCACGAGTTCGGCACCGGCCCGGAGATCCTCGCGCAGATGGCCGAAGTCGGCGGACTGGACACCATCGTGTTCGGCTGCGGCAGCTCCGGCACGATGACCGGCCTGTCGCGCTGCTTCGCTACCCATTCGCCGCAGACGGAGCTCGTGCTCGCCGATCCCGTGGGCTCGATCCTCGAGGAGTACATCAACCGCGGCACGCTGTCGGACAAGTCGGCCAGCTGGATGGTCGAGGGCATCGGCGAGGACTTCCTGCCGCCGATCTCCGATTTCAGCCGGGTCAAGCGCGCGTACGCGATCAGCGACAAGGAAAGCTTCCTCACCGCGCGCGAGCTGCTGGAGAAGGAAGGCATCCTCGGCGGCTCCTCGACCGGCACCCTGCTGGCCGCGGCGCTGAAGTACTGCCGCGAGCAGACCACCGCGAAGAAGGTGCTGGTGTTCGTCTGCGACACCGGCAACAAGTACCTGTCGAAGATGTACAACGACTACTGGATGCTCGACAACGGCTTCCTCGCGCGCGAGCAGCGCGGCGACCTGCGCGACCTGATCCTGCGCCCGTTCTCGCAGCGCGACACGGTGGTGGTCGGGCCGAACGACCTGCTGGTCACCGCCTACCAGCGCATGAAGCTGTACGACGTCTCGCAGCTGCCGGTGATGGACGGCGAGCAACTGGTCGGCATCGTCGACGAGAGCGACGTGCTGCTGCATGTTTACGGCGACGAGGAGCGCTTCCGCGACCCGGTGTCGACCGCGATGGTCAGCAAGCTCGACAAGGTCGACGTGGGTTCGCCGATCGAATCGCTGCTGCCGGTGTTCGACCGCGGTCACGTGGTCATCGTCACCGAGGGCGAGAAATTCCTTGGCCTGATCACCCGCATCGACCTGCTCAACTACCTGCGGCGGCGCGTGCAGTGAACCCCGCTGGCGGCGCGCGCTGGCTGCCGGGCGACCGCTTGCCGGACGTGTGGTTGCAGGGCGCGGACGGGTCGCGATGGGGCTTGCATGCCGAATTCGCCGGCGCGCCGCTGTGGCTGGCGCTGCCGATCACTGCCGCCGCCGCGCAGGCCTTGCCGGTGCCGGCTGAGGGCGTGCTGGCACTGTGCCTCGGAGCCGAGGTGATGGCCGCGGCGCCGGGCTGGCAGTCGTTCCGGGTCGATCCGAACTGGAGCGTCGCCCTGTCTGCCGACGTGCTGTGGCAGGCCGACCCGAACCTGCGCCTGCAGGCCTGCCATGGGTTGCCGCTGTCGATGCCGTTGCCCGCGCCGGCGGTGGCCGTGCCACTGCAGTCCGCGCAGACCGCGGCAATCGCGCCGGTGCTGCAGATCCCGGACGTGTTCGAACCGGACTTCTGCGCGCAGCTGATCCGCCATTTCGAGGTCGACTGCGGCGGTGGCGAGGCTTCCGGCGTGCTGGTGTTCGAGCAGGGCCAGCCGCGCCTGCAGGTCGACCCGAGCATCAAGCAGCGCCGTGAGTCGCCGCCGCGCGACCCGCAGCTCGAGGCGCGCATGCACGAACGCCTGCTGCGCCGCGCGGTGCCGGAGATCGCGAGGGTGTTCAACTTCCCGGTGCAGCGCCGCGACCCGTTCAAGCTGCTCGCCTACAGCGCCGGCGCCGGGTACTTCCACGCGCACCGCGACAACGAGACCCCGGACGTCGCCCACCGCCGCTTCGCGCTGTCGGTCAACCTCAACAGCGGCGGCTACCGCGGCGGCGAGTTCCGGTTCCCCGAGTTCGGTCCGCACCGGTTCTCGCCCGGCATCGGCGGGGCGCTGGTGTTCTCGTGTTCGCTGCTGCACGAAGTGCTGCCGATCGAGCAGGGCACGCGCTATGCGATGACCACGTTCCTGGCCTGAAGATGCTGTCGAACAGCGGGGGGCTTGGTCTCATCCGTCGTGCGGACGCGTGACGGGCCCGCGGGGCGCTGATCGTCCGAAGAGCCGGCCGAACCGCGAGCGCGGGGGCTAATCCGGCGCCGCAGCCCTCAAGGGCCCCATCAGTCCCGCGGCCGCAGGCGCGGCGTCAATTCGCCAGCGCCCAGCAGCGTAATCGCGCGTTCGGCCCAGATCATTCCCCCGGCGATCGCGTCGCGGTGCGCGGCCGCGGCCGCGTCGAGTTCGTGCCGCCGCGTGTGCGCATCGAAATCCTGGGTGCCGTCCTTGGCATAGTGCGTCAACAGGCCGGAGGCTGTGATGCGCTGCGCCCAATCCGGTGGCGCCTGCAATCCAAAGTGGGCGAGCAGGCGCGCGCTGGTGGCGGCCGGGTCGTCCAGCACCGTGGCGAAGTCGAGGTCCAGCAGGCGCCGTGCCTTGTCGGGATCGCGCGCCAGTTGGCGCCAGCGCAGCTGCTCGCCCAACCACAGCCGCGCGAGGCGCTCGCCGTTGCCGGCCGCCGGCGGCCAGCCGGCCTCGGCCAGCGCGGCCAAGCGCAGGGGTTCGCTCGCCAGGGCGTTCTCGCACAGCCCGGCGTCGCGCAGCATCGTCGCCAGCCACGTCTGCAGGTCGACCCACAGCAGGCAGGCCTGGCCGGGCAGGCGGTCGAGTACCGGTCCTGCCAGCGTGGTCACCAAGCTGGTCGGCTTGACGACGACCGCCTGGGTGTCGTCGAACCCGCGCGCCAGCAGCCGCAACGTCGGCTCGAACCAGCCCGCGACGCCCTCGCCACTCTGCGCCAGCGCCAGCAGCGGCAGCGGCTCGCGCAGCCCGAGCACGCCGGGCGCCAGGTCGAGGATCCGGCTCAGCAAGGTCGAGCCGCAATGGCCGATGTGGAACAGCCAGTGGACCGGCGGGGCGGATGCCGGCCGGCCCAGCGCGGCTTCCAGTTCGGCCCGGGGCATCTCCCAGCCGGGGATCTGCCGGTGGTGCAGGGCGCGCTGGTCGAGGAAGCTTGCGCGTCGGTAATCCTCCCTGTCGAAATGCAGGACCCAAGCACGGTCTTGCGCGGGGTCGAACGCGAACAGGAAAAATTCTGCACTGGCGCTGAAGTGCGGCGGCAGGCGGCTGGGTCGGTTCATGGTCGATGGTAGAATCCGCGTCCCCGCATGCTAGCGGAAGCGGAAGCGTTCAATGACTGACCCCCAATCGGGCGGCGCCCCCCGGACCCCGGGCCTGGGCACCCTCGCGATCCACGCCGGCCAGAGCCCCGACCCGAGCACCGGCGCGGTGATGACGCCGATCTACGCGACCTCGACTTACGTCCAGTCCAGCCCGGGCGTGCACCAGGGCTTCGAATACTCGCGCAGCCACAACCCGACCCGCTTCGCCTATGAGCGCTGTGTCGCTGCGCTGGAAGGCGGCAGCCGCGGGTTCGCGTTCGCCTCCGGCCTGGCCGCGACCTCGACGATTCTGGAACTGTTGGACACCGGCAGCCACGTGATCGCGATGGACGACGTCTACGGCGGGACCTACCGCTTGTTCGAGCGCGTCCGCCGCCGCTCCGCCGGGCTGGATTTCAGCTGGGTCAACCTCAGCGACGTGGCCGCGTTCGAGGCCGCGATCCGCCCCGAGACCAAAATGGTCTGGATCGAGACCCCGACCAACCCGCTGCTCAAGCTGGTCGACATCGCCCAGATCGCCGCGATCGCGCGCAAGCGCGGCCTGATCGTGGTGGTCGACAACACCTTCAGCTCGCCGATCCTGCAGCGCCCGCTCGAGCACGGCGCGCACCTCGTCATGCACTCGGCAACCAAGTATCTCAATGGTCACTCCGACATGGTCGGCGGTATGGTGGTGGTCGGCGACGACGTCGAGATCGCCGAGCAGATGGGCTTCCTGCAGAACGCGATCGGCGGCGTGCAAGGCCCTTTCGACAGCTTCCTCGCCCTGCGCGGCCTCAAGACCCTGCACCTGCGCATGAAGGCGCACTGCGAGAACGCGCACGCATTGGCCGAGTGGCTCGATACCCATCCGGCGATCGAGAAGGTGATCTATCCCGGCCTGAAGTCGCACCCGCAGCACGAGCTGGCCAAGCGCCAGATGGACGGCTTCGGCGGCATGGTCTCGATCTACATCAAGGGCGGCCTCGACGCGGCCAAGCGCTTCTGCGAGCGCACCGAGCTGTTCGCGCTGGCCGAGTCGCTCGGCGGTGTCGAGAGCCTGGTCAACCACCCGGCGATCATGACGCACGCGTCTGTGCCGAAGGAGCGACGGACGCAGTTGGGCATCGCCGATAGTCTGGTTCGTTTGAGCGTGGGGGTCGAGGACGTTGCCGACCTGCGAACGGAACTCGGCGACGCGTTGGGACTTTGAGATGGTCGAGATGTATTCCAGCGCGACGGCGCCACGCCTGCTGAGCCTCGCAGGTCCGTTTGCGGCGTGGTTGCGGCATCGCTCGTTGACGATCGAGTTGACCAGGCGCGACATTCTCGGTCGCTATCGTGGCGCCAACTTCGGTCTTTTGTGGTCCCTGATCAGCCCTTTCCTGATGCTCGCCATCTACACCATGGCGTTCGGCTACGTGATGAAGGCGCGCTGGCCCGGTACCACCGGCAACACGGCTGATTTCGCGATGCTGTTGTTCTTGGGCCTGCTCATCCACGGCTTTTTCGCCGAGTGCCTGACTCGTTCCCCCTCGCTGATCTCGGGAAATTCCAACCTGGTCAAGAAGATCGTCTTTCCGCTCGACGTGCTTCCGTGGACGGTGGTGCTGTCTGCCCTGTTCCATACATTCACCAACGCGGCGGTATACGTGCTTCTGAACCTGCTCTTGCGTGGCGAGTTCCACGCCACTGTGTTGCTGCTGCCGCTGGTGCTGGCGCCACTGGCGCTGGCAGCACTGGGCATGGTGTGGCTGGTCTCGTCGCTGAGCGTGTTCCTGCGCGACATAGCGCAGGTGACCGGTGTCTTGGCGACGGCCATGCTGTTCCTTTCGTCGGCGATCGTGCCGGTGCAGACACTGCCGGTGCATTACCAGCGGATCTTCGAGCTCAACCCACTGACCTTCATCATCGATCAGGCCCGCGAGGTCGCGTACTGGGGGCGTCTGCCAGATTGGCAGGGGTTGCTGCTCTATGCGGTGGGCGCCTTGCTGTTCGCGTATGCCGGATTCGCGGTGTTTCAGAAGACCCGCCGAGGGTTCGCCGATGTCCTATGAGGAGGGCGCGGCCGTGGCCGCCGGGGCGGCTGATGTAATCATCCGCGGCCAGTCCCTGGGCAAGTGCTACCACATCTACGATCGCCCATCGCATCGGCTGCTGCAGGGATTGTGGGGCGGGAAACGCCGGTTCTACCGCGAGTTCTGGGCCCTGCGCGGGGTCGACCTCACGGTGCGCCGCGGCGAAACGTTGGGAATCATCGGGCGCAACGGATCGGGCAAGTCGACGTTGCTGCAGATGATCGCCGGGACCCTGGCGCCCACCGAGGGCGTGATCCAGGTGGAGGGCCGGGTCGCCGCGTTGCTGGAGTTGGGAAGCGGCTTCAACCCCGAGTTCACCGGACGCGAGAACGTCTACCTCAATGCCGCGATCCTCGGGTTGAGCACGGCCGACGTCGATCGACGCATAGAGCGGATCCTGGCCTTTGCCGACATCGGCGCCTTCATCGACCAGCCGATACGCAGCTACTCCAGCGGCATGGTCATGCGCCTGGCGTTCTCGGTCATGGCGCATGTCGATGCGGACGTGCTCATCATCGACGAGGCACTCGCAGTAGGGGATGCCTTCTTTACCCAGAAGTGCATGCGTTTTCTGCGCGAGTTCAAGGAACGCGGAACGCTCCTTTTCGTCAGTCATGATGACGCCGCCGTCAGTGCGCTGTGCGACAGCGCGCTGTGGCTCGACGATGGCGTCGTCCGGGCGTATGGCGAGGCCAAGGGTGTCGTGCACAAGTACTTGGAATCGGTCATCTCAGCGCGCCAGGACGGCGCCATGCGCACTACCGAAGCCGAGACGCCCGGGGCCCCACGCACGCGGCAACGCCCGCTGTACGATGCGCGGCGCGACTGGATCAATGCCTCCAACCTGCGCAACGACGTCGAGGTGATTCCGTTCGATCCAGCAGTTCCCGGCTTTGGCGAGTTGCGAGCCCGGATGACCGACGTGTCGCTCACGGACGCCGCTGGCAACCCATTGTCATGGGTGGTGGGCGGGGAGTCGGTCGTGCTCGAGGTCTCGATAGTTTCCGACGACGTGATCAGGCGCCCGATCGTCGGGTTCTACCTCAAGGATAGACTGGGCCAGCAGTTGTTTGGCGACAACACCTACCTGACTACATTTGGCAACGAACGGCCCATGCAGCCAGGGCGACCGATGCGGGCGCGGTTCGAGTTCGAGATGCCGCGCCTTCGCAGCGGCGACTATTTCGTCACCATCGGCATCGCCGATGGCGACAAGGAAGATCACGTCATCCAGCACTGGATTCATGAGGCGTTGACGTTGCGCTCCGATTGCGTGGAATGGGCTGCCGGTCTCATCGGCCTGCCGATGACCGGCATCCATCTGGAGGAGGTGAAATGAGCGCCCTGTTTCGGATCGAGGAACATCCGATCGTGTTCCTCAGGCCACGGTTGGACAAACCGTACTCCTGGGCCGGGCACATCCCGTTTGCCTACCTGGTGGTCGAGCTGGCGAAGCCGCGCCGCTTGGTCGAGCTGGGGACCCACTCGGGTAATTCCTACCTGGCTTTCTGTCAGGCGGTAGCAGAGCTTGGCATCGAAACCGAATGCGTCGCGGTGGACTCGTGGGAAGGCGACGAGCACGCGCAGCTGTACGGCGAGGCGGTGTATCGCGAACTCAAGGCCTACCACGACCCCCGTTACGGCGCCTTCTCACGCCTGCACCGCAGCTATTTCGACGACGCGGCAGCCGAGTTCGCCGACGGGTCGATCGACCTGCTGCATATCGATGGGCTGCACACCTATGAGGCGGTGCGCCACGATTTTGAAACCTGGTTGCCCAAGCTCAGCGCCAGGGCCTTGGTGTTGTTCCACGACACCGCCGTGCAGGAGCGCGGCTTTGGTGTTGGCAAGTACTTCCAGGAGTTGCGCGAGCATTACCCGGGATTCGCGTTCGAGCACAGCAATGGTTTGGGCGTGTTGGCGGTCGGGGCCGAGCCCCCTCCGGCGTTCCAGCGCTTCATGCAGGCATTCCAGGCCGAGCCGGCGACGATGCAGAGGTTCTTCAGCGCCATTGCGCCCGACGTCGCCCAGGGTGTCTTCGCCGGCGCTGACTTCGTGCCATCGACGATCGAGTGCCGGCTGTACTACCGCGCTGCAACCGAGGGATATTCGGAGGAGCGCAGCGTCTCCTACGCCCATTCGGTGGCGGAGGGGCTTGCTCAGCTGCATTTCGGCTTGCCGCCCGGTGCGCACCCAGATTGCCTGCGCATCGATCCCGCGCAGATGCCTGGCGTGTTCGGCGTCACCCGCGTATTGCTGCTGGGCGAGAACAACCACGTGCTGCACGAGGTGGACGATGCCTCCAGGTACGTTACCGCCATCAACGGCGACGTGCTGCCTGCGCGCGCCCCCAGTTGGGTGCGGTGGGTGGAGTTGGGATCGGATCCGTTCGTCGAACTACGTGTGGGCGACCTGATCGCTCAGTCGCCAGAGCCAGTCGTCGCGGTGCAAATCACGCTCGACTACGAGGTAGTGCTCACGGATGCGGAGTCGTTGAAGGCGACCGCAGCGCTGTTCGAGACCAAGCGCGAGGGTCGGGAACGTTCCCTGCAGATTGGCCATGTCATGGGCGTGGTGCAGGACGGGTCGGGCCGAGCGCTGCAAGCGATTGCCAACGTGACCGGGAAGGTCCAGGTCTTGGAGAACCACTCGACACGGTTGGAAGCGCAACTGCATGCGCTAGCCGCGAGAGTCGACGCGGTGCAACCGAGCCTCGTTGGCGACATTGATGCGATGCGTGCCGAAATGGGCAGCCAGATCCAGGAGCTGCAAGCGGAATTTCGCCGCCAGTCGAGTGACAGTGTCGACCAAATACAAAGCCATCACCAGCAACTGCAAGCGGAATTCCGCCGCCAGTCGAGTGACAGTGTCGACCAAATGCAAAGCCATCACCAGCAACTGCAATCATCAGTCGAGACGCTGGCGGCGCAGGCGCTCTTGCAAGCCCAGGAACGACAGGCGACGACTAGCGACCTGGTGGCGCGGATGAAGCAGATGGAGGCGGCGCAGGGTCTACTTGTTCGCTGGGCGGAGCGGCGGAGTCTGAGTTATTGGTGGCGGCGCCTGTGGCGACGATAGAAGGCGAAGGAAGTTCACGCATGAGTTCTGGTTCGTTGCTATTTGAGGCGCTCGGAAATGTCGAAGAGGTAGCGGACGTCTCCGGATGCCGTTCATGGCGGGCGTTGACCGAAGACCCGCAGCTGCTGCTCAGCCAACCGGGCGCCCGCCATCGGGCTTGGCCCGGTGGCTGGTACCTGTTGAAGGTTCGGGCCACGGCTACCAGCGGCGAAATCCTTGCCCCGTGCCTATACCCGGACTTTGGCACCGGCCGTTCAGAGCTGGAGCGTATCCACCTCCCTGAGCCTGATGCCGAAGGTTGGATCCGGGCCATTGTTCGCCTGAAGGGCGACGCGACTTCGCTGCGTTTCGACCCGACGATTCGTGCCGCACGCTTCAAGCTCGAGGGCGGCGTAATCCGGAAGCTCCGCCGGGCGGAGGCACTAGTGCGGATGGCGGCGGCGATCGGGAACAGTCCCCACCAGAAGCCCAGTGAAGGATTCTTCTCGATATTGTTCGATTTCGTGCGGCACGCCTTCGCCGGCCGTACGCGTGAAGGCGGGGAGCAGATCTACGATCGGTACGTTGTTACCTGCGCGGCGCCGGGCCTGGGCTACGACGAATGGGTCCGCCGCTTCGACCTGTTGAGGCCGGGTGGGCACGCTGAGCTGCGAAAACAGGCCGATACCCTGGTCCGCAAGCCGCTCATTTCCATCGTGATGCCGGTCTACCAGACGCCGGAAGCGTGGTTGCGGCGCTGCATCGATAGCGTCCTGGCCCAGGCCTATCCACACTGGGAACTTTGCATCGCCGATGATGCCTCGCCGGCGCCGCACGTGCGCCGCGTGTTACAGGAGTACATGCGCAGGGACGCGCGAATCCGCGTGGTGTTCCGCGATGCCAACGGCCACATCGCCGCGGCTTCGAACTCCGCGCTGGAGATCGCCAGCGGCGAGTACGTCGCATTGCTCGATCACGACGACGAGCTGCCGCCACATGCGCTGCTGGAGGTCGCCCAAGCGATCCAGGCCAATCCGGATTGGAAGTTGATCTATTCCGACGAGGACAAGATCGACGAGAAGGGACGCCGCTTCGACCCGTATTTCAAGCCGGATTGGAACTACGAACTCTTCCTGTCGCAAAACTGTGTATGCCATTTCGGTGTCTACCAAGCCGGGCTTGTTGCGCAGGTCGGTGGATTCCGTGTCGGGCTGGAGGGCAGCCAGGACTGGGACCTAGCATTGCGCTGCGTCGAGCGGCTGCGACCAGAGGAAATTGGCCACATCCCGAAGATTCTCTACCACTGGCGCGCCATCGCCGGATCCACCGCACTGGGCGTTGCGCAGAAGGACTACGCGTGCGACGCGGGCTGGCGCGCGGTCAGCGAACACCTGCAGCGTGCGGGCGTGGAGGCGCGGGTGGAAATGGCGGACGGAGGCTACATGAAGGTGCGGCGGAAACTCCAGGCGCCTGCCCCCAGGGTCAGCCTGCTGATCCCTACCCGCGACAAGGTCGAGCTGCTGCGGATGTGCATTCAGAGCATCTTGGAAAAAACCGACTATCCGGACTACGAGATCCTCATCGTCGACAATCAGTCCGAAGAACGCGCAACACTGGACTATTTCGCGGAGCTTGCTTCGCAGCCACGGGTAAAGGTGTTGCGCTATAACGCACCGTTCAACTACTCGGCCATCAATAACTTTGCCGCCGCCGCAGCGACAGGCAGCATCATCGGTCTGGTGAATAACGATATCGAGGTTATTTCGCCGGACTGGATGACCGAGATGGCCAGCCAGGTTGCACGACCGGAAATCGGGGCCGTGGGCGCGATGCTTTTGTACCCGGACGACACGATCCAGCATGCAGGTGTCATTCTAGGCATCGGAGGCATCGCCGGCCACGCCTATGCTGGATTGCCGGCGGAGACCCTGGGCGCTTGTGGCAGGGCGCAGTTGGCACAGGAGATGTCCGCCGTGACGGCTGCTTGCTTGTTCGTGCGCAAGGAGGTGTTCGACGAGGTGGCTGGCTTGGACGAGAAGCTGTCGGTCGCCTTCAACGATATCGATTTCTGCCTGAGGGTCAGGGCTAGGGGTTATCGCAACCTGTGGACCCCGTACGTCCGGCTCTATCATCACGAATCGGCTTCGCGCGGTTACGAAGACACGCCGGCGAAGATCGCGCGATTCCAGGGCGAGATGGACTTCATGCGTTCGCGTTGGGGTGAATCTTTGTTGCGCGACCCCGCCTACAATCCAAACCTCTCGCTGGATACGTGCCATTTCGATCTGGCGTTTCCACCGCGATAGAACAACGCTGATCGACGCTGCGGCCCCGTCGTCGGGCTCGACGCTGGTGGACGCGCAACTGGACGAGCGGGCAAGACGTCGACTGTAAGCCACCCACGTGTGGATTCCCCTGGTTTTTCCTTCCTCCCTCTGGAAAATGATGAACATGAGCAAGCACATCACTAAAGTCTCCCTGGTATTGATGGCGATCGGTCTTGCCGCTGGCTGCGGCAAGCAGGAAGTGCCGGCCACCGAGGCCGCCATGGCGCCCACAGCGATCGAAAACGCCGCGACCGCACCGGCTGAAACGGCGGCCCCGGTCGCGGGCGCCCTGGCGCTGGTGGATTACGATGCCTCGGCGGCGCCGGTGCCGGTGGCGGGTGGCAACTGCGCGCTTGACGCGATCAATGGCGGTGCCGTTGCAGGTGCATCGGCCAAGGTCGGCTCCGAGGTGTTGTTCGGCGGCTGGATCGCCGACGCGAGCAACCAGGTGCCGACGGAAGCGCGCCTCGTCCTTAAGGGTGTGGATAAGGCCTATTCCGTGCCGTTGGTGGCGGGCGCCGAGCGCCCGGACGTCGCGACCGCGCTCGAAGCCGAATCGCTCAAGCTTGCCGGCTATAACGTCCTCGCCAAGCTGGACGTCGCGCCAGGCAGCTACGAGCTTTCGATTGTCCACGGTCCTGCGAATGCGGCGGCGTCCTGCTCGCTGAATGCGTCGCTGGCGGTTAACAACTGATCGAAGCGCGTACTGGCAGACGCCGGTACCGTGTCCATCAGCCCTGTAACCAATGCCGCGTTCGGTGGTTTTCGGCAACCTGTCGTGGGGCCACCGTGCGCCGTCGCTAGCGGCGCCGTCCGGCCAGCGAACGCGGTTCGCACGCACGGCACAAACTAACAATCGGCGAGCTTCGCAGGTCTCCATCCGGATGCCGTATCTGAGCAGGCCGACGGATGATCCCTGGGCCGCCGCACACCACGACAGCGTTCCCTATCTTTGATGGACCGGTTTTGATGAACTCCGAGCTGCCCCCCGGCCATGCCCGCTTGCAGACTCGTCTGCTTCCCGACAGCCGTTGGCTTCGTGCCAGCCTGGCCGTCCTGTTCGCACTGGCGATGCTGCGACTGTTTGGCTGGGGCAATCCTGTTGTCGAAGTGCTGGTGGAAATCCGGTCGCAAGCGGGTGCCGACGGGGAGATTTTTTTCGCAAGGGCCGGCGAGGGATATCACCCCGACCGGCGTGTGGCGTTTTCCATCAATCCCGATGGACGCTGGCATGCCTACCGCGTTGAGATTCCAGAACACCGTGGCCTGGACCGGATCCGTATCGACCCTGGCAGCGCATCGGGCATTGTCGAAATACGTCGGATCGGTGTCGAGGCGACCGGGCATTCCACTGGCCTTGCAGGCAGTCAGCTATCCGCTGCCATGGGAGTGCCCAACGCAATGCGCGCCGAGGCGGGCATCGAGGCACAGGTCCGTTTCGTAGCGACCGCCCCCGATCCGTTCGTGGACTTCAAGCTCCCCGAGGGCGCGGGTGTTCCCGCACAGGACGCGCAACTCGTACGCTGGGTGACCGCGGCGTTTGCCGCGCTGCTGCTGTGGCTATTGCTGGCCGAGCTCGCTTGGCCGCTGCTCGCGCGTCGGCTTGCGCCCCACCTGCGCATGCCGAAAGTGCTGGATCGGTGGGCGGCCCGGGTTAGCGATTCCGGCGTCTTGGTCGTGCCTCCGCAAGCGCTCGCGCTGGTCGCCGTGGCACTGTGCGGCGCGACGCTCTACATCGCATTGAACCTGCATCAGTCGTCGATCGGTGTCTGGGAGGAACTCTACCCCGCGAAGCCAGTTGAGCAACTGGTCGACCTCGGCATCCCCAAGCGCATCCGTTCGGACGAATGGAACACGCAGGCGCCCTGGGTGCTGGGCCAGGTTGCAGAGGGCAAGGCCGACCACAACGCCAGCATCGGCGGCGAAGCAGCTCCGTTGCTGGCGTCGGTGCCGGTCGCGAACCCCTCGGCGATCGCGCAGGCGAAATTCTACGGTTTCTACCTGTTCGATTCCGAAACCGGCTTCTCGTGGTGGTGGGCCTACAAGACTTTCGGCCTGGGACTGGCGTTCTTCTGGCTGTTCCTGCTGTTGACGCGCGGCAATGTATCCGCCTCGGTGCTGGGCACCGTGTGGGTCTATGGGTCGTCCTTCACCCAGTGGTGGCTTTCGAGTCATCTGCCTGAATTGCTGATCGCGTTCGCCTTGGCCACCATTGGCGGCATCTACCTGTTGTTCGCTCGTCGCCGAGTCATGGTTGGCGTGGGCGCCGCACTGGTTACCTATGCCGTCCTCAATCTGTTGCTGCACCTGTACCCGCCATTCATCGTGCCCCTGGCGTACCTGGGAATGGCGATCCTTGCGGGCCTGATGCTGGAGCCCGATCGCGTGGCGCTTGTGCGGGAGGGGCTGCGATGGCGCGTGCTGTGCCTGGGCGCCGCCATGCTGGTGGTGGGCCTGATTGGCGGCAACTACCTGATCGAAGCCATGCCCTCGATCGAGGCGATGGCCAATACAAGCTATCCCGGACGTCGCATCTCCGCGGGCGGCGATTTTCCGCTGGTGCGACTGCTGTACGGCTACTTCGAGGTGTTCCGCATCGGTGAACACAGCTTGCCGCTGCCGCCGACCAATGCCTCGGAAGCCAGCAGCTTTATCGTTCTGGTTCCCCTGCTTCTGCTGGCGATGCCCTTCGCGGCCTTGGCGCGACGCAAGAACGCCTTGCTGGGTGCTCTTGCCATCTACTGTCTGGTGCTGGGCCTGTGGATCAGCGTACCGATGCCGCGGGTTGTCGAAGCGGCGATGCAGGCCTTGGGTTGGTCGTGGTCGCCTCCATTGCGCTCGGTGCTCGGCCTGGGCATCGGCTCGATCATTGCCGTAACGGTCCTGTTCGCGCGGATCCACGATGGCACGCTTGAAGTCCGCCCAGTTGCCGCACGGTGGATGGTGCCTGTCCTGGTGTTGTCATGCCTGCTGTTGTTCGGCTGGGCCTTGCATGGCGTGGACCCGGTGTTCTTCCGGTCCAAGGTCGTGCTGGTCGCATCGGTGGCCGTAGCGACCATGGCGGCGGGTATCGTCCTCGGGCGCGCGGGACTGTTCGCGGCCGGGTTGGCCGTGGCGGTTGCGCCAGCGTTGCTGGTCAACCCGTTGGTCAGCGGTCTGTCAGCGATCCAGGACAAGCCAATCCTGCTGGCGGCGAAACGTCAGGGCGACGCGGCCGGCGACCGCTGGGCCGTGGTGGGGGATTTTGTCTTTTCGCAGGGGCTCAAGGCGCAAGGCCTGGAAGTGGTCACTGGGTCGCAGTTAATCCCCAACCATCGGACCGCACAGCTGCTGGATCCGCACGGACAATACAAGAACATCTGGAACCGCTATGCGCACGTCGCACTGCGCTCCGATCCCGGCCGAGCCAATCCGGTGTACGAATTGCTCACTCCCGACCTCTATATGGTTGGTATGGATATCTGTGGTCCCGACGTGCGTCGGCTGGGCGTAACGCGTATCGCGTACACGACCGCCGTACCCGCTACCGATCTGCGATGCCTGACGCCATTGGATGCCCCGACCGACAGTGGCGTGCGCCTGTTCCGCCTTACTCCCCTCGTTTCGACCGCATCCCCATGAAGATCCTGTGGTGCCACGAGGTCAGCTACCTCGACAAGCCCGTTTACGAGTACCAGGACTTTCCTGAGCGGCTCGCCGCAAGAGGCCACGAAGTCGAGGTGATCGACTTCAGCGAAGCCGGTCCGGTCATTGCCGGCAGCGTGCCGGTAAGCCGGACCGGTGAGGGGATGGTATTGCTTACCGCGATTCCGCATGGCAACCGACCCGGTGTGAAATACATCGAGGGACGGGCACGCTTCCGGCGCATGCTCATCGAGCGCCTGCGTCGCGGCGACATCGATGCCGTGTTCGTGTACTCGGTCTTCATCAACGGCACCCAGGCGGTTCGGCTCAGCCGCAAGTTCGGCGTGCCGGTGGTGTACCGGGTGCTCGATGCCTACCACCGGTTGCGCCCGGGCTCGCTGACGCGGGCGATCCTGCGCCTCGGGGAACGCTTTATCTACCGCCGTGCCGACCGCGTGCTGGTGACCAACGAGCAGATGGGCACCTACGTCTCGCAGATTGCCGGCACGGACGTATCCGCGCGCACGGCCGTGGTCGACCACGGCGTCGACAGCGTCCACTTCGCCCCGCGCGCGCCCGATCGCGAACTCATGGCGCGCTATGGCATTGCCGATCGCGACACCGTGGCGCTGTTCCTGGGAACGACCTACGCTTTCAGCGGCTTGGTCAACCTGGTGCGGCGGATGCCAATCGCGTTGCAACAATGCCCGTCGCTCAAGTTGGTCATAGTTGGCGGCGGCGAGCAGGATCGTGAACTCGCCACGCTCGTTGACGAACTCGGCCTCGCCGGACGCGTGGTGTTGACGGGCATGGTCCCGTACCAGGAGGTGCCGCGCTATCTGTCGCTGGCGACGCTAGCGCTCAATCCGTTCGAGCTCAACGACATCACCCGCGACATCATTCCGATCAAGATCCTCCAGTATCAGGCGGCCGCGCTGCCGGTGCTTTCCACGCCGTTGCCCGACCTGGCGCGCAAGCACCGCCCCGGGATTTCCGGCGTCGAGTACAGCGACTCGGATGATCCGGACATGTTCCTGTCCAGGATGACAGAGCTCCTGAGTGATGCCGAAAGCTTGCGCAATATAGGCCAGCGCGGGCTTCACTTCGTCAACGGCAATTTTTCCGTCGAACGTGCAGTGGACTGCATCGAAGCGACCTTCACTCAACTCCAGGAACACATCGTCCCATGATGCGTGAAATTCCCATGATCGTGTTCGTGACCCTGGCGACTATGGCCAGTCAGTTGCTGGTCAAGAACGGGGTCAACACAATCGCCGCGCGCGCGCCCGACCTGAAGGGCATGCAGTGGCTCATGGCAGCCGTGCTGTCGCCGAGTATCATCGCTGCGGTCATGATCCAGGGTGTGGGCTTTCTGGTGTGGGTGGTAGTTGTGAGCCGGATGAAGCTGGGCGTCGCTTTCGCCATTTCGGGCGCGTTTTTCTACCTGTTCATCGCTCTGGCCAGCTGGCTCATCTATGGCGAGAAGTTGAGCGTTCTCCAATGGGGGGGGCTCGCCATGATTTCCATTGGTGTTGTACTGATGGTTGCCGATTCGTACTAGTTGAAACTAAGGGTGATCCATGCCGTTTGATACCAAAGACCTGGCGCGCTTGATCGTCCAGCGCCTTGAGGATGCCAAGGAAGAACTTCACGCACAGTGGGCCACTCCGGAAGGAACCAGGACCCGTCACTTCGTGCTCGAACAAGTGCTTCCGGAGAACGTAGCCAGGACCATAGCTGAGGCTTTTCCAGTAGATGGCGCCGGTTTCAACGACCGCAGCTCATTCCGCGAGCACAAGAAGACCTTGGCCAAGCTAGGCAAAACCGACCCGGTGTTGGGCGCGATCAGCCTCGCTTTCCAGGAGGAAGATGTAATTGCGAAGGTCGCCGAGATCACGCGGATGAGCGGCCTAGAGCCGGACCGGAGCTTCTATGCCGGCGGGCTGTCGATGATGTTTCCCGGAGACTTCCTGAACCCGCATATCGACAACAGCCATGATGGCGAGCGCAAACGTTACCGGCGGATCAACCTGCTGTACTACATCAACGAAGGCTGGAATGAGGCGTGCGGCGGCAATTTCGAGCTTTGGGACGATGACGTCAGCCAGCCCAAGACGCTGGTGTCGGGGTTCAATAGGCTCGTAGCGATGGAGACCAACAAGGAGTCGTGGCACTCGGTAAGTAAGGTGGTTTCCGACCGGCCACGACGTTGTGTGTCCAATTACTACTTCTCGGATGTGTCGCCCGATGGTGACAAGTATTTTCACGTCACGTCGTTTACGGGGCGTCCAACGGAGTTGCTCAAGCGGATCATTGGCCCCGTTGACAATGGGTTGCGCAACTTGGTACTTCGCGTTTTCAAGACCTTCGTGCCAGGTAAGAGTTTGACGGACAAGGTCGAACACACGCATGCCGACAAGTTAGGCATGGCAACTGGCGAAGTAGCTAAGTTGTAAAAACCACTAGAGAGAGGCGTATGTCAGTCGATAACAAGCCCGCAACCTTGCGGAACTCTTCGCTGAAGGAGCGATTTAAGGTAATTTTCCTGTCGGGGCACTTGCGGCATTTCCCTCGAGATGAGAGGACCCTGGACATCGGTTGTGGTTGGGGTTTCTCCCTTAAGATCAATCCAGGTTTCTATTGCGTGGATGCTGATCGTGCCTGCATCGAGTACCTCCAATCCTGTGGAGCCAACGCCCATCTTGCCGACGTTTCTGCACAACTGCCATTCGCAGATTCCTTCTTTGACAACGCCTTTACTCACGATGTCCTCGAACATCTTGAGGAGGAGGAAATGCTGCAGCTGTTTGAAGAGGCAAGGCGAGTTATCCGCACCGGCGGTCACTTCATGAACATCGTGCCCAATAAGAAGGGCTATGACGCGGGCTTGGACCCTGCTGTCGGACACAAGCGTTTCGTTACGGAGCGCGAAGTGATGGCTACTGCGGCGAAGACGGGCTTTGCGTTCGAGCAATCCTGGACAACGCCGTTGCCTCGTTGGCTCGGCGAGCAATTCACGCACAACAAGCTAGTTACGGTGTGTCGCGCCGTTTAGGGGTCGGGCAGGTCGCTGATGTCTAGTCATCTGCGACCTGCTCATCACCACGACGTCAGCTCACTGCCTTGCGCCACACACGCTGATTCACGAATGGGGTGTAGCTGAGGATGATCCGCAGGATCTTGTCGGACACATTGGTCGGCGCGTAGTCGTCGACCAGGCGCAGCAATCGTTCGTGGCCGCGCGGTTGCGAGGCGAGAACATCGAGGCCTTGCACAATCTGTGGCAGATCCAGTCCACAGAGAATCACGGCCGCTTCTTCGAAACCCTCGGGCCGCTCGTGCACATCGCGCAGGTTTAGTGCGGGAAAGTTGAGGATCGAGGATTCCTCGGTGATCGTGCCGCTGTCGGACAGCACGGCGCGGGCGTGGACCTGCAGGTGCACGTAGTCCAGAAACCCGAATGGCTTGCTGAAGATCACTCGCGGGTCCGCGGTCAGGCCAAGCGCTTCGATGCGCTTGCGGGTGCGGGGGTGGGTTGAGACCACCACGGTACCGCCCCGCTTCGTGGCGAGATGATCGAGAATGACAAAAAGCTTGCGCAGCTTCTCGTCGGAATCGACATTCTCTTCGCGGTGAGCACTTACGACGTAGTAGCTGCCTGGCGCAAGGTCGAGGTCGGCCAATACCGGTGAGGCTTCGATGCCGGGTCGGTAGTAGTCCAGCACCTCGCGCATCGGGCTGCCGGTCCAGATCACCTGGTCGGGTGGCAGGCCTTCCCGAAGGAGGTACTGCCGTGCGATCTGGCTGTAGGTGAGATTGATATCGGCGATGTGGTCGACGATGCGACGGTTGATCTCTTCCGGCACACGCATATCGAAGCAGCGGTTGCCCGCTTCCATGTGGAAGATCGGGATCTTGCGGCGTTTGGCCGCAATCGCCGCCAGGCTGGAGTTTGTGTCGCCAAGGATGAGCACCGCGTCCGGAGCGGCTTCCTCCAGCACCTTGTCGGCGGCGGCGATGACCTGGGCGATGGTTTCCGCAGCTGTCGCGCCGGCGGCGGCGAGGTAACGGTCGGGCGCGCGAACCTTGAGCTGCTCGAAGAACACCTCGTTGAGCTCGTAGTCGTAGTTCTGCCCGGTATGGACCAGGGTGTGTGCGCAATGCGCATCTAGCCTGGCAATCACGCGGGACAGCCGGATGATCTCCGGGCGGGTCCCGACGATGGTCATGACCTTAAGCACGCAGCTGCTCCAGCGCGCCGAGTTGCCCAACCACGCGCTTCACGCCTTCCACGTCCAGACGTTCGGTATTGTGCGAGGTGTAGTCGTCCAGCACCGAGATCTCGATCTCTCCCTCCACGAAGTACTGCTTGTAGTTCAGGTCCCTGGCATCAGCCGGGATGCGGTAGTAGCGACCGAGGTCTTCGGCACGGGCCATCTCCTCACGCGACACCAGCGACTCGAACAGCTTCTCGCCGTGGCGCGTTCCGATGATGCGGATTTCGTTGTCCCGACCGAGCATGTTCTTGAGCGCCTCCGCCAGCACGGCGACGGTCGAAGCAGGGGACTTCTGCACGAAAATGTCACCCGGGCGAGCATGGTGGAATGCATGCAGAACCAGATCGACAGAATCCTGCAACGACATCAGGAAGCGGGTCATGTTCGGGTCGGTGATGGTGAGTGGCTTGCCATCCAGGAGCTGTGCTACGAATAGCGGAATCACCGAGCCGCGTGAGGCCATGACATTGCCATAGCGCGTGGCGCACAGGACGGTCTTGCCGGGATCACAGTTGCGGGATTTGGCCACCATCACCTTTTCGGCCAGCGCCTTGGACATGCCCATGGCGTTGATCGGGTACACCGCCTTGTCGGTGCTGAGCACGACGACGCGGGAGACGCCAAGGTCAATGGAGGCGTTGATGACGTTTTCAGTGCCAAGCACGTTGGTCTTGACGGCCTCGAGCGGATAGAACTCACATGACGGCACCTGTTTGAGCGCGGCAGCATGGAACACGTGGTCGACGCCCTTAAGCGCATCGTGGATGCTGCCGTAATCACGGACGTCGCCAATGTAGAACTTGACCTTGTCGTTCTTCAGGGCGACGCGCATGTCATCCTGCTTCTTCTCATCACGGCTGAAAATCCGTATTTCCTTAATTCCCGTGTCGAGGAATCGGGACAGCACGGCATTGCCGAACGAGCCGGTGCCGCCGGTAATGAGCAGGGTCTTTCCGTCGAATGCGGATTCCATAGGTCGTTCCGTCTCAGCCGAAGTGTTTCATTGCGCGGACCAGTTCGGGCCATACGGGGGGCTGGTATCCCGTGGCTGCGTTGAAACGGTCTGCGTTCAGGGACCGGTCGATCACCAGGGTGTCGTCCGGGACTATCTCGATATCCTTGCCATACGCCGCGGCCGTCAGTTGCAGCAGGTCATGCTTGCTGATCGGTGACGACGCGACGTGATAGAGGCCGTGAAGGTCGGCCCTCGGGACCACATAGCGTTCGATGATGCGCGCCAGTTCGAGGGTCGGGAAGCCCGAGAATATCGCGCGAGTGTATCCACGCGTGGTGCCTTGCTGGGACAGGAACCAACCGATCAGGCCGTTGGCAGAGCCAAGTTCGTGACCGATGATCGACGTGCGCAAGGTGATGGCGTGGGGATAGTCAACTTCGCCAAGCAGCTTCGAGCGGCCATACAGGTCGGTGGCATCGGGCGTGTCTGTCTCGACGTATCCGCCGGCAGCGCCGGTAAAAACACAATCGGTACTGATGTGGACCAGTCGCGCTCCGGCCACTGCGCACAGCCGTGCAAGACGATGTGGGAACAGGGCATTCAGCGGCAAGGCGCTGAGCGGATCCTGGGATGACTGGAGCTGCTTGATCAGGCCGACAGCGTTGATCACGATGTCGGGCTTGGCCTTCGCGAAGGCCGAAGTGATCGAGTCGAAGTGATCCGCGTCCACGCCGCTGATGATCGCGTTGTGATGCGCATCATCGAAATGGGATTTAGCCCGCGCATCGCGGACGGTACCGAAGACCTCGACGTCCGGTTGCTGGTTGAAGTAGCGAAACAGGGTGTTGCCAAGCATTCCAGTGATGCCAACGATCAACAGCCTCATTCGAGCGAATCTCCTGATGGATGCGGGGGGTGGTTGACGACATCGGGTTCGTCCGGCAGCCGTGGATGGACCGGCATGCGAGGCACCGATTGCATGTCCCACATCAGGAAGGCCAGCACCAGTTGCAGGCCCAGCATGATCGGCAGTGCGGCCAGCATGACGGTACCCGCGGTCGCGGGATTGCCGGGATTGAAGAACCACTTCAACAGACCGTATGTTGCACCTGCGCCCATCAGCAGCGCGCCGAGCACGAGTTGCAGTGAGGCTGCAGACAGGTCGCGCAGGAAATAGTTGTAAAAGATTCGCTTTGCGAAGTTGCGGGCGTGTCCCCAGAAGAACTCGCCAAAAATGCGAGAAATTTTCAGGTTGCTGACTTCGTCGTTGTACCTTGCAGCCATGGGAACGTCGACGACCATTGCCCGCAATGTGTTCAGTCGAAACAGCATGTCGGATTCGAAGAAATAGCGGCGACTGATGCGGTCCAGCGGAAGATGTGCCGCCACCCGTCGATGGATGGCGGTGTACCCGTTGGTGGGGTCGAAGACATCCCAATAGCCGCTCGAGAATTTCGACATGAACGACAAGGCCGCGTTGCCGAGCAAGCGCAGCGTTGGCATCGAACGCACCATCGATAGATCGTAGAAGCGATTTCCCTTGGTGTAGTCGGCGACGCCGGACAGGATCGGTGCTACGAAACGGCGGAGGAGTTCGGGCGGCATCTGGCCGTCGCCGTCGATCTTTACCAAGATGTCGGCGCCCCCTTTGAGCGCGGCTTCGTAGCCTGCCATCACCGCGCCACCCACGCCCAGGTTGCGCTGGTTGCGAAGTATCCGGACGCGGGAGTCCGTGCAGTGCGTTCGCACGTACTCGCCCGAGTTGTCGGGGCAGCAGTCGTCGACGACGTAGATCTGCTGGCATTCCGGACCGATGCGCTCAATGACGTCGACGATGTGTTGCGTAACCCGGTAGCACGGGATGACCACCGCCACAACAGGCATCTCGGCGATGCCTGATTGGAGCCCATGGTCTAGTCGGTCACTCATCTCGTGTATCAAACTCGTTATCTCGATTCAGGTTGACGATGGCAGCGTCGCCACTCGCGCAGCCCGCGTTTCGCCGAGCTAGGCCTGTGCGCCGGGGAGCGATCAGGGGAGAGCTTTCTCGAGTTCAGGCAACAACTGAAACAGATCCCCCACCAGTCCAATATCCGCGATCTCGAAGATCGGCGCATCGACGTCCTTGTTGATCGCGACGATCGTACCGGCGTCCTTGATGCCGGTCAGGTGCTGGATCGCGCCGCTGATGCCGATCGCGATGTACAGCTCCGGCGCGATGATCTTGCCGGTCTGGCCGACCTGCATCTCGTTGGGGCAGTAGCCGGCGTCGACAGCGGCGCGCGAGGCGCCGACGGCGGCGCCGAGCTTGTCGGCGAAGTCGTAGATGATCTTGAAGTTCTCGCCCGAGCCGACACCGCGGCCGCCGGAGACGACGCGTCGGGCGCTCTGCAGGTCGGGGCGGTCGGACTTGCCGGCGGCGAGGCCGAGGTAACGGGTGTGCGTCGGAAGGGCCGCGTCCACGCTGGCCGCTTCGACCGCGGCACTGCCACCGCGTGCCGCTTCCGGCCAGGAAGCGGTGCGTACGGTCGCGACCACGGCGTGGTCGGTCGGTGCCTCGACGGTGATGATGGCGTTGCCGGCGTAGATCGGCCGCTTGAACGTGTGGCTGCTTTCGACCGACATCACGTCCGACACCTGGGCGACGCCGAGCAGGGCGGCGACGCACGGCATCAGGTCCTTGCCGAAGGTGGTGCTGGGTCCGAACACATGGGTGTAGCCGTCGGCCAGCTTCGCGACCTGCGGTGCCAGCACCTGTGCGATCGCGTTGGCATTGGCGGCGTTGGAAACCGTCAGCACCTTGGCCACGCCGGCGATCTGCGCCGCTTCGGCGGCGATGGCGGCCGGGTCGGCGGCCAGCACGACGATGTCGATCGAATCGGGCTTCAGCGCCTGCGCCGCGGTCACGCACTTGGCGGTCGCTGCGTTGAGCTTGCCGTCGAGGTGTTCGGCAACGATCAGAACCTTGCTCATCACAGCAACCCCTTCTGCTTCAGTGCGGCGACCAGTTCGGCCGCGTCCTTGACCATCACGCCGCGGCTGCGCTTGGGCGGCGCCGCGTAGTGGGTGGTCTTGAGGGTGTCGCCGGCGTCGACGCCGAGGTCGGCGAACGCGATCGACTCCATCGGCTTGCTCTTGGCCTTCATGATGTCGGGCAGCTTGATGAAACGCGGTTCGTTGAGGCGCAGGTCGGTACTGATCACGGCCGGTAGGTCGACTTCGAGCGTTTCCAGCCCGGCGTCAACCTCGCGGGTCACCGTGGCCTTGCCGTCGGCAATCTCGAGCTTGGACGCGAACGTCGCCTGCGGGCGGCCCCACAGCGTGGCCAGCATCTGCCCGGTCTGGCTGGAGTCGTCGTCGATCGCCTGCTTGCCCAGGATCACCAGGTCCGGCTGCTCCTTCTCGATCAGCTTGAGGAAGGTGCGCGCCGCGGTCAGCGGCTGGATCGGCTGGTCGCAGACCACGTGGATGGCGCGGTTGGCGCCCATCGCCAGGCCGTTGCGCAGGTGTGCCTGGGCGTCGGCGGGGGCGATCGTGGCGACCACGACCTCGGTCGCGATGCCCTTGTCGCGCAGGCGCAGGGCCTCTTCGAGGGCGATTTCGTCGAACGGGTTGGGCGACAGCTTGACGCCGTCGGTGACCACGCCGGAGCCGTCCGGCTTGACCTGGATGCGGACGTTGTAGTCCACCACGCGCTTGTAGCCGACGAGGATCTTCATCGTGCGGGGGTTCCTGATGGGGGCGCGGCCGGGAGCTGGCCGAGGCCGGCAATTCTAGCGGAGGCCGGCCGCGGGCGCAGTCGTGCGGGGACCGGCGTGGCCGGACCCGCTCCGATCGTGGGCTATTCTGGCGCTCCAGAATCAACGAGGCGGCGCAATGCTCCATCCGGTGGTGCTCAGTGGGGGCAGCGGAACCCGGCTGTGGCCTTTATCGCGGCAGAACCAGCCCAAGCAATTCCTGTCGTTGATCGGCGACCGCTCGCTGTTTCAGGAGACGATCCTGCGTGCCAATGGGCTATCCGGCGCGCAGCCGCCAGTCACCGTCTGCAGCGAGGACCACCGGTTCATGGTCGGCGAGCAACTGCAGGCCATCGGGGTCGCCAGCGGCGGCATCCTGCTCGAGCCGGTGGCGCGCAACACCGCGCCGGCGATCGCGCTGGCGGCGCTCCATGTCCTGGCTGGCGATGCCGAGGCGACGATGCTGGTGATGCCGGCCGACCATTTGATCGAGGACGAGGCAGCGTTCCGCGATGCGGTTTCCAGCGCCTCAAACCTCGGCGATGGCGACTGGCTGGTCGCGTTCGGGATCCGCCCCGACTACGCCGAAACCGGCTACGGCTACATCCTGCGTGGCGAGCGCCTGTTGAAGGGCGGGCCGGGCGAAGGCGGGTACCGGATCGAACGCTTCGTCGAGAAGCCCGGCCTGGCCACCGCCGAACGCTACCTGGCCGAGGGCACCTATGCCTGGAACTCGGGGATGTTCCTGTTCAAGGCGCGGCGCTACCTCGACGAGCTGGCGCTGCATGCGCCCGGCATTCTGGCCGCCGCGCAGGCAGCCTACAGGTCGGCGTCGGCCGACCTCGATTTCATCCGCATCGACAGCGACGCGTTTGCCGCCAGCCCGAGCGACTCGATCGACTACGCGGTGATGGAGAAGACCGACCGTGCCGCGGTGGTGCCGGTGAGTTGCGGCTGGAGCGATATCGGCTCGTGGTCGTCGCTGTGGTCGGTGGCGCAACGCGATACGAATGGCAACCGCCACGAAGGCGACGTGATCTCGGTCGACAGCAGCGGCAGCCTGGTGCGCGCGTCCGAGCGACGCTTGATCGCCACCATCGGGGTCGAGGACCTGGTGATCATCGATACCGCCGACGCGACCCTGGTCGCGCGCAAGGACCGGGTGCAGGACGTCAAGGTGGTGGTCGACCTGCTCAAGGCGGCTGGCCGCCAGGAGCACCTGTTCCATCGCAAGGTCTACCGGCCGTGGGGCAGCTACGACTCGATCGGCGTGGGCGAGCGGTTCCAGGTCAAGAAGATCGTGGTCAAGCCCGGCGCGGCGCTGAGCCTGCAGCAACACCGGCATCGTGCCGAGCACTGGATCGTCGTGTCGGGGGTGGCCGAGGTCACCTGCGACGACCGCGTGTTCGACCTGCACGAAAACCAGAGCACCTACATCCCGCTCGGCAGCGTGCACCGCCTGCGCAACCGCGGCAGCGAGCCGGTCGAACTGATCGAGGTGCAGTCGGGCAGCTACCTGGGCGAGGACGATATCGTCCGGCTCGAGGATGCGTACGGAAGGTCGTGACGCCGAGCTGTTGAAGCCTGCACGTCCGGTGCCCTGCCATTGCCCAAAAGTCCGCTGCGATCCCGCGGCCGCCCACGCTAAACTGCGCGTGTCCCGCACAGGAGTTGTTTCATGGCCGAGGCCATCGCGAAGAGCAAGCTGTATCCCAGCGCCAACGAGGCGCTCAAGGGCGTGGTCGCCGATGGCCAGACTCTTGCCGTTGGCGGTTTCGGCCTGTGCGGCATTCCCGACGCGCTGATCGCCGCCTTGCGCGACAGCGGAGTCGCGCAGCTGACCGCGATCTCCAACAACGCCGGCGTCGATGGTTTCGGCTTGGGGCAGTTGCTGGCCACGCGCCAGATCAAGAAGATGATTTCGTCCTACGTCGGCGAGAATAAGGAGTTCGAGCGCCAGTATCTGGCCGGCGAGCTCGAGCTGGAATTCAACCCCCAGGGCACGTTGGCCGAGCGCCTGCGCGCCGGTGGCGCCGGCATTCCCGCGTTCTTCACCCGCACTGGATTCGGTACCGTCGTGGCCGAGGGCAAGGAAACGCGCGAGTTCGACGGCCACCACTACGTGATGGAGACCGCGCTCAAGGCCGACGTGTCGCTGGTCAAGGCGTGGAAAGCCGACACCGCCGGCAACCTGGTGTTCCGCAAGACCGCGCGCAACTTCAACCCGGCCTGCGCGATGGCGGGCAGAGTCTGCATCGTCGAGGTCGAGGAACTGGTCGAGGTCGGCGCGATCGAACCCGACCACGTCCATCTGCCGGGCATCTACGTCGACCGCATCGTGCATAACCCGACTCCCGAGAAGCGCATCGAACAGCGCACCATACGCAGCGCTTAAGCGCGCGCCAGCCGACCCCATTCAAGGAATCCGAACATGCCCTGGACCCGCGATCAGATGGCGCAGCGCGCCGCGCAGGAACTCACCGACGGCGCCTACGTCAACCTCGGCATCGGCCTGCCGACGCTGGTGGCCAACTTCATCCCCGAGGGCATGGACGTGTGGCTACAGTCCGAGAACGGCCTGCTCGGCATCGGTCCGTTCCCGACCGAGGATGAGGTAGACGCCGATCTGATCAACGCCGGCAAGCAGACCGTGACCGCTCGCTCCGGCGCTAGTTACTTCGGCAGCGACGACTCGTTCGCGATGATCCGCGGCGGCCACATCGACCTGGCGATCCTGGGCGCAATGCAGGTCACCGACCGTGGCGACCTCGCCAATTGGATGGTGCCGGGCAAGATGGTCAAGGGCATGGGCGGCGCGATGGATCTGGTCGCCGGCGTCAAGCGGGTGGTGGTGCTGATGGAGCACACCGCCAAGAGCGGCGAACACAAGATACTGTCCGAATGCACGTTGCCACTGACCGGGGTGGGCGTGGTCAACCGGATCATCACCGAGCTGGCGGTGATGGACGTGACGCCCGAGGGGCTGGTGCTGGTGGAAATGGCCCCGGGCGTGGCCTTGGAGGAATTGCGGGATAAGACCGGCGTCCCGCTCCTAGCCCCTGAGGTTTAGTTTACCGAGTGGATGTTTTGTGACGTCGGCGTGAATCCCGGAAGCGGATGGTTGTGCGCCCGTTTATTCTGAACAGGCGGCTTCGCCCTGAAAGCAGGGTTTGACGGGCTTTCCGGGATCGATCCGGATTATTTGCTGGGCGACTGCGATTGGGGGACGATGACCCGGTTCATTCCCGCACAGCCCCGGCCACCGCCAACATGTCCAAGTATCTTTCCGCATCCTTGTTGCTACTTCTCTGTGCGGGATGCGCTGAGGATTGGCGGCCTCGTTCCGCCGGTTCGCGAGACGCCGCCGGCCAGCGTGCCGAAGGTTCGATCGCTCCTGCGCAACCACAGGCCGAATCACGACGCCGCAGTTTCGCCAGCCTGCCTGACAAGGGAAATCTGGTCGGTTATCCGAAACAGCGCGTTGTGCGCCATGACGGCGCCTATACCTGGCACCGCGCGGATATCAGCGAGAGCCATGCCTTGCGTGCCATCGCCGATGGCTCGATGCGCATTACCACGCCGTCTGGCGAGGCTTTGGATTTCAGGTACGAGCGCCACATCGAACACCCGTCGGGCGACTGGACCTGGGTGGGCCGGATCGAGCGCGGTGCCCAATCCGAAGAGGCAATCGTCACGTTCGGTGATCGCGCCGCATTCGGCTCCATCGCACAGCCGGGCAAGGCTCCTTTGAAGCTCACCATCCGCGATGGTGTTGCCTGGCTGGTCGAAACCGATCCGGCCAAGGTCGCGTTGATCGACAACTCCGCGACCAGACCGACGGAAGCCGATTACCTGGTGCCGCCGAAGTTGGCCGCCGTTGGCAACAAGGCTTACGCGTCCAGCCCTTCGATGGAAGCGTCGATTGCGACAGCCGCTGCCACAGCAACGGCCGCCGATACCACCGTGGACGTCCTGCTGGGCTACACGAACGGCTTCGCCGCGGCGCAGGGCGGTCCGTCGCAAGCGGTCACGCGTCTCAACTATCTGGTCGAGGTCTCCAACCAGGCCTATGCCAACAGCCAGGTCGCCCACCGCATCCGTCTGGTCCATGCGGTGCAGGTGAGTTATCCGGACAACACTTCCAATGACACTGCGCTCGAGGCGTTGACCGGTTTCCGGGCGCCTAGCACGCGCACCACGCCCGATCCCGCCTTCGCGGCATTGCGTGCGGCACGTGACCAGTACGGCGCCGACCTGGTCTCGCTGGTGCGTGACTTCCAATCGCCTGAGAACGATGGTTGCGGCATCGCGTGGCTGATCGGTGGTGGCCGGTCGGGAATCGGCCCCAGCGACGAGTACTTCGGCTACTCGGTGGTAAGTGACGGCAGCGATCCTGGGGCCGACGGAAAAACTTACTTCTGCCGCGACGAATCACTGGCGCACGAGCTGGGCCATAACATGGGTTCGCAACATGACAGGACTGCGGCGACCGAGAACGGCACGCTCAAGTACGGTCTGTACGATTTCTCGTTCGGCTACAAGAGCGGTGCCGGCGCCGGCAACTTCTACACGGTGATGGCGTACGGAGATACAGGGCAGACGAGCTATCGGGTCTTTTCCAGCCCACGCACGTCGTTCTGCGGCCAACCCTGCGGTATTGAGGGGCAGGCGGACAACGCGCGCAGCCTGACGCAGGCCATGCCGATCGTCGCGACTTTCCGTTCCACGGTGGTGCCGACCCAGCTTCCGTTGGACCTGTTTGCGATCGCCAAGCTGGGTGGCTCATCGACCAGCGAGGTCCATTCGCTGGGCGGCGCTGGGACATTCCAGTCGTTCACGCGGCACCTGGCGACTGCACTCCACCAAACTGGCTCTAACTACGCATGGCAGTTCCAGCTCGGTGACTACAACCGGGATGGCTTCGTGGACCTGTATGTGATTGCCAAGCAGGGCGGGTCGGGTACCACCGAGGTGCATGTGCTCAACGGCGCCGACGGCTTCCGCACCTACCTGCTGCACGCGGCTTCGGCGCTTCATCCAACGGGCTCCGACAGCGGTTGGGTGTTCAGGGTGGGCGACTACAACCGTGATGGCGTGTTGGATCTGTACGCGATCGGACGCAATGGGGGATCCGGACGGACGGAGGTTCATGTCTTGGACGGCGCCAGCAATTTCCGCTCTTTCCTTGCCCACATCGCCACCGCCCTGGGGCGGACTGGGAGCGATGCCTCATGGGATTTCGCGCTGGGCGACTTCAATCGTGATGGCTTCGTAGACCTATTCTCCATCTCCAAGCTGGGTCCAGGCTCGGGAACGACCGAACTGCATGTCCTCAACGGAGCGAATGGCTTTCAGACATTCATGTTGCAGACCCCGACGGCATTGCACCAAACCGGGTCGAACAATATGTGGATCTTCAAGGTGGCTGATTTCAACGCCGATGGATACCTAGACTTGTACGCGATCAACAAGCAGGGCGCCTCGTCCCGGACCGAAGTGCATGTGCTGGATGGAGCTCGCGGATACCTCGCGTTCTCAGCAAATATCGCCACAGCATTGCATTCGACCGGAGCGGACAACTCTTGGGAGTTCGAGCTGGGTGGTCCGCGTTAACGCGGACCTTGGCTCGGTACCGCATTGCAGAACGTGGCCTCGCCCCACAACCAGTAGGCGCATGTTTTGTTCGGCGGGCAATGCCAGCGGTCTCGCCACCACCGGGCCGCCGGTGACGGGGGCCGCCGACGGTCAATCCGAGGAATGGAATCAGTTGCGTGCGGCGTAGCGGTACGCACTCGCAGAACTCTGCGAGGTAGTGCCTGCAATGGAGGCTGCATCCTTTACGCTGAAGCCCGCATGGGATGCGCACGCGCCGAATAGACGCTCGATAGCATGGGAGAGCGTCCCATCCAACTGGCCGGATTCCTGCTCGAATTCCGAGCCGCGAAGCTGTGCATCAAGCAAGAGACGCAGGGATTCCAGGCGAACCCAGAACATGCTGCCAGCGACGAAATATGCCTGCTTTTTGGGTGGACGCATGCCGATACGGGCTGCCATGTAGTGCACCGCATCCACATTCGCGCCCCAGAAAGTTTCCAGTGGCTGGAGGTGGGCCTCGGGACCGATGAGTCCCAAGTACTCATCTTCATCGAATGCACGGATGATCTGACCTGCACGATCCGGTGACGTAAGGCGGCTGACCATTTCCCGGCGCCACTCGTCGCCATCGGGGCGGTGTAGCGATCGTTTTGTGTGCAGCTTAAGGATGACGTCGACGCCTTCGTCAAGCAATCGGTTCGCTACCCGCAAGAAGGGCAGAATGTCGCGGCCGTGGTTTTCGACGATCTCAATTTCGGCCTGCATGCCGCGTTTCGACAGGCAGTCACGCATGGCCTGCGCCCTGTCCGACGTTGTCGTCACCACCACGCGCCAATCCAGTCCCGTGGCCTGCAGCGAATCCAGGATTTCGCCGAAGACATCCGCGTACCACGCGTGAATCACCACACACGGCCGCAAGGGGTTAGCCAGCCGCGGGCACGTGATAGCCGAGCGTTGCAATGCTCGGCGCGTCGCCTCCAACCAGGCATGGTCGAGCGCTGTGTCCGGTTCGAGAATCGCGCCCTCGGCCCATTCGTTCCAGGCGTTGATGAATACCAGTCGATCTGACGGCGCTTGATCGGCAAGGCGCGAGGCGATGGTCGTGTGCAACCAGTCCCGATAGCCGCGCGGCGATGCATGTAGGTAGACGCGTCCTTTGCCCGGACGGCGCGGCTCGTTGTCCCAACCAGTGTTGACGCCCGGATACAGTTGGTACGCGGGCATGGGACGCGAGGCGTAGTCCTCGGCGAGTTCGCGCCAGTCCAATGTTTGACCTTCGAACTCGGGATTCAGTAGGCGTTGGTCCGCGGTGAGGTTGGTCGGGCTGGACAGGTTTGGGGGGAACTCGACCGCCGCATCGAAGCCGATGTCGCGCGGGTCTGGGCGCTCGAAGCCCTGCACATAAGCAATGTGGATCTCGCCGACCTGGTGGATGCGGCACCAGTCGCGCCAGCGTTCCGCGGTTTGCTTGGCATCGGGCAGGAGGCCGGGACGGTAAACCAGCAATAGCGGCTTGCCATCCACTCTCAGGTAGCGCGGATCGCGAAGGTAAGGCGCGATGTGCTCGATGAAGGCAAGGTCGTCTTCCGGGCTGTGCTGCTGCGCAATCAGGATGTCGTCGCCGCGCCCATCCCAGCGTCGCGACCAGTTCTCGTTGGCCCAGCACAGACAGAAGGGCAGTTGCAGCGTGGGGTCGTCCAACCATTGCCGCAGCGGTTGTTCGAGCAGGGTGCGGCCCGAGAACCAATAGAAGTAGAAGCAGAAGGCGCCGATGCCGTACTCCGTGGCGAGCTTGGCTTGCTCGCGCATCGTGTCGACGTGGCGCAGGTCGTAGAAGCCGAGGTCCGCGGGCAAGCGCGGCTGCGCATGGCCTTCGAACTGGGGCAGCGCCCGCGTGACGTTGCGCCACTCGGTGAAACCCTTGCCCCACCACGCGTCGTTTTCGGCAATGGGGTGGAACTGCGGCAGATAGAACGCGACCAGGGTTGCGGGAAGCGGTGACGGCAGTGGTTCTTGTCGGTAGGCGACGTGGCCGACCGCCGGTTCGTCGGAACGTACGCGCGCGCGTCGAACCGTGGGCGCGCCTTCTTGTCCGCGCGGCCCGCGGGGAACGATGTGCGAGTAGCGATCCAAGAATTTCTGCCGCGCGCGGTCGCGCACCGGCTCGCTCATGGGGATGAGCCGGAAACAGAACCGCAGCGCCTTGAACAGCATCGTCTTGGCGTGTTGGCTGACAGGCATCAGGGCGTCGTCACAGGTTCTGATAGTTCGGCCCGGCACCACCTTCCGGCGTGACCCAGGTGATGATTTCGTACGGGTCCTTGATGTCGCAGGTCTTGCAGTGCACGCAGTTGGCGGCGTTGATCTGCAGGCGCTTGCCGGCGGTGGCGTCGTCGACGATCTCGTAGACGCCCGCGGGGCAGAAGCGGGTGCAGGGGTTGCCAAACTCGGTGGTGCAGCGGGTGATGCAGATCGAGGTGTCGGCGACCTTGAGGTGCACCGGCTGGTCCTCGTCGTGCTCGGTCGCGGCGTAGTAGACCGAGGCGAGGCGGTCACGCGGGGCTAGCGTGCGGTCGAGGTAGTCACGCTTCGGCAACTCGTGCTCGCTCAGCTTGTCCAGCGACGACCAGTCCGGCTTGTTCTTCAGCGTCCACGGCGAGCGGCCGCCGGTGAGGGTTTCCCAGGCGGCGTTCAACATGCCGAACCACAGGCCGCGCTTGAAGCCGGGCTTGATGTTGCGGACCTTCTTCAGTTCGGCCATCGCCTCGGAGGCGCGCAGCTTCGCGTCGAAGCCTTCCGGCGCCAGCGCCGACTGCGCCAGGTGCTCGGCGGCGAGCATGCCGCTGCGGATCGCCTGGTGCGTGCCTTTCACTTTCGGCACGTTGAGCAGGCCGGCGGTGTCGCCGATCAGCAGCGCGCCGGGCATTTCGACCTTCGGCAGTGACTGGTAGCCGCCGGTGACGATCGCGCGCGCGCCGGCGGAGACGATGGTGCCGCCTTCCAGCAACGGCTTGACCATCGGGTGGTTCTTCCATTGCTGGAAGGCTTCCCACGGCTTGTATTGCGGATCCCGGTAGTCGAGGCCACTGACGTAACCCAGCGCGATGCGGCCCTTGTCGAGGTGGTACAGGAAACTGCCGCCGTAGGTGGCGTTGTCGGCCGGCCAGCCGAAGCTGTGCACGATCTTGCCCGGCGACACGCGCTCCTCCGGGACGTGCCACAGCTCCTTGATGCCGATCGAGTAACCCTGCGGGTCGCTATCGGCGTCGAGCTTGAACTGCTTGACCAGGCGCTTGGTCAGGTGCCCGCGCGCACCCTCGGCGAACACGGTGACCTTGGCACGGATGTCGATGCCGGCGGTGTAGCCGGGCTTGTGCGATCCATCCCTGGCCACGCCCATGTCGCCGATGCGCACGCCGATGACCTGGCCGCTGTCGTCGTGCAGGGTTTCGGACGCGGCGAAGCCGGGGTATATCTCCACGCCCAGCGCCTCGGCCTGCGGCGCCAGCCACGCGCACATCGCGCCGAGGCTGACGATCACGTTGCCCCGGTTGTGCATCCCCGGCGGCACCGGCAGCTTGCGGCCGCCGGTCTTGCTCAGCAGCCAGAATTCGTCGTCGGTGGCCGGCACGCAGATCGGCGGCGGGTTGGCGCGCCAGTTGGGCAGCAGCGCGTCGAGCGGGCCGGTCTCGATCACCGCGCCGGACAGGATGTGCGCGCCGATGGTCGAGGACTTCTCGATCACGCAGACCGAGATCTCCGGGTTGAGCTGCTTGAGCCGGATCGCGAACGCCAGGCCAGCCGGGCCCGCGCCGACGGTGACGACGTCGTATTCCATGACGTCGCGCTCGACGTGCTGCGTTCCGGTTGATTCGCTCATGCTGGCTGCTCCGCGTGCGGCTTGCTGGTCTTTGCACCGCGGATTGTCGCGGGTTTGCGCCGGGAGCGCCAAATCGGCCGTGCTAGGGCCCGTTAACGCTCTCGGGAAAGCCCCCGTTGCTTCGCCCAGGCTGTCAGGTGATCGTGCGTAGCGCCCCGACAGGCTGGCCGCCTGTTCAAGTCGCGAGCGGGCGCCTGGCGCCTGGGCGAAGCAACCCGCAGGGCTGCACCTGAGTACGCACGGGGCCGCGTCATCCCTCGGTCGTGTATCGACATACACTCACTCTTCCTTGCCCCGCACGCACTCAGGTGCAGCGGGGCCTATCCCTATAGCGTTAACAGGCCCTTGTCCGGCATGCCCCTGCGCCCGCTGCCGCTGCGCGATGCCGAGCTGGCCTTCGACCCGCAATGGCTGGCCGCGGCGGAGGCCGATGCGTTGCTGGCGGACTTGCGCGAGGCGTTGCCGTGGACGGTCCACCGCATCCGCCTGTTCGGGCGTGAACACGATTCGCCGCGGCTGAGCTGCTGGATCGGCGATCCGGACGCAAGCTACCGCTATTCCGGGACGCGCTTCGCGCCGCAGCCGTGGCCACCGGTGCTGAACCCGGTTCGCGAGCGGCTGGCGACGGAGCTGGGAACCGGCTTCAACAGCGTGCTGGCCAACCGCTACCGAGACGGCCGCGACGCGATGGGCTGGCACAGCGACAACGAGGCCGAACTCGGGCCGACGCCGGTGATCGCGTCACTGAGCCTGGGGGCGACCCGGCGTTTCGTGCTCAAGCACCGAGCGGAGCCGACGCGCAAGCTCGTGATCGAGTTGCCGCACGGGAGCTTGCTGGTGATGGCCGGGGCGACCCAGCAGCATTACCGCCACGCGTTGCCTCGCACCGCGCGGCCGGTGGATGAGCGGATCAACCTGACATTCCGGCGGATCCTGCCGTCCGCGACGAGCTGAATCCGCCGGTTCCGTACGCGCGGCGACAGTCGCAATCGGCGGTTCTCGATGAAGCGCTGCGAACCGCCCAACCTGCCATCGCAGCGTCGCACGGGCAGCAGTGGCTAGCGGTGCACGCCGCCACGCTCGTGGCCATCGCCGCTGGTCAGCACCCATCCTGCCAGGTCCTGGCTGATCGCCCCGAGCGAGCGCTCGAACGCCGTCACCACGTCGGGCACCGCGGTGCTGGCCGAAGGCTGCGCCTGCACGAACGTGTGCGCGGCGACGACCTGCTGGTCCTGCGCGTGCAGCAGCTTGGCGTTGACCTCGATCGTGGCCGCCGGCGTGGCCGCGCCCGGCGCGTAGTCCGCCTCGAAGCGGCGCAGGTCGAGCACCAGCTTGTAATCGGCGCTGATGCCGCTGCCCTGGCGGGCGACGGCCGGAATCTTGCCGGAGTCTTCCAGGGTGCGCAGCAACGTGGCCTCGAGCATGTCGCTGGGTCGCTGCGCCCAGTTCGCGTCCTTGTAGACCTGGATCTCGTTGGGCGTCGGCCGCACCGCGATGCGCAGGCTGTCGATCATCCGCGCCGCACTCGGCGGGCTCATCGACAGCTGCCAGCGCACCGTCGGCCAGCGGGCGTCGGCGGCGACGCGCGGCTCAGGGGCGTAGATCGTGCCCTGCTGGCGTGACTTGCCGCCGAGCAGGGCGCAGCCGCCGAGCAGCACGCCGGCAGCTAGCAGCACGCCGGCGCGGGCCACGCCGCGGAGCGTGGGAGTCGGGATCGTCATGGTCATTGCGGTTCGAACTCCTTGGGGGCGTCGCGACCGAGCAGGTAACCCGCCGGGCCGCCTTCGAGGCGGTCGCTGACCCGACGCAGGTCGCGCACCAGCGAGCGCAGTTCGCCCAGGGTCGGGCCGAGCTGGGCCAGGCCATCGTTGGCGAAGCTGCTGATCGCGGCGCGGTTCTCGTTGACGATGCCGTTGGCGCCGGCCGCCGCCGAATCGAGCTTGCCCAGCGTGCTGTCGAGCTTGGCCATCAGCGCCGGCAGTTTCTGCACGACCTCGCGGTCGATGTCGGTGACCGCGCCGTTGGCGCTGCGCAAGGTGGCCTCGAGTTGCTCGCTGGACTGGCGCGCGTTGACGATTAGCGCGCGCAGGTCCTCGCGCTGGTCGGCGATCGAGCCGGTCAGCGACTCGATGTTGGCCAGCGTGGTCGACACGCGCTTGACGTTTTCCTCGCTGAGCACCTGGTCCATGCGCGCGACCAGCCGGTTGGCGGTGTCGGAGATGTTCTGCAGCGCCGAGGCCTCGGTGCGGATCACCGGGATCTCGCTGCGGTCGACGTCGGTCAAGGCCGGGCTGCCGGGGCTGCCGCCGGTGAGCTGGATGATCGGGCTGCCGGTCAGGCTGGGCATGGTGATCTTGGCGCGGGTGTCGGCCTTGACCGGCGCGTCGGCCTGCAGGCGCAGGCGGGCGAGCACCCGGCGCGGGTCGTCGGGGGCCAATCGCAAGGTTTCCACCGTGCCCACCGAAATGCCGTTGTATTGCACCGAGCTGCCTTCGGACAGGCCGGTCACCGGCTCGTTGAAGATCACCGCGTACTCGCGCCAGCTCTTCTCCGACGAGTACTTCGCGGCCCACAGCGCGAACAGCAGCAGCATCAGCGTCACCACGATCGTGAACGCACCGATGAGGACGTAGTTGGCCTTGGTTTCCATCGTGGAGTCCTAGTTGGCGGCGCTGGTAGGCGGCGGCGCTGGATGGCTGTCGCGGGCCTCGCGCGCGGCGCGGGCGCGGGGGCCGTGGAAGTATTCCTGGATCCACGGGTGGTCCAGGGTTTCGACCTCCGCCAGCGGCGCGCAGGCGATGACCTTGCGGTCGGCCAGCACCGCGATGCGGTCACAGATAGCGTAGAGCGTGTCGAGGTCGTGTGTGATCAGGAACACGGTCAGGCCCAGGGCTTGCTGCAAGGTGCGGATCAGCTTGTCGAACGCAGCTGCGCCGATCGGGTCCAGGCCCGCGGTGGGCTCGTCCAGAAACAGCAGCGGCGGGTCCAGCGCCAGCGCCCGCGCCAGCCCGGCGCGCTTGCGCATGCCGCCGGAGAGCTGCGACGGCAGCTTGTTGAGTGCGTCCGCGGGCAGCCCGGCGAGTTTGATCTTGAGCAGCGCCAATTCGTAGCGCAGCGAGTCGGGCAGGTCGCGGTGGTACTCCTTGAGCGGCACCTGCACGTTCTCGCCGACGGTCAGCGAGGAGAACAGCGCGCCGTCCTGGAACAGCACGCCGGTGTTGCGTTCTATCACGCGGTGCTGCTCCGGATCGCCGGCGCGCGCGTCGATGCCGAGCACCTCTATCTCGCCCTCGTCGGGGGTGCGCAGGCCCAGGATCGAGCGCATCAGCACCGACTTGCCGGTGCCCGAGCCGCCGACCACGCCGATGATCTCGCCGGGTCGCACGTCGAGGTCGAGGCCGTCGTGCACGACCTGTTCGCCGAAGCGGTTGACCAGCCCGCGCACGCGGATGATCGGCGTATCGGCATCGATTCCCTCGCACGGGTCGTGCGGGACGGAGGCGACGTTCGCGCTCACCAGCCCATCTCCATGAACCAGATCGCGAAGAACGCATCGAGGATGATCACCAGCGAGATCGCCTGCACCACGCTGGAGGTGGTGCGTTCGCCGACCGACTGCGCGGTGCCCTTCACCTGCAGGCCTTCCAGGCAGCCGATCAGGCTGATCACCAGCGCGAAGATCGGCGCCTTGACCAGGCCGACCACGAAATGCCGCAGCTCCATCGTGTCGTGCATGCGCCCCAGGTACTGCTGCGGCGGGATGTCGAGGCCGTAGGCGCCGACGGTCAGGCCGCCGAGCAGGCCGAAGATCATCGCCACGAAGGTCAGCAGCGGCAGCATGATCACCAGCGCCAGCACGCGCGGGATCACCAGCAGGTCGACCGGGTCCATGCCCAGGGTGCGGATCGCGTCGACCTCCTCGCGGCTGACCATCGCGCCGATCTGCGCGGTGAACGCGCTGGCGGTGCGGCCGGCCAGGATGATCGCGGTCAGCAGCACGCCGAACTCGCGCAGGAATGCGATGCTGACCAGCTCCACCACAAAGATCACCGCGCCGAAGTCGCGCAGGATGTTCGAGCCCAGGAACGCCACCACCGCGCCGACCAGGAAACACAGCAGCGCCACCAGGGGCACCGCGTCCAGGCCAACCTGCTCCATGTGATGCACGGTCGCGGTGGCGCGGAAACGGCTGGGCTGCTTGAGCGTGCGCAGCCCCTTGACCAGCACCTCGCCGAAGAAGCCCAGCAGCGCCAGGAACTCCTTCCAGTTGTCGGTAATCGCGAAGCCCAGGCGGGCGAGGGCGGCGTTGAAGCCGTATTCGCGCTTGCGCTTGGGGCGGTCGTCGGGGACGTCCTCGATCGCGCTGACCAGCGCGCGGTGAGTGTCGTGGAACACGAACGCGTCGAAGTCGAGCGCATGCCGGCGCGCGAAGCGCATCAGCTGCAGCACGCCGACCGAGTCGAGGCGGTCGACCGCGCTGGCATCGACCTGCTCGACCGAACGCGGTACCTCGCCGAGGCGGTCGCCGATATCGGCCGCGTGTTCGAGGGTCCAGCGCCCACTCAACCGCAGTCGCGAGGGCGGGCCGGCGTCGACATCGATCTGCGGGGGCTGCGCGGTGGGTGCGGTCATAAAGCCCGGTCTGCGGGGTGCACGCGGAGGATACAGGCTGTCCCGTGATGCGGGATCTTCATCCGCGACGCCGCGGTGCTGTTGGCCGGCCACGCGTGCGTGCCATGCTTTGCACATGACGATGCACAATCCCCCGCCGACCCCGGACCTGCTGCCTCCGGGCGCCGCCGCGCCGGTGTCGATCCCGGCGCCGGCTGCGTCGACAATCCCGTCCAGTTCCGCCAGCTACGCGGCGCGCGTGAACTTCGTGATCGAACTGGCCCGCCGCCTGCACGCGTACGGCACCACCGCGCCCCGGCTGGAAGGCGCGATCAGCGCCGTCGCGCATACCCTGCGGCTGGAATGCGAGCCGTGGTCGAACCCGACCGGCATGATCCTGACCTTCAGCGACCCGCAGCGCCCCGGCGACAGCGACACCACCCGGGTGCTGCGCCTGCCGCTGGGCGAGAACGATCTGCACCGCCTCAGCGAGACCGACCGCATCGCCGAGGAAGTGATGGCCGACCGGCTCGACCTGGCCGCCGCGCATGCGGCGATGCGCGCGCTGGACCGGCCGCCGTCGCCGCGCGCGCGCGCGATGCAGGTGCTCGGCTACGGCCTGGCCGCGACCGCGATCGCCGGGCTGCTGCGGCTGCCGTGGCTCGACATCGGCGTGTCGGGCATCAACGGCCTGCTGATCGGGCTGCTGGTGCAGGCCTCGGACATGCGCCCGCGCCTGCGCGAGGGGCTGGAGGCGATCGCGGCGACGCTGGCCGCGAGCGTCGCGATCCTGGTCGCCAGCTTCGTCGCGCCGCTCAACCAGAACACGGTGATCATCGCCTCGCTGATCGTGCTGCTACCGGGGCTGGCGCTGACCAACGCGGTCAACGAGCTGACCAGCCAGCACCTAGTGTCGGGCACCGCGCGCTTCGCCGGCGCGGTGACCACGGTGCTCAAGCTCGCGATCGGCACGGTGATCGCGCTGTACTTCGCCGACCTGCTCGGCCTGCATCCGGATGTGCGCGCCTGGCGGCCACAGCCGGTCTGGGTGGAGTGGGGTGCGCTGGCGCTGGCCGCGTTCGCGTTCGCGGTGCTGTTCCGCGCCGACCGCCGCGATTACCCGAAGGTGATGGCGGCCGCGGCCGGCGGTTACCTTATCTCGCGGTTTGGCGGGCTGGCGTTCGGCAGCCCGGCGGGGATCTTCCTCGCCGCCCTGGTCATGACCGCGGCCGGCAATGCCTACGCACGCTGGTGGCAGCGACCCGGCGCGATCATCCGGGTGCCGGGGATCATCATGCTGGTACCGGGCAGCACCAGCCTGCGCGGCCTGCTGACCCTGCTCCAGCAGCAGGACGTCAACGCCGGCCAGGACGCACTGCTTGCGGTGCTGAATATTCTGCTGGCGCTGATCGCCGGGCTGGTATTCGGCAACCTGCTGCTGCCGACGCGGCGGAATCTGTAGGCGCGGAGCGGGGAAGGGGGAAAAGGGAACGGGGAAGCCAAGGCAAAAACAAGGCGGGCTCGCTGCCCCGGCTTTTGCTTCCCCGTTCCCTTTTCCCTGTTCCCCGTTCCCGCTGTTTACTCTCCAGAAAAACGCCGGCGCGAGGCCGGCATTTTTTCTGTGTTTCCACAATTCCCGAAACTACTTGATCAGGAACTCGTCCAGCGCGCGGCCGGCACCGGTGTGCGCGGCCAGCCAGCGCGGCTGCTTGCCGCGGCCGGCCCAGGTTTCGCCGGCGTTGTCGGGGTTGCGGTATTTCGGCGCGACCTTGCCCAGCGACTTGCCCTTGCTGGTCTTCTTCGCCGCGGGCTTGGCCGTCGACTTCGCGGCGCTGGACGCGGGGCTCCCGCCGAACAGCTCGGCGATGCTGTAACCCTCGGCTTTGGCCAGCTGGGTCAGTTTCTTGCGCACCGCGGCCAGCGGCTTGCGCTTGCTCAGCGTGGTCTTGCGCTTCTTGGCCTGGCTGATCAGCGACTCGAGTTCCTTCGCCGACAGACGGGTGATATCGATGGACATGAAACCTCCGGGGGATTATTGACGGACGCCTGGCGGAAACCTTGGCCATTCGTGGCGTGCCGCGCCATCGTAATGGCGCGGCCAGGTTCCGTAAACCAATGCGCTATTTCCGCAGTTATCGCGACAAGCGCCGTCGGGGGTTTCCGCGGCGGTTATCCGGCCACGCCCAACCGCGCCAGCAACGCGCTGCGGTCGAGGTTTTCGGCCTCCTCGGCGCGGCGATGGCGATACTCGAAGCTGCCCGACGCCAGGCCGCGCTCGGATACCACCACCCGGTGTGGGATGCCAATCAGCTCGATATCGGCAAACATCGCACCCGGGCGCAGGCCGCGGTCGTCGAGCGCGGTTTCCACGCCGGCGGCATTGAGTTCCCGGTACAGCGCCTCGGCCGCCTCGGCCACGGCCGGGTCCTTCTTCGGGTTGATCACGCACACCACCGCCTGCCACGGCGCCATCGCCTCCGGCCAGGCGATGCCGTTGGCGTCGAAGTTCTGCTCGATCGCGGCGGCCACGATCCGCGACACGCCGATGCCGTAACAGCCCATCGCCGGGGTCGCGGCCTTGCCGTTGTCGTCGAGCACCGTGCACTTCATCGCCTCGGCGTACTTGCGGCCGAGCTGGAACACATGCCCGACCTCGATGCCGCGGGCGATGGCGAGGGTGCCGCGGCCGTCGGGCGACGGGTCGCCGGCGACCACGTTGCGGATGTCGGCGACGGTGTCCGGCTCGGGCAGGTCGCGGCCCCAGTTGACGCCGGCCAGGTGGTAGCCGGTCTCGTTGGCACCGACCACGAAATCGGCCATCGCCGCGACGCTGCGGTCGGCGACGATGCGGATCGCGTTCTTTGGCGCCACCGGGCCGAGGAAGCCCGGTTCGCTGCCGAGGTGTTCGGCGATCTCGGCCTCGGTCGCGAGGCGGTAATCGCCCAAGCCCGGCAGCTTGGCCAGCTTGATCTCGTTGACGGCATGGTCGCCGCGCACCAGCGCCAGCCCGAACTGCGGCTTGGCATCCGCGTCGACACCCATCAGCGCAACCGACTTCACCGTGCGCTCAAGAGCAATGCCCATCAGCGCGGCGACCTCCTCGCAGGTCTTCTGGGTCGGCGTGTCGATCTGGTGCATCGCCTCGGTCGCGGCCGGGCGTTCGCCCGGCGCCACGGCTTCCGCCGCTTCCAGGTTGGCCGCGTAGCCCGATCCATCCGAGTCATCCTCGATGCAGTACGCGATCGCGTCCTCGCCCGAGTCGGCGAGCACGTGGAACTCCTGCGAGGCGTCGCCGCCGATCGCGCCGCTGTCGGCCTGCACCGCGCGGAACTTCAGCCCGAGGCGGGTGAAGATGCGGCTGTAGGTGTCGTGCATGTTGCGGTACTCGCGCACCAGGTCCGCGTCGCTGATGTGGAACGAGTAGGCGTCCTTCATCAGGAATTCGCGCGCGCGCATCACCCCGAAGCGCGGGCGGATCTCGTCGCGGAACTTGGTCTGGATCTGGTAGAAGTTCACCGGAAGCTGCTTGTAGCTGGCCAGTTCGTTGCGCGCGAAGTCGGTGATGACCTCCTCGTGCGTGGGGCCGTAGCAGTACTCGGCGTCCTTGCGGTCCTTGATCTTGAGCAGCTGGCCGCCGAATTTCTGCCAGCGCCCGGTCTCCTCCCACAACTCGCGCGGCTGCACCGACGGCATCAGCACCTCGATCGCGCCGGCGGCGTCCATCTCCTCGCGCACCGCGCGCTCGACCTTGCGCAGCACCCGCAGCCCCAGCGGCGACCAGGTGTACAGGCCGGCGGCGAGCTTGCGGATCATGCCGGCCTTGAGCATCAGCTTGTGGCTGATGACCTCGGCGTCGGCGGGGGTTTCCTTGCTGGTGTGGAGGTGGAACTGCGACAGGCGCATCGGCGGGGCTTCTTGCGAGGGAAGCGGCCATTTTGCCGTGCACGGGGCGTCGGCGCGAACCTGCGGACTATTCGCGGTCGCCGTGGACCTCGATGCCCTCGCGCGGCTCCACCGCGATGCGCTCGACCGGATGTCCGGCATCGCGCCCCTGCGGCGGTCGTGAAGTTACGTGCACGACCCCGGCGCGGTCGCGCCAGCGGTACAGCACGGGGCGTGCGTCCTGCGCCTGGGCGCTTCGCGCGGCGGCTGCGCGGGCCTGCTTGCGCTGCGCCTGCGCGGGGGCGTCGCGCGCCACCCACCACGCCAGGCCACCCCCGAGCACGATGCCGCCGACGATCGCCCAAGCCAGCCTCACGCGCTCGCGCCGCGGTCAGTTCGCGCCGCTGGACGCCGGTTCGCTGGCGAGCGCGACCTCGCAATAGGTCTTGACGCCAGCCTCGGCCAACTGGGTGCGGTTGGCGCGTTCGGTTGCGGTGAGGGTGCGGTCGGGCTTGCCGTCCTTGTTCTCGTCGATGCCGACCGGGGCGGTGCCCTGCAGCAGCTTGAGGTTGCTGCGCGCGTTGCTGCAGTCGGCGTTGGCGACCACCGGCTTGGCGGCGACCTGGACCGCGGCGGTGCCCTTGGGGGTGATCGCGCGGCTCTTGTGCGCCTGGTTCGGCGGCGGCGAGTCCGAGTAGTGGGTCACGCCCTTGGCGTCCTTCCACTGGTAGACCTCGCCGGCGACGGCGGGCAGGGCGAGCGCCAGTCCGAGCGCGGCCAGCACGGTGGCGGTAAGCGGCGCCGGGGCGTTCGGGGTGCGGGGTGTGCGGCTCATGGATCGGCTCCGGAACAGCGGGTGCGGGACGGGGGAAGCCGATTGCAGCACCCTGCCGGGGCGCAGGCAAGCGCTACACTTCCGAAATGGAATCAACGCCAAACCCCCGCCCGCGCGGACGCGGGATCTACCTGCTGCCCAACCTGTTCACCACCGGCGGCCTGTTCGCCGGGTTCTACGCCATCATCGCCGCCACCCAGGGGCATTTCGACGACGCCTGCATCGCGGTGTTCGTGGCCGCGATCCTCGACGGCGTCGACGGCCGGGTCGCCCGGCTGACCAACACCCAGAGCGAATTCGGCGTCCAGTACGACTCGCTGGCCGACCTGATCAGCTTCGGCCTGGCGCCGTCGCTGGTGATGTTCCACTGGGCGCTGGCGTCGATGAAGCTCGACGGGGTGACGCCGGGCAAGATCGGCTGGATCGGCGCGTTCCTGTACGCCGCGTGCGCGGCGTTGCGGCTGGCGCGCTTCAACTCGCAGGTCGGGCAGGTCGACAAGCGCTGGTTCATCGGCCTGGCCAGCCCGGCCGCGGCCGGGCTGGTGGCCAGCTTCGTGTGGACCTGCGTCGATTTCGGCTATCAGGGCGAGCCGCTGCGCTACGCGGCGCTGGCGGTGACCGTGGTCGCGGCGCTGCTGATGGTCAGCCGCCTGCGCTACTTCAGTTTCAAGGGCGGGCCGCGCAACGACCGGGTGCCGTTCCTGGCGATCGTCGTGGTGCTGGCGGCGCTGGTCGGGATCGCGATCTACCCGCCGGGCGTGCTGCTGGTGATCACCGGCGGTTACGCGCTGTCGGGCCCGGGTTACTGGGCGTACCGGCGCCTGCGCAAGTTGCCGGCCGAGGTCGGCGCGTGATCGCCGCCGCCGCCGCGTCGGCTGCCAGCGGCTCGCCGTGGAGCGCCGAGCAGTGCGAGTGGCTGCAGGCAATGGGGCACGACGTGCTGGTGCTCGCGCCGCGGCATAGCCCGCCCGCGGCTGCGGTGGCGGCGGCCGAAATACCATCGGCCACGTCCGCGGAACCGAAGGCGCCGAGCCCGGACCACGCGCTGCTGCGCGCGCTGGCGCGCGCCGCCGGAAGACGCGACCCCGCCGACGTGGCTGCGCTGGTGCCGGACCCGGTGGCATTGCGCGGCAACCCGGCGGCCAAGCGCGCGCTGTGGCCGCGGCTGCGCGCGCTGCGCCGAAGGGCGGCGCCGGCATGAGCGCCCGCGCGTCCGATGCCGGCAGCCCGCGCGCCAAGGTCGACCCGGCCACGACCGCGCTGCGGCCGATGCGCGAGGACGACCTGCCGACGATCCAGGCGATCGAGGACCGTGCCTACCCGTTCCCGTGGACGATCGGCATCTTCCGTGACTGCCTGCGCGCGGACTACCCGGCGTGGGTGCTGCACCGCGACGGCGCCATCGTCGGCTACTTCCTGATGAGCCTGGGCGCCGGCGAGGCGCACGTGCTCAACGTCTGCGTCGCGCCCGAGCACCAGGGATGCGGCCACGGCCGCCGCCTGCTGCGCAGCATCCTGCAGCTGGCGCGCGCGCGCGGCGCGCAGCGGGTGTTCCTGGAAGTGCGCCCGTCCAACACCGGCGCGATCAAGCTGTACTTCGACGAAGGCTTCAACGAGATCGGCCGCCGCCCGCGCTACTACCCGGCCAAGGACAGCCGCGAGGACGCACTGGTGATGGCGATCGAGCTGCTGCCGCCGGAGTGACCACAGCGACACCGGAGCAAGGCCCAGTGCAGCACAACAGACGGATTTGGGTGGCAACCGCGTTGGTGGCTGCATTGAGTACGGTGTCCGCGGCCGCCGCCGAATCCGGGGCCGTGGTGCCGGTGCTGTGGGAGTCGCCGGGATGCAGGCATGAAAAGCTCGGCCCGCTCGTAGTCCAGACCGGAGAGCGGGTTAGCGAGATCACCCAGGACGAGCGGGTGCCGACCGTGCGCTACCAACGCGCTGTGGTGCGTCTGGCGGATGCAGCGGCGGCGAAGGGCGCCAACGCGGTGGTGTTGCGCCAGCACCAGGCCGTCTACTTCACCCGGCTGGGGCGGAAAAGCCAGGACCCGGTTTTCATCAAGTTGGATGGCGCCGCGATCCGGCTGCCGGCCGATGCCAGCCACTGCATGTTGGTCGCCGCCGATGTGGCGGAGTTGGAGCGAAGGGCGCGCACCGGGAAACCGGTGAACGTGTCGTCGCGGCACGCCTACGGCGAGTGAGCGTGTAGGCGCCGAGCCGAAACGTGTGAGGCCCTTGTTCGCCAGTGGGACTGCTTCGGGGCGTAGAACTTATAGGGCGGGTTTCAACCCGCCGTAGCCGGTGACCATCTCCGGATCCGCCCGTAGACGCGCGCGATCAGGCGCGATGGCGGGTTGAAACCCGCCCTACGGTTCACCCGAGCTTCGCGCGTTGCGCCGCCAAGCCTTCGCGCTGCACGTTCCAGTCGAACAGGCGCTGGCGCTCCTGTTCGACCACCGCCGGCGGGGCGTTCTGCACGAAGGTCTCGCTGGCGAGCTTGCCGGTGCACTTGGCGATCTCGCCCTCGACGCGCTTGAGCTCCTTGTCCAGGCGCGCGCGTTCGGCGCCCAGGTCGACCAGGCCCTGCAGCGGTACCAGCAGCTTGAGCTCGCCGACCATCGCGGCGGCACTCGCCGGTGCCTCACCCGCATCGGCGAGGAACGCGATCGACTCGAGCTTGTTGAGGAAGCGCAGCTGCGAGTCGAAGCGCTCCACGCGTGCGCGGTCGGCGGCATGGCCGTCGGCGAGCAGCAAGGTGACCAGCTTGGCCGGCGCGACGTTGAGCTCGCTGCGCAGCTGGCGCAGCTTGGACACCATCGCTTTCAGCCATTCGATATCGGCCTCGGCGCCCGACGCGTCGCTGTCGCCGACATCGCCCGCCTGCGGATACGGGCGCAGCATGACCGTCGTCTCGGCGATGCCCAGCTTCGGCGCGACCGCCTGCCACAGCTCCTCGGTCACGAACGGGATCAGCGGGTGCAGCAGCGACAGCAGGCGTTCGAGCACGTACAGCAGGGTGTGGCGGGTGCTCTGCGCCGCGATCGCGTCGTCGCCGTTGAGCGCCGGCTTGGCCAGTTCGAGGAACCAGTCGCAGAAGCTGTTCCAGGCGAACTCGTACAGCGACTGCGCGAGCAGGTCGAAACGGTACGCGGCGAAGTGGGTCGCCGCTTCGGCGGCGGTCTTGTCGAGTTGCGCGAGAATCCAGCGCTCGGCCTCCGTCTTCGGCTGCGGCACACCGCTGAAGCTGGCGGTCCGGCCCACCGGCGTAGCCGTTGGGCGTTCGTCGGGGCGCGAGCCAGTGGCTCGCGAGCGCCCCTCCTCACCCTCGGTGTTCATCAGCACGAAGCGCGTGGCGTTCCACAGCTTGTTGCAGAAGTTCTTGTAGCCTTCGGCGCGGCCCATGTCGAAGCGGATGTCGCGGCCGTGGGTGGCCAGCGCGGCGATGGTGAAGCGCAGCGCGTCGGCGCCGAACGCCGGGATGCCCTCGGGGAATTCGCGGCGGGTGGCCTTCTCGATCTTCGGCGCGTCGGTGGGCTTCATCAGCCCGGTGGTGCGCTTGGCGACCAGTGCATCGAGCGAGATGCCGTCGATGAGGTCGAGCGGGTCGATGATGTTGCCCTTCGACTTGGACATCTTCTGGCCGTCCTTGTCGCGGACCAGGCCGGTGATGTAGACGTCCTTGAACGGCACCTGGCCGGTGAAGTGGTCGGTCATCATGATCATCCGGGCGACCCAGAAGAAGATGATGTCGAAGCCGGTGACCAGCACCGACGACGGCACGAACGTGTCGAAGCCGCGCTGCTGCATCGCCTCCGCGTTCGGCCAGCCCATCGTGCTGAACGGCCACAGCGCCGAGGAGAACCAGGTCTCCAGCACGTCGTTGTCCTGCGACAACGCCACGTCGCTGGCGAGCGAGTGCTTGGCGCGAACTTCGGCCTCGTCGCGGCCGACGTAGACCTTGCCGGTGGCGTCGTACCACGCCGGAATGCGGTGGCCCCACCAGAGCTGGCGGCTGATGCACCAGTCCTGGATGTTCTCCATCCAGTGGCGGTAGGTGTTGATCCAGTTCGCGGGCACGAAGTTGATCTCGCCCGGCTTGCCATCGATGCCGCCGGCCAATTCCAGGCCGCGTGCGGCGAGGCCCTCCATCTGCACGAACCACTGGTCGGTCAAGTACGGCTCGATCGCCTGGCCGCTGCGGTCGCCGCGCGGCACCTGCAGCTTGTGCGGCTTGGTCTCGACCAGCAGGCCGGCGGCTTCGAGCGTGGCGAGCACGACCTTGCGCGCTTCGTAGCGGTCGAGGCCGTGGTACTCGGCCGGGATATTGACCAGCGCGTTGGCATCGTGAATCGCGGCGCCGGGTGCGCCCGTCTGCGCCGAGGACGCGGCGCCATTGACGGTCGTGTCGGCATGGACGCGCCCGACCACCTTGGCATCCGGTGTAAAGATGTTGATCAGGCCGCGGTTGGGCAGCGCGTCGAACACGCCGGTGTTCACGTGCCGCTGCCACACCTGGTAATCGTTGAAGTCGTGCGCCGGGGTGACCTTGACCACGCCGGTACCGAACTCGCGATCGACGTAGGCATCGGCGATCACCGGGATCCGGCGGCCGGTCAAAGGCAGGGTGACTGTCTGCCCGACCAGGTGCGCGTAGCGCTCGTCGTCCGGGTGCACCATCACCGCCGCGTCGCCGAGCATCGTCTCCGGACGCGTGGTCGCGACCACCAACGAACCGTTGCCATCGGACAGCGGGTAGGAGATCGACCAGAGGAAGCCGTCCTCCTCTTCGTTGACCACTTCCAGGTCCGAGATCGCAGTCTTCAGCACCGGGTCCCAGTTGACCAAGCGCTGGCCGCGATAGATCAGGCCCTGCTCGTGCAGCTTCACGAACGCCTCGACCACCGCGTCGGCGGCCATCGGGTCCATCGTGAACACGCTGCGGCTCCAGTCGCCCGAGGTGCCCAGGCGACGCATCTGCCGTTCGATGGTGTCGCCCGAATGCTGCTTCCAGTCCCAGACCTTGGCGATGAAGCCATCGCGGCCGAGCGAGTCGCGGGTCTCGCCGTTGCCTTCCAGCGCGAGGTTGCGCGCCACCACCATCTCGGTGGCGATGCCGGCGTGGTCGGTGCCCATTTGCCACAGCGTGTCGTAGCCGCGCATGCGGTGGTAGCGCACCAGCGCGTCCTGCAGCGTGTGCTGGAAGGCGTGGCCCATGTGCAGGGTGCCGGTGACGTTCGGCGGCGGCAGCAGGATGCTGTACGGCTCGCCCTTGCCGCTGGGCTGGAACACGCCGCTGCTTTCCCACTGCTGGTACAGGCGGGTCTCGAACTGGGTGGGGTCGTAGCTGGGGGAGAGCGTGATCATGGCGGCGTCTGGTTGTTCAGCTGATGCTCGTCATTCCCGCGAAGGCGGGAATCCAGTGACGTTGGTTCTTGCCTTAGCTCTTTCGGGTTGCCAGGAGGAACAAGCGAAAGTCACTGGATTCCCGCCTTCGCGGGAATAACGAGCAAGAACAACTTCAGTATGGATTCCAGCAGCCGCGGGCACGACGAGCGTGGGAGTTGGTGTTCTTCCGCGTTACATGTCGTGCTTTTTCACATCGAAACCACGCGCCTGGTACTGCTTCCAGCGTTCGCGCAGCGGGCCGCGCGCGCCGTCGTCGGCGGGCACGACTTCCAGCACGCGGTCGAAGCCGTCGCCGACCGCCGCGTCGCGCAGGTTGATCACCAGCGCGCGCATCGGCGTGTCGGTGTCCGGGGTTGCGATCAGCACCGGTGCGAGCTCGTCCTCGTCGTCACCGGCGATCTGGTGGGCGATGTAGGCGTCCGGGTCGAACGACCACAGCAGGTCATCGAGTTGTTCGGCCTGCTGCGCGTCGCGCGCCAGCACCAGCGTCGGCAGGTCGGCGTCGTGCGCCTTGCGCGCCAGCTCGCAGACCAGCAGCAGCGGTTCCTCGCGGAACCGCGGCTTCTGGATCAGGTAGAAATCGGCGCGCGGCACGGGGTCAGGCGGCGCGGTCGGCGGCGCGATCAACCAGCCACTGGCTGAGCAATCCGACCGGTCGCCCGGTCGCCATGCCGCGCTTGCCTTCATCGTTGGCGACGCCGGCGATGTCCAGGTGGGCCCAGCGCTGGCCTTCGACGAAGCGCGCCAGGAAGCAGCCGGCGGTGATCGCGCCGGCCCAGCGGCCGCCGATGTTGTAGACGTCGGCGAAGGTCGACTCGAGCTGGGTCTGGTACTCGTCCCACAGCGGCAGGCGCCAGCCGCGGTCGAACACGTGTTCGCCGGCGCTGAGCAGTTCGTCGGCGAGGTCGTCGTCCTTGCTCATGATGCCGCTGGCGTACTTGCCCAGCGCGACCACGCACGCGCCAGTGAGCGTCGCCACGTCGAGCAGCGCCGCCGGCTCGAAGCGCTGCGCGTAGGTCAGCGCGTCGCACAGGATCAGGCGGCCCTCGGCGTCGGTGTTGCCGACCTCGATGGTCTTGCCGGACATGCTGGTGATGACGTCGGACGGCCGGTAGCTATCGGCGTCGGGCATGTTCTCGACCGCCGGCACGATCACCACCAGGTTGACCGGCAGCTGCATGCCGACCGCGGCCACGAACGTGCCCATGACGTTGGCGGCGCCGCACATGTCGTACTTCATCTCCTCGATGCCGCCGGCGGTCTTGAGGTTGATGCCGCCGGTGTCGAAGGTGATGCCCTTGCCGACCAGCACGTAGGGCTTGGCGGCGCCACCGTTGTTGTACTTGAGCACGATCAGCTCGGGCGGGTTGGCCGAGCCGCGCGACACCGCGAGCAGCGAGCCCATGCCGAGCTCCTGCATCTGCGCGCGGTCGAGCACCTCGCAGTCGGTCTTGTCGAAGCGGGCCGCGAACTCCTGCGCCTGCTGCGCGAGGTAAGCGGGGTTGCAGATGTTCGGCGGCAGGTTGCCCAGTTCGCGCGCGAACTTCACGCCGGCGGCGATCGCCTGGCCGTGGGCGAGGGCGGTAGTGTCGCTGCCGGTGAAGCTGAGCTTGCGCAGCCCCGGCTCGTCCTTCTTCTTGGCCTTGTCGCCCAGGGTCGCGGTGTAGCGGTAGCAGGCGTGATCGGCGGCGATCGCGGCCTGGCGAATCGCCCAGCCCGCATCGCGGCCGGTGACCGGCACTTCCGACAGGGTGAACAACGCATGCGCGACCGGACCGACCTTGAGCGCGCGCGCGGCGTCGCCGGCGGCCTTGATGTACTGCGGCACGCCGAACTTGCCGGCATCGCCCAGCCCGACCACCAGCACGCGCGGCGCGGTGACGCCGGGCAGGTCGTGCACGATCGCGGTCTTGCCGGTCTTGCCGCTGACGTCGCCGCGCTCGAGCAGCGCGCGCAGGCGGCCGCCGCTGGCTTCATCCAGTGCGGACGCGGCAGGCGTCAGGCTGCGGTCGGCAAAGGCACCTACCACGATGCAATCGGCGGCGACGGCGGCGGGTGCGTCGTGGTTCAGGTCGAATTCGAGGGTCATGCAACAGATTCCCAACAGATAAAGAGTGGACGCTTTCCGTACAATCCGGCGGTTCAGGCGGTTGGATGGAAGCCCTGCAGCCGCCTGCTCCACGCCGTCGAACGAACCCCCGAGTCTAAAGCAGCGCCCCCCGATGCCCAAGCTTGACCGCTACCTGTTCGGTGAATTCGCCCAATCGACCTTCGCCGCCCTGGTGGTGCTGCTGATCGTCTGCGTGGGCGGCGCCTTCACCGACGTGCTGACCGACATCACCCGCGGCCGGGTGCCGGCCGGGATGATGCTGTCGCAGCTGGGCCTGGTGCTGCTCAACTGGCTGCCGCTGATCCTGCCGCTGGCGCTGATGCTGGGGATGATGCTGGCGGTCGGCCGGCTGTACCGCGATTCGGAAATGCCGGTGATCGCCTCGATCGGTGTTGGCCCGCGGCGCATGCTCAAGCCGCTGCTGATGGTGGTGGTGCCGGTGGTGGCGGTGGTCGCGCTGTGCTCGCTGTGGCTGGGGCCCTGGGCCGAGCGGGTCTCGCGGCAGATGATCAACGAGGCCAACCGCAACCTGCTGGTCGCCGGGCTGGAGCCGGGCCGCTTCACCTCGATCGGCAAGGGCGGGGTGGTGTTCGTGGGCAACATGTCCAACGACGGCAGCCGTTTCAGCCGGGTGTTCGTGTACCGGCAATCCGACGACAGCCTCGACGTCACCACTTCCAACAACGGCCAGCTCACCGTCGGCGACGACGGCCAGCGCTACCTGGTGCTCAACGATGGCTTCGAGGTCCAGGGCCCGCGCACCGAAGGCCGCAACTTCAAGCTGCTGCGCTATGCCCGCAACGAGGTGCTGATGCCGGCCGGCGAGAAGAAGTACGACCCCAACGACCCGGAAACGCTGCCGACCACCAGCTTGTTGGCCGATCCCCGGCGCGAGGCCAACGCCCAGCTTCACTACCGGCTGGCACCGCCGCTACTGACCCTGGCGTTCGCGCTGATGGCGGTGCCGCTGGCGCGCAGCACCCCGCGCCAGGCGCGCTACGGCCGCATGCTGATGGGCTTCCTGGCCTACCTGGTGGGCATGAACCTGATGCTGGTCGGCACCGGCTGGCTGGAAACCGGCAAGCTGGCCCCGGCCCTGGGGCTGTGGTGGCTGGTGCTGCCGCTGCTGCTTGGCGCGGCGGTCCTGTACCTGACCGATGGCCGCATGCGCCGCGCGCGCGGCTTGCCCAAGGCGGCGCGCGCATGATCCGCGCCGCCGCGGCGCCAGGAGCTTGCCGATGAAGCTGGTCCTATGAAACCTTTCCCCAAGATCCACGACCTCTACGTCGGCAAGGTGGTGCTCGGCACCGTGCTGCTGACCTGGACGGTGCTGCTCGGACTGGACGTAATGCTGGCGGTGGTCGGCGAGTTCGGCGACGTCGGCAAGGGCGACTACGGCTTCGCCCAGGCGCTGATGTACATCGCCTACCAGGTGCCGCGCCGCGCCTACCAGCTGTTCCCGACCGCGGCGGTGATCGGCACCTTGATGGCGCTGGGCCAGCTGGCAGCGACCTCGGAACTGACCGCGCTGCGCGCGGTCGGGCTGTCGCGGCGGCGGCTGAGCATCGCCGTGGCCGGCGCGCTGGCGGTGCTAACCCTGGTGATGGTGATCAGCGGCGAGACCGTCGGGCCGATGGGCGAGCGCCGTGCCAACGCGCTCAAGGCCTCGGCCAAGTCGCAGAACATGATCGTCGCCCAGTACTCGGGCCTGTGGGCGCGCGAGGGCGACGTGATCCTCAACGCGCAGGGTGGGCAGGAACGCGACAACGGCAGTGACCGCTGGCTCGAGCTGCGCGACGTGCGCATGTACGAGTTCGCCGACGATGGCCGGCTGCAGTCGCTGGCGCTGGCCAAGGTCGCCGAGCACCGCCCCGGCGGCTGGTTGCTGCGCGACGTCACCCGCACCACGTTCGGGCCCAAGTCGGCCACCCAGGTGCACGTCGCGCAGGAGCGCTGGGCCTCGCAGCTGGATGCGGCCGCGCTGACCGCCGGCAGCGACCGACCGCGCTACTTGGCTTCGCGCGAGCTGCACAGCGCGATCACCTACCGCAAGCGCAACGGCCTGGAGTCCAGCGAGTTCGAGGAGCACTACTGGGAGCGCTGGTTCTACCCGCTCAACGTGCTGGCGCTGTGCCTGGCGGCGATCCCGTTCGCGTTCGGCACCCTGCGCAGCGGCGGGCTGGGCAAGCGCTTGTTCATCGGCATTGTCTTTGCGCTCGGCTTCTGGCTGCTGCAGACCCAGTTCGTGAAGCTGGCCGGGGTGTTCAAGTTCGACTACCGCGTCGCCTACCTGCTGCCGACGCTGATCATGCTGGGCGTGTCGATGTTCCTCTTCAAGCGGCGCTCGGGGTGAGCTGAGGCCGCTTGCACGGCATTGCCGTGCGGCCTGAAGCGAACGCCCGGCGCGCTGCGCCGGGCCGGGGTTCGTAGGATGGGTTGAGCGCAGCGATCCCAATCGCGCGGGTTGATTGGGTTCGACAGGCGAGCAGGATCAAGAGCTTTCGCACGCTGCGCGCGCGAGTCACTTTTGTCTCGGCAAAAGTAACCAAAACCGCTGGCCCCGGACGCTCGCCGCGAGCGATAAAGCTGCTCCCGGTTCCCTGCGCTCCTCGAACAAAGGGTACGGCGCCCAAACTCGCTGCGCTCAAACAAGGGCGCCTTTTCCCCCTTTGCCCTCCGGTGCGGACTTCGGCACATCCATGTGCCTCACCCGCTTCGCGGGCGCCTGCGGCGGTCCAAATCTTTCCAGACGATTTGTCTGGCGAGCTCTACGGCGCGGGCAGAGCAAAGGCTTCAGGCAACGGCAAATCTGGCGGTCATTCCGAAAGCAGTGAGGAACCTGCTGTTCGCGAGGTGATTCAGCCTTGCTTCGGCTCCCGCCTCATCCGCGTACCACTAACGCGGTCGTGCCAAGTCAGCCGTTCGCGGTCCAGCCACGCCCACCAGAAACCCAAGCCACCCAGCAGCAGCGATGCGCTGCCGAACACGTAGCGCAGCCCCAGCGCGCGCCACGTCGGCGCCGCGCCATCGATTCCGACTACGCGCAGGCGCCACGGCCGCATCCCCAGGGTCTGCCCACCGCGGCGCCAGCTCAGCGTGGCGTAGGCGCCGGTCAGCGCCCAGCACAGCGCCCACAGCAGCCATTGCAGCGCACTGAACGGCGCCAGAGGCTGGTTGTGGTGCGCGACCAGGAACGCCGCCGCCACCGCCATCCACAGCGCCGCCGCGGGCCACAGGTCGTAGAACAGCGCGAGCAGGCGCCAGCCGATCAGCGCGGCCGGCGGGTTCGATGCGTCGATGTGGGTGTCGTTCGATGCCATCGCAAAAGGATAGTCGCTAAGCTGCGGCGGTGACTTCGAACGCGTCCTCCCGCGCCAGTGCCAACCCGCGCCGCACGCCCGCCGAACGCCGCACGCAGGCGATGGCGATGCCGCCGACGCCGGACGCCGATGCGCTCGCGATCGAGCGCTTCCTCGACGCGCTGTGGGCCGAACACGGTCTGGCCCGGCCCACGCTGGACAGCTACCGACGCGACCTGCAGGGCTTCGCCCGCTGGCGCGCCGGCCGGCACGGCGGCTTGCCGGCCGCCGATCGCGCGGCGCTGTTCGACTACCTCGCCTGGCGCACCCACGAAGGCTATTCGCCGCGCAGCAACGCGCGCCTGCTGTCGGCGCTGCGCGCGTTCTTCGCCCAGGCGGTGCGCCGTGGCGAGCGCGGCGACGATCCCACCGCCTTGCTCGATCCGCCGAAGCTGCCGCGTTCGCTGCCCAAGGCGCTGACCGAAACCCAGATCGAGGCGCTACTGGCCGCCCCGCAGGTCGACACGCCGGAAGGCCTGCGTGATCGCGCGATGCTGGAGCTGATGTACGCCGCCGGCCTGCGCGTAAGCGAACTGGTCAACCTGCCCGCGACCGCGCTCAACCTGCGCCAGGGCGTGCTGCGGGTGACGGGCAAGGGCGGCAAGGAGCGGCTGGTGCCGCTGGGCGAGGAAGCCCAGCACTGGCTGGAGCGCTACCTCGCGCAGGCGCGGCCGCAGCTAGCGGCCGGGCGCGCGCGGGCACCGTTGTTCCTCGTCGCCAGCGCCACCGCGCCGAGCCGGCAGCAGTTCTGGGTGCTGGTGAAGCGCTACGGCGCGATGGCCGGGATCGAGCCGGGCAAGATCAGCCCGCACGGCCTGCGCCACAGCTTCGCCACCCACCTGCTCAACCACGGCGCCGACCTGCGCGCGCTGCAGATGCTGCTCGGCCACAGCTCGCTGTCGACCACCCAGATCTACACCCTGGTGGCGCGCGAACAGCTCAAGCAGCTGCACGCCAGACATCATCCGAGGGGGTGAGCGGACGCGTTTGCGAGCCGCAGGCTCGCGCGGCCGCGAACGCCCGGCCATGGATGGCCGGGCCGGGCGATCCGAAGCTAGTAAAGTTGCGCCATGGATGGCAGCGAGAAGCCCAAAAATGCGTCGCGTTTGCGAGCCGCAGGCTCGCGCGGCCGCGAACGCCCGGCCATGGATGGCCGGGCCGGGCGATCCGAGCTAGTGAGGTTCCGCCATGGATGGCGACGAGCCCCTCAAAGAAGCGTCGCGCTTGCGAGCCGCAGGCTCGCGCGTCCGCGAACGCCCGGCCATGGATGGCCGGCCCGGGCGATCCGAAGCTAGTGAAGTCGCGCCATGGATGGCAGAGAGAAGCCCCAAAAATGCGTCGCGCTTGCGCGGCACTGCGGCGCGGTCTGCCGAACGCCCGGCCATGGGTGAGCCCAAGGTGTTTGCGAGGCATCGCCTCGCGCCTTGGGTGAACGCCCTGCGCGCTGCGCAGGGCCGGAAAGCCGGGCCGGGCGATCCGAGCCAGTGGGACTGCGCCATGGATGGCAGTGAGGCCCCAAAGAAACGTCGCTGGCTCGCTCATCCGGGGAACACCGCAGCACCCTGCGCTCAGGCCCCGGCAAGGCGGCCCATGCCACAATCGCCAGAACCACTGCCCCAGCCGGCAGTCCAAGCAGTCGTCTCCCGCATGGATCTCTTGATGAAGCGCATCCTTTTCGCCGCGCTCGGCGCGATCAGCCTGTCTGCCTGCGCCCAGGCCCCGTCGTCGGGGAGCCTCGCCAAGCCCGGTGCCGCCGCGGCGACCGCCAGCACGACGGCCGCCGCGCCGGCGCCCCAGGCCGGCACCCCCGACGCCCGCGCGCTCGCGGCGATCCGCGTGCTCAACCCGCAGGTCAAGGTCGATCGCGTCGGCGCGGCGCCGCTGCCGGGCTTCCGCGAGGCCCTGGTCGGTGGCCAGGTGGTGTACGTCAGCGACGATGGCAAGTACCTGTTCCTGCCCGGCGCCGGCGGCGCGTTGTTCGATGTCGGCGCGAAGAAGAACCTCAGCGAGGGCGCGCTGGCGACGATGCGCCAGCAGCTGCTGAAGACGATCCCGGCCAGCGAGCGCATCGTGTTCGCGCCGCCGAACCCGAAGCACACCGTCACCATCTTCACCGACGTGGAGTGCGGCTACTGCCGCAAGCTGCACAGCGAGATCGGCGAGTACAACCGGCAGGGCATCGCGGTCGAGTACCTCGCGTTCCCGCGCATGGGCATCGGCAGCGAGGATCACAGGAAGATGGTCTCGATCTGGTGCGCCAGCGACCGCAAGAAGGCGCTGACCGACGCCAAGGCCGAGCGCACGATCGCCAGCCGCGACTGCAAGAACACCGTCAACATGCAGTACGACGTCGGTCAACGCGCCGGCCTGACCGGCACCCCGATGATTCTGGCCGCCGACGGCACCCAGCTCGGCGGCTACGTGCCGCCGGCCGCGCTGCGCGCGCGCCTGGACGAGATGGCCGCGCCCACGCCGGTCGCACCGGTTGCCGCCGGGGGCTGAGCGTCGAAGCACGTGGGGCCGGGCTTGCCCGGCGCCACGGCAACAAGCCGGACGTGGGCGTTGCGTGGACCTGAGCCGGGCAAGCCTGGCTCTACAAAGTCCGAAGGTCTCGCCGTAGCCTGCAAGGCACCGCGGAACGGCCGGTTGCTACAATCTGCGGCCCGATGCCGCACGGTCCACCGGACATGATCGTCCTCGAGGGCGCCCCCGCCCTGTCTTCGTTCCGCCGCGAACGGCTCCAAGCCCGCCTGCAAGCCCTCCATCCCGAACTGCGCCTGATCGACGCCTGGCCGGTCTACTGGGTCGAACCCGAGGCCGGCGCGACGCCCGACGACGCGACCCTGCGCCGCATCCTGCAGGCGCAACCGGCGGCCGCCCCGCGCGCCGCCGGCGCGGTCTCGCGCTACGTCACCCCGCGCCTGGGCACGCTGTCGCCGTGGGCGAGCAAGGCCACCGAGCTGCTGCACGGCGCCGCGCTGCCGGTGAAGCGCGTCGAGCGCGGCACCCGCTACGACCTGGCCGGCTGGCCCACCGACGCGGCCACCCAGGGCGCGTTGGCGAAGGTGCTGCACGACCCGATGACCCAGTCGCTGCTCGACGCGCGCGACGACGCGGCCGCGCTGTTCGCGGTGCCCGCGCGCGGCGAACTCGAACGCATTCCGCTGGCCGAACTCGAGGCCGCCAACGCGCGCCTCGGCCTGGCCCTGGCCGACGACGAGATCGCCTACCTGCGCGAGCGCTACGCCGCGCTGGGCCGCGAGCCGGCCGACGTCGAGCTGATGATGTTCGCGCAGGCCAACTCCGAGCACTGCCGGCACAAGATCTTCAACGCGTCGTGGACGCTCGACGGCCGCGAGCAACAGCTGCGCGAGACCCAAACCCGTGAACAGCCGGCCTCGCTGTTCAAGATGATCAAGCACACCCACGCGATCACGCCCGAGAACACCCTGTCGGCGTACAGCGACAACGCCGCGGTCGTGGCCGGCTACCCGACCCGGCGCTTCCGCCCGGACCCGGCCAGCGGCGGCTACCGCGCCGAGGACACGGTGGACTCGGCGTTCTGCATCAAGGTCGAGACCCACAACCACCCGACCGCGATCGCGCCGTTCCCCGGTGCGAGCACCGGCAACGGCGGCGAGATCCGCGACGAGGGCGCGACCGGCCGCGGCGGCAAGCCCAAGGCCGGCCTGTGCGGCTTCTCGGTCTCGCACCTGCGCATCCCGACGCTGCCGCAGCCGTGGGAGGCTGAGCGCGCGCTCAACCCGCGCATGGCACCGGCGCTGGAGATCATGCTCGATGGCCCGATTGGCGCGGCTGCGTTCAACAACGAATTCGGCCGCCCCAACCTGGCAGGCTACTTCCGCGCGTTCGAACTCGACGAAGGCACGCACACGCGCGCCTATGACAAGCCGATCATGCTCGCCGGCGGCCTGGGCGCGATCGACCGGGTGCAGGTCGCCAAGCTCGGCCTGAAGCCCGGCCACGCGGTGATCGTGCTCGGCGGGCCGTCGATGCTGATCGGCCTGGGCGGTGGCGCGGCCAGTTCGGTCGCGTCGGGCGACAGCCACGAGGCCCTCGACTTCGCCAGCGTGCAGCGCGACAACCCGGAGATGGAGCGCCGCTGCCAGGAAGTGATCGACCGCTGCGTCGCGCTGGGCGCGCGCAACCCGATCGACAGCGCGCACGACGTCGGCGCCGGCGGCTTGTCGAACGCGATTCCGGAACTGCTGCACGACTCTTCGCTCGGCGGCGTGATCGACTTGGCCCAGGTGCCCAGCGATGACCCGTCGCTGTCGCCGATGCAGCTGTGGTGCAACGAATCGCAGGAGCGTTACGTGCTCGGCCTGCCGGCCGACCGCGTCGCCGAGTTCGCGGCGATCTGCGAGCGCGAGCGCTGCCCGTTCGCGGTGGTGGGGTACGCAACGGCCGAGGAACACCTGGTCGTCGGTTACGGCGCCACGGTCGACAACGCCCGCGACGCCGGTCGCGATTGGCCGATTAACCTGCCGATGGATGTGCTGTTCGGCAAGGCGCCGAAGATGCACCGCGACACCCGCCGCCCGCCGCCCGCGCCGTGGCCGGCGCTGCAGTGGGACGGACTGGACCTGCACGACGCCGCGTTGCGCGTGCTCGCGCACCCGACCGTTGCCTGCAAGAACTTCCTGGTCACGATCGGCGACCGCACGGTCGGCGGCCTGACCGCGCGCGACCAGATGATCGGCCCCTGGCAGCTGCCGCTGGCCGATTGCGCGATCACGCTGTCGGGATTCGACGGATTCGTCGGCGAGGCGATGGCGATCGGCGAACGCACGCCGCTGGCGCTGCTCGACGCGGCCGCGTCGGCGCGCATGGCGGTCGGCGAGGCGATCACCAACCTGTGCGCCGCGCCGGTGGAAGCGCTCAACCGCATCAAGCTGTCGGCCAACTGGATGGCCGCGGCCGGGCACCCGGGCGAGGACGCGCTGCTGTTCGACGCGGTCAAGGCGGTCGGCATGGCGCTGTGCCCGGAGCTGGAGCTCAGCATCCCGGTCGGCAAGGATTCGCTGTCGATGCAGGCGCAGTGGAGTGTCGACGGGACGCCGGAAAAATCCGTATCGCCGGTATCGCTGATCGTCAGCGCGTTCGCGCCGGTGGTCGACGTGCGCGAACAACTCACCCCGCTGCTGTCGCGCGACGGCGAGACCGAGCTGTGGTTGATCGGCTTGGGCGCGGGCAAGCAGCGCCTGGGCGGCTCGGTGCTCGCGCAGTGCCACCCGCACGCGGCGGACCGCAATGGCGGCGGCGCGGACGCCACGCTGCCCGCGTTCGCCGGGCCGGCGCAGGACCGCGGCGATGGCGGCGTGCCCGACCTCGACGACCCGCACCGCCTGCGCGATTTCTTCGAGTTGGTCCGCGACGCGCGCGAAGCCAGGCTGCTGCTCGCCTACCACGACCGCTCCGACGGCGGCGCGTTCGCGACGCTGTGCGAGATGGCGTTCTGCTCGCGGCTGGGCCTGGACATCAGCCTCGACGGCTGGGGCGAGGATCCGTTCCGCACCCTGTTCAACGAGGAGCTCGGGGCGGTCGTGCAGATCGCGTGCGAGGACCGCGCCGAGTTCGCCGACCTGGTCGCGCGCCACGGCCTGATCGATTGCGCGCAGCGCATCGCCAAGCCGACCACCGCGCCGGCGATCCGCGTGCGCGACGACGGCAACACCCTGGTCGAATGGCCCTGGGACGAGCTGTTCGACGCGTGGTGGTCGACCAGCCACGCGCTGCAGAAGCTGCGCGACAACCCCGAGTGCGCCGACGAGGAACGCGCAATCGCGCGCGACTTCAACGCGCCGGGGCTGAAGCCGAAGCTGGCGTTCGATCCGAAGGACGATATCGCCGCGCCGTTTATCAACCTCGGTGCGCGGCCCAAGGTCGCGATCCTGCGCGAGCAGGGCGTCAACGGCCAGATCGAGATGGCCGCGGCGTTCGACCGCGCCGGCTTCGAGGCGTTCGACGTGCACATGAGCGACCTGATCGCCGGGCGCGTCGCGCTCGACGGCTTCAAGGGTTTCGCCGCGTGTGGCGGCTTCAGCTACGGCGACGTGCTCGGCGCCGGCCGTGGCTGGGCGACCTCGATCCTCGAGCGCAGCGCGCTGCGCGACGCGTTCGCGGCATTCTTCGCGCGCCCCGACACGTTCTCGCTGGGGGTGTGCAACGGCTGCCAGATGCTCGCCCAGCTCAAGCCGATCATTCCCGGCGCCGCGCACTGGCCGCGCTTCCTGCGCAACCGCAGCGAGCAGTTCGAGGCGCGCCTGGGGCTGCTGGAGGTGGTCGAGACGCCGTCGCTGTTCTTCCGCGGCATGGCCGGCTCGCGGATTCCGGTCGCGGTCGCGCACGGCGAGGGCCGTGCCAGCTTCGACGGCGATGGCAGCGATCCCTCCGCCGCGCGCGTGGCGCTGCGCTATATCGATGGCGACGGCCAGGTCGCGACCCGCTACCCGGCCAACCCGAACGGCTCGCCCGCCGGCATCGCCGGCCTGACCAGCGACGACGGCCGCGCGACGATCCTGATGCCCCACCCCGAGCGGACCCTGCGCAGCGTCAACCTGAGCTGGGCACCGCGCGAGTGGGGCGAGGATTCGCCGTGGCTGCGGATGTTCCGCAACGCGCGGGTGTTCGTGGGCTGAGCTGCGCATGCAGTCCCGGTGCAGACGGACCTGCGCCGGCCGGCGAATCCGTCGCTGACTGAACCCCGCGTCCGCGCCGGCGGCGAAGCGCCGTTTCAAACTGCTAAAGTCGGAAGATCACGGCTTTGGAGCGCGGTGTGAACGCAGTGGCAGACCCCATCGGCGGCAACGCCGACCGCGGTACCGACGACGGCCTCGACGATCGCCTCGATAACCAGATCGTCGACGCGCTGCTCGCCAAGGGCCGGCTCAAGGAGCCCGACCTGGTGCGCGCGCGTCGCCTCCAGGACGATGCCGGCGGCAGCCTGCTGTCGCTGCTCGCCCGGCTCGGGCTGGTGTCCGAGCGCGACCACGCCGAGACCGTCGCCGAGGTGCTGTCGCTGCCGCTGGTCAGCGCCAAGGATGCCCCCGAGCTGCCGCCCGAAGGCGTCGCGCTGACGCCGAAGTTCATGAAGCAGTTCCACGTCTGCCCGCTGGCTGAAACCGACGCCGCGGTCGACGTGCTGGTCGCCGACCCGCAGGACAGCTACACGCTCGACGCGGTGCGCCTGGCCACCGGCCGCGAGGTGCGCGCGCACGTCGCCCTGCGTTCGGAGATCGACGACCTGGTCGAGCGCTGGTACGGCCAGGGCCGCAGCGCGATGGGCGCGATCGTCGAGACCGCCGAAGGCGAGGGCAGCGACCTGGAGGACGTCGAGCACCTGCGCGACCTCGCCTCCGAGGCGCCGGTGATCCGCCTGGTGAACCTGGTGATCCAGCGCGCGGTCGAGCTGCGCGCGTCCGACATCCATATCGAGCCGTTCGAGAACCGGCTAAAGGTGCGCTACCGCGTCGATGGCGTGCTGATCGAGGGCGAAAGCCCGCCGGCCAACCTCACCGCCGCCGTGATCAGCCGCATCAAGATCATGGCCAAGCTCAACATCGCCGAGCGCCGCCTGCCGCAGGACGGCCGCATCATGCTGCGCGTGCAGGGCAAAGAACTCGACCTGCGCGTGAGCACCATGCCGACCGCGCACGGCGAGTCGGTGGTGATGCGCCTGCTCGACCGCGAGACGGTGGTGTTCGATTTCGAGCGGCTGGGCTTCACCGACGCGTTCCTGCCGCAGTTCCAGAAGGTGCTCGACCAGCCGCACGGCATCCTGCTGGTGACCGGCCCGACCGGCTCGGGCAAGACCACCACGCTGTACACCGCGCTGAGCAAGCTCAACACCAGCGACGTCAAGATCATCACGGTCGAGGACCCGGTCGAGTACCAGATCGAGGGCATCAACCAGATCCAGGCCAAGCCGCAGATCGGCCTCGACTTCGCCCACGCGCTGCGTTCGATCGTGCGCCAGGACCCGGACATCATCATGATCGGCGAGATGCGCGACCTGGAGACGGCGCGCATCGCGATCCAGTCGGCGCTGACCGGCCACCTGGTGCTGAGCACGCTGCACACCAACAACGCCGCTGGCGGCATCACCCGCCTGCTCGACATGGGCGTCGAAGATTACCTGCTCACGTCGACCGTCAACGGCATCCTCGCCCAGCGCCTGGTGCGCCGACTGGAGCCCACGCACGCGGTGCGCCTGCCGGCCACGCCGGAAGAGATCGACCGCTTCGGCCTGCGCAAGTACCAGCCCGACGGCGAGATCTTCCTCTACCACCCGCGCGCGTCCGCGATTGCGCCGACCGGGTATTTGGGCCGCACCACGATCATGGAGTTCATGGTCATGACCGACGCCCTGCGCCGCGGCGTCATGCGCCACGCCGGCATGGGCGAGCTGGAGCAGCTCGCGCGCGAGGCCGGCATGGTCACGATGTACGAGGACGGCATCGCCAAGGCGCTGGCCGGCCTGACCACGATCGAGGAAGTGCTGCGCGTGACCGAGGACGCCTGAGCCGATGCCGCTGTACCACTACAAAGCGCTCAACGCGCGCGGCGAAATGCTCGATGGCCAGATGGAGGCGGCGAGCAACGGCGAGGTGGTGCAACGCCTGCAGGAGCAGGGACACCTGCCCGTAGAAGCGGTGCTGGCCAGCGAGGCCGGCAGCGCGTCGATCTGGAAGGGCCTGTTCAAGCCGAAACCTTTCGCCGGCGAGCGGCTGGTGCAATTCACCCAGCAATTGGCGACCCTGCTCGGCGCCGGCCAGCCGCTCGATCGCGCGCTGACGATCCTGCTCGAACTGCCCGAGGACGAGGCCGCCAAGCGCACCGTCACCGACGTGCGCGACGCGGTGCGCGGCGGCGCGTCGTTGTCGACCGCGCTGGAGCGCCAGCACGGCACGTTCTCGCGGCTGTACGTCAACATGGTGCGCGCCGGCGAGGCCGGCGGCAGCATGCACGAGACGCTCGCGCGGTTGGCCGACTACCTCGAGCGCGCGCGCGCGCTGCAGGGCCGCGTCATCAACGCGTTGATCTACCCGGCGATCCTGCTGGTGATGGTGGGCCTGAGCCTGTTGTTCCTGCTCGGCTACGTGGTGCCGCAGTTCGCGCAGATGTACGAGAGTCTGGACGCCGAGCTGCCGTTCTTCACCAGGATCGTGCTCGGCATCGGTCTGTTCGTGCGCGACTACTGGATCGTGCTGCTGGTGGTGCCGGCGCTGGCGTTGTGGTGGTTCGACCGCAAGCGCCGCGACCCGGTATTCCGCGAGGCGTTCGACGGCTGGCTGCTGCGCCGCAAGTTCGCCGGCGCGCTGGTGGCGAAGATCGAGACCGCGCGGCTGGCGCGCACGCTGGGCACGCTGGTCAAGAACGGCGTGCCGCTGCTGAGCGCGCTGGGCATTGGCCGCAACGTGCTCGGCAACCGCGTGCTGGCCGGCGACGTCGAGGCCGCGGCCAACGAGGTCAAGAACGGCGTCGCGCTGTCGACCGCGCTGGCGCGCGGCAAGCGCTTCCCGCGGCTGGCGCTGCAGATGATCCAGGTCGGCGAGGAGTCCGGCGCGCTCGACGCGATGCTGCTCAAGACCGCCGACACCTTCGAGGGCGAGACCTCGTTGGCGCTGGACCGCATGCTGGCGGCGCTGGTGCCGCTGGTGACGGTGGTGCTGGCGGTGGTGGTCGGCTTCGTGGTGATGGCGATCCTGATGCCGATCTACGGACTGACCGAAGTGATCGGCTGAGCCGCGTTTTTCCCCTGTTTCATCATTCCCCTTGCTACGGAAGAGTGCGATGCGAAATATCCGTTCGATGACCCGTTCCCCGTCCCCCGCCCTGCAGCGCGGCATGAGCCTGATCGAGATCATCATCGTGATCGTGCTGATCGGCGCAGTGCTGACCTTCGTCGGCAGCCGCGTACTCGGCGGTGCCGACCGCGCCAAGGTCAACCTGGCCAAGTCGCAGGTGCAGACCCTGGCCGGCAAGGTCGAGTCGTTCCAGATGGACACCGGCCGCCTGCCCGCCGCGCTCGAAGAGCTGGTCACCGCGCCCGGCGATGCCGCCGGCTGGCTCGGCCCGTACGCGAAGGCCGCCGAACTCAACGACCCCTGGGGTCACGCGATCGAGTATCGCGCGCCCGGCGATGGCCGCGATTTCGACCTGGTGATCCTCGGCAAGGACGGCAAGGTCGGCGGCAGCAGCACCGACGCCGACATCGTCTACGAGTAAGCACGCGAGTTCGCCGAGACATCCCGGATGCACGCTTCGCCACGCCGGGGGAGGCCGCCACGCAACGCAAGACACGGCGTCGCCGGGGTTTCGTTGCTGGAGATGCTGCTGGTGATCGCCCTGATCGGTGCGACCAGCGTGCTCGCGGCGGCGGCGTTCGGTGGCGGCTTCGCGGGCATGCAGCTGCGCTCGAACGCGCGCGAGATCGCCGCGCAGCTGCGCTACACCCGCACCCGCGCGCTGGCGACCGGCCAGCCGCAGCGCTTCACCATCGATCCGGCCGCGCACACCTGGGCCGCGCCGAACGACCATGCCGGCGAGATCCCGGCCGCGCTGGGCGTCACCTTCACCGGCGCGCGCCAGGTGCAGCCCGCGCGCGGCGAGGGCGCGATCGTGTTCTTCGCCGACGGCGCGTCCACCGGGGGCCGCATCCAGCTCAGCGCCAAGCGCGCGGCGTGGAACGTCGACGTGGCCTGGCTGACCGGGCAGGTGACGCTGCGCCGCGTCGAGGCCTCGCGATGAAGCACCCCGCCGGCACTCCACAAGCGAGGCATCGGCTGTCGGATCGCACAGGCCGTGTCGACGGCGCGCGCACCCTCGCGGCGGGTCCAGCGTCGATGCGGGGTTACACCCTGATCGAGGTGATCGTCGCGTTCGCGCTGCTGGCGCTGGCGCTGACCCTGCTGCTCGGTGCGCTGTCAGGCGCGGTGCGGCAGGTGCGCTGGTCCGGCGACGCCGGGCGCGCGGCGTTGCACGCGCAGTCGCTGCTGGACCAGGTCGGGGTCGGCCAGGCTTTGGAGCCGGGTCAGCGCGACGGCGAGTTCGAGGACGGCCGCTATCGCTGGTCGCTGGCGATCACGCCCTGGGCCGACCGCGCGCTGCCGCCGGCCGCGACCCGCGACCCCGCGGCGATGAAACTCTACGAGCTCGCGCTGTCGGTGCAATGGGGCGACGGTGGTCCGCGCGAACGCCTGCAGCTGCGCAGCCTGCGCCTGGCCCCGGCCGGCACCGAGGCAACGCTGTGATGCGGCGCAGCGTCGCGCCGCGTGCTCGCGCACAGGCACGCGGCTTCACCTTGATCGAAGTGCTGCTGGCGACCGTGCTGCTCGCCGCGGGCCTCGCGCTCGCGTTCGCGACCCTGGTCGCCTCGACGCGGACCGCCGGCCGCGGCGAGGCCATCGCGGCGCATAGCGAACGCATGCGCGCGGTCGAGGGATTCCTGCGCAAGCGGCTGGCGGCGACCCGGCCGGTGCCGTTCGGCACCGACGAGAGCAGCGCGCTGCCGCAGCGCTTCATCGGCGAACCCGACCGCGTGCGCTTTGTCGCCGACCTGCCCGACTACCTCGGCCGCGGCGGCCCCTACCTGCACGACTTCACCATCGAGGACGAAGGCGCCGGCGACGGCCAGCGCATCACCCTGGCGCTGACGATGGTGCAGGCCGGCGCGCTGGTCGAGGAACGCGAAGCGCGCGCGCCCGAGGTGCTGGTCGACGGCCTGCGCGAGGCCCGCTTCCGCTACCGCACGCACGCCGAAGACGGCGGCCTGGGCGACTGGCAGGACCGCTGGGAGACGCCCGAGCAGCTGCCGTTGCTGGTCGAGGTCACGTTGACCGATGCCGACGGCCGCGCCTGGCCGCCGCTGGTGGTCGGCCTGCGGCTGGCCAGCACGCACGTGGGCGTCGGCGTCGGGGAGCGGCAATGAGCGGCGCCGTTTGCCGGCGCGCGTCGCCATGCCGCGTGCAGCGCGGCGCCGCGCTGCTGCTGGTGCTTTGGCTGATCGCGCTGCTGACCGCGCTGGTCGGCGGGTTCGCGCTGACCGCGCGGGTCGAACAGATGCAGGGTCGGGTGCTGGTGCGCGGACTGGCCGCGCAGAACGCCGCGCGCGCCGGCATCGAGTACGCCCTGAGCCGCGCCGTGCAGACCGATCCACGCCGGCAGTGGCGCGCCGATGGCCGCCCCTACCAATGGCGCTACGCCGACGCGGCGGTGGAAGTGAGCCTGGTCGACGAGGACGGCAAGGTCGACATCAACCAGGCCGATGCGGCGCTGCTCGCGGCGTTGCTGCGCGCGGCCGGCGCCGAAGCTCGCCAGGCCGAGCAATTGGCCGGCGCGATCGTCGACTGGCGCGACCCGGACCTGCTGACCCAGCCGGTCGGCGGCGGCGAGGATCCCGACTACGCCAGTGCCGGGCTGCCGTACGGCGCCAAGGACGCCGAGTTCGAGAGCGTCGCCGAGCTCGAGCAGGTGTTGGGCTTCACCCCGGCGCTGTACGCATTGATCGAGCCGCACGTAACCGTCTACACCGGCCGCCAGCAGCCGGAACCGACGTTTGCCTCGGCGCAGGTGCTCACCGCTTTGGGCATGGACGGGGCGCAGGTCACCGAGCAGCGACGCCGCTGGGACCCGAGCAGCGGCCCGCCGCCGCCGGGCCTGCCGGGCGGTGCGGCGCTGAATGCCGGTTCGAGTGGAACGTATAGTATCGACAGCCGCGCACGGCTTGCCGATGGCCGCGAGGCGGTACTACGAGTCGTCGTGCGCACGGGGGGCAGCTCGGTGCCGGGCATGGCCTATACCCCGTTGCGTTGGGAGGAGGGAGCTTCACCACGATGACCCAGATTGCAGACAGCCGGTTGCGCGACCGGTTCGGACGTTTTGGCGCCCGGCTTGGCGGTTCGTCGCTGGGCGTCGGCGCGGGCGGCTTTCTGTCGTGGTGGGGCCACGCGTTGGCGTCGTGGTTGCCGCTGCGCGTGCGCCAGGCGCTGGGGTTCGACCGCGGCCGCGTGCTGCTGCAGATCGACCGCGCGCCGATCCCCGCCGAAGCGATGGCCGCCGCCCCCCCCGCCCAAGGCGATGGCCTGCAACTGCGCCTGCAGCAGGGCGGCGAGCTGCGCGACCTCGGCCATGCGCCGGGCCTGGCCGATGGCAGCCACGATCCGATCACGGCGCCCGGCGACCCGTTGGCGGCCTTGCTCGGCCCGCGCCTTACCGACCTGCCGCGCTGGCTGCTGCTGCCCGCGGCCAGCGGCCTGCGCCGGCGCCTGCCGCTGCCGGCGGCTGCGGCCGAGCGGCTGCGCGACGTGGTCGGGTTCGAGATCGACCGGCAAACCCCGTTCAGCGCCGACGCGGTCGCGTTCGACGCGCGCGTGCTCGGCCGCCGCGACAGCGACGGCCAGCTCGACGTCGAGCTGGTCGCGGTGCCGCGCAGCGCGCTGGACCCGCAACTGGCGGCGCTCGGGCTGCTGGCCTCGACCCTGGCCGGCGTCGATGTCGCCGCCACCGACGGCACCCCGCTCGGCGTCAACCTGTTGCCGCTGTCGCAGCGGCGCCGCCATGCCGACCCGTTCCGCGTCTGGAACTGGGCGCTGGCCGCGGTCGCCGTGCTCGCGGTCGCGGCGCTGCTGTGGCAGCTGCTCGAGAACCGCCGCCAGGCCGCCGCCGCGTTCGAGCGCGACATCGCCCGGCGCGCGCAGCCCGCACGCCAGGCCGCGGCGCAGCGCGCCGAGCTGATCGGCCTGATCGAAGGCCAGGCGTTTCTCGACCGCACCCGCGGCGCGCGTCCGACCGCGGTCGAAGTGATGGACGAACTCAGCCGCCGCCTGCCCGATGGCACCTACCTGGAGAAGCTCGCGATCGAGGCCGAACGCCTGACCCTGATCGGCCTGAGCAACGAGGCGCCGGCGCTGATCGGGCGCCTGGATGGCTCGACGCTGTGGCGTTCGCCGGCGCTGGCCGGCGCGCTGCAACCCGACCCGGCCAGCGGCCGCGACCGCTTCACCCTGACCGCCGAGCTCACCGCAGTGGCGCCGGCCGCGACACCCGCGCGCGGCGTCGCGAGCCCCCAGGCACGCACCCCAGACCAGGAGGCCGCGCGTGCCCGCTGACCGCGACCGCTGGATCTCACTGGGCCTGCTCGCGGCCGCGTTGCTGGTCGCCTACGCGGTGCTGGTGCACCCGTGGTGGACCGTGCCGATGCTCGAGGCCAACGCCCAGATCACCACCTTGCAGCAGCGCGAACTGCGCCAGCGCATGGCGCTCAAGCAGGCGCCGCAGGTCAGCCAGCGGCTGACCCAGGTGCGCCAGCAGCAGGCCAACCGCCCGGGGTTCCTCGACGAGACCACGCCCGAGCTGGCCACCGCCAGCCTCGTGCAGCGGCTCGAGACCGTCGTCGCCCAGGCCAGCCCCGGCAACCGCAGCTGCGCGATCACCAACCGCTCGCCGCTGTCGGAGCCCGGCCGCGAGCGCTACACGCGGGTCGTGGTGCAGGTGCGCCTGCGTTGCGGCAGCAGCGAACTGGCCGCGGTGCTGCATTCGCTGGAAAGCGGCGCGCCGCGCCTGTTCGTAGACAACCTCAACCTGCTCGCGCAGCGCTACTTCGCGCCCGGCGGCCTGGCCGGCGACAACAACGCCGGGCGCGACGGCGGCCTCGACGTGAGCTTCGACCTGTACGGCTACCTGCGCCCGCTGCCCGGTGCCAATCCCGCGCCGGGCAACCGCAGCGCGAACGCGGGCGCGACCGCTTTGGGGGCCACCGATGCGCCTTGACGACGCCGGCCCGCGCACCTGGTTGCTGGCCACCGCGGCCGGCTGGGCGGTGCTGGCGTGGGCGCTGGCGCTGGCCGGGATGGGCGGGCGGGTCGCGCCGCTGGCCGACGACCCCGGTCTGGTGCGGCCCCTGCCGCCGTTGCGCGCGGCCACCGCCAGCCGGCTCGGGCCGCTGGAGCAATACAGCGAGATCGGCACCCGGCCGCTGTTCGCGGTCGACCGGCGGCCCAAGGCGTTCTCGCTGCAGGGCGATGCCGAAGGCGCGGACGCCGCGGCGTTCGACTTCGTGCTGACCAGCGTGCTGATCACCCCGCAGGTGCGGCTCGCGATCCTGCAACCGCCCGACGGCAGCCAGTCGCTGCGCGTGAAACTCGGCGACGCGCCCGAATCGCACCCGGCCTGGCGCCTGAGCGCGGTCAACGCGCGCAGCGCGGTGTTCGACGGACCCGAAGGCCAGCGCACGATGGAATTGCGGGTGTTCGACGGGCAGGGCGGGCAACCGCCGACCGCGGTTGCCCGCGAAGGCCAGCCGCCGGTCCGTCCGGCCGGCGTGCCCGCCGGTGGCGCGGTGCCGATCGAGCCACCGCCTTCGCCCACGATGGTTGCCCCCTCGGCACCGAAGCCGGTCACCGCCACCCCGCGCCCGGCCACCACCCCGGCGACCAAGCCGCAGCCGAGCAAGTCGTCGAACACCGATCCGATGCTGACCGAGCAGGCGCAGATGGAAGCCATCCGCCAGCGCATCCAGGCGCGGCGCGAGCAGTTGCGCCAGCAGTCCCAACCACCGCCGCAACCACCGGACAACAGCCGGTAGAGTGCCTCGAATGAATCAACGTCTGCCCCCGTCCTCCGTCCCCGTGATCCGCCCAGCGCCGCGTCGCGCGGCGTTCGATCGCGTGGTCCTCGCCGCGACCATCGTCGCGGTGCTCGCGTCCTGCGCCAGCACCCCGGTGCCGAGCGTGCGCCGCGATGGCAACCCGGCCGCGATGCGCGCCCGCACCGGTGTCGTGGGTACGACTACCGGCGAAGTCGTCGGCGGCGCGCAGGCGCTGCCCGAGGATGTGACCGGACCGCGTCCGCAGATCCGCCGCGGCACCGGCCAGGTCATCAACCGCAGCGCCGCGGCATCGGCACCGCCCGGGATGGGCGGCAGCAACGGCTCGGCGACGTTCAACTTCGAGGGCGAATCGCTGCACGCGGTGGTCAAGGCGATCCTGGGCGACATGCTTGGCCAGAACTACGTGATCGCACCGGGCGTGCAGGGCACCGTGACCCTGGCCACGCCCAAGCCGGTCAGCTCCGCCGACGCGCTCAACCTGCTGGAGATGGTGCTGGGCTGGAACAACGCACGCATGGTCTACGGCGGCGGCCGCTACAGCATCATCCCGTCCGACCAGGCGCTGGCGGGCAACGTCGCCCCGCGCACCGGCTCGGCCGCAACCGCACGCGGCTTCGAGGTGCGCACCGTGCCGCTGCGCTACGTCTCGGCCACCGAGATGGAGAAGATCCTCAAGCCCTACGCGCGCCCGAACGCGATCATCAACGTCGATGGCGCGCGCAACGTGATCAGCATCGGCGGCAGCCGCGCCGAACTCGAGAACTACCTGCGCACGATCGAGATCTTCGACGTCGACTGGCTGTCGGGCATGTCGGTCGGGGTGTTCCCGCTGCAGTCGGGCAAGGCCTCGCGCGTGGTCGCCGACCTGGAGAAGGTGTTCGGCGAGACCAGCAAGTCGCCGGTCGCGGGCATGTTCCGCTTCATGCCGCTGGACGGCGCCAATGCGGTCCTGGTGATCACTTCGCAGCCCGACTATCTGGACGACATCGGCCAGTGGCTCGAGCGCATCGACGGCGCCGGCGACGCTGTGCAGCTGTATTCGTACGAACTGAAGTACATCAAGGCCAAGGACCTCGCCCAGCGCCTGTCGGAGGTATTCGGCGGCGGGCGCAGCAGTGGCGGTGGCGACAACGGCGGCGCGCCGTCGCTGATGCCGGGGCTGGACTCGGTCGAAATCCAGGATGGGGCCAACGGTTCCAGCGCCACCATCGGCGGCGACAAGGCGTATCCCGGCGGTGCGGGCGATAGCGGTAGCGGCGGCGCTGGCGGCGAGATGTCGCTCAACGCCGCCGGCGGCGGCAACGCCGCGGTGACCCTGGAAGTCGACGGCGACCGGGTCGGCGTCGCCGCGGTTGAGGAAACCAACGCGTTGCTGGTGCGCAGCAGCCCGGCGGCCTGGAAATCGATCAAGGACGTGATCGCGCGCCTGGACGTGATGCCGTTGCAGGTGCACATCGAGGCACAGGTGGTCGAGGTGCAGCTCAGCGGTGAGCTCGAGTACGGCGTCAACTGGTTCTTCGAGAACAGCGTCAGCGACTCGCCGGCCAACGGCGGCGCGGGCCTGCCGAACGCGGCCGGCCGCGGCATCTGGGGCGACCTGCGGGGCACCGTGCGCGCGGCGCAGGGCGCCGGCAGCGGCGGCATCGGTGGGCTGGCCTGGACCTTCCTGGGCCGCAATGCGGCCGCGGTGGTCAGCGCGCTCGACCAGGTCACCGACCTGCAGCTGCTGCAGGCGCCGTCAATCCTGGTACGCAACAACGTAGAGGCGACCCTCAACGTCGGCAGCCGCATCCCGATCTCGTCGGTGACGGTCAACCCCGGCACCGGCACCGACACCACCTACAGCCAGGTGCAGTACCTCGACACCGGCGTGATCCTCAAGGTGCGTCCGCGCGTGACCCGCGACGGCATGGTGTTCCTCGACATCGTCCAGGAAGTCAGCTCGCCGGGCGCCGAGCGCGATCCCAACGGCAACGTCCGCATCGACACCCGCAAGGTCAAGACCGAGGCCGCGATCCAGAGCGGCGACACCGTGCTGCTGGCCGGCCTGATTAGCGACGGCGTGACCCGCGGCTCCTCAGGGCTGCCGGGGCTGAGCCGGATCCCCGTGATCGGCGGCCTGTTCGGCACCCAGTCCTCGCGGACCGCGCGCAACGAGGTGATCGTGCTGCTGACCCCGAGCATCATCCGCGACCCGCAGGAAGCGCGCGACCTCACCGACGAGTACGGCGCCCGCTTCCGCGCCCTGGAACCGCTGCACCGCAAGCCGAAGCCATGAGCGGAGCGAACGCGCTGCATGCGTGAACTGCCGATCGTGGTGCTGCCGGTCGGCGTCGACGACGACGCGCTCGACGCCTGCCTGGCCGCGCTCGAGGCCGGTACACCGGCGGGCACGCGGGTGTGGCTGGCCGACGATGCGCAGTCCGGCCCGCGTGGCTACGCGATTGTCGAGCGCTGGATGGCGCGCACCGCGCTGAAGGCCGATTACACCCGGCGCCAGCGCAGCGTCGGCGAGACCGCGCACCTGGACGAGGTGCTCGCCGCGTGCGGCGACGCCGACGTCGCGGTGCTGGCCGCCGACGCGGTGCCCACGCCCGGCTGGCTTGGCGGACTCGCCGCCTGTTTCGCCGGCGATGGCGCGATCGCGACCGCGACCCCGTGGAGCAACGCCGGCGAAGCTGCGGCCTGGCCGCGCATCGGCGAGATCGACGCGCTGCCCGGTGACCTCGAGCGCGTGGCGCGCGCGAGCGCGGCGATGCCGGCGATCGCGCCCGAACTGCCGGCCGCGGTCGGCCACGCGGTGCTGCTGCGCGGCAGCGCCCGCAAGCGCGCCGGTGGCCTCGACGCGGCCAGCTACGGCTCGTGGTACGCGGCGCTGATCGACCTGTCGCTGCGCCTGTCGGGCCTGGGCTGGCGCAACGCGCTGTGCGATACCGCGTTCGTCGGGCGCCGCGGCGAGGGCGCGCCGTTCGACGGCGACATGGACCGGCTCGCGGTGCGCTGGCCGGACTGGCACGCGCGCCTGGCCAATTTCCTGATGCGCGACCCGCTGCGCGATTCGCGCGAACAACTGGTGGCGCTGCATGCCAGCGTCGGCCCCGCGGATGCGCAGCGTGACCTCTTTGTCTGACCGGCGCGCGCTCGACCGCCGCCCGCCAGCCGAGGGCGCATCCAGCCAGCACTTCGATATCGGCGTGGTGGTGGTGAGCTACCAGAGCGCCGCCACCATCGACGATTGCCTGCAACGCCTGCGCGCCTGCGCCGGCGTGGCCGCGATCCGCGTGGTCGACAACCACTCCAGCGACGGCACCCTGGAGATCGTGCAGCGCCACGCCGCCAGCGACGCGCGGGTGCGCTTCGTCGCCAACCCCGACAACCCGGGCTTCGCGGTCGGCTGCAACCAGGGCGTGGCCGACCTGGACGCGGGCGGCAGCGAGGCAGCATGGCTGGCGTTCGTGAACCCGGATTGCCTGCTCGAACCCGACACGCTGTCGCGCCTGCGCGCGCTGGCCGCGCCGCTGGGCGACGCGCTGCTCGGCGCCGACCTGGTCGACGACGACGGCGTGCGCGATGCCGCGGCGCGCCGCCACGACCCCGACTTCGCGGCGATGCTCGCGGCGGTGCTGCGCGGCCCGACCGCGGTGTCGCAACTGGCGGTGGTCGCCGACGACGCGCTGGCATTGCAGCGCGTGCAGGCGGTCTCCGGCGCGTTGATGCTGCTGCCGCACACCTTGTTCACGCGCCTCGGCGGCTTCGACGAGGCCTATCGCCTGCATGCCGAGGACCTCGACCTGTGCCGGCGCGCGCGCGCGGCGGGCGCGGTGATCGCGGTCGCGAACGCGGTGCGGGTGCTGCACGTGCGCGGGGTATCCAGCCGCTCCAACCCGCTGTTCGTCGAGTGGCACAAGCACCGCGGCCTGTGGCGCTACTTCAGCAAGTTCGAGGCGCCGCGCCGCGCGATCCTGACCCGCGCCGGGGTGTTCGCGGCGATCTGGCTGCGGTTTCCGTTCGCGGCACTACGGGCGTTGTTGCGATAGCGAAGGCAATCCTCTTCGGATGCCGGTAGGAAGGCTCAGCGGTGGCGGTTGATCTCGTCGCGCAGCGACTTGGCAGCCTGCGCGGCCGCCTCTGTGTAATCACCACCGTTCGACGCGTACAGGATTGCGCGCGAACTGCTGACGATCAGCCCGGTGCCGTCGCTGGTTCTCGCATTGCTCACCACCGCCTCGACGTCGCCGCCCTGCGCGCCGACGCCCGGCACCAGCAGCGGCATCTCGCCGACGATCGCGCGCACCTCGCGCAACTGCGCCGGCCAGGTCGCACCGACCACCAGCGCGCAGTTGCCGTGGCCATTCCAGTCGCGCGCGACCTTTTGCGCGACGTGCTGGTACAGCGGTCGCGCCACGCCGTCGTCCGACTGCACCAGCAGGTCCTGCAGGTCGCCGGCGCCGGGGTTGGAGGTGCGGCACAGGACCACCACGCCGCGGTCGGCGCGGTCGAGGAACGGCTGCACCGAATCGCGGCCCAGGTACGGATTGGCGGTGACCGCATCGGCGGCATAGCGGTCGAACGCCTCGCCCGCGTAGTGCTGCGCGGTGCTGCCGATATCGCCGCGCTTGCTGTCCAGGATCACCGGGACGCCGGGATGGCGCGCATGCACGTGCGCGACCAGCCGCGCCAGCGCGTCCTCGGCGCCGAGTGCGGCGAAGTGCGCGATCTGCGGCTTGAAGCTGCACGCGTACTCGGCGGTGGCGTCGACGATGTCGCGGCAGAACGCGAACACCGCATCGGGGTTGTCGGCGAATTTCTGCGGGAACCTGGCCGGCTCGGGGTCGAGGCCGACGCAGACCAGCGAGTCGGCGTCGCGCCAGCGGTGCTTGAGGGCGGTTATGAAGTTCACGTCAGCCGTTTCCCGGAAGGATGATTTCTTGCTCGTCATTCCCGCGAAGGCGGGAATCCAGTGACGTTGCCTGTGACTTCAAAAACCCGCGCAGCAGCACCAGCCAAAGTCACTGGATCCCCGCCTTCGCGGGGATGACGCCATGGCAAAGGCGTGCGCGATGCGCACGCGCCATGGCGTCACTTCAACGCCTTGAACCGCAAGCGGTGCGGGCGCGCACCTTCCTCGCCGAGGCGGCGCTTCTTGTCGTCCTCGTACTCGCGGTAGTTGCCCTGGAAGAACTCGACGTGCGAGTCGCCTTCGAACGCGAGGATGTGGGTGGCGATGCGGTCGAGGAACCAGCGGTCATGCGAGATGACCACCGCGCAGCCCGGGAATTCCAGTAGCGCGTCTTCAAGTGCACGCAACGTCTCGACGTCGAGGTCGTTGGACGGTTCGTCGAGCAGCAGCACGTTGCCGCCCTGCAGCAGGGTCTTGGCCAGGTGCAGGCGGCCGCGCTCGCCGCCCGACAGCGTGCCGACCAGCTTCTGCTGGTCCTGGCCCTTGAAGTTGAAGCGGCCCAGGTAGGCGCGCGACTGGATCTCGGTGCCGTTGATGTTGAGGATGTCGGCGCCGCCGGAGATTTCCTGGAAGACGTTGTGGTTGCCCTCCAGCTTGTCGCGGCTCTGGTCGACGTAGGCGATCTTGGTGCTCGGGCCCTGGATGATCTCGCCTTTGTCGGGCTGCTCCTGGCCGGTGATCATCTTGAACAGGGTCGACTTGCCGGCGCCGTTCGGGCCGATGATGCCGACGATCGCGCCGGCCGGGATGATGAAGCTCAGGTCGTCGATCAGAAGGCGGTCGCCGAACGACTTCGACACGTTCTTGAATTCGATCACCGACGCGCCCAGGCGCTCGCCCGGTGGAATGAAGATCTCGTTGGTCTCGTTGCGCTTCTGGTACTCGACCGAGTTGAGCTCCTCGAAGCGCGCCATGCGCGCCTTGCCCTTGGTGCGGCCGCCCTTCGCATTGCTGCGCACCCACTCAAGCTCCTTCGCCAGCGCCTTCTGCCGCGCCTTCTCGCCGGACTCTTCCTGCTTCAGGCGCTCGGACTTCTGCTCCAGCCACGCGGTGTAGTTGCCCTTCCACGGGATGCCCTTGCCGCGGTCGAGCTCGAGGATCCACTCGGCGGCGTTCTCGAGGAAGTAGCGGTCATGCGTCACCGCGACCACGGTGCCGGTGTAGCGGGTCAGGAACTGCTCCAGCCACTCGACCGACTCGGCGTCGAGGTGGTTGGTCGGTTCGTCGAGCAGCAGCATGTCGGGCTTCTGCAACAGCAGCTGGCACAGCGCGACGCGGCGCTTCTCGCCGCCGGACAGCTTGCCGATGATCGCTTCCCACGGCGGCAGGCGCAGCGCGTCCGCGGCGACTTCCAGCTGGTGTTCGAGCGTGTGCGCGTCGCCGCTGGCGAGGATCGCCTCCAGGCGCTGCTGCTCGGCGGCGAGCTTGTCGAAGTCGGCGCCTTCCTCGGCGTAGGCGTCGTAGATCTTGTCCAGTGCGGCCTGAGCGCTGAGCACGTCGCCGACGCCGACCTCGACCGCTTCGCGCACGGTCTGGGTGGGGTCCAGCTGCGGCTCCTGCGCCAGGTAACCGACCTTGATGCCGGCGGCCGGGCGCGCTTCGCCGCTGAAGTCCTTGTCGACGCCGGCCATGATCTTCAGCACCGTCGACTTGCCCGCGCCGTTGAGGCCGAGCAGGCCGATCTTGGCGCCCGGGAAGAACGACAGCGAGATGTCCTTGATGATCTGGCGCTTCGGCGGCACGGTCTTGCTGACGCCGTTCATGGTGTAGATGTATTGCATGGGGGGCTCTCATATCGAGATGCGGCGCCCGAGGGGCGCCGCAGGGCGGACGGCGGCGGCCTGCGCGGGGCAGGGCCACAAGGTGTTCGGGATGGCGCGATTATCCCGGAAGGCCCGCCGCGGCGCCACCCGCGGTGGCCGTAAACCCCCGTCGCCGCTACACTTTCGGCCTTCCCCACACCCCCGGAGCGGCGATGTTCCCGCGCGATGCCCGTATCGAAGGTTTTGACCCCGAACTCGCCCAGGCCATCGCCGCCGAGAATCGCCGCCAGGAAGACCACGTCGAGCTGATCGCCTCGGAGAACTACTGCAGCCCGCGGGTGATGGAGGCGCAAGGGAGCGTGCTCACCAACAAGTACGCCGAAGGCTACCCGGGCAAGCGCTACTACGGCGGCTGCGAGTACGTCGACATCGCCGAGCAGCTCGCGATCGACCGCCTCAAGCAGTTGTTCGGCGCAGGCTCCACGGAACAAATGTACGCCAACGTGCAGCCGCATTCGGGCTCGCAGGCCAACCAGGCGGTGTACCTGGCGCTGCTGCAGCCGGGCGACACCATCCTGGGCATGTCGCTTGCGCACGGCGGGCATCTTACCCACGGCGCCAAGGTCAACATCTCCGGAAAACTCTTCAACGCGGTGCAGTACGGCGTCGATGCCGACGGCATGATCGACTACGACGAGGTCCAGCGCCTGGCGACCGAGCACCAGCCCAAGATGCTGGTCGGTGGCTTCAGCGCCTACTCGCAGGTGGTCGACTGGGCGCGCATGCGCGCGATCGCCGATTCGGTCGGTGCGATCTTCTTCGTCGACATGGCGCACGTCGCCGGCCTGATCGCCGCCGGCGTCTACCCCAGCCCGCTGCCGCACGCGCACGTGGTCACCTCGACCACCCACAAGACCCTGCGCGGTCCGCGCGGCGGCATCATCGTCGCCAAGGATCCGTCCGAGGAGCTGGTCAAGAAGCTGCAGAGCATCGTCTTCCCTGGCATCCAGGGCGGCCCGCTGATGCACGTGATCGCGGCCAAGGCGGTCGCGTTCAAGGAAGCGCTGGAGCCGGAGTTCAAGGCCTACCAGGCTCAGGTCGTCAAGAACGCGCAGGCGATGGCGAAGACCATCATCGCGCGCGGCTACAAGATCGTCTCCGGCGGCACCGAGAACCACCTGATGCTGGTCGACATGATCGGCAAGGGCATCACCGGCAAGGACGCGGAAGCCGCGCTCGGCAAGGCCCACATCACCGTCAACAAGAACGCGGTGCCGAACGACCCGCAGAAGCCGTTCGTGACCTCGGGCCTGCGCCTGGGCACGCCGGCGGTGACCACCCGCGGCTACCTGGAAGCCGACTGCGTCGCGCTGGCGGAGTGGATCTGCGACGTGCTCGACAACCCCAAGGACGAGAACGTCATCGCCGGGGTGCGCGAGAACGTGACCAGGCAGTGCAAGCAGTTTCCGGTGTATGGCTGACGCGTAATCCGTAGGGCGGGTTTTCAACCCGCCCTCTCGAGCATCCCTTCGGAGGCCGGCGGGTTGAAACCCGCCCTACATGCACTGTCCCTTCTGCCAGCACATCGACACCCGCGTCATCGACTCGCGCGTGTCCGACGACGGCGCAACGATCCGTCGTCGCCGCGCCTGCGAGGCCTGCGGCGAGCGCTTCAGCACGCTGGAGACGATCGAACTCAAGTTGCCGGTGATCATCAAGGGTGACGGCCGCCGCGAGGCGTTCGACGCGCGCAAGCTGCGGATCGGCTTTGATCGCGCGCTGCAGAAGCGTCCGGTCGCCGAGGAGCAGATCGAGGCCGCGGTGCGCGCGGTGGTGCACCAGCTGCGCATGACCGCCGAACGCGAGCTCGCCTCGCGCCGCGTCGGTGAGTTCGTGATGGCCGAGCTGCGCAAGCTTGACCACGTCGCCTACGTGCGCTTCGCCTCGGTCTACCGCGCGTTCGAGGACGTGGCCGACTTCCGCGAGGAACTCGACCGGCTCGAGAGCGACAGTTCTGCCGAAGGCCAGCTATCGCTGCTGGATCGCAGCGCACCAGACACCCATAAGCCAGGAAGGCGTTGAATGAACCAGTTTCATCGAGTAGTCGCGATATGCGGGATGCTGTGCTTGGTGGTAGCCGCGAACTTGGCGGCAGCGCGCGGACAGGATGGTGAGCGTGCGGCGGAGGCTGAAGCGGCCGAATCGGTAATTGTTGACGACGGCGTGGATGCCGCCGAGGCGGCAATGATGGCGGCCGTTGCGGAAGCTGTTGCTGAAGCTGAAAGGGAGGCGGCCTACGCGGGCGTCGCGATTGAGGCGGAGCCGCAACGCGCTCCAACCGACGAGCAGTTGCGTCGGGTCGATGCCGGCAGCCACTACTACTTGTCGGGCATCCGCGAGGTCGGCTCGGAGTTGCGGCTGCACCCGGACGGTCGCTTCGAATGGATGCTTGCCTATGGCGCGATGAACCAGTCCGCGAAGGGGCGCTGGCATCGAGAAGGCACGCAAGTGGTGCTGGTTGCCGACATGCCCAAACCCGACGCAACCCTGTTTTCGCTCGTGGGCAGCAGCGAGTGGGATGAGCGTGCAGAGGCCGAGCTTCTGGCGGCACGGGACGAGCGAAAGCGCGGCGCCGTTCTTGCCCGCTGTCCCTTCGTCGCGAAAGAAGATTACGCATCGTCCCCGGACGCGTTCGGCGACCCGCCGCCCAGCTACCGCGCGCTCGCCGATGCGGCCCGGCGATCGGTGCAGGAGTTGGAAGCGACGAGCAAGGCCCTGGAGGTGGCCGCCAGCGCGGCGATGGCGCCTGGCTCGGCATCGCCGGAGGCAGCCCTAGAGACCGCGAAGTCGGCGATGGACGCCTATCAGGTCGCGCTGATCGAGGCGCGCAATGCGCATGCCAACGCGGGACTTGAGTTGCCCCTCCGGCCCGAACCTGTCCTGCCGGCCACCTGCCAGTTGCCAAAAGAAGAGGCGATTCCGTCCGCACCTTCGCAATGGCAACGCGGCATCGCGGTCCGCGTCGGTGATCCGCAGGCGGACGCGCTCTATGGCGGGATCAATGTGTCGGTTCGCTACTCCGATGGACAAACTTCGTTGGCCACTACCAACCAGGATGGGTGGGCGGTGTTCGAGCGACGTCCCGGCGTGCGGCCGGTTGCGCTGACGCTTTCGGTGGAAGAGAGCCAGTTCCCGCCGGAGAACCTCGCGCTGCCGTCTGGCTTGAAAGAGCTGATTCAGATCCGACTCGATAGCCAGGCAGCCACGCCCACGGCATTCGAGTCGATGAGCTTGCGCGTGGATGGCGATGACTTGGTGCCGACGTGGCCCGAGGGCGAGCGGGGGCGCTATTCGCGTGACTGAGACGTTCACCGCCACCGACCATGCGCTGATGGCCCGCGCCCTGCGCCTGGCCGAGCGCGGCACCTACACCACCAAGCCCAATCCGATGGTCGGCTGCGTGCTCGCGCACGGCGACGACGTGGTGGGCGAGGGCTGGCACCAGCGCGCGGGCGAGCCACATGCCGAGGTGCTGGCGCTGCAGGCCGCAGGCGAGCGCGCCAAGGGCGCGACCGCGTACGTCACGCTGGAACCGTGCGCGCACGTCGGCAAGACCGGGCCGTGCGCGGACGCGTTGATCGCAGCCGGCGTGGCGCGGGTGGTCGCGGCGATGCGCGACCCGTTCCCGCAGGTCGATGGCGCCGGCTTCGACAAGCTGCGCGCGGCCGGGATCGCGGTGGAGTACGGATTGATGGAGACGCAGGCGCGTGCGCTCAACCGCGGCTGGTTGTCGCGGATCGAGCGCGGCCGCCCGTGGCTGCGGATCAAGCTGGCGACCAGTCTCGACGGGCGCAGCGCGCTGGCCAGTGGCGAATCGAAATGGATCAGCGGCGAGGCCTCGCGCCTGGACGTGCAGCGTTGGCGCGCGCGCTGCGGCGCGATCGTCACCGGCGCCGGCACCGTGTTGGTCGACGACCCGTCGCTGACCGTGCGCCTGGGCGACGACACCCCGTTCGTCGCGCCACTGCGGGTGGTGCTCGATCCCGGACTGGCCACGGTCGCACGCGGCCGCGTGCGCGAGGGCGACGCACCGACGCTGTACCTGCATGCGCCCGATGCCAAGCCGCCGCGCGGGCTGAGCGCGCAAACCGCGCCGGTCGCCGTGCATGGCGGTCGCTTCGACCTGGACGCGGTGCTCAAGCTGCTGGCCGCGCGCGAGGTCAACGAGGTGCAACTCGAGGCCGGCGCCACGCTGGCCGGCGCGTTCCTCGCCGCCGGGTTGGTCGACGAGCTGCTGCTGTACGTCGCGCCGGTGCTATTGGGTTCGCGCGCGCGGCCGCTGTTCGAGGGCCTCGACATCGATGCGATGACCCAGAAGTTGAAACTGACGGTCGTCGAGTCGCGGCGGATCGGCGAAGACGTGCGCCTGCTGCTTCAGCCCGCCCAGGACGCGCCTAGGCAATGACGAAAACGATGCCGCGCGCGCGGCCGACGGCAATGACCTGCGACGGCTTCTGAACCCATGTCCGCACCGCCATTCAAGGACCATTTCTCCGGGATCGCCGATGCCTACGCCGCTGCGCGCCCCGAGTACCCCGATGCGCTGTTCGACGCGCTCGCCGCCGTGGTTCCCGCAGCAGCGCGGGTCTGGGAACCCGGCTGCGGCAGCGGCCAGGCCACGCGCGGACTGGCCGCGCGTTTCGCGCACGTGCACGCGACCGACCCCAGCGCGCAGCAGCTCGCCCAGCATTGGGCCGCCGCGATGTCCACGAATGGCGGGACGACGAACGTCTCGCTCGCGGTCGAACCCGCCGAGCACGCCGCCTTGCCCGACGCCAGCGTGCAATTGGTCGCGGTCGCGCAGGCATTGCACTGGTTCGACCGTGCGCAGTTCTTTGCCGAATGCGAGCGCGTGCTGGCGCCCGGCGGCGTGCTCGCGGCCTGGGGTTATCCCGATTTCCTCGCGCCCGAAGGCATGGTCGAGGCGGTCGCGGCATTCCGCGCGCAGATCGAGCCGCACTGGCCGCCCGAGCGCGCGCAGATCGACGCGCGCTACGCCGGCTACGACTGGCCATTCCCGGCATTGCCGACGCCCGAGTTATGGCTGGAAGCCGAGTGGTCGCTGCCGCATTTCCTGCGCTACTTGGCGAGCATGTCCGCCAGCGCACGCTGCCTGGCCGAGACCGGCGACGACCCGGTCGCGCGCCACGCATCGGCGCTCGCCGCCGCGTGGGGCGATACGGGCGACGAGCGCACCGTGCAATGGCCGCTGTTCCTGCACCTGCGGCAAAAGCCGTTGTAGTTCCGAGCCTGCTCCGAACGCCTCCCAGCCATGTCCACCGAAGCGTGCCGAGCAGGCTCGGCACTACACAGTCAAGAGTTCTCGGAGACCGGATGTTCACAGGATTGATCGAAGGCGTCGGCACCCTGGCCGCACGCGAATCCCGCGGCGGCGACGCGCGCCTGACGATCGGCGTCGGCAGCCTGCCGTTCGCCGGCGTGCAGCTGGGCGAAAGCATCGCCGTCAACGGCGTGTGCCTGACCGTGGTCGCGTTCGACACCCACAGTTTTGAGGCCGACGCGTCCAACGAGACCCTGGCGCTGACCACGCTCGGCGAGCTGCCAACGGGCCGTGCGCTAAACCTGGAACGGGCGATGCTGCCGACCGACCGCCTCGGCGGGCACCTGGTCAGCGGCCACGTCGACGGCGTCGGCCGCGTGTTGCGGGTGGTCGAGGACGCGCGCGCGCAGCGCTGGCGGTTTGGCGCCGCGCAGGAGCTGCTGCGCTACGTCGCGACCAAGGGCTCGATCTGCGTCGACGGGGTCAGCCTGACCGTGAACGCGGTCGATGACGCCGGTTTCGAGGTTGCGCTGGTGCCGCACACGGTCGCGCACACCGCGTTCGCGACCACCGCGGTCGGCGATGCGGTCAACCTCGAGGTCGACCTGGTGGCGCGCTACGTCGAGCGGTTGCTGCAGGCCCGCCCGGGCTGATTCGATCCGTCCCGACAACGCTGGTTTCCGCGGCGGACCGGGTCCGCCCCGGCACGGGGGCTTAGAATGCCGGCCCCGCTTTCGTTTCCCGACCTGGCCATGCCCTTCAGCCCGATCCCCGAACTGCTCGACGAAATCCGCGCCGGCCGCATGGTCGTGATCGTCGACGACGAGGACCGCGAGAACGAGGGCGACCTGATCATGGCCGCCGAGCTGGTGCGGCCGCAGGACATCAACTTCATGGTCACCCACGCCCGCGGCCTGGTGTGCCTGTCGTTGACCCGCGAGCGCTGCCGCCAGCTCGGCCTGCCGCCGATGGTCCGCGACAACACTTCGCAGCACCACACCAATTTCACAGTCAGCATCGAGGCGGTCGAGGGCGTCACCACCGGCATCTCCGCCTACGACCGCGCCCACACCGTGCGCACCGCGGTGCGGCCGGATGCGCAGCCACGCGACCTCGCCCAGCCGGGCCACATCTTCCCGCTGATGGCGCAGCCCGGTGGCGTGCTCAACCGCGCCGGCCACACCGAGGCGGCCGCCGACCTGGCGCTGCTCGCGGGGCTGGAGCCCAGCGGCGTGCTGGTCGAGATCCTCAACGCCGACGGCAGCATGGCGCGGCGCCCGGAACTGGAGGCATTCGCGGCCGAGCACGGCCTCAAGATCGGCTCGATCGAGGAGCTGATTCGCTACCGGCTGGCCACCGAACACACGGTCGAGCGCGTCGATGCGCGTGAGATCGAGACCGAGCACGGGCCGTTCCTGCTGGTCAGCTACCGCGACCGCCTCAGCCGGGCGCTGCATTTTGCGTTGCTGCGTGGGCAGCCCGATTCCGCCACCCCGACCCTGGTGCGCGTGCACGTGCAGAACCCGCTGGCCGACGCGCTGCACTGGCGCCGCCCGGATTTCGGCCCGGCGGTGGGCGACGTGCTCGCTGCGATTGCGAGGGAAGGCTGCGGCGCGCTGGTGCTGCTCGGCGACAACGCCGACGCCGACGCGCTGCTGGCACGCGTGCGTGCCCCGGCGCAGCCCGATGCCGACGCCACCCCGGCACCGGGCCATGCGCTGGCCGAATGGCGCCGCAACGGCGCCGGTGGCCAGATCCTCGCCGACCTGGGCCTGGGCAAATTGCGCGTGCTCGGCACGCCGCGCAAGCAGATCGGCCTGGCCGGTTTCGGGCTGGAAGTGGTCGAGTACGTCGAGCTGGCCCGCTGAACCGGCGCGCCTGATTGCGCCGGACCGGCCGTCGCCGAGCCGGCACGCGCTAAACTGCCCAGCCTTCACCGACCCCCGTCCCATGGCCCATTACGAAGGCGACCTGCGCAGCCCCCCGGGCGCGCGTTTCGCGATCATCGCCAGCCGCTGGAACCCGCGCATCACCGATACGCTGGTCGCCGGCGCGCGCGCCACGTTCGCCGGGCACGGCGTCGCGGAGGATGCGGTCGACGTGATCCGCGTCCCCGGCGCGTGGGAGATCCCGCTCGCCGCGGCGCACCTGGCGCAGGCCGGCGGGCATGCTGCGATCGTCGCGCTGGGCTGCGTGGTGCGCGGCGACACGCGGCATTACGAACAGGTCGCCGACGGCTGCTCCGAAGGCCTGATGCGGGTTGCGCTGGACTACGGCATCCCGGTGGCCAACGGCGTGCTGGCGGTAGACCGGCACGAGGATGCCGCCGCGCGCGCCGGCGGCAGTCATGGCAACAAGGGTGAGGAAGCGGCATTGGTGGTGATCGAGATGAGTCATTTGCTGCAACAGATTCCCGCCGGCACCGCGTCGGAGCGACCGGCGTGAGCCGCGCCCCCCGCAAGGACGGCATCGACCCGGTCGCGCGCTCGCGGGCGCGTCGCCGCGCGCTGCAGGCGGTGTACGCGTGGCAGATGTCGGGGTCGCGCGTGAACGACGTGATCGCGCAATTCGCCCACGAGCAGGCCAAGGAAATCGCCGACCTGGAGTACTTCGAAGACCTCGTGCGCGGCGTCGACAAGCACCACAACGACCTCGACGAAGCGCTGGCGCCGTTCCTCGACCGCGACGTCGAGCAGGTCGACCCGATCGAGCGCGCGGTGCTGCGCATCGCCGCCTACGAGCTGCGCCTGCGCCCCGACGTGCCGTATCGCGTGGTCATCAACGAGGCGATCGAGACGGTCAAGCGCTTCGGCGCCGAGCACGGCCACACCTATGTCAACGGCGTGCTCGACCATGCGGCCGCGGCGTGGCGCGCCACCGAAGTGCAGGCGCCGCGATCGCGCTGATGGGGTCGCCGCGCCGCCGCCGCGCGCGCCGGCACCCGGGAGGAGCCCGTGTCTGAGCATCCGCGCGGCACCGACGAGTTCGACTTGATCGAGCGCATCCGCGCCCGCGTCGTTGCCCGCGACGATGTGATGCTCGGCATTGGCGACGATGCCGCGATCGTGCAGGTGCCGGCGGGCCAACAGCTGGTCATCGCCACCGACACGCTCAATGCCGGCGTGCACTTCCCCGCCGACACCGCGCCGGCCGACATTGGCTGGAAAGCGCTCGCGGTCAACCTTTCCGACCTCGCCGCGATGGCGGCGCAGCCGGCCTGGTGCACGCTCTCGCTGTCGTTGCCGCACGCCGACGCGGCTTGGCTCGACGCGTTTCTCGATGGCTTCCTCGACCTCGCTGCGCAGCATCGCGTGACGCTGGTCGGCGGCGACACCACGCGCGGGCCGCCGTCGATCTGCGTGACCGTGCACGGCCTGGTCGCGCCGGGTCGCGCGTTGCGGCGCGATGGCGCGAGGGTTGGCGACGAGGTCTGGGTCAGCGGCACGCTCGGTGATGCCGCCGGCGGACTCGCGCAATGGCGGGCAGGTGGCGCCATCGACGCGTCGTTGCGCGCCCGCCTGGATCGACCGACGCCGCGCATCTGCACCGGCCTGGCGCTGGCGGAAGTCGCGCACGCGGGCATCGACGTGTCCGACGGATTGCTGGCCGACCTCGGTCATATCTGCCGCGCCAGCGACGTCGGTGCGCAGGTGGAACTGGCGAGGTTGCCGGTGTCAGCGGCATTGCGCGCCGCCTACGCCGAAAGCGAGCGCCACGCGTTGCAGGCCACCGGCGGCGACGACTACGAACTGTGCTTCACCACGCCACCGCAAGCGCGCGCGACGATCGGGCGCATCGCGGCCGAGACAGGCACCGCGTTGACGCGCATCGGCCGGATCGTGGCCGGCAGCGGCGTGCAGGCGTTCACCGCAGCCGGCACCGCCTGGATACCGGATCGCGCCGGCTACGCGCACTTCGCCGGTTGACCGCGGGCATCGGCCACGCTTCGGCGATGCTCACTGCACCGATAGCGCGCGCACCCGCTCGCGCAGCACCGGCAGCACCTCGTCGCCGAACCACGGATTGCGCTTGAACCACGCCACGTTGCGCGGGCTTGGGTGCGGCAGCGGCAGGTAGCGGGGCAGGTAGTCGCGCCAGGCGCGGACGGTTTCGCCCAGCGTGGGTTTGCGGCGTTCGTGCAGGAAATACGCCTGCGCGTACTGGCCGACCAGCAGGGTCAGTTCGACGTCGGGCAGCAGCGGCAGCAGGCGCGGGTGCCAGGTCGCGCGGCATTCCGGACGCGGCGGCGCGTCGCCCGAGCTTCCCCTGCCCGGATAACAGAAACCCATCGGCACGATCGCCACGCGCGACGCGTCGTAGAAGGTGACAGCGTCCATCTGCAGCCACTCGCGCAGGCGCTTGCCGCTGGCGTCGTCCCACGGCACGCCACTGGCGTGCACGCGGGTGCCGGGCGCCTGGCCGACGACCAGCAGGCGCGCGCCGCTGCCTGCGCGCAACACCGGGCGTGGCCCGAGCGGCAGCTGCGCCGCGCACAACCGGCACGCCCGGATCTGCACGAGCAGGTCGTCCAGCGGCGTGCTCACGGCGGCAGCAGCTTGCCGGGATTGAGGATGCCGTCGGGATCGAACACCGACTTGAGTTGCCGCATCAGGGCCAGCGTCGGCGGCGTCAGCGCTTGGGGCATGTATTCGCGCTTGGCCAGGCCGATGCCGTGCTCGCCCGACAACGTGCCGCCGAGCGACAACGTCAAGGCGAACACGCGCGCGAGCGCCGCGTCGGCACGTTCGCGTTGCGCGCCATCGGCCGGATCGAACAGCAGGTTGACGTGCAGGTTGCCGTTGCCGGCGTGGCCGAAGCAGACGATCGGCAGCGCGAACTCCCGAGCCAGCAACTGCACGCCGTCGACCAGTTGCGGGATGCGCGACACCGGCACCACCACGTCCTCGTTGATCTTGCCCGGCGCGATCGTGCGCAGCGCCGGCGAGAGCGCCTTGCGTGCTGCCCAGAGCTGCTCGCGCGCCGCCTCGTCGGCGGCATCGTCGAGCGCGACCAGGCCCTCGCCGTCGGCGGCGCGCATCAGCGCCTCGATCGCGTGCGGCAGGGTGTCCGCGTCGCCGTCGGCCTCGATCATCAGCAACGCGCCGGCGTCCATCGGCAGCTCGGCGCCGCCGACGTCGCGCGCCAGCCGCACCGCGTGCGCATCCATGAACTCGAGCATCGACGGCGTCACCGGCTGCGCCATCAGCCGCGCCACCGCCTGTGCCGCGCTCGACACGTCGCGGTAGATCGCCCGCACCGCGCGGCGCGCGTTCGGCGCGGGCACCAGGCGCAGGGTCGCCTCGACGATCAGGGCCAGCGTGCCCTCGCTGCCGACCAGCAGGCGGTGCAGGTCGTAGCCGGTCGCGCCCTTGGTGGTCGCGGTGCCGCAGTGGATCAGTTCGCCGGCGCCGGTGACCGCGGTCAGCGCGAGCACGTTGTCGCGGCTGGCGCCGTACTTCACCGCGCGCGGTCCGCCGGCGTTGCAGGCCAGGTTGCCGCCGACGGTGCTGAATGCGGCGCTGGTCGGGTCCGGTGGCCAGAACAGGCGGTGCGGCTGCAGCGCGGCCTGCAGCTCGCCGTTGAGCACGCCCGGTTCGACCACCGCGCAGCGGTCGCCGGGACGAATATCGAGGATCCGGTCCATGCGCTCGAACGACACCACCACGCCGCCGGCGATCGGCACCGAGGCGCCGGTGGTGTTGGTGCCGCGGCCGCGCGCGACCACCGGCACGCGTTGCGCGCGGCATGCACGCACCAGCGCGAGCACCTGTTCGCGCGTGGTCGGCAGCGCGACCGCATCGGGCAGCGCCTCGCGCCGCGAGTTGTCGTAGGCGTAGGCGAGCCGCTCGCTGGGATCGGCCAGCCAGCCGTCACCGAGCAGGGCGGAGAGGTCGCGCGCGAGGACGGGTGGAAGCGCGTTCATCGCTGCGGATTATCGCGCCGCCAAGGTCGGGGTTGGCCGGGCGCGCATGGGCCTAGCAATCGTCGGCGCGGAACGCGTCGCGCAGCCAGTTCAGGCGCGGCGCGGCGGGGTCGCCGTCGGCTTCGATCACGTCGAAGCGGCATGCGGCGTGCGCGAACTGGCGGTGGCTGGCGAGGAACAGCTGCGCGGCGTGCACCAGCTTGCGGCGCTTGCCGGCATCGACCGAGCCCGCGCCGCCGCCGAAGCGCGCATCGCGGCGGTAGCGCACTTCGACGAACACCAGCGTCGCGCCGCCGCGCCCGCTGTCGTCGAGCATGACCAGGTCGAGCTCGCCGAAGCGGCAGTTGGCATTGGCCGCGACGTCGCGCAGCCCGGACTCGCGCAGATACGCACGGGCGACGGCCTCGACCGCCGCGCCACGCGCGCGGCGGTCAGCGGCGACCGGCATCCGCCAGCGGCACGGCGACGCCGGCGCTGAAGGTCGACCACGACGGCGTGCGCTGGACGTTGCCGAAGCCGTCGATGCGCAGCGTGCCGGTGGCGCCATTGACGTGGCCATCGTTGGCCAGCGCGAGGTGCTCCAGATACGCGGTCAGCAGCCACGCGTCGAAGCCGAACGCGAACAGCCGCGCCGCGCCGCCGCGCGCGGTCGGCAGCGTCTGCCCGACGCTCGCTGCCGACGGCAGGCCGCGCACGCCGCGCGAGGTCCAGGTTTCGCCGGGGAAGGCGATGCCGTCGAGCACGCGGTCCTCGTCGGCCTTGCCGGTGCCCGACAGCAGCTGCGAGGTCGCCACCCGCGGGCGGTCGGCCAGGCCGGCGAGCGCGAGCTTCGGCATCAGCGCGCGTGCGGTGCTGCCCTTGACCGCGAGGAACACCGAGTCGATGCCGCCGGCCTTCTGCGCGAACGGCGCGAAGTCGGTCGTGCCCTCGCCGGCCACGTCGGTGACCGTGGCGCCGCGTTCGTTGAGGCGTTCGCGCAGCGCGACCACCGCGCGGTCACCGGCGTTGCCGACCACCAGCACCCGGCGCGCGTTGCGGCCCAGCAGGTACTCGGCCGCGGCGATGCCTTCGTCCTCGGGCGACAGCGAGAAACTGGCATTGCCGGCCGGCGGCGATGAACTGCCACGGTTGAGCGCGAGCATCGGCACCGGCAACGCGCCCTTGCCGAACACCGCGCTGACCTCGTCGCGGCCGAGCGGGCCGACCACGAAATCGTTGCCCGCCGCGACCGCGCGGTCGTAGGCGGCCACGGCGCCAGTGGCGGTGTCGTAGAAATTGATCTCGGGGCGGCGGCGGTTTTCGCCGTAGTAGCCGGCCAGCAGGCCATCGCGCACCGGCGCGGCGGCGGTCGCCAGGCTGCCCGACAGCGGCAGCAGCACGGCGAGTTTCAGCGGCGGGCGGTAGCCGTCGCCATCGGCCGCCGGGCGGTTGCCGGCGTTGAATTGCCAGGCGCTGCGCTCGAACGGACGCGGCAGCGGCAGGCCGCGGCGGAGCAGGGCGCGGCCGGCGAGGTTGTAGAGCGGGTCGCCTGCAACCAGCGCCGCGGTTTCGCGTGCGAGCGTGGCGTCGTCGAGCTGCGACAGCAGCCGGTCGATCTCGTTGTCGTTGGCCTGGCGTGCCGCGCCGGCCAAGGCCACGCCGGTGCGCGCGAGTTCTTGGGCCTGCTGCATCAGCGCGTTGCGGCTGGGTTGCGCGGCGCCCGCGACCGGGCGGGTGTTGACCGTGGCGCAGCCGCCGAGCAGCGTCACGGTAATCGCCACGGCCAGCATCCACTTCAATGCGGGCCAGCTCTCGACCGATCGTTTCGTCTCAGGGTTCATCGGCATGCGTCCGCCGCGACGCGGCGTTCCAGGGGGACCGGGGTAGGATTCTACCCGTCGCCCCAGCAGAAGCACGATGCAACCAGGCCAGCCCCAGACCGATGCGCCCCGCACCACGGGCACCCTCCATATCGTCGCGACCCCGATCGGCAACCTCGGTGACCTCTCGCCACGCGCCCTGGAGACATTGAAGTCGGTCGCGGCGATCTGCGCCGAGGACACCCGCCACACCCGCCAGCTGCTGTCGCACTTCGGCCTGGAAAGGCCGCTGCTGGCCCTGCATCAGCACAACGAGGAGGTGCAGGCGGCGCAGCTGGTCGCGCGCCTGCGCGGTGGCGAGTCGCTGGCACTGGTGTCCGATGCCGGCACCCCGCTGGTCAGCGATCCGGGCTTCCGGCTGGTGCGTGCGGCGCGTGCGGCCGGAGTGCGGGTATCGCCGGTGCCCGGCGCGTGCGCGGCGATCGCGGCGTTGAGCGTCGCCGGCTTGCCGTCGGACCGGTTCGTGTTCGAGGGCTTCCTGCCCGCCAAGGCGTCCGCGCGCCGCGAACGCCTGGTCCGGCTCGCGGCGGAGCCGCGCACGCTGATGTTCTACGAGTCCGCGCACCGCATACAGGAGTCGCTGGCCGACATGGCGGCGGCGTTCGGCGGCGAGCGCCGGGCGGTGCTCGCGCGCGAGCTGACCAAGCTGTTCGAGACCGTGCTCGACGGCCCGCTGGCCGCCCTGCTGGCGCAGGTGCAGGCCGATCCGAACCAGCGTCGCGGCGAGTTCGTGCTGGTGGTCGAAGGCGCCGGCGACGACGCCGATGCCCAGGTCATCGAAGGCCGACGCCTCTACGCCCGGCTCAGTGAGCACCTGCCGCCGTCGACCGCGGCCAAGCTCGCCGCCGAGCTCAGCGGCGCGCCGCGCAAGGCGCTGTATGGCGGCGAGGGCGGCAACGCCTAGCGTCACTCCCTCCGGCTCGCTCGTCCGCACTGGCCCAGGGCCCGGCTAGCCCCGGATGCAAGCGACGCGGCCGCACCATGCGGCGAGCGGTCAGTCGTGACCCCGGCACGCGTGCGACAATGCGCGCGGCGGAGTCGGCCAGGCAGTCGCGTCACCGGATCGGGTTTACCCGGGCCGGTGCCGAGGAAAGTCCGGGCTCCACAGGGCACGGTGCCAGGTAACCCCTGGGCGGCGCGAGCCGACGGAAAGTGCAACAGAGAGCAGACCGCCGAACGGTCTGGTGTTCGAAAGAATGCCGGATGCGTGGCAAGGGTGAAACGGTGCGGTAAGAGCGCACCACGAGTCTGGCAACAGACCGGTACGGCAAACCCCACCGGGAGCAAGACCAAATAGGGAGGCAATGCCGCGGCCCGCGGTGTCTCCGGGTAGGTTGCTTGAGCGTAGCGGTGACGCTGCGCCTAGAGGAATGACTGCTCACGACAGAACCCGGCTTATCGGCCGGCTCCGCCGCTTCTTTTGGCGCCTGGCGCCAAAAGAAGCCCCTAAAATTTCGCTTAGCAAAATTTTGGGCCCCGGCTAGTGCTTCCAAATCCCCGCCGCTGTCGCGGCGCCCCCTTTACTAAAGGGGGCTGTTCGATTGGGGTGTTGCGAGGGCAGGGCGCGCTCGTTTTGAGCACCCTGAATCGGTCGATCTTGGCGGGGCGCCGGCCCCAAGCCTCGTTCAGTTACGCCTGCGTCCAGTTTTTCGGGCCAATCGCGCGCGTGAAGCGGCTTTGTTGCGGCGCAGCAACGCTCGTACGTGGCGCGGACCGGACTTGACGCCGGTCCCACGGGGCGAGGCGAATCTCAAAATATGAGACTAAACAAAGCTTAGTGGATAAGTCTTGAATAAGACTCTCAAGTCTGACGCAAGCCATTGATGCGCCTAGCGAAATTGCCTCTGCAAACTTGTTGACAACCCTGTGGGTGGTGCCTAAGGTGGGCTTCAGAGGGAAAACCGGGTTTTTTGTGGTTTTTCCATAGCCAAGTCGCCCGAAAGAGGCGGCAAGCACCTAGGCAGGGGCATGTTCCAGGGCGAAACCGCCATCACGATCGACGACAAGGGCCGGCTGGCAGTTCCCACTGCCTACCGGGACGAGGTCGCGCGCGAGTGTGGCAACCGCCTGGTGGTGACCTACAACCCGTTCGAGTCCGGCTGCCTCTACCTGTACCCGCAGGCGGTCTGGGAGCGGGTCAGCGAGCAGGTCAATGCCCTGCCGAAGACCAAAAAAGTCAACCGCAACATGCAGTTGAAGCTGGTGGGTGCGGCCGCGTTCGTCGAGCTGGATGGCAACGCCCGGATCAGCATCCCGGCCAGCCACCGCGCCGCGGTCGGGATCGAGAAGAAGGCCGTCCTGCTGGGCATGGGCGAGAAATTCGAGTTGTGGAGCGAGCAGGCGCATCACGCGCAGATCCGTCAGACGATCTCTGACGACGATCTGGGCGACGAGCTGCTCGACCTGCAGCTATGACGGGCGGTGGCATGGGGCGCGCCGCGCCTTCCGGCCACCTTCCCGTGATGTATGCGCAAGTCCTGGACGGGTTGCGCGTGGTCGGGAATGGAACGTATCTGGACGGCACGTTCGGGCGCGGCGGGCATGCGCGCGGGGTGCTGGAACAACTGGGCCCCGGAGGCCGGTTGCTGCTGATGGACAAGGATCCCGACGCGATTGCGGTGGCGCAGCGCGAGTTCGCCGGCGACGCGCGCGTGGCGATCTTCCGCGGCAGCTTCGCGCAGCTGGCGGACTGGGAGGCGACCGCCGCGGGTCTGGACGGCGTGCTGTTCGACCTGGGCGTGTCGTCGCCGCAGCTGGATGTCGCGCAGCGCGGCTTCAGCTTCGGCAAGGACGGCCCGCTCGACATGCGCATGGACCCCGACAGCGGGCAGAGCGCGGCACAGTGGCTGGCAGAGGCGTCCGAGAAGGACATCGCCGACGTGCTGTGGACCTACGGCGAGGAGAAGCTCAGCCGCAAGATCGCCCGCACCATCGTCGCCCGCCGCGACGAGCAGCCGCTGGAGCGCACCGCGCAACTGGCCGAACTGATCGCCTCGGTCATGCCGCGCGGGAAAGACAAGATCCACCCGGCCACGCGCAGCTTCCAGGCGATCCGCATCTTCATCAACCGCGAGCTGGCCGATCTCGAAACCGGGCTCGACGCTGCGCTGGCGCGCCTGAAGCCGGGCGGGCGCCTGGCGGTGATCAGCTTCCATTCGCTCGAGGACCGCATCGTCAAGCAGTTCATCGCGCTGCATGCCAAGGCGCCACCGGCCAACCGTCGGCGCCCGGTCGAGGCCGAATTCACCCCCACGCTGCGCATGATCGGTGGCGCGCAGAAGGCGCATGATGACGAGACCGCCGGCAACCCGCGCGCGCGCAGCGCGGTGCTGCGGGTGGCCGAGAAGCTGGGTGTCGAAAGCCGGGAGGCCGCATGAGCCTGCGCCTGCTGCTGACGGTGCTGGTGGTGGCGAACGTGGTGTCGGCGCTGGCGGTCGTGTACGCGCGCCACGAGCACCGCCAGTTGTTCGTGCAGGTCAGCCGCCTGGAGAAGGCGCGCGACGAACTCAACATCGACTTCGGCCGCCTGCAGCTGGAGCAGGCGACCTGGGCCGAGAGCAACCGCATCGACCAGGTCGCGCGTGACCGCTTGGGCATGAAGTTTCCCGAAGGCGCGGAAATCGTGGTGATCAGGCCATGAGGGAGCGCAGCAATCAGGACCGCCTGCGCGAGCGCGCCGGCGTCAAGCCGTCCGCCAGCCGGCCGTCGCTGAAGTCGCTGTTCGGCGGCGGCAATGACGCAGGCAAGCCGCGCAACCGCGCCCGCTTCAACCTGCGCAACCGGCTGCTCATGGTCGGCGGCGCGCTGGGCCTGTGCTCGTTGGCGCTGGTCGGCCGCGCGCTCGACCTGCAGGTGGTCAACAACGCGTTCTACCGCCAGCAGGGCGACGCGCGCGCCTTGCGCGAGCTGCCGATCCCGACCTCGCGCGGCATGATCACCGACCGCAATGGCGAGCCGCTGGCCGTGTCGACCCCGGTCGAGTCGATCTGGGGCAACCCGCAAGAGCTGCTGAAGAACCCCGCGCGCATCCCCGAGCTGGCCAAGGCGCTGGGCGTGCCCGTCGACTACCTGACGCGCAAGCTCAGCCAGCGCGCCGGCAAAGAGTTCCTGTACCTGCAGCGCCGCATCAACCCCGACCAGGCGCGCCGCATCCTCGCCCACAAGATCCCCGGAGTGTTCTCGCAGCGCGAGTTCCGCCGCTTCTACCCGCAGGGGGAGGCGATGGCGCACATCCTGGGCTTCACCAACATCGACGACCGCGGCCAGGAAGGCCTGGAGCTCGCGTTCGACGACTGGCTGCGCGGCAAACCCGGCGCGAAACGTGTCATCCGCGACGGTGCCGGCCGCATCGTCGAGAACGTCGACCTGGTGAAGTCGGCCGAACCCGGCCACGACCTCACCCTGACCATCGACCGCCGCATCCAGTTCCTGGCCCACCGCGAACTGCGCAACACGCTGCTGCGCACCGGCGCCAGCAGTGGCTCGGCGGTGGTGCTCGACGTTGCCACCGGCGAGGTGCTGGCGATGGCCAACCTGCCGACCTACAACCCCAACGCGGTCGGCATGGGCAATCCCGACACGCATCGCAACCGCGCGATCACCGACGTGATCGAGCCTGGCTCGACGATGAAGCCGCTGACCGTGGCCGCGGCGCTCGAAGCCGGTGTGATCACGCCGCGCACCGTGTTCGATACCAACCCGGGCTGGATCGCGAACGGCCGCTACCGCACCACCGACCACCACAACTACGGCGTGCTCGACACCACCGGGGTCATCACCAAGAGCTCGAACGTAGGCACCTCCAAGATCGTGGCGAAGCTGCCGAACCAGGCCTTCTACGATTTCCTGCACAAGTTCGGCTACGGCCAGAAGCCGGGCAGCGGTTTCCCCGGCGAGTCGTCCGGGGTGCTGGCGCAGCCGGCGCGCTGGAGCGGCACCACCAAGCAGACCATGTCCTACGGCTACGGCCTGTCGGCCACGCCGCTGCAGATCGCGATGGCCTATGCCGCGCTCGGCAACGGCGGTCGGCTGATCGCGCCGACCTTCGTCAAGGGCGAGCGCAACGAGGCGCGGCAGGTGCTGGATCCGGCGATCGCGGCCGAGATCATGAAGATGATGCAGACCGTGACCGAGACCGGCGGCACCGCCACCCAGGGCGCGATCCTGGGCTACCACGTCGCCGGCAAGACCGGCACCGCGCGCAAGTACAACGACACCGGCGGCTACTCGCGCCGCTACGTCTCGTTCTTCGCCGGCGTGGTGCCGGTGCAGAACCCGCGCTTCTCGATGGTGGTCGCGGTCAACGACCCCGATCCGGGCAAGGGCTACTTCGGCGGCCTGGTGTCGGCGCCGGTGTTCAAGAACGTCATGGAAGGCGCGCTGCGCCTGATGGACGTCGCGCCCGACGACATCGACACCTGGCTGGCCGCGCAGGCCGACGCCGAGGCCAAGCGCATCAAGGCCAACGGCGGCAAGCCGACCACCAGCGGGCCGGTAGTGCCGGCGGTCGCGGGCACCGCCAACGCGCTGCCGCCGGTCGCAGGCACCACCAGCGCGCTGCCCGCGCCGGTGTCCGGGGGCGTGCAATGACCCGCTCCATGCCACTGGCCCAGCTGCTGCCCGACGTGACCGGGATTCCCGCCGACCTGCTGATCGGCGGCCTGGTGCAGGACAGCCGCGAGTTGCGTGCCGGCGATGCGTTCGTCGCGATCGGCGGCTTCGGCGTGCACGGGCTCAAGTTCGTCGAGCAGGCGCGTGCGGCCGGTGCCAGCGCGATCCTGTTCGAGGCGCCGGCGCCCGCCGATGCGCCGGCGCCCGCCGATGCGATCGCGGTACCGAAGCTGCGCGCGCGTTTGGGCGAACTGGCCGACCGCTTCCACGACCGCGTCAGCGCGGCGATGACCGTGGTCGGCGTGACCGGCACCAACGGCAAGACCTCCACCGTGCAACTGCTGGCGCAAGCGTGGAGCCTGCGCGGGACCTGCAGCGGCACCATCGGCACGCTCGGCGCCGGTCTGTACGGACACACCGTGCCGACCGGTTTCACCACCCCGCTGGTGCTGCGCCTGCACGCGCTGCTCGCCCAATTGCACGAGGCCGGCGCGCAGGCGGTGGCGATGGAAGTCAGCTCGCACGCGCTCGACCAGGGCCGCGTGGATGGCGTGCATTTCGACATCGCGCTGTTCACCAACCTCACCCGCGACCACCTCGACTACCACGGCGACATGGCCGGCTACGGCGCGGCCAAGGCGCGCCTGTTCGCGTGGCCGGGACTGAAGGCGGCGGCCATCAACCTCGATGACGACTACGGCCGCCAGCTGCACGCCGCGCTGCCGGCCTCGCTGCGCGCGATCGGCTTGTCGTCGCGCGGCCACGCCGACGCGACGCTGCGCGCCGAGGCACTGCGCCTGGACAGCAACGGCATTGGTTTCGTGCTGCGTGTGGGCGAGGAAACCCACCCGGTGCAGTCGCCGCTGCTCGGCCGCTTCAACGTCGACAACCTGCTCGCGGTCGCCGGCGCGCTGCACGCGCTGGGCGACGCGCCGGAACAAATCGCCGCGACGCTGTCGCAGCTGCAGCCGATCCACGGCCGTATGAACCGCCTGGGTGGCAACGGCCGCCAGCCGTTGGTGGTGATCGACTACGCCCATACCCCCGACGCGCTCGAGCAGGCGCTGGCCTCGCTGCGCGCGCACGCCCAGGCGCGGTTGATCTGCGTGTTCGGCTGCGGTGGCGAGCGCGACCGCGGCAAGCGGCCGCAGATGGCGGCGATCGCCGAAGCGGGCGCCGACCTGGTGATCGTCACCGACGACAACCCGCGCGCCGAGGATGGCGACGCGATCGTGGCCGAGATCCTGGCCGGGTTCGCCGATGCCAGCGCCGTGATCGTGCAGCGCGACCGCGCCGCCGCGATCGCGCGCGCGATCGGCGAAGCGGGCGCCGAGGACATCGTGCTGATCGCCGGCAAGGGCCACGAGCCGTACCAGGAGATCGATGGCGTGCAGCACCCGTTCGACGATACCCAGGTCGCGCGCACCAACCTGGAGGCGAGGGAAGCATGAAGGCGCTTTCGCTCTCCGAGATCGCGCGCCTGACTGGCGGCCGCCTGCACGGCGCCGACGCGACGGTCTCTGCCATCGCCACCGACACCCGCGCGCTGGCGAACCCCGGCGGCGCGTTGTTCGTCGCGCTCAAGGGCGAGCGCTTCGATGGCCACGACCATGTCGCCGCCGCTGCCGCTGCCGGCGTCGCCGCGGCGCTGGTGTCGCGGCCGCTGGACGTCGCGATCGCGCAGGTCGTGGTCGCCGACACCCAGCGCGCGCTGGCCGACCTCGCCGCCGCGGTGCAGCGCGGGCGCGCCGGCAAGGCCGTCGCGATCACCGGCAGCAACGGCAAGACCAGCGTCAAGGCGCTGCTGCTGGCGATCCTGCAGCGCGCCGCCGAACTGGCCGGCACGGTCGTGTACGCGACCCCGGGCAACCGCAACAACGAGATCGGCCTGCCGTTGGCGGTGCTCGATGCGCCCGAGGACGCGCAGTTCGCGATCTACGAGATGGGCACCGGTGCGCCGGGCGACATCGCCTACCTGACTGGAGTCGTGCGCCCCGACGTGGCGGTGGTCAACAACGTCGCGCCCGCGCACCTGGAGCGCATGGGCAGCCTGCTCGGCATCGCCGACACCAAGGCCGCGGTCTACGACGCGTTGCCGGCCGACGGCGTGGCGGTGATCAACGCCGACGACGCGTTCGCACCGTATTTCGCCGAACGCGCGCACGGCCGCCGCCTGATCCGGTTCGGGCTCGATGGCGGCGCCGACGTCAGCGCGCGCGCGATAGAACCGACCGACGATGGCTCGCGCTTCATCCTGGTCACCCCGCTCGGCGAGGCTCCGGTCGCGCTGCCGATGCCCGGTCGCCACAACGTCCGCAACGCGCTCGCGGCGGCCTCGCTCGCGCTCGGCCTGGACCTGCCGCTGGACGTGATCGCGCACGGCCTGAGCCGCGTGCAGCCGGTCGCCGGCCGCCTGGTCGCGCAGCGCCTGGGCAATGGCGCGGTGCTGGTCGACGACAGCTACAACGCCAACCCCGGCTCGCTGGCGGCGGCGATCGACACCCTGGCCGAAGCCGCGCGCGCCGAGGCGGGGGAGGGCTGGCTGGTGCTCGGCGACATGCGCGAACTCGGCGACGACGCCGCCGCGATGCACGCCGAAGCCGGGCGGCGCGCGAAGGCGGCCGGCATCGCCCGTCTGTACACGCTCGGCGCGCTCAGCGCGGCCGCGGCGCAGGCGTTCGGCGAGGGTGCGACGCACCACGGCAACCACGACGCATTGGCGCAGGCGCTGCAGAACGAACTGCGCGCCGGCGTGCGCGTGCTGGTCAAGGGATCGCGTGGCAGTGCCATGGATCGAATCGTCCGCGCGCTGCTCGACGCCGCGCCGGCCACCGGGAAAGGGGACACCGATGCTGCTTGAACTGACCCGCTGGCTAGAGAACCTGCAGAGCCTGTTCGGCCTGTTCGGCTACCTCACGTTCCGCGGCATCCTCAGCGCGTTGACCGCGCTCGCGCTGTCGCTGTGGTGGGGACCGGCGGTGATCCGCCGCCTCGGCCAGCTCAAGGGCGGCCAGCCGATCCGCAAGGACGGCCCGGAATCGCACTTCTCCAAGGCCGGCACGCCGACCATGGGTGGCGCGCTGATCCTGATCACGGTGCTCGCCTCGGTGCTGCTGTGGGGCGACCTGCGCAACCGCTACGTGTGGCTGGTGCTGGCGGTGATGGTCGCGTTCGGCGCGATCGGCTGGTACGACGACTGGCTGAAGATCGTGCGTCGCGATCCCAATGGCATGAAGTCGCGCTGGAAGTACGCACTGCAGTCGATCTTCGGCCTGGCCGCCGGCGTGTTCCTGTACCTGACCGCCGACGTGCCGGCCGCGACCACCTTCTACATCCCGTTCTTCAAGGCGATCGCGCTGCCGCTGGTGAGCATCAGCTTCGTGGCGATCGCGTACTTCTGGATCGTCGGCTTCTCCAACGCGGTCAACCTCACCGACGGCCTCGACGGCCTGGCGATCATGCCCACGGTGCTGGTCGCCTGCGCGCTGGGCGTGTTCGCCTACGCCTCGGGCAATGCGGTGTTCTCCGAGTACCTGCAGATCCCGCAGGTGCCCGGCGCCGGCGAGCTGGTGATCATCTGCGCCGCGATCGCCGGCGCGGGGCTGGGCTTCCTGTGGTTCAACACCTACCCGGCGATGGTGTTCATGGGCGACATCGGCGCGCTTGCGCTCGGCGCGGTGCTGGGCTGCATCGCGGTGATCGTGCGCCAGGAGCTGGTGCTGGTGATCATGGGCGGCATCTTCGTGGTCGAAACGCTGTCGGTGATGATCCAGGTCGCGTCGTTCAAGCTCACCGGCAAGCGCGTGTTCCGGATGGCGCCGATCCACCACCATTTCGAACTCAAGGGCTGGCCCGAGCCGCGCGTGATCGTGCGCTTCTGGATCATCTCGGTGGTGCTGGTGCTGGTCGGCCTGGCGACGTTGAAGATCCGCTGATGACCGACGCCTACGCCCCTCGCCAAGCCACCCGCCTCGACGCCATCCCCGGGCGCTTCGACCCGTGGCTGCTGGGCGTGTCGTGCGCGCTGGCGTGCCTGGGCGTGGTGATGGTCGGCTCGGCCGGGGTGGGCGTGGCCGAGCGCCACGAGGTCGGGCCGCTGTACTTCCTGAGCCGGCACATCGTGTTCCTCGCGATCGGCGCGGCGTTGGCGGTATGGGCGATGCGCACCGAGCTCAAGGGCATCGAGCAGCGCAGCCAGTGGCTGCTGCTGGCCTGCTTCGTGATGCTGATCGCGGTGTTCGTGCCCGGGATCGGTCGCCAGCTCAACGGCGCGAATCGCTGGATCAACCTGGGCGTGTCGAACTTCCAGGCGGTCGAGGCGGTCAAGCTGATGTACATCGTCTGGCTGGCGAGCTACCTCAAGCGCTACAGCGAGGAAGTCGCGGCCAACTGGCCGGCCATGCTGAAGCCGCTCGGCGTGGCGGTGGCGCTAGTGGTGCTGCTGATCCTGCAGCCGGACTTCGGCTCGCTCTCGCTGATCCTGGCGATCACCGCCGGCATGCTGGTGCTCGGCGGCGTCAACATGCCGCGCATGTTCGGGCCGGTGCTGGTCGGGCTGCCGGTGCTCGCGGTGATCGCGATCGCCGAGCCTTACCGCATGCGCCGCCTGACCTCGTTCGTCGACCCGTTCGCCGACCCGTTCGGCTCGGGCTACCAGTTGTCGAACGCGCTGATGGCGGTCGGCCGCGGCGAGTGGTTCGGCGTCGGCCTGGGCGCGTCGGTGCAGAAGCTGTCGTACCTGCCGGAGGCGCACACCGACTTCATCATGGCGGTGATCGCCGAGGAGCTCGGCTTCGTCGGCGTGTGCCTGGTGGTCGCCCTGTACGCCACCCTGGTCGGGCGCGCGTTCTGGATCGGCCTGCAGTGCGTCGAAATGCGCCGCCATTTCGCCGGCTACTGCGCGTTCGGCATCGCGTTGTGGATGGGCCTGCAAAGCTTCGTCTCGATCGGGGTCAACCTCGGCCTGCTGCCGACCAAGGGCCTGACCCTGCCGCTGATTTCCTCGGGCGGTTCCAGCGTGCTGATGACCTGCGCCGCGCTCGGCCTGTTGCTGCGCGTGTCCTACGAACTGGAACGGGCGCAGCGGCAAGTCGCGCGCCTGCGTGGCGAGGCGATGCAGCCGTCGGCGGGCCACGTGCCGGCGACCGCGCAACCGTTGCCGGCGACCGCGCCGTCGACCAAGTCCAGCGACGCCGCGCGCGGCACCAGCCGCCTGCGCCAGCGCGTCGAGCCGACACTCGGGAGGCTCGCATGACCGCGGCTGTCGATACGCGCCCAGTGATGATCCTCGCCGGTGGCACCGGCGGCCACATCTTTCCCGGGCTGGCGGTCGCCAAGGCGCTGCAGGCGCGCGGCGTGCCGGTCACGTGGCTCGGCGCCGACGGCGCGATGGAAACCCGGCTGGTGCCTCAGCACGGCATCGCCATCGATACCATCGCGGTGCGCGGCGTGCGCGGCAAGGGCGTCGCGACCCTGCTCGGTGCGCCGTTCAAGGTATTCGCCGCGGTGCGCGCGGCGCGCCACGTGCTGCGCCAGCGCCGGCCGCGCGCGGTGGTCAGCTTCGGCGGCTTTGCCGCGGGCCCGGGCGGACTGGCCGCGCGCCTGGCCGGCGTGCCGCTGATCGTGCACGAGCAGAACCGCGCGCCGGGCATGACCAACCGCGTGCTCGCGCGCTTCGCCGGCCGTGTGCTGAGCGGCTTCCCGGGCAGCTTCGAACGCGAGGAAGTCGTCGGCAACCCGGTGCGCACCGAGATCACCGCGATCGCGCCACCCGAGCAACGCTTCGCCGCACGCGACGGCGCGTTGCGCCTGCTCGTGCTCGGTGGCAGCCAGGGCGCGCGCGCGCTCAACGCGGCAGTGCCGCAAGCGCTGGCCACGCTGCGCGGCGCGCTGGCCTGCGAGGTGCGCCACCAGTGCGGCGAGAAGCTGCGCGACGACGCCCAGCGTGCGTACGCCCAGGCCGGCATCGAGGCCTCGGTCGAACCATTCATCGCCGACATGGCCGCCGCCTACGCGTGGGCCGACCTGGTGATCTGCCGCGCCGGCGCGCTGACCATCAGCGAACTGTGCGCGGCCGGCGTCGGCAGCGTGCTGGTGCCGTTCCCGGCGGCGGTGGACGACCACCAGACCAAGAACGCGCGCTACGTCGTCGATCGCGGCGCGGGCTTCCTGGTGCCCGAAGGCGAAGACCTCGCCCAGCGCCTGAGCGCCACGATCGAAATCCTCAACCAGCGCGCCGACCTGCTGCCGCTGGCGCAGGCCGCGCGCGGCCTCGCGCGCGCCGACGCCGCCGAACGCGTCGCCGCGATCGTCATCGAACAATTCCTGGAGTCGCGCGCATGAGCACCTCCCTGCGCCGCCGCCTGCAGCACAGCGGCGACCTCGCCAAGGCCTTCCCGCGCGTGCACTTCGTCGGCATCGGCGGGGTCGGCATGAGCGGCATCGCCGAAGTCATGTGCACGCTGGGCTACCAGGTGTCGGGCTCGGACAACGCCGACAACGCGGTCACGCGGAGGCTGGCCTCGCTCGGCGTCAGCGTGCAGCGCGGCCATGCCGCGGCGAACGTGCTGGGCACCGATTGCGTGGTCGCGTCGAGCGCGATCAAGGCCGACAACCCGGAGCTGATGGAAGCGCGCGCGCAGCGCATCCCGATCGTGCCGCGCGCCGAGATGCTGGCCGAGCTGATGCGCTTCCGCCGCGGCATCGCGGTCGCCGGCACCCACGGCAAGACCACCACCACGTCGCTGCTGGCCAGCGTGCTCGGCGAGGCCGGGCTCGACCCGACCTTCGTGATCGGCGGCCAGCTGCTCGCCGCCGGCGCCAACGCGCGCCTGGGCGGCGGCCAGTGGCTGGTGGCCGAGGCCGACGAGAGCGACGGCAGCTTCCTGCGCTTGAACCCGCAGATCGCGATCGTCACCAACATCGACGCCGACCACCTCGAGAACTACGGCGGCGACTTCGCCAACGTCCAGGCCGCGTTCGACGAGTTCCTGCACCGGCTGCCGTTCTACGGGCTGGCGGTGCTGTGCATCGACGACGCCGAGGTCGCGGCGCTGGCCGCCAAGACCTCGCGCCACGTGATGACCTATGGCTTCTCCGAACACGCCGACGTGCGCGCCGAAGAGGTCAGCCAGACCGGCGGCCGCATGCGCTTCAGCCTGTGCCTGCCCGATGGAACCCGCTGCCCGGTGATGCTGGCGCTGCCCGGCCGCCACAACGTGCAGAACGCGCTGGCCGCCGCCGCGGTGGCCTGGCAGCTGGGCGTCGAGCCGGCGGTGATCGCGCACGCGCTCGAAGGCTTCGCCGGCATCGGCCGCCGCTTCAACCTGCTTGCGCAGGTGCCGGTGACAGGTGGCGTGGTGACCGTGGTCGACGACTACGGCCACCACCCCAAGGAACTGGAGGCGGTGTTCGCCGCCGCGCGAGGTGGCTGGCCGGACAAGCGCCTGGTGGTTGCGTTCCAGCCGCACCGCTACAGCCGCACCCGCGACCTGTTCGACGAGTTCGCCGCGGTGCTGTCCAGCGTCGACGCGCTGGTGCTGACCGAGGTCTACCCGGCCGGTGAAGCGCCGATCGCCGGCGCCGACGCCAAGGCGCTGGCGCGCGCGATCCGCGCGCGCGGCCGCATCGACCCGGTCGTGGTCGGCGGCGCCGCCGACCTATCCAGCGTGCTGCCCGACGTGCTGCATGCCGACGACCTGCTGCTGCTGATGGGCGCGGGCGACATCGGTCACGCCGCGCAGCAGATCGCCAAGAGTGGCTTCGTCAAAGCAACCTCCCAGGGAGAAACCCAGTGACCGTGCAGTTCGCGCCGCCACGCACCAGCGACCCGGCCGTGTTCGGCCGCGTCGCCGTGCTGATGGGCGGCACTAGCGCCGAGCGCGAGGTGTCGCTCGATTCCGGCAGCGCCGTGCTCGAGGCGCTGCGCGCGCGCGGCGTCGACGCGTTCGCGGTCGACGGCATCCCGGCGCTGATCGAGCAGATCCGCGCTGGCGGCGTCGATCGTGTCTTCAACATCCTCCACGGCAACAAGGGCGGTGGCGAGGACGGCGTGCTGCAGGGCCTGCTCGAGGCGCTCGGCGTGCCCTACACCGGCTCGGACGTGCTCGGCTCGGCGCTGAGCATGGACAAGATCCGCACCAAGCAGGTGTGGCTCGCGAGCGGCCTGCCGACGCCACGCTACGTGCGCCTCGCGCCGGGTAGCGATGTACACGCCGCCGCGCGCGAACTCGGCCTGCCGGTATTCATCAAACCGTCGAGCGAAGGCTCCAGCGTCGGCGTGTCGCGCGTGCTCGATGATGCCGACCTCGACGGTGCGGTCGAACTGGCCGCGCGTTACCCCGGCGAGATGCTGATGGAGCAGCTGGTGGTTGGCGACGAGCTCTCCGTGCCGGTGCTCGCCAGTCGCGACGGCCACGTCGCGCTGCCTTCTACCCGCATCGTTCCCAAGGGCGAGTGGTACGACTACCACGCCAAGTACATCGCCGACGACACCCAGTACCTGTGTCCCGGCTACGAGGGCGCCGACGAGGACGAAATCCGCCAGCTCGCGCTCGCCGCCTTCATCGCCGCCGGTTGCCGCGGCTGGGGCCGCGTCGACATCCTGCGCGACCGCGCCAGTGGCCAGTTCCATCTGCTCGAAATCAACACCGCCCCGGGCATGACCAGCCACTCGCTGATGCCCAAGGCCGCGCGCCAGGTCGGCATCGAGTTCGAGGAGCTGTGCTGGCGCGTGCTCGAGTCGTCGCTGCCCGAATCCACTGTGGGAGACGTGCAGCCGTGAACGCGATGCTGCGCCTTGTCGCCTGGCTGCTAGCACTCGTGCTGGTCGCGTTGCCGGTGGTGGCCGTGCTCAACGGCTGGGTCGGCAACGACCGCTGGCCGTTGAAGCGGTTGCGGGTGACGGGCGAGTTCGCGCAGGTCGACGAAGCGCGGTTGCGCGAGACGCTGCTGCCGTTCGCGCGCCGCGGCTTCTTCGCGGTGGACCTGGAGGCGGCGCAGGCCGCGGTCGCCAGGCTGCCCTGGGTCGAGACGGCCGAGGTGCGCAAGCGCTGGCCCGACGTGCTCGAAGTGCGCGTGGTCGAACACCGCCCGTTCGCGCGTTGGGGCGATGATCGCCTGCTGTCCGAGCACGGCCGCCTGTTTTCCAACCACGGCGTCGACGTCCCCAAGGGCCTGCCGCGCTTCGCCGGCCCGGAGACGCGGGTGGCCGACGTCGTCGCGCTCTACAACGAGTCGCGCGCGCTGTTCACGCCGATCGGCATGGACGTGCACGCCGTTCAACTCGACCCGCGCGGCAGCTGGTCGATCGCGCTGGGCAACGGCGCGCAGGTGGTCATCGGCCGCAGCGAGGCACGCGCGCGGCTGGGTCGTTTCGTGCGCCTGATGCCGCAGCTGCTGGCGCAGCAAACCCAGCAGCTGGCGCGCGCGGACCTGCGCTACACCAACGGTTTTTCGCTGTCTTGGAAGCCGCTCCCGGCGCCCGCGGCGGCATCGCAGCAAATGCAAGGAAAGTCATGAATCGCAAAGGCGACAAGTCGCTGATCGTCGGCCTCGACATCGGTACCTCCAAGGTGGTGGCGCTGGTGGGCGAGTACTCGCCCGACAACGGCCGGCCCGGCAACCCGATCGAGGTGATCGGCATCGGCTCGCACGAATCGCGCGGCCTGCGCCGCGGCGTCGTGGTCGACATCGAGTCCACCGTGCAGTCGATCCAGCGCGCGATCGAGGAAGCCGAGCTGATGGCCGGCTGCGAGATCCGCTCGGTCTACGCATCGATCTCGGGCAGCCACGTGCAGTGCCGCAACTCGCAGGGCATCGCGCCGATCCGCGATGGCGAGGTCAGCTTCGCCGACCTCGACCGCGTGCTCGAGGCCGCCAAGGCCGTGGCGATCCCGGCCGACCAGCGCATCCTGCACGCGATCCCGCGCGACTACGTGCTCGACGATTCGCAGGAAGGCATCCGCAATCCGGTCGGCATGACCGGCGTGCGCCTGGAGGTGCACGCGCACCTGGTGGTCTGCGCGCAGTCGGCCGCGGCCAACGTCAGCAAGTGCGTGCAGCGCTGCGGCCTGCAGGTCGACGACTTGATCTTGGGCGTGCTCGCGTCGAGCCACGCGGTGCTGACCAGCGACGAACGCGAGCTGGGCGTGGTGCTGGTCGACATCGGCGCCGGCACCACCGACATCGCGGTGTTCGTGCAGGGCGCGATCGCACACAGCGCGAGTCTGCCGATCGCCGGCGACAAGGTCACCGAGGACATCGCGCACATGCTGCGCACCCCGACGCCGGAGGCCGAGCAGATCAAGGTCCGTTACGCCTGCGCGCTGGCGCAGATGGCGACCGCCGAGGAATCGATCCAGGTGCCATCGGTCGGCGACCGTCCGCCGCGGCGCATGCCGCGCCACTCGCTCGCGCAGGCGGTACAGGCGCGCTACGAGGAGATCTTCGAAATGATCCAGGCCGAGCTGCGGCGCAGCGGCTTCGAACAGCACGTGCGCGCCGGCATGGTCCTGACCGGCGGCGCCGCGAAGATGGAAGGCGTGGTCGAGCTGGCCGAGGAAATGCTGCAGATGCCGGTGCGCGTGGGCATCCCGCAGCACGTGACCGGCCTGGGCGAAGTGGTCGGCAACCCGGTGCATGCGACCGGCGTCGGCCTGCTGCTGATGGGCAGCCAGATCGAGAACCCGCGGCGACCGGCGATTTCCGCCGGGCGCGCCGGGTCGTTCCTGAGCAAGTTGAAGAACTGGTACCGCGGCGAGTTCTGAGGCCGTGGTGGTACGCGTTTTTCTGGAATCGAGCCGTCCACCGGCGCCGGTTCCTGCAAGGAGTGGCACGAACCGGAGGCGCGGTTCGGGTCACGCGGAAGGCGAGGCGGCGGACAACTTTTGCAGCACCTGCAACACACCCGACAACACCATAACTAGCACCACATAAAACGAGGACACGGACATGGCGCACTTCGAACTGGTTGAAAACATGGCCCCGAACGCAATCATCAAGGTGATCGGCGTGGGCGGCGGCGGCGGCAACGCGGTCGCGCACATGGTCAGCGGCAACGTCGATGGCGTGGAGTTCATCACCGCCAACACCGACTCGCAGGCGATCAAGAACTGCGGCGCCAAGCTGCAGCTGCAGCTGGGCAGCAACGTCACCAAGGGCCTGGGCGCCGGCGCGAACCCGGAGGTTGGTCGTCAAGCAGCCTTGGAAGACCGCGAACGCATCATGGACGCGCTGCAGGGCGCCGACATGGTGTTCATCACCGCCGGCATGGGCGGCGGCACCGGCACCGGCGCGGCGCCGGTCGTGGCGCAGCTGGCCAAGGAGATGGGCATCCTGACCGTCGCCGTGGTCACCAAGCCCTTCCCGTTCGAAGGCCGCCGCCGCATGCAGGTCGCGCTCAAGGGCATCGAGGAACTGAGCCACCACTGCGACTCGCTGATCACGATCCCGAACGAGAAGCTGATCACCGTGCTCGGCCGCAACGCGACCATGATCCAGGCGTTCCGCGCCGCCAACGACGTGCTGCTCGGCGCCGTGCAGGGCATCGCCGACCTGATCGTGCGTCCGGGCCTGATCAACGTCGACTTCGCCGACGTGCGCACCGTGATGTCCGAGATGGGCCTGGCGATGATGGGCACCGGCTCGGCCCGCGGCGACGACCGCGCCCAGGCCGCGGCAGAAGCGGCGGTGCAGAACCCGCTGCTCGACGACATCAACCTGTCCGGCGCCAACGGCATCCTGGTCAACATCACCGCCGGCCCGGACTTCACCATGGCCGAGTTCGACGAGGTCGGCCGCACCATCGAGGCGTTCGCCTCCGAGGACGCGACCGTGGTCATCGGCACCGTGCTCGACCCGGACATGCAGGACGAGGTCAAGGTCACGGTGGTCGCCACCGGCCTCAACCGGGTCGCCGCCAAGGCCGGCTTCGAGAGCGCGCGCCGGCCGCAGATGAGCGTGGTCAACACCGTGGTCAAGCGCGACGGCACCACCGGCCTGCCGATCGACGCGATCGACGCGATCGGCGACGCCTACGCGCCAGCGATGCCGAGCTTCGGCGGCAGCCTGCGCGGCGGTTCGCGCAGCGTCGAGAGCGGCCCGGCCGCCGCCGTGGCCGACTTCCCCACGGACAGCAGCTACCTCGACATCCCCGCGTTCCTGCGTCGTCAGGCGGATTGACCGGCCCGTCGATCCGCCAGTCGACCGGTTCGTTCGTCCGTAGTGTCCCGTTATCGCCCCGGCCCGCCGCCGGGGCGCTTGGGTCGGTCGGTCCGCCCGCACAGGGCGGCCGACCGGCCGGTTTCCTGCTCCCTCACACCGGGGCGGGTATAAGTCCAAGCGGTTACAAGTCGCTTCGTTAAGGTTCAGTCGGCTGCGTGTTAACCTTGCCGACCGGCGATGAGACCCAGTCGCATCTCGCCCGTCCTGCCGCGCGCCACACCACACGCGCCACCCACAACAAAGGCCTTCCCCCGAGCCGATGCTGCGCCAACGCACCCTCAAGAACGTGATCCGCGCCACCGGTGTGGGCCTGCACAGCGGCGAGAAAGTCTTCCTCGTCCTGCGCCCGGCCCCGGTCGATGCCGGCATCGTGTTCCGCCGTGTCGACCTCGACCCGGTGGTGGAGATCCCGGCGCGCGCCGAGCTGGTCACCGAGACCGTGCTGTGCACCGGCCTGAGCCGCGACGCCGGCAAGGTCATGACCGTCGAACACCTGCTCTCGGCCCTGGCCGGGCTGGGCGTCGACAACTGCTACATCGACCTGTCCGCGCCGGAAGTCCCGATCATGGACGGCTCGGCCGGCCCGTTCGTGTTCCTGCTGCAGTCGGCCGGTATCGCCGAGCAGGAGGCGCCCAAGCGCTTCATCCGCATCAAGCACCCGGTCGAGGTCCGCGACGGCGACAAGGTCGCCCGCTTCGAGCCGCACGACGGCTTCCGGATCGGGTTCACCGTCGAGTTCGATCACCCGGCGATTCCGGCGTCGCAGTCGCGGGTCGAGGTCGAGTTCTCGACCGCGGCCTATATAAAAGAGGTCAGCCGTGCCCGCACGTTCGGCTTCATGCGCGACCTGGAGTACATGCGCGAGCGCAACCTCGGCCTGGGCGGCTCGATGGACAACGCGATCGTGCTCGACGAGTTCCGGGTCCTGAACGACGACGGCCTGCGCTACGCGGACGAGTTCGTGCGCCACAAGATCCTGGACGCGGTCGGCGACCTGTACCTGGCCGGGCATCCGGTGATCGGCGCCTACGAGGGCTTCAAGTCCGGCCACGCGCTCAACAACAAGCTCGTGCGCGCCCTGCTGGCCGAGCGTTCGGCCTGGGAAGAGGTGACCTTCCCCGATGCCATTCCCGCGCCGATGGCCTACACCGCGACCGCGCCGATCTGACCTTTCCGGCCGCCTCCGGCGAGCCATCACGCTCGCCACACCCAGTCGACAGAGCAACGGTGCCCGGTGTCACAGACGTGAACACTGCGTGACGCCTTAACCATTTTTTAACGGGTTGTTTCCGAAAAGTTTCTTTGGCGTTAACAAATTCAAGGGTTTACGCCAGTAGCATGCCCCGACCCGACCGAAACGGTGGGCCGGCGCAGGGTGCGTCAGCCGCCATGAACGTCAGGCGGCGTCGTCCGGTCCAGATGGGTCGGAGTCCTTGAGGGACGCCAGGGCGGCTTGGAACGCTTGTTGTGCGGCCGCCGACATTGGTATCGGTTTACGGCTTGGCGGCGCTGCCGCGGCCACCGGCACGATCGTCGTTTTGACGACGAGTTCCACCGCATCAAGTCCGATGGATCGGGCCACGTCGAGCAGTTCCGGGGCCGCCAGTCGCAACTTGGCCTTCCATACCGGGGCGTCGACCAAGAACACGAGTCTGCGGTTTTCAAAGTTAGCCAGTCGCGCGTGCGCGGCGAGTGAAGACGGCAGGTGGGGACGTAAACGTCGGTCCAGCCCGTCGAGCCACAAGGCTCGCCGGATCGGGTCGCCAGCGGGTTCCGCGAGCAGCGCATCGAGCGCCGCGAGCGGGGACGAGGGGCGGCGCGGGGGGGATCGCGAACCAGACATGAGACCCATGACCTATCAAAACGTCGTAAACACCGCACGAGCCAGGCTCGCGTCGATTCTGCAGCAGGCCGGCCATCATGGCGCCCAGCGCCCCGGCTTGGCCATCGCCCTGGTGCTTGGCACCGGCCTGGCGATCGGCACGGGAGCCGGCATCGCCGGCACCGCCCACCTGCGCGCGCAGGTCAACCAGCAGCAGGCGCAGATCGAGGCCACCCGCCGCGAGGCGCAGCGCGAAGTGAACGCGCTGGCCGCGCGCCTGGGCGAGTTGCAGGCCGAGGCCAACCGGCTCAACGCCCTGGGCGAGCGCCTGACCCGCATCGGCCAGCTGCAGGACGGCGAGTTCGATTTCGACAAGCCAGTCGGCGTTGGTGGCGCCGGCCCGGTCGAGGACATGCCCAAGGCCGAACTCGGCGCCGGCATGACCAAGCTGCAGCGCCAGTTCGCCGCCTCAGGCGAGCAGCTGTCGGTGCTCGAGTCGCTGCTGTTCAACCGCCAGTTGGACATGAACGCTGTGCCGTCGCGCGAGCCGATCGCCAACAGCTACATCACCTCCGGCTTCGGTGGCCGCGCCGACCCGTTCAACGGCGGCCGCGCGAACCACAAGGGCATCGACTTTGAAGCCGACGTCGGCGATCCGGTGCTGGCCGTGGCCGACGGCGTGGTCAGCTACTCCGGCGTGCGTTCGGGCTACGGCAACGTGGTCGAGGTCGACCACGGCAACGGCTACGTGACCCGCTATGCGCACAACTCGCGGCTGACCCATGGCGTCGGCGCGCTGGTCCGCGCCGGCCAGGAAATCGCCAAGGCCGGCTCGACCGGTCGCTCGACCGGCGCGCACGTGCATTTCGAGGTGTGGGAGAACGGGCACGTGGTCAACCCGCGCCAGTTCCTCAACGAGAAGTCGCCGCTGAAGGGTTGATCCAACCCTGCAGGCAGCTTTCGCGCAACGGCGCGGCCCTTGGGTCGCGCCGTTGTCGTTTGTGGTCATCGCATGGCCCGAGGCCCCCTGTAGTGCCGAGCCCCGCTCGGCACGCCGCTCGCGCAGGGCAGGAGCGTGCCGAGCAGGCTCGGCACTACAAGGGCAAGCGGGTTACGGCTCTGCGCGGGCTTCGGGCGTTCGGCCATGCACCAGGGGATGCCTTGTGAGCACGTGGCCTCGTCCCGGCCCTGCGCGGCACAGTCGCTCCGGGCGTTCGGCTGTGCACAAGGCAATGCCTTGTAAGCGCGCTGGCTCGTCCCGGCCCTGCGCGGCACAGCCGCTCCGGGCGTTCGGCTGTGCACAAGGCAATGCCTTGTGAGCGCGCTGGCTCGTCCCGGCCCTGCGCGGCACACCCGCTCCGGGCGTTCGGCTGTGCACAAGGCAATGCCTTGTAAGCGCACAGCCTCACCCCCACGCTACAATGCGCGTTGCCAAAAAGGGCGCCCGGCGCCCTTTTTTATTGCGGGAAACGGCCGTGCCGCGTCCCCGACTTCCCGACTCCATTCCGGTATCGAAATGCTCAACAGCTTGCTCACCCGCGTTTTCGGCAGCCGCAACGATCGCCTGCTGCGCCAACTCCAGCGTTCCGTGACCAGGATCAACGCCCTCGAGGCGGAGATGGAGAAGCTGTCCGACGCGCAGCTGCAGGCCAAGACGCCCGAGTTCCAGCAGCGCATCGCCGCCGGCGAGACCCTCGACAAGCTGCTGCCCGAGGCGTTCGCGGTCTGCCGCGAGGCGTCCAAGCGCGTGCTCGGCATGCGCCACTACGACGTGCAGCTGATCGGCGGCATGGTGTTGCACCTGGGCAAGATCGCCGAGATGCGCACCGGCGAGGGCAAGACCCTGGTCGGCACGCTGCCGGTATACCTCAACGCGCTCGAAGGCAAGGGCGTGCACGTGGTCACCGTCAACGACTATCTCGCGCGCCGCGACTCGGCGTGGATGGGCAAGCTGTACAGCTGGCTCGGCCTGAGCGTGAGCGTGGTGTACCCCGGCATGCCGCACGCCGACAAGCACGCGGCCTATGCCGCGGACATCACCTACGCGACCAACAACGAGATCGGCTTCGACTACCTGCGCGACAACATGGCGCTGGCCAAGGAAGACCGGTTCCAGCGCGGCCTGAACTACGCGATCATCGACGAGGTCGACTCGATCCTGATCGACGAGGCGCGCACGCCGCTGATCATCTCCGGCCCGGCCGACGAGTCGCCGGAGCTGTACATCAAGGTCAACCGCATCGTCCCGCAACTGGTCCGCCAGGAAACCGAGGACGCCGACGGCGACTTCTTCGTCGACGAAAAGGGCAAGCAGGTGCACCTGTCCGAAGCCGGCCAGGAACACGCCGAGGCGCTGCTGCGCGCAGCCGGCATCCTGCAAGGCGAGGAGGACAGCCTGTACGGCGCCAACAACCTCAGCGTCGTGCACCACTTGAACGCGGCGATGCGAGCGCACGCGATCTACCAGCGCGACGTCGACTACATCGTGCGCGACGGCGAGGTGGTGATCGTCGACGAGTTCACCGGCCGCACCCTGGCCGGGCGCCGCTGGTCCGACGGCCTGCATCAGGCGGTCGAGGCCAAGGAAGGGGTGCCGGTGCAGCGCGAGAACCAGACGCTGGCGTCGATCACCTTCCAGAACCTGTTCCGCATGTACGGCAAGCTGGCCGGCATGACCGGCACCGCCGACACCGAGGCCTACGAGTTCCAGAGCATTTACGGCCTGGAAGTGATCGTGATCCCGACCCACCGGCCGATGGTGCGCAAGGACAGCGCCGACCACGTGTTCCTCAACCGCGCCGGCAAGTACCGCGCGGTGATCGGCGAGATCAAGGACGCGCACGCGCGTCAGCAGCCGGTGCTGGTCGGCACCACCTCGATCGAGGTGTCGGAGATGCTCAGCGCGCAGCTGCGCGAAGCCGGCATCCACCACGAGGTGCTCAACGCCAAGCAGCACGAACGCGAGGCGACCATCGTCGCCCAGGCCGGCCGCCCGGCGGCGGTCACCATCGCCACCAACATGGCCGGCCGCGGCACCGACATCGTGCTCGGCGGCTCGCTGGAAACCGAACTGGCCGAGTTGGAAGCGGCCAACGGCACCGAGGTCGACGAGGTCACCAAGGCCCGCCTGAAGTCCGAATGGCAGGCGCGCCACGACGCGGTCAAGGCCGCCGGCGGCCTGCACATCGTCGGCACCGAGCGCCACGAAAGCCGCCGCATCGACAACCAGCTGCGTGGCCGAGCCGGCCGCCAGGGCGACCCGGGTTCGTCGCGCTTCTACCTGTCGCTCGAAGACAACCTGATGCGCATCTTCGCCGCCGACTGGGTGCAGCGCGTCATGGCGCGCATGGGCCTGAAGGAAGACGACATCATCGAGAGCCCGCTGGTGACCAAGCAGATCGCCAACGCGCAGCGCAAGGTCGAGGCCCACAACTTCGACATCCGCAAGAACCTGCTCGACTTCGACGACGTCAACAACGACCAGCGCAAGGTGATCTACAGCCAGCGCGACGAGCTGCTCGAGGCCGAGAGCGTGCAGGACAACGTCGACGGCATCCGCGAGGACGTGGTCGCCGACATCGTCGCGCGCTACGTGCCGCTCAATTCGGTCGACGAACAGTGGGACCTGCCGGGCTTGGAGGCGACCATCGCCGAGGAGTTCGGGGTGCAGGTTTCGCTGGTGGAGTTCGCCAAGCAGCACGACGAACTGGACGCCGAAGGCGTCGCCGCGCGCGTGATAGAGGCGGTCAACCAGCACTTCGCGCAGCGCGAGGAGCAGCTCGGCGCCGAGACGATGCGCATGCTCGAGAAGCACATCATGCTCAACGTGCTGGACCAGAACTGGAAGGAGCACCTGGCGCGCATGGACTACCTGCGCCAGGGCATCCACCTGCGCGGCTACGCCCAGAAGCAGCCGAAGCAGGAGTACAAGAAGGAAGCGTTCGAGCTGTTCAGCGACATGCTGGAAAAGGTCAAGCGCGAAGTGGTGACGCTGCTGGCGCGCGTGCGCATCCGCAACGAGGAAGAGATCGCGGCGATGGAAGCCGAGGAACGCCGCCAGGCCGAGGCGCAGGCGCTGCAGATGCAGTTCCAGCACCCGGACATGGGTGGCTTCGGCGCCGACGAGGAAGCGGCGCAGGCGCAGGCGGTGCTCGCCGGCGGCAGCGACGCGTTCGCCAACGTCGGCCGCAACGACCCGTGCCCGTGCGGCAGCGGCAAGAAGTACAAGCACTGCCATGGGCAGCTGGCCTGAGATGTTGCCCCCTCTCCCGCTTGCGGGAGAGGACTGGGGTGAGGGCTCGCGACAGTGGCCAGCCGCGCAGGCCGGGGTTTCGACGTGGTCAAATTGCCGCGGCCCATGCGGCGGAGCCTCCGCTTTGCAGGCGCCTTTTCACCGCTATGCTCCCCGTAGGCGCTGCGGCGGAACAGATAGTCGTGGCCCCGTCCATGCCTGACGATCGCAGCACCCGCGTCGTCGAAGTCGTGGCCGGCGTGATCCGCGACCCGCGCGGCCGCGTGCTGCTGGCGCGCCGCACCGAAGGCCGCGACCTGGCCGGCCTGTGGGAATTTCCCGGCGGCAAGCACGAGCCGGGCGAAGCGCCCGAAGCAGCGCTCGCCCGCGAGCTGCACGAAGAACTCGGCATCGACATCGAAGTCGGCGCGGCCCTGATCAACGTCCCGCAAACCTATCCCGACAAGCGCTTGCGACTGGACGTGCGCCTGGTCGAGCGCTGGCAGGGCGTCGTCCGCGGCCGCGAAGGCCAGGCGCTGGTCTGGGTGCCGCCGCACAAGCTGCCGCGCTACGCGATGCCGCCCGCCGATCGCCCGGTGGTGGCGGCGTTGCTGCAACCCGATCGCTACCTGGTTACGCCTGAGCCCGCGCTCCGCGGCGACCCAGTCGCGGGGGGCGCGATCGACGAGGCCGGCTGGCTGGCGGCGCTGGATCGCGCGCTGGCCGCGGGCGTTCGGCGCGTGCAGCTGCGCGCGCCCGCGCTCGATCCGGCGCGCTGGCAGCCGCTGGCCGCGCGTGCGGCGGCCGCATGCCGTGCCGCTGGCGCGCAGGTGCTGGTCAACGGCGACGTCGAGCTCGCCCAGGCCTTGGGTGTCGGCTTGCACCTGCGCGCAGCGCAGCTGGACGGGCTGACCGACCGCCCGGTGCCGGCCGACGTGCCGCTCGCGGCTTCGTGCCACGGGGTCGACGAACTGCGCAGGGCGGAAAGCCTGGGCTGCGATTTCGCGGTGGTCGGCAACGTCCAGCCGACCCCGAGCCACCCGGGTCGCGTGCCCCTGGGTTGGCGCGCGTTTGCCGCGTTGCGCGAAGCGGTCTCGCTGCCGATCTACGCGATCGGTGGGCTGGGCCCTGGCGACCTGGACGAGGCGCGCCGGCATGGCGCGCAGGGGATCGCCGCGATCCGCGGATTGTGGCCGACGTAGAAGCCCGTTTCGTGGCACGTGCAGATGCGCAGTGCAGTTTCTTTGGCCCGCCTTGCTTGTCGCAGAAGCGAAAGCAAATCCTCCGCAGCCCTCCTTTTCCAAAGGAGGGAGCTCGGGAAGCGGCGTGCACCGCTTGTGAGTTCGGGCGCACAGCCCTGGATGGGCCGTGGCGACAAGCAAGTGCCCAAGCCTTCCCCTTTGAAAAAGGGGGGGAGCGGAATTTGCCCTTGCTTCGATTGCAAGCCAGCCGGCAACCCAGCCGGGCACTGCTAGGAAAGCGCGAGCGCCTTGTAGCGCCGATCCAGCATCAGCACGTGCCGGTCTAGTGCCGCCAGCGGTCCGTCGTTGACGAGCACGTCGTCGGCGATCGCCAGTCGTTCGCCGCGCGATGCCTGCGCCGCGATCATGCGCTCGGCCAGCGCCGCATCGATGCCGTCGCGCTGGACCAGCCGGGCACGCTGCAGCTGGGCCGGTACGTCGATCACCAGCACGCGTTGCAGCCACGGGTAGCTGGACCGTCCGCCACCCTCGGCCAGCAACGGGATTGCCGCGATCGCGTAGGCGCCGGGCGCGGCGGCGCATGCGGCTTGCAGGGCAGCCCGCACCAACGGATGGATGATCGCTTCGAGTTTCTGCCGGGCAGGCGCATCGTCGAACACATGCCGGCGCATCGCCGCGCGGTCCAGGCTGCCGTCGTCGGCCAGCATGTCCGCGCCGAATGCCGCGACCACGGCTGCCAGGCCGGGCGAACCGGGCGCAATCGCGTCCCGCGCGGCGAGGTCCGCATCGGCGACGACGATGCCCAGTGCCTCGAAGCGGCGTGTGACCTCGCTCTTGCCCGATGCCACGCCGCCGGTGATGCCAACGATGAAGTCCGTCATGGCCGCAGCTTCTCAGGCAACACTTTGGCAACGGCGTTTCGCGGGTCGTCAACCATCACTGGAACCCCTTGCCGTCCCGAACGCAGCGACCTGCGACGACGGCGCGCCGCTTACCCCAGGCCGGAAACACGCATGTAGGTCGCGATCAGCGGCTCGCCCCAGAAGAACACCACCCAGCCGGCGATCGCCAGGTACGGGCCGAACGGGATCGGGGTCGCCTTGTCGCGGCCTTTTGCGGCCAGCCAGATCGAGCCGATGATGGCACCGACCAGCGACGACAGCAGGATCGTCGGCAGGATGCCCTTCAGTCCGACCCACGCACCGATCGCGGCCAGCAACTTGAAGTCGCCGTGGCCCATCCCTTCCTTGCCGGTGAGCTGCTTGAACACCCACCACACCGACCACAGGCTCAGGTAACCGGCGACCGCGCCGAGCAGTGCCGGCTTCACCGGCATGTACAGGCTGTCGGCGGCCGCGATCAAGCCCAGCCACATCAATGGCAGTGTCAGCTGGTCGGGCAGCAATTGCGTGCGCAGGTCGATCCCCGACAGCGTGATCAGGAAGCCGCTGAACACCATCGCGCCGAAGCCTTGCCAGCCGAAGCCGAAACGCCATACGCAGGCCACCATCAGCACCATGGTCAGCAGTTCGATGAGCGGGTACTGCGCCGAGATCGGCGCCTGGCAGTGACGGCAGCGGCCGCGCAACGCCAGCCAGCTGAGCACCGGGATGTTCTCGTACCAGCTCAGTTGGTGCTTGCAGTGCGGGCAGTGCGAACGCTCGACCACGATGCCCGGCGGCGGCGGGTCGTAGGTCTCCGGCTCGCCGAGCATCTCGCGGCTGTCGCGCTGCCACTGCCATTCCAGCCGCCGCGGCAGGCGCAGCACCACGACGTTGAAGAAACTGCCCAGCAACAGCCCGAACCCGGCCGCAAGGGGATACCCGAGGGCCGGGTTCTGGTCGAGGAATGCCATGGATCAGCCGACCACCGCGCCGAGTTTGAAGATCGGCAGATACATGCCAATCACCATGCCGCCCACTACCACGCCCAGGAATACCATGATCATCGGCTCCAGCAGGCTGGCCAATGCGTCGACCGCGTTGTTGACCTCCTGCTCGTAGAACTCGGCGACTTTGAACAGCATGGTGTCGAGTGCGCCGGCTTCTTCACCGATCGCGGTCATTTGCACCACCATGTGCGGGAACAGGTTAACCTGTTTCATTGCCATGTTGACCGAGTAGCCCACTGAGACATCGTCGCGGATACGGTTGACTGCGTCTTCGTAGACGGCGTTGCCGGTGGCGCCGGCAACAGTTTCCAATGCCTCGACAAGCGGCACGCCGGCTTTGAATGTCACGCCCAACGTGCGAGCAAATCTCGCGATCGCCGAGTTGTGCATGATCTGACCTATGACCGGTACCTTGAGGATCATCCGATCAAGGAAGTGCTGGAACGCCAGCGAGCGGTTCTTGGCCATTATGAATATGGCCACCATCCCCACGATCGCGATTGCGATCGCCCACCACCAGCCGACCATGAAGTCGCTCAAGTTGATAAGCATCTGGGTGAAAGCGGGCAGGTCTGCGCCGAAACCTTGGAACACCTGCTCAAACTGCGGCACTACGAAGATCAGCAGGATCGAACTGACGATCAGCGCGACCGCGACCACCATCGCCGGGTAAAACATCGCCTTCTTGATCTTGCCTTTCAGCGCTTCGATGTTTTCCTTGTACGTCGCCACCGTATCGAGCACGGTTTCGAGCACGCCTGCCGACTCGCCCGACTTGACCAGGTTGCGATACAGCTCGTCGAACTGGACTGGATGCTTGCTGAGCGCCTCGTATAAAGACGAGCCGCTTTCGATTTCTGCGCGCACGCCGTTTACCAGCGCCGACATCCGCGGGTTCTTGCTGCCGTTGGCGATGATCTCCATCGATGTCACGATAGGCACGCCGGCTTTCATCATCGTCGCCAGTTGGCGGCTGAATATGGCGATGTCAAGTGGACTGATTTTTTTCCCCGCAGCGCCGCCAAACAAGGGCTTGCCCTTGGCCTTGACCACCTTGGGTGTGATGCCTTGGCGGCGCAGTTCGGCGCGCAGTGCATTGGCGTTCTTGGCCTGCTGTTCGCCCTTCATCACCTTGCCACGCTTGTCGGTGCCTTCCCAGACAAAAATGGCGAGCGGATCAGGTCGGCGGACAACGGCGGGCTTGCGGGTGGTGCGGGTAGCGGACATGGGTTAGTCCTTGGTTACGCGGTTGATTTCGGCCAGGCTGGTCACGCCATTCATGGCCTTAATAAGGGCGGAGCGGCGCAGGTCTGCAATGCCTGACCTGCGTGCAGCATCGGCAATCTGCATGGCGTTGCCGCCTTCGAGGACGATGGCCTGGATCTCGTCGCTCATCGGCATCACCTGGTAAATGCCGGTGCGGCCCTTGTAGCCCTCGGTGCATTCGGGGCAGCCGACGGCTTCGTAGAGTTTGAAGCCCGTGGCTACTTCCGCGGCGCTGAAACCTTCCGCCAAGAGCGCGTGCTCGGGCAAATGGACCTCGCGCTTGCAGTCATGCAGGCGGCGCGCGAGGCGCTGGGCGATCACCAACGTCACCGATGAAGTGATGTTGAATGGGGCCACCCCCATGTTCATTAGGCGCGCGATAGTCTGCGGGGCATCGTTGGTGTGCAGGGTCGATAACACCATGTGGCCCGTCTGCGCGGCCTTGATCGCGATCTCGGCCGTTTCCAAGTCGCGGATTTCGCCGACCATGATGACGTCCGGATCCTGGCGCAGAAAACTGCGCAGCGCCGCGGCGAACGTCATGCCGCGCTTTACGTTCATCTGTACCTGGTTGATGCCCGGAACGCGAATCTCGACGGGATCCTCGACCGTAGAGATGTTGCGCTCGTCGTTATTAAGGATGTTGAGGCCCGTATATAGCGACACTGTCTTGCCCGAACCGGTCGGGCCGGTGACCAGCACCATGCCGTAGGGCTTGGCCAGCGCTTCCTCGTATAGTTTGCGCTGGTTGTCCTCGTAGCCGAGCTTGTCGATACCGAGCTTGGCGGCGCTAGCATCCAGGATGCGCAGCACCACCTTCTCACCGAACAGGGTCGGCAGGGTGCTCATGCGGAAGTCGATCTGCTTGGTCTTGGACAGGTTGAGCTTCATGCGGCCGTCCTGCGGCACGCGCTTCTCGGCGATGTCCAGTTGCGCCATCACCTTGAGGCGGGCGGAGATTCGCGCCTGCAGGCTGGGCGGAACCTTGGCCACCTGCTTGAGCAGACCGTCGATGCGCAGGCGCACCCGGTATTCAGTCTCATAGGGCTCGAAATGGATGTCCGAGGCGCCGCGGCGGATCGCGTCGACTAACACCTTGTTGACGAACTTCACCACCGGGGTGTCGTCGGTCTTGGCGTCGATCCCCGTGTCGGTGGTCAGCTCGGGCTCGTTGCTGACGTCCAGGCTATCCATGCCTTCTTCATCACCCGCAGCTTCAGAGAGCGCATCGCTGGACTCCAGCCACTGCTCGATGGTGCGCTGCAGCTTGTCCTCGTCGACCAGGATCGTCTCCACAACCAGATTGGTCTGGAACTTGATCTCGTCGATCGCGGCGGCATTGGTCGGATCGGAGATGCCTAGAAACAAGCGGTTGCCGCGCTTGAACAGCGGCAGGACGTTGTGCTTGCGCACCAGCGCTTCGCTGACGATCTTGATCGCGGACTGGGCCGGGTCCATGGCGGTCACGTCGAGTAGTGGTACGCCGAACTCAATTGAGTTGGCAGCCGCCATTTGCGCTGAGCTGACCAGCCGGTGTTCGGCGAGATGCTGGGCAATGGGCTTTCGCTCGGCGATTGCGGCCTCCAGAGCGTTACGCGCGGCATGTTCGTCGAGCGCGCCGTCCAGCACCAAACGCCGGGCGATGCCGGTGATGCCAACCAAGTTAGCCGTGGCGACGGTACTCATAATGAACCTCAGTATTTCCCCAAGCCGACTGTACCGCAAAGTCTGCGACACGCGAGGCGATGACGAGCACGTTTGCGTGCATCTGACGGCACTTATCGGACCTGAGGCGGCTCACAAAAAAGCCCCGGCTGGCGCCGGGGCTTAGGTATCTCAGGCAGGCGTCAAATGAAACCGCCCCCATTGTTTGGCGCAAACAATTAGACGCGGCACTCGGCCGGGCGGTACTTGGCCTGCAACGTTCCGGTCAAGCAGGTCCAGGTGACGTTGGTGGCCGGAGGCGTACCAACAACCAGCGCCGGAGCCGGGGTGAAGATAATGGTGCCGCCGCCCGCGCGAGCGGTGGTGGTCAGGGTGACGATGCCAGTGGCGCCGATTGCAACACTCGCCGTGTTGTTCGTTGCGGTCGGCGGAACGTAGCCGCTGGCGAAAGCGTTGCCATTGGCGGCGTTCTCGACGACGCTGACCTTGGCAGCGGACACAAGGCCCATGCCTTCTGCGACGCGGGCGCGGACGGTGTAGTCCTGATAGGCCGGCAGCGCGATCGCGGCCAGGATCGCGATGATCGCGACGACGATCATCAGTTCGATGAGGGTGAAACCTTGCTGGTTGTTCTTCATGGTGTATCCCCTAGGAGGTTAGTGAACTTCACGTGCCTGCAGGTCCGGCGTCCCCGGTCCATCGGCTTGCCGTGCGTGCTGCACGTGCACCAGAAGCATACGCACAACCCATGCCAACTCCCATATTCGGCGAATAAATATTCCAAAGTGACAGGCCGATCACGATTGCGGTTTGGCATGAAACTTCGAAGTTGACGTGTAGCGTCACTATTTTTGTCCGAGTGACGTTGTCCGTCAGTCTGGCGGCTAGGTATGAAAATGGCTGCAGCAATCCGCAATAGCAGCATAGAACCGGCGATCAAGTCTGCCGCGGCTCGCCACCTGAATGTCGAACATGCCGTATCTCACCATCCAGCCAGCGCTCGCAAGCGGCGCTGGGACCGAATCGATCGACGTGTGGCGGGTGCTACATGCGCATCGGGAGATCCCAGGCTTTTCCCGGGTGAGCGTTGAGCAAATGGACACGCCGGGACGCCCCTTGGGCACGATCGCACCCCAGTCAGGAGTAGGCGAGACGCTCAAGAGCGCCCTCTAGCTTTCTCATGTGAACATGAAGGGGGAACCCCTTCAATCGATCCCGAGCTTCTTCAGCTTGTAGCGCAGCGCCCGGAAGGTGATGCCCAGCGCCGCCGCGGTGCGGGTCTTGTTGTAGCGGTTTTCCTGCAGGGCGTGCTGGATCGCGGCGCGCTCGATTTCCGAGATGTACGACGGCAGCGCGCTGGTGGCGGTGTCGCGCGGGTCGAGGGTGCGCGGGTCGATACCGGCGGCCGGGCTGATCGAAGCCTGCGGCGCGCCATGCGATGCGGTGGCCGGGGTGGCGGCGGGACCTGCGGCCTTGGGCAGGGCCAGGTCGCTGGCCTCGATGCAGTCGCCTTCGGCCATCGCCAGCGAGCGTTCGAGGATGTTCTCCAGTTCGCGCACGTTGCCGGGGAACGGGTAGGCCTGCAGCGCCTCCAGGGCGTCGTCGCAGAGCTTGGGCTCGGCGCGGCCCTGGGTGCCGGCGAGGCGGCTGAGGACGTTCGCGGACAGGCCAGGCAGGTCCTCGAGGCGCTCGCGCAGCGGCGGCACGCGCAGTTCGATGACGTTGATGCGGTAGTAGAGGTCGTGGCGGAAGCGGCCGTCCTCGACCAGCGCGGCCAGGTTCTTGTGGGTGGCCGAGAGGATCCGCACGTCGACCACGGCTTCGTTGTTGGCGCCGACCGCGCGGATCGATTTTTCCTGGATCGCGCGCAGCAGCTTGACCTGCATCGGCAGCGGCAGCTCGGCGACCTCGTCGAGGAACAAGGTGCCGCCGTCGGCCGCCTGGAACAGGCCGGGCTTGTCGGCGTGGGCGCCGGTGAAACTGCCTTTCTTGTGGCCGAAGAACTCGCTTTCCATCAGCTCGGCCGGGATCGCGCCGCAGTTGACGGGCACGAACGGGCCGGCGGCGCGGCCGCTTTCGGCGTGGATGGTGCGGGCGACCAGTTCCTTGCCGACCCCGGACTCGCCGGCGATGTACACCGGCGCCTGGCTGCGCGCGACCTTGGCGATGGTGGCGCGCAGCGAGGTCATCGCCGAGGAGTCGCCGTACAGGCGGGTGGCGACCGAGCCGGGCGGGGTGGTGCGGCGCTTCTCGTGCAGTTCCAGCGCGTGGCGGACCAGGTCGCGCAGCACCGCCAGGTCGACCGGTTTGGCGACGAAATCGAAGGCGCCGGCCTTCAACGCCTCGACCGCGGCCTCGACGTTGCCGAACGCGGTGATCATCGCGACCGGGGTATTGGGGAATTTCTGTGTGATCTCGGCGATGACCTCCAGGCCGGAGCCATCGGGCAGCCGCATGTCGGTCAGGCACAGGTCGTAGCGGTTGCGCGCCAGCTGGCTGTGCGCCTCGCCGACGGTGGAGGCGGTATCGCAACGCAGGCCCATGCGGCCCAGGGTCATGACCAGCAACTCGCGGATATCGCGCTCGTCGTCGACCACCAATGCACTACGGGTTTCAGTCATACGGGCACGATAGCCGATGCGATCGGTCGGGGCCAAGCAGGCGGTGTTCGGGCGGGGCGGGAGCGTGGCGGAAGAACAAAGCAGGATCCCCCTTGACCCCTCCTCTTGCAAAGGGGGAAACCATCCACCCCGGGGCGCTCATCTACCTCCGTACGCAGGACTAGAGGTAGGGCTGGGCGCGCCTCAGCCCGCCCGCATCCCGTTCGCGTCCGGCAGGCGGATGCGGAAGCAGCCGCCGCCGGCCGGCGAGGCCACGTAGTCGAGGGTGGCCTGGTTGGCACGGCACAGCTCGCGGGCGATATACAGGCCCAGCCCGGTGCCGTGCGGCGAGGTGGTGAAGAACGGTCGGAACAGCCGCGAGGCGACCGCTTCCGGGATCCCGGGGCCGCGATCGAGCACCTCGACCATCGGCGCGCCATAGGCATCGGACTGCACGTGCACGCTGACCCGGGCCGGCTCGCCGGGCATGCGGCCGTAGCTGAGTGCGTTGCTGACCAGCACCGTCAGCACCTGGTGCAGCTGGTGCGGGTCGGCCAGCGCCACCAGCTGGGTCGGGGTACCGGTCGCGCGCAGGGTGTCGTTGTCGAGCGGGTGGATGTTGAGGTAGTCCTCGACGAAGTGGCGGGTAAAGCCCACCAGCTCGACCTGCTCGGGCTTGGCCGGCTCGCGCCGGGCCAGCCCCAGCACGTTCTCGACGATGCCGTTCATGCGCTGGCACTGCTGGTGGACGATCTGCAGCAGGCGGCGGTCGGAGAACGGGATGTCCTGGGATTCTTCCAGCAGCTGCACGGCGTAGCTGATCGCCGCCAGCGGGTTGCGGATCTCGTGCGCGAGGCTGGCCGAGAACCGCCCCAACGTGGCCAGGGTGATCGATTCGGCGCGGCGCGACAGCAGCGAGGTGTCGTCGAGGAAGATCAGCGCCTGGTCGCTGCCGGCCAGCAGGCGGGTGAAGGCGGGCACGATCTCCGGCAGGTCCGGCGCCAGCAGCAGCGGGGTGTCGTCGGCCTGGCCGTCGCTGCGCCACTGCGCCAGACGCCGCGCGAGTTCGGGCATGGCGACGGCGAGGTCGCGGTGGCCGTGCTCGGCGCCGTCGTCGACCTCGCCGAGCAGCAGCGTCGCCGCTTCGTTCGCCAGCCGCAGCCGGCCCTGGCCGTCGACCAGCAGCACGCCGGTGCGCAGGCGGCGGATGATCAGCTCGTTGACCTCGGCCAGGTGCGCGGCCTGCGCGCCGTGACGCGCGGCCAGCTCGTAGCTGGCGCGCATCTGCCGGCCCAGCGCGCTCATCAGGGTGGCGATGGCGATGTAGCCGATCGCGAACATCACCGGTTCGGCGCGCGAACGGCCGCTGCCGTCGTCGAACACCTCGCTCCAGGCGTACTCGCCAACCAGCGCCAGCGCCGCCACGATCGCGGTGCCGATGCCCAGCCGCGGCGGCAGCAGCAGCGCGGCCGCGCCGACGTTGAACATCAGCATCAATGCGATCCCGGTGCCGGCGGCGGGGGTGGCGTGCATCGCCAGCACGCCGAAGAACAGGTCGCTGGCGATGCCGGCCAGGGCGACGTTGCGCGGGTCGCCGCCGCGGCCGCTGGCGAACAGCAGCATCGCGATGAAGAAGTAGGCGATCGCCAGCGAGCGGGCGAACAGTTCGTGGCGCGGCTCGTCGAGGAAACCGGCCAGTGGCCCGAACAGCGCCAGCACCAGCAGCGCCGCTTCCAGGATCCGGTAGAGGTTGAAGAGGCGAAGCTCGCGGCGGACCACGCGGTCGGCCTCGGCGACGTCGATGGCGGCGATCTCTAGCGGCAAGCGGGCGTCCTGCGCGGCGGGCTGGCGCGAGTATAGGCACGTTCACGCCCTGGGCCCTGCGGCGAAGCGGCGGCTTGCGCCTCGCCCCGCACGGCCGCGGCGGCTCCGCGTTTTGCCCGCGCCGCCGCGATGGGCGACAATGCGGCCCCCTCGCGCCATGGCCTTTTCATGGGCAACCCGGCGCGGGTCGTCTTCCACTCCCCTCGGTGACGCATGAATTTTCACGAATACCAGGCAAAGCAGCTCTTTGCCGACTACGGCATTGCGGTGCCCAAGGGCGTCATCGCCCGCACGCCCGACGAGGCCGTCGCGGCGGCCAAGACCATTCCCGGCGACCTGTGGGTGGTCAAGGCCCAGATCCACGCCGGTGGCCGTGGCAAGGCCGGTGGCGTCAAGCTGGCCAAGTCGTTCGACGAGGTGAAGCAGTACACCGCCGCGATGCTGGGCACGCGGATGGCGACCTACCAGACCGCCGGCGTGCAGCTGCCGATCGACGCGGTGTTGGTGTGCGAAGGCACCGACATCGCCAAGGAGCTGTACCTGTCGGTGCTGGTGGACCGCTCGACCAAGTCGATCACGTTCATCGCCTCGGCCGAAGGCGGCATGGACATCGAGCAGGTCGCCGCCGAGAAGCCCGAGGCGATCCACACGCTCAACGTCAACTACGTGCAGGGCCTGCAGGCGTTCGAATGCCGCAACCTGGGCTTCGCGCTGGGCCTCAACGCCAAGCAGGTCGGCCAGCTGACCAAGATCATGCTCGGCCTGTACAAGCTGTTCATGGAGAAGGACCTAGCGCTGGTCGAGCTGAACCCGCTGGCGATCCTCACCAACGGCGACTTGGCCGTGCTCGACGGCAAGGTTGATTCCGACGACAACGCCTCGTTCCGCCATCCGGAGCTGGTGGCGATGCGCGACATCCGCCAGGAAGACGAGACTGAGGTGCTGGCCAGCCAGCACGACCTCAATTACGTCACCATGGACGGCAACATCGGCTGCATGGTCAACGGTGCCGGCCTGGCGATGGCGACCATGGACGTGATCTCGCTGGAAGGCGGTTCGCCCGCGAACTTCCTCGACGTCGGCGGCGGCGCCACCAAGGCGCGCGTGACCGAGGCGTTCAAGCTGATCCTCAGCTCGGACAAGGTCAAGGCGATCTTCGTCAATATCTTCGGCGGCATCGTCCGCTGCGACATGATCGCCGAGGGCATCATCGCCGCGGTCAAGGAAGTCGACGTCAAGGTGCCGGTGATCGTGCGCCTGGAAGGCACGAATGTTGAGGCCGGCAAGGAGCTGCTGAAGAACTCCGGACTGGCGATCACCGCGGCCGACGACATCAACGACGGCGCCAAGAAAGCGGTTGCTGCCGCCGCCGGCAAGTAAGGACAGGACGAACCCATGAGCGTTTTGATCAACAAGAACACCAAGGTGATCGTCCAGGGCTTCACCGGCTCGCAGGGCACCTTCCACGCCGAGCAGATGCTCGACTACGGCACCAAGGTCGTCGGCGGCGTGACCCCGGGCAAGGGCGGCACCGTCCACCTCGGCCTGCCGGTGTTCAACACCGTGGCCGATGCGGTTGCCGAGACCGGCGCCGATGCCTCGGTGATCTACGTGCCGCCGCCGTTCGCGGCCGACGCGATCCTCGAGGCCGCCGACGCTGGCATCAAGGTCATCGTCTGCATCACCGAGGGCATCCCGGTGCTGGACATGCTGCGCGTCAAGAACGTGCTCAACGGCTTCGACGACGTCGTGCTGGTCGGCCCGAACTGCCCGGGCGTGATCACGCCGGGCGAGTGCAAGATCGGCATCATGCCGGGCCACATCCACCTGCCGGGCAAGATCGGGATCGTCTCGCGCTCGGGCACGCTGACCTACGAAGCGGTCAAGCAGACCACCGACGTCGGCCTGGGCCAGTCCACCTGTATTGGTATTGGCGGCGACCCGATCAACGGCACCAACTTCATCGACGCGCTGAAGTGGTTCCAGGACGACCCGCAGACCGAGGGCATCATCATGGTCGGCGAGATCGGTGGTTCGGCCGAGGAAGAAGCGGCGGAGTTCATCAGCCAGTACGTGACCAAGCCGGTCGTGGGCTTCATCGCCGGCGCTTCGGCGCCGAAGGGCAAGCGCATGGGCCACGCCGGTGCGATCGCCTCGGGCGGTTCGGGTACGGCCGAGGGCAAGTTCGCGGCGATGGAAGCGGCTGGCGTCACCACGGTGAAGTCGCCGGGCGACCTCGGCGCGGCGATCGCGAAGCGGCTCGCGAAGTAAGCTAGCGCCGCAGGCAATACCCCCGGAAGGGCCGCCTTGTGCGGCCCTTCTTGTTTCTCCCAGGCGGAGCCGCCTCGTGCGGCTGCTCTGAGTTCTTCTTCGACGACGAGAAGTGCATGACCCTTTGCATCGCCCTAGCCCAGTTCGATTTCCCAGTGGGTGCCGTGCAGGCCAACGCCGAACGCATCGCGGCGCTGATCGTGCAGGCGCGCGACGAGCACGGGGCCGACGTGGTGCTGTTCCCCGAACTCGCACTGTCCGGTTACCCGCCAGAGGACCTGCTGGTCCGTCCGGGCTTCCTCGCCGACTGTGAAGCGGCGCTGCACGCCATCGCCGTGGACGTGGCTGGAATCGTGGCGGTGGTCGGCTGGCCGCAGAGCGCCGGCGCGGTGGTCTACAACGCCGCCAGCGTGCTGCGCGACGGCCGCGTCGCGCAGACCTACCGCAAGCGCGAGTTGCCGAACTACGCGGTATTCGACGAGCGCCGCTACTTCGACGTCGACCCCGATCGCGATGACTGCGTGTTCGAGGTCAACGGCGTGCAGGTGGGCCTGATCATCTGCGAGGACCTCTGGTTCGCCGAGCCGCTGGCCAGCACCGCGGCGGCGGGCGCCCAGCTGGTGCTGGTGCCGAACGCCTCGCCGTACGAACGCGACAAGCACGCCCAGCGCGACGCCCTGCTGGCGCAGCGCGTGCAGGAAACCTTGGTCGATGGCCGCGGAGTCGCGCTGGCTTACCTCAACGTTGTCGGCGGGCAGGACGCGCTGGTGTTCGATGGCGCCTCGGTGCTCGCCGACGGCGATGGCCGCGTGCATCCGGCGGCGAAGGCGTTCGAGGACCATTGGTTGGTCGCCGATTTCGATGCCGAAGCGCGCGTGTTCACGCCGGTCCTGTGGCCGGCCGAGGATGACGAAAGCCGCGACAGCCTGGCCTGGCGCGCGATCGTGCGCGGCACCCGCGACTACTGCCGCAAGAACGGCTTCGAGAAAGTCTGGCTCGGTCTGTCGGGTGGCATCGACTCGTCGCTGGTGCTGGCAGTCGCGGTTGATGCGCTGGGCGCCGAGAACGTCACCGCGGTGCGGATGCCGTCGCGCTACACCGCGGACCTGTCTAACGACTTGGCCGCGCAGCAATGCGCGACCCAGGGCGTGCGCTTGCTGACGTTGCCGATCGAAAAGCCATTCCAGGGCTACCTCGATGCGCTCGCGGAAACTTTCGCCGGCCAGGCCGTTGATACCACCGAGGAAAACCTGCAGTCGCGCACCCGCGGCGCGCTGCTGATGGCGCTAAGCAACAAGTTCGGCGGCCTGCTGCTGACCACCGGCAACAAGAGCGAGTACGCGGTCGGCTACGCGACCATCTACGGCGACATGTGCGGCGGCTACGCGCCGATCAAGGACCTGTACAAGACCGAGGTGTTCGCGCTGGCGCGCTGGCGCAACGCGATGGCCGGCGAGCCGATCATCCCGGTCGCGGTGATCGAACGGCCGCCGTCGGCGGAGTTGCGCGACAACCAGAAGGACCAGGATTCGCTGCCGCCGTACGACGTGCTCGACGCGATCCTCCTGCGCCACGTTGACCAGGAGCAGTCACGCGACGAGATCGTCAAGGCCGGCTTCGATCCGGCGACCGTGGACCAGGTGCTGAGGCTCGTGCGAATCAGCGAGTGGAAGCGCCACCAGGCCGCGCCGGGGCCGAAAGTGTCGCGGCGGGCGTTCGGCCGCGAGCGTCGATACCCGATCAGCAACGGCTACAAGGCGTAGGCAGGCCCGCGATGGAATGGCTGATCGGAACGGCGGTGCTGGTGGCGGCTTTGTGGGCCATCATCCGCGCGTCGCGCGCAAGCGCCCGCCAACAGCCCAGTCGCGATTCCTCCGTAGGGGCCGCCGACAGGCCGTCCGGGACCATGGGCGATTGCAGCGACTGGAGCCGTGGCGACAGCGGCTGCGCGGCGGATTCCGATGGGGGTTGCGGTGATGGCGGCGGCGACTAGTCCGGAAATGCCTCCGGGCGAGTTCTGCGGCTGAAACAAAAAACGCCGCCCGAGGGCGGCGTTTCTACTGGGAAGTGCGACGACGACTTAATCGTTGTCCAGCGCCGACTTCTCGCCCGCGAACGGGTTGAGCTTGCGCCAGTTGCTCGGGTAGTCGGGCCAGTTGCCGGCCAGGTACGGGTGGTTCGGCTCGTTCTGCTGCAGCACGCGCTTGGCGTCGGCGGCCAGGGTCTCGTTGCCGAGCGCGGCGTAGGCGGCGGCCATCGTTGCGACGGCGTCGTTCTGGTGCTCGCTCTGCGGGTAGGTCTCCAGCAGGTACTTGGCGCGGTCGGCCGCGGCCACGTTCGCGCCGCGGCGCAGGTAGTACAGCGCGGTTTCGAGCTCATGGCGGGCGAACATGTTGCGCAGCGCGATCATGCGGTTGCGCGCATCGGCGGCGTAGCGGCTGTTCGGGTAACGCTCGGCGACGATCGAGAAGTCGTTGTACGCCTGGGTCGGCGTGGCCAGGTCGCGGCGGCTGGCATCCAGGCGCCAGGCCTTCTGCAGGAACACCGTGTCGCGGCTCGAGTTCGACAGGCCACGCAGGTAGTACATGTACGAGGTGTTGCGGTGGGTAGGGTAGGTGCGGATGAAGCGGTCGATGCTGCTGATCGCGTCCTCGTGCTTGCCGGCTTTGTACTGGGCGTACGCGGTCTCGACCAGCGCCTGCTCGGTGTAGGGGCCGTACGGGTACTGCGCGACCAGGCGCTTGAAGCTGGTCTCGGCGGCCGACCAGTTGCCGTTGGTCATCGAGCGGTGGGCCTTGGCGTAGATCTGCTCGACCGGCTGGCCTTCGTCCGCGTCCTTGTCCTTGAACATCTTGCCGAAGCGGGCGCAGCCGCTGCCGGCGACGACGATGACCAGCAGCAGGGCCAGCAAACGCGCGTGCGCGGGGAGGTTCGCGGGGGTGTTCCGGGGGCGCAGCGAGGCGAAACGGTGGGTCATGGCAGGGTTCGACGGGCGCCAGGGGCACGAAGCGCCGATAATAGCAGTCCCGGTGCTGTCGCCCCCCTTAATGAACTGGCTCCTGCCTCCCTGATGAACGACACCGTGATCCCCCTCCAAGCCATCGTCCCGGATTCCAGTGCCGGCCGCCGTTTCGATGCGGTACTGGCCGAGCTGTTCCCGGACTACTCGCGCTCGCGGCTGTCGGCGTGGATCAAATCCGGCGACGCTCTGCTCGACGGCCACGTCGCCCGCCCGCGCGACCCGGTGCGCGGCGGCGAGACGCTGACGCTGAGCGTGGTTCTCGACATCCAGACCCACTCCGAGCCCGAGGACATCCCGCTGCACGTGCTGTACGAGGATGCGCACGTGTTCGTCATCGACAAGCCTGCCGGGCTGGTGGTGCACCCGGGCGCCGGCAACCCGGCCGGGACCCTGGTCAACGCGCTGCTGCACCGCGACCCGGCGTTGAACGCGCTGCCGCGCGCCGGCATCGTCCACCGCCTCGACAAGGACACCTCCGGGGTGATGGTGGTGGCGCGCACGTTGCCGGCGCACACCGCGCTGGTCGAGCAACTGTCCTCGCGCGAAGTCCACCGCCAGTACCTGGCGGTGGTGGTCGGCGCGCTGGTATCCGGCGGCACCGCCAACCTGCCGATCGACCGCCACCCGCGCGACCGCATCCGCATGGCGGTGCGCGAAGACGGCCGCGACGCGGTCACCCACTACCGCCTGCGTGAGCGCTTCCGCGCGCACACGCTGCTCGAATGCCGGCTCGAGACCGGCCGCACCCACCAGATCCGCGTGCACATGGCGCACCTCAAGCACCCGATCGTCGGCGATCCGATGTACGGCGGCCCGCTCAAGCTGCCCAAGGGCGCGACCACCGAACTGGTCGAGGCGCTGCGCGGCTTCAAGCGCCAGGCGCTGCACGCCGAGACGCTGGAGTTCGCGCACCCGGTCACCGGCGAGCCGGTGCGCTGCACCGCCGCGGTGCCGGCCGACATGCTGCAACTGGTCGCCACGCTGCGTGCCGACAGCCAGGCCGCGGCCGAGAAGGCGCGCTAGGCGATGACGACGGCGTGGCTGGATGCGGACTGGCCGGCGCCTGCGTCGGTGCGCGCGTTCACCACGCTGCGGCACGGCCTCGGCGAATCGGCGGCGCCGTTCGACCACTTCAACCTGGGCAACCGCTACGCGGCCAGCGGCGACGATCCGGACACGGTCGAACACAACCGCGCGTTGCTCGTGGAACACGCGCGGTTGCCGGGGATGCCGCATTGGTTGCGGCAGGTGCATGGGGTGGCGGTCGAGAGATTCGACGGGATGGCCAGTTCGCACGAGCCAGAAGCCGACGCCAGCGTCACTTCGACGCCAGGCAGCGTGCTCGCGATCCTCACCGCCGACTGTCTGCCGGTGCTGCTGTGCGCCGACGACGGCAGCGAAGTCGCGGCAGCGCATGCGGGCTGGCGCGGCCTCGCCGCCGGCGTGCTCGAAGCAACCGTCGCGGCGATGCGCACGCCTCCGTCGCGCGTGCTCGCCTGGCTCGGTCCGGCCGCCGGCCCGCAGCGTTACGAAGTCGGGGTCGAGGTCTTCGATGCGTTCGTCGCGCGCGACTGGAGCGCCGCCAGCGCCTTCGTCAGCACCCGACCGCACCACTGGCGCGTCGACCTGTACGCGCTCGCGCGCCGCCGCCTGATCGCTGCCGGCTTGTCCGACGCGCACATCCACGGCGGTGGCCTGTGCACGATCTCCGACCCGCAACGCTTCTACTCGCACCGCCGCGACCAGCGCACCGGGCGCATGGCGTCGCTGGTGTGGATCGAGCCGGCCCAACGGGCGTGAAATCGACGCCGGCCGACGCGAACCCGCCGACGCTCTATCGGCAGTTGCTCGGCGCGCAGTTCGACACGCTTGCGCCGGGCCTGCAGGCGCTGCATGCGCGCCACGGACGCCACCGCTACCACGGCAAGGTCGAAGTCGACCGCGGCCGCGGCCTGCTCGCGTGGCTATGCGCCGCGGCCACCGGGCTGCCGCGCGCGGGCCGTGGCCCGATCAAGGTCGAGATCGTCGCCGGGGCCGGGTGCGAGCGCTGGACGCGGGTGTTCGCCGCACGCGCGATGCGTTCGCGGCTGTGGGCACGCGACGGCCTGCTGTGCGAACGGCTGGGGCTGGTCACGTTCGGCTTCCGCTTGCAGGTCGTGGACGGCGCGATCACCTGGCAGGTCGAGCGCGTGCGCGCGTTGGGCGTGCCGCTGCCGACGCGCTGGTTCGCGCGCATCCGCGCCCGCGAATACGTGAGTCACGGCCGCTACCACTTCGATGTCGCCGCGGCAGTGCCGCTGGCCGGCCTGCTGGTGCACTACCATGGCTGGCTCGACGAGGCCTGAAACCACGCTTTCCGACGTCGATGGCGCTAGCGCCCAATCACACTTCGACGTCGCCTGAACGACCGTCGTGCGAGGCTTGAATCGTCCGGTGCCAACCGCATCTTCGAAGCATCGCGGCCGGGCCGCGCACTCCTTGCACACGCACCCGAGGACTTCCGATGCGGATGGACAAACTCACCTCGCGCTTCCAGCAGGCGCTCGCCGACGCGCAGTCGCTCGCGGTCGGACGCGACCACAGCGTCATCGAGCCGGCGCACCTGCTGGTCGCGCTGCTCGACCAGACCGGTGGCAGCACCCGGCCGCTGTTGGCGCAGGCCGGCGTCAACGTGCCGCTGTTGCGCGAGCGCCTGGGCGAAGCGCTGGAGAAGCTGCCGAAGGTGTCGGGGCAGGCCGGCAGCGTCAGCGTCGGCAACGACTTGGCGCGGCTGCTCAACGTCACCGACAAGCTCGCCCAGCAGCGCGGCGACGCCTTCATTGCGAGCGAGTTGTTCGTGCTGTCCGCGCTCGACGACGGCGGCGATGCCGGCCGCGCGCTGAAGGCGGCCGGCGCCGACAAGGCGCGCATCGAGACGGCCATCGAGAAGATCCGTGGAGGCGAGAGCGTGCAATCCGAGAATGCAGAGGAACAGCGCCAGGCGCTGGAGAAGTACACGATCGACCTGACCGCGCGCGCCGAGTCGGGCAAGCTCGACCCGGTGATCGGCCGCGACGAGGAGATCCGCCGCACGATCCAGGTGCTGCAGCGGCGTACCAAGAACAACCCGGTGCTGATCGGCGAGCCGGGCGTGGGCAAGACCGCGATCGTCGAAGGCCTGGCCCAGCGCATCATCAACAACGAGGTGCCCGAAGGCCTGCGCGGCCGCCGCGTGCTGTCGCTCGACATGGGCGCGCTGATCGCCGGCGCCAAGTTCCGGGGCGAGTTCGAGGAGCGGCTCAAGGCCGTGCTCAGCGACCTGGCCAAGCAGGAAGGCAACGTCATCCTGTTCATCGACGAGCTGCACACGATGGTCGGTGCGGGGAAAGCCGAAGGCTCGATGGATGCCGGCAACATGCTGAAGCCGGCGTTGGCGCGCGGCGAGCTGCACTGCATCGGCGCGACCACGCTGGACGAGTACCGCAAGTACGTCGAGAAGGACGCCGCGCTCGAGCGTCGCTTCCAGAAGGTGTTCGTCGGCGAGCCGTCGGTCGAGGACACCATCGCGATCCTGCGTGGCCTCAAGGAGCGCTACGCCGTGCATCACGGCGTCGAGATCACCGACCCGGCGATCGTCGCCGCGGCGACGCTGTCGCACCGCTACATCGCCGACCGCCAGCTGCCCGACAAGGCCATCGACCTGATGGACGAGGCCGCCTCGCGCATCCGCATGGAGATCGACTCCAAGCCCGAGGAGCTCGACCGCAAGGAACGCCGGCTGATCCAGCTCAAGATCCAGCGCGAGGCGCTGAAGAAGGAGAAGGACGCCGAATCGAAGCAGCGCCTGGCCGACCTCGAAGCCGAGATCGCCGTGCTGGAGCGCGCGTTCAACGACCTGGAGGAAGTCTGGAAGTCGGAGAAGGCGATGCTGCACGGCGCCACCCGGATCAAGGAGCAGATCGAGCAAGCGCGGCTGGAGCTCGAGGCGGCGCAGCGCAAGCAGGATTTCGCGCGCATGAGCGAGCTGCAGTACGGCGCGCTGCCGGAACTGGAGAAGCAGCTCAAGGCCGCTCAGGAAGTCGAGACCCGCGGCTTTACCCTGCTGCAGGACAAGGTCACCGCCGAGGAAATCGCCGAGGTCGTCGCGCGCTGGACCGGCATCCCGGTGTCGAAGATGCTCGAAGGCGAGCGCGAGAAACTGCTGAAGATGGAAGCGCAGCTGCACGACCGCGTGGTCGGCCAGGACGAGGCGATCAAGGTCGTGTCCGACGCGGTGCGGCGTTCGCGCGCGGGCCTGTCGGATCCGAACCGGCCGTCGGGCAGCTTCCTGTTCCTGGGCCCGACCGGCGTCGGCAAGACCGAGCTGTGCAAGGCGCTGGCCGAGTTCCTGTTCGACTCGACCGACGCGATGGTACGGATCGACATGAGCGAGTTCATGGAGAAGCACGCGGTCAGCCGCCTGGTCGGCGCGCCGCCGGGCTACGTCGGCTACGAGGAGGGCGGCTACCTCACCGAAGCGGTGCGCCGCCGCCCGTACAGCGTGATCCTGCTCGACGAGGTCGAGAAGGCGCACCCGGACGTGTTCAACATCCTGCTGCAGGTGCTCGACGACGGCCGCCTCACCGATGGCCAGGGCCGCACGGTGGATTTCCGCAACACGGTGATCGTGATGACGTCCAACCTTGGCTCGCAGATGATCCAGGAGATGTTCGAGGCCAGCGGTGGCACCGCCGAGGGCTACACCCAGATGAAGGCATCGGTGATGGGCGTGGTGCAGTCGCACTTCCGCCCGGAGTTCATCAACCGGCTCGACGACATCGTCGTGTTCCATCCGCTCGACAAAGCGCAGATCCGCCAGATCGCCCGGATCCAGCTGCACGGCCTGGACAAGCGCCTGGCCGAACGCGGCCTCAAGCTGGTGCTGTCCGACAACGCGCTGGCGCTGCTCGGCAATGCCGGCTTCGACCCGGTCTATGGCGCGCGCCCGCTCAAGCGCGCGATCCAGCACCAGCTGGAGAACCCGCTGGCGCAGAAGATCCTCGGCGGTGAGTTCGGCAGCGGCGACACCATCCACGTCGACGCCGACGGCGGGCAGCTGGTGTTCCGCACCGCCTGACTGGCAGCGCTCGATCGCGGACAGAAAAACGGCCCGGTAACCCCGGGCCATTTGTGCGCATGCCGCTCAGGAAGCAGCGATCACCACTTGTAGCCGGCTTTGGCGTACATGAACGCTCCGCCGAAGCCGAACGGCACCGCGCTTCTGTCGTACGGCAATTGGCCGTCGCGCGAGTTCGCGAACAGCACCTCGTCGGGGTACTCGTTGAGCACGTTGTCGCCGCCGAGAGTGAAGCTCCAGCGGTCGAGCCTGAGCGTGGCGGCCAGGTCGAGCGTCCACTTCGCCGCGAAGGTCTGGTCCAGCGCCGGGCTGGCGTTGCGCAACGTGGTCTCGCCATAGCGGGTGCCGTTGGCCGAGAACTCCCAGCCGCCGGACTTCCACAGGCCGCCGAGCAGGAACTTGTCGCGCGGGGAACCGACCTCGAAGCGTCCGATCTCGACCCGGCCGAAACGCAGCGCGGCGGGGTCGATCGCGGCCAGCGCGGCCGGATTCGGTGCGACCCGGTCGATGGTGGTCTTGTTGTAGTTGTAGCCGACCGTGAGGTCGAGGCTGCCCGCGCCGAGCGCCCAGCCGTAGGTGCCGACCACGTCGATGCCGTCGGTGGTGGTGTCGATCGCGTTGGTGAAGTAGCGGCCGCCGCCGACGCCGATCAGGCCGATCGCGGGCGAGTTGAGGAAGTTGCGCACCGCGGCGCTGATCAGGTTCTCCGACAGCGAGATGCGGTCCTCCATCTCGATCCGGTACGCGTCGATCGTGATGTACATCCGGTCGATCGGTTGCAGCACCAGGCCCAGGCTGTAGTTGGTCGACTCCTCCGGGCGCAGCGGCTCGGCACCCAGCGCGATCGCGGCCGGGTTGTTGACCCGGAACGTCGCGATGTCGAACGGCTGCAGGCCTTGCCCGGGAACGGCGATGAAGTTGGTCGCGGTCGACTGGAAGAACTGCTGCTGCAGCGACGGCGCGTGGAAGCCGGTCGACACGGTGCCGCGCAGCGCGACCGCGTCGGTGAACGCGTAGCGCGCGGTCAGCTTGCCGGTGGTGGTGTCGCCGAAGTCGCTGTAGTCCTCGTAGCGCGCGGCGATGCCGGCCGACAGCTTGTCGGTGAGATCGGCCTCCAGGCCGGCGTAGAACGACAGGTTATGGCGGTCGAACTTGCCACCGTCGGCGGGCCGGAACCCGGAGAACACCTGGGCGCCCGGCCGCGGCGCGGTCTCGCCGGGAGCGAGCACGCCACCGTTGGCGAACGACAGCGGCTCACCGGGAGATTGTTCGAAGGTGTCGCCGCGCCACTCGGCGCCATACGACAGCGTGAGCGGATACGCCAGGCCCCAGTCGAGCGGTTTCGTGAAATCGAAGTTGAGGATGTGCTGCCGGACCTCCAGCGCGCCGGCGAAGAATTGCGTCGGCGAGGTCGGGCCGAGGCTGCGGTTGAGGGTGTTCTTGACGTCGAACGTCAGCTCGTTCGAACCGTAGGTGTAGCTGAAGTCGAACTGGGTGCCGCCAGCGGTGGTCGCCTTCAGGCCGCCGACGAAGCCGTAGTCGGTCGAGACGTTGTTGATCAGCGGCAGGAAGCCGTCGGGATAGATCGAGCGGATGTTGCTGCCGGCGCCGGCCGGGCGGAAGAAGCCGTTGGAGACGGTGTCGCGCTTGGTGTGGATGCCGTAGGAGTACAGGTTCAGCACGTCGTCGACCGTGTAGCCGGCGTTGTAGCTGCCCGAGTAGCTGTCGACCGCCGGTTCGCCGAAGCGCTCCACCACCCGGCCGAGCGGCGCCGAGCTTGCCGTCGGCGTGCCGATGAACGGTCGCGCGCGGTTGGTGTTGTCCTGCTGGTCGCCCTGCACGGCCAGGTGCACGAAGCCGTCCGCGCCGAGCTTGAAGCCGGCGTCGGCGAGCGCGCTGTACTGCTTGCCGTCGCCGGCGCTGTACTGGCCGTAGCGCACCCCGACGTTGCCGCCGCTGTCGCTGCTTTTCAGCACGATGTTGATCACGCCGGCGATCGCATCGGAGCCGTACTGGGCCGAGGCACCGTCGCGCAGTACCTCGACGCGCGCGATCGCCGATACCGGGATCGTGTTGAGGTCGACCGGCGCCGAGCTGCGGCCCTGGGTGCCGTTGACGTTGACCAGCGCGCCGGGGTGGTAGCGCTTGCCGTTGACCAGCACCAGCACGTGATCGGGGGCGAGGCCGCGCAGCTGCGCCGGACGGGTCGCATCGGTGCCGTCGGCGATCGCCACGCGCGGGAAGTTCAGCGACGGCAACGCGCGGGTCAGCGCGGTCGCCAGTTCGGTGGTGCCGGTGGCCTGCAATACCTCCGGGGTGATGATGTCGATCGGTGCGGTCGACTCGGCGACGGTGCGGTCGGTGACGCGGGTACCGGTGACGATCAACTGGTCGAGCGTGGTGGCATCGGCGCGAGGCGGGGGCGGCGCGGTCTGGGCGAGGGCGGCGGGCGCGGCGAGCGCGATCAGTATGGCCAGGCGCAACGGCGTGAGCATCATGCGGGACTCTCCGGGGGCGGCCGCAGTTGCGGTCGATCCCGATTAACGCAATTTTGACGTAGTGTCAAACCGAGTTCCGCGCCGGAACGCGCTGATCGTGGCGCGCGCGCAGAGGTCCGGCAGATCCGAATCCGCGCGCAGCGCGCTTGTCTGGTCGGCGGGTTGCCCGCGCTCGCTTCAGGGCAGCAGCCGGCCGAGGCTCAGTCGGAGGCGGGTGCGATGCCCGCCGCGTCCAGTCGCGACTCCAGGTCCGCCAGCCGCGCTTCGAGCGCGGCGACCCGTTCGCCCAGCGCGCCGGCCGAAGCGGCCGTCGCCGCGGTCGCGCTCGCCGCCGGCGCCACGTAGGTTGGCTCGCCGCTGAGCAGGTGGGCGTAGCGGTCCTCGCGTCGCCCGCCTTGCCGCGGCAGCTGCCGCACCAGCGCCGGGTCGCGATGCGACAGGCGTTCCAGCGCGTACTGCAGGTCGGCGAGCGAATCGAACTTCGCCAGCCGCTCGCTGCGCGCCAGCAGTTCGTTCGCGGTCTGCGGTCCGCGCAGCATCAGCAGCGCCAGCAGCGCGGTGTGGGCGCGGCTGAGGTCGAGCCGGGCTTCGACGCGATGGCTGTAGCGGTCGGCGCGCGCGGCATGCTGCGACTTCACCCAGCCGCGGCTCTCCAGCTGGCGCAGCGCGTGGCCCACCTCGCCCGGTTCCAGCTGCAGGAACGGCTCGCGCGCGGTCTTCTGGTTGCAGGCCAGCACGATCGCGTTGAGCGTGAGCGGGTAGGTGTCGGGCGTGGTCGCTTCCTTCTCGACCAGGCTGGCGACGATGCGCGCTTCGACCGCGGTCAGTTGCAGGGCGTCGCTGGGGTCGTCGTGGGTTGGCATGGGGGTCCGGTGCGTGGGCGTGGGGGGGCGGGATCAGATCGCGACCGCGGGCGGCAGGCGCCGCGTGCCGCGGTGCGGCGGCGTCGCCATGACCATCTCGGCCAGGCTGTGCGCCAGTTCGCGCTCGGCCATCACCGCCGCGTCGGCGCCGTGCTCGAGCAGGTGTTTGACCTCGAGGTCGCTGTGGCCGCGCGCGACGATGCTCAGCGCCGGGTTGATCTGGCGCAGCGTGGCGACGATCTCGCCGGCTTCCAGCGCATTGGGAATGGCCACCATCACCGTGCTCGCGCGCTCCGGGAGCGCCTCGCGCAGCACGCGCTCGTTGACCGCATTGCCGCGGATCGCCGGCAGGCCGGCGGCGCGCGCGCGCGCGACCAGCGCGTCCTCGGCATCGATCACCACCAGCGGCACGCCCTGCGCGGTCAGCAGCCGCGCCAGTTCGCTGCCGACCCGGCCGTAACCGATCTGGATCACGTGGTGGGTGATCCCCTCGGGCAGCTGCGGCGCGTCGACATCGGCCTGGTCCTGGACGGCCTTGGCCTCGCGCGCGCGGCGCTTGTCCAGCCAGGCGAACAGCAGCGGGTTGACCATGATCGACAGCAGCGCGCCTGCCAGGATCAGGTCCTGGCCAAGCTTGGGCAGCACCTGCAGCTGCACGCCGAGGCCGGCGAGGATGAACGAGAACTCGCCGATCTGCGACAACGCGATCGCCAGCAGCAGCGCGGTCGCGCTGGCCTTGCCGAATGCGCGCGCGACCGTCCACGCGACCATGCCGTTGCCGAGCACGATGATCGCGAACGTCGCCAGCACCTGCAGCGGCCGCTCGACCAGGATCATCGGGTCGAACAGCATGCCGACCGAGACGAAGAACAGCACCGCGAACGCATCGCGCAGCGGCAAGGTCTCGTTCGCGGCCTGGTGGCTGAACTCCGACTCGTTGAGCAGCAGCCCGGCGAAGAACGCGCCCAGCGCGAACGACACCCCGAACAGCTCCGCCGAGCCGAACGCGACGCCCAGCGCGATCGCCAGCACGCACAGCGTGAACAGCTCGCGCGAGCCGGTGCCGGCGACGCGCTCGAGCAGCCACGGCACCGCGCGCCGGCCGACGATCAGCATCAGCGCGATGAACGCACCGACCTTGGCGAACGTGGCGAGCAGCGCGGTCCAGATCTGCGTGGCGTCGCCGCCTTCGCCGTTGAGCATCCCGGCCAGGGTCGGCAGCAGCACCAGCGCCAGCACCATCGCCAGGTCCTCGACGATCAGCCAACCGACCGCGATCCGGCCCTTGTCGGTGTCGACCAGCCGCCGCTCCTCCAGCGCGCGCAGCACCACCACGGTGCTAGCCACCGACAGCGCCAGGCCGAACACGATCCCAGCCCCGTGCGACCAGCCGAACGTGCGCGCCAGTCCCCAGCCCATCAAGGTCGCCACTGCGATCTGCAGCAGCGCGCCGGGCACCGCGATCGCCTTGACCGACAGCAGGTCCTTCATCGAGAAATGCAGGCCGACCCCGAACATCAGCAGGATCACGCCGATCTCGGCCAGCTGCGGGGCCAGGGTCTGGTCGCCGACGAAGCCGGGCGTGAACGGCCCGGCGACCACGCCCGCAATCAGGTAACCGACCAGCGGCGACAGCCGTAGGCGCTGGGCCAGCGCGCCGAAGATGAACGCGAGCACGAAGCCGCCCACCAGGATCGCGATCAGGGACGTGTGATGCATCGGGTCTCCTGATGGATGGGGCCGACCAGAATGTCGACCGAAGCCGACAGATGCAAGCCAGCAGCGCGGCGATGGGCGCGTGGCCCCGTACAATGGCGGCATGATTGCTTTCCGTGATTTCGCCCTCCGGCGCGGCGAACGCCTGCTCCTGTCCAAAGTCGACCTGACCCTGCAAGCCGGCTGGCGGGTCGGCGTCATCGGCCGCAACGGCACCGGCAAGTCGTCGCTGTTCGCCGCGGTGCAGGGCGAGCTGGAGTCCGATGTCGGCAACCTCGACATGCCCAGCCGCGTGCGCATGGCCGCCGTCGCCCAGGAAACCCCGGCGCTCGACGACCCCGCGCTCGACTTCGTGCTGTCCGGCGACGCCCAGGTGCATTCGGTGCTGATGGCCGAGCGCGCCGCGGTCGAGCGCGAGGACTGGGAAGCGGTGGCCGAATGCCACCACCGGCTCGAGGAGCTCAACGGCTACGACGCCACCGCACGCGCCGGCAAGCTGCTGCACGGCCTGGGCTTCTCGCCCGACACCCACGAGCGCGCGGTCAAGGAGTTCTCCGGCGGCTGGCGCGTGCGCCTGAACCTGGCGCGCGCGCTGATGACGCCGTCGGACTTGTTGCTGCTCGACGAGCCGACCAACCACCTCGACCTCGACGCGGTGCTGTGGCTGGAGCAGTGGCTGCTCAAGTACCCGGGCACCTTGATGCTGATCTCGCACGACCGCGAGTTCCTCGACGAGGTCACCACCCACACCCTGCACCTGCACGACGGCAAGGCCAAGCTCTACGCCGGCGACTACACCGCGTTCGAAAGGCAGCGCGCCGAACACCTGCGCCTGCAGCAGATCACCCACGAGAAGGCGCAGGCCGAGCGCGCGCACCTGCAGAGCTTCATCGACCGCTTCAGCGCCAGCGCCGCCAAGGCCAAGCAGGCGCAGTCGCGGGTCAAGCGCCTGGCGAAGATGGCCGGCACCGAGGCGGTGCGCGCCGAGCGCGCGCTGCGGATCGAGTTCCCGGCTTCCAGCAAGATCCCCAATGCCTTGCTGCGCCTGACCGAGGCCGATTGCGGCTACGGCCAGCACACCGTGCTCGACAATGTCGGCTTCATTCTCGAAGCCGGCGACCGCGTGGCCTTGCTCGGCCCGAACGGCGCCGGCAAGTCGACGCTGGTCAAGTCGCTGGTCGGCGACCTCGCCCTGCTGACCGGCGAGCGCAACGGCCACCCCGACCTGCGCATCGGCTACTTCGCCCAGCACACGGTCGAATCGCTGCGCGAAGGCGCGACCGCGATCGACCACCTTGCCGACCTCGCCCCGGGCGTCGCCACCCAGCAGCTGCGCGACTTCCTCGGCAAGTGGAATTTCCCCGGCGACCGCGCGTTCGAGAAGGTCGACGTGTTCTCCGGCGGCGAGCGCGCGCGCCTGGCGCTGGCGATGATCGCGTGGCTGAAGCCGAACGTGCTGCTGCTCGACGAGCCGACCAACCACCTTGACCTCGACATGCGCGAGGCGCTGGCCGAGGCGCTGGCCGAGTTCGAGGGCGCGATCGTGCTGGTCTCGCACGACCGGCACCTGATCGGCCTGGTCTGCGACACGTTCTGGCGCGTCGCCGACGGCGTCGCCCAGCCGTTCGACGGCGACCTCGATGCCTACGCGATCTGGCTGCGCAGCCGCGACAACTCCAACGACGGCAAGGGCGCGGCCAAGGCCGTGGTCGCCGCCGCCTCGGCGGTGGTCGCGGCGAGTGCGCCGACGAAGGCGCGCAAGGCCAACCCGCACAAGCTGGCGCAGGCCGAGGCCCGCGTTGCCGAGCTGGAATCGAAGCTGCACACCCTCGACATGGACCTGGCCGACCCCGACCGTTACGCCGGCGGCCGCGACAACGCCGCCGACCTGGCCCGCCAGCGCGACGCGGTGGCGATCGAGCTGGCCGCCGCCGAAGCCGAGTTCCTGGCGCTGTACGACGCTGCCTGATCGCTAACCCCTTGATTCGACTCACCGCGACCCCATCCTGTCGCGCAGCCCCATGCCGTCCTTGAGCCTCCTGCCATGCCGATCTATGCCTTTGAATGCGATGCCTGCGGCCATTCTTTCGACCGTCTGCAGAAGCTGTCCGACGCCGATCCGAGCGACTGCCCCGACTGTGGCGCGGCCGAAAGGATCCGCCGCCAGCTGACCGCGCCGCAGTTCCGCCTGTCCGGCGGCGGCTGGTACGAGACCGACTTCAAGAAGGACGGCGACAAGAAGCGCAACCTGGCCGGCGAGGGCGGGGCGACGCCGTCCGCATCCGAATCGAAGCCGGCCGACAGCAAGCCTGCCGAGAAGAACGCCGAACCGGCGGCCAAACCCGCCTCGACGCCCGCGGCCACCAAGCCGGCGGCGGGTACCGCCTGAGCGCGACCGACGCTGCGTCAAACCCGGCGCGTGCCGAGTTCATTGCGCGGACGAAGCACCAGACGCCGCACCGCGCGAGGTAAGGGCTGGCTGGCCCCACGCCGCAAGGCTTTCGGCCGCGCCGGCGGATCAACGTCTCCGCTAGGCTGACGAGACGGGTTCGATTGTCAGCACGGCCCCTCGGACCGCGCTCAGTTACCAAACCGCCCGCGGCAGCCGCGGCTGACCCAGATCGCGGTGCGCGAGCCGATGCCCCAGGTCTGGCCCTGGATGCAGGGCTGGCGCGAGAGCTGTTCGAGCAGGCGCGGCATCCCGTAGCCGGGCGGCCACGGGCAGGTTACCGAGCGGTTGTCGACGCTGGCGCAGGTGATGGCGCGGTCGCCGATCGGGTCACCCCAGTCACTGCCGCGACCGGGCATGAACTCGGCGCGGCAGCCGTGGTCGACGTACATCTGGCCACGCTGCGCTTGCCAGCTGTAGCCCTCGCGGCATTCGGCCTTGGACAGCTGCCGCGACAGCCGCGACGGTCCCCACCACGGCACTTGGCAGGTGCGCGCGCGGTTGTCGGTGCTTTCGCAGCGGACCGTGTTGCCACCGGGGAAGCCGGGTTCCGGGTAGCCCGGCTCCGGGTAGATCGAGCCGGCGGCGGCGAACTCGGCGCGGCAGCCCTTCCAGACCGTGACTTGGCCGTCCTGCGAGGACCAGCTGCGGCCCTCGATGCACGGGCTGTTGGAGACCTGGCGCACCATCACCGACGGCCCGCGCCACGGCGTCGGGCAGCGGCGCGCGTCGTTGCCGGTGCTGTCGCAGCGGAAGCCCTGGCCGCCGTACGGTGGCGGCACGCCGCCGCCGAGCCCGAGCGACTGGGCGATGTCGGCCCGCACCTGGCTGAAGCCCCAGTTGGAGCGGTTGACCTGGTCGGTGTAGAAGCGCAGCTGGTCCTGCGGGATGCGGCGGCCGCGCGACTGTTCCTGGTATTCCAGGCTGATCACCCGCACCTGGTCGTTGTACGACAGGCTGCGCAGCTCCTCGGGCGCGTAGGGGCGCTGCTGGGCGGTGGCGGGTCCGGCGAGGGCGGCCAGGCACAACCCCAGCAGCAGCGGTTTCAGCAGCGTGTTCATGGCCTTTCCCCGGGTGCGTGGACGGGCGTGGGATGAGGCGCGCCGGTGGCAGGGCGCGACCGGGTCAGTAGTCCCAAATGGCCGTCAACGGCGCGTGTTTTTCTGACGTTGCGCCGTCGGCCCGGCGGGCTGAGTGATGCGGCGGCACCGCCGTTGCGGTGTCGGCCACAAGGCAGCGCGACCGTGCGTTGGTCGGTCGGAGGGTCCGCTTCCAGGGCCGGACCTGCGCGCGCGTGACTTCGGTGGCCAGCACCGACTGGGTGCTCGACGCGGCCGGTCTGTCAGCCCTCGCCGATCCGCAGGAACACCGCGGCGCAGCCACGGTCTACCCAGACCGCACCCTCGCGCCAGCCCCAGTTCTCGTCTTCGACGCAGCGGGTGCCGGAGACCTCGCGCGCGAGCGTCACCGGGCCGCGGAACGGCGTGCGGCATTCGCGGTAGCGCTGGCCCTCGCTCTCGCAGCGGATCGCCCGCGACGTGGCCGGGAAATCCAGGCTCGCCGGGTCCGGCAGTGGCGATTCGGTCGGTTCGGCGATCAAGGTCAGGCCCACACGCATGCGCCCGCCGGCGGCACCGGCATGCCACTGCGGGTAACCGGGCTGGGCGCTGCCCGTGGCCGGGACAATGCGAGCGGCCTCGCCCTGGCCGTAGTGCGCGACCGCGGGGATGGAGAGTCCCACCAGCAGCGCAGCCGCGAACGTGGCCCATGACCGGTGCTTGGACGATGTCGTCATTCGGTCCTCCTCAGCATGCCGCGGTTGCGGCTGGCCGCCTCGATGCAGGGGCCTGCGATCTCCGGTTGGGGCGCGCCGCTGCCTGCGCGCCCTTCCAGTTATCTCGACCGTGCGGCGTACCCTCGTCAACGGCCGGCAACGCCGGACCTTGAGTGATCCGATGCCCGCAGCTACGGCGGGCTCAGGTTGGGCGCGGGGATGGCATGCAGGCGTGATGGACGTGGCTACCGTTCACGTCGGCCTGGCGCCGGTGTGGCCGGCGGCCCCGACGAGCGCCGCGTTGCCGCTGGGTGGCGCGGAAGCGCGCGCGACCCCCGGCTCGGGTGGGCCGCTGTCGCGCACCCGCCCGGAACCTCTCCGCCGTAGCCGTTAACATAGTGCGACTCTCCGGCCGCGAAAGGCCGAAGAAACGTCGTAGCTTCGTCTGCGGCGTAACGCGACTGCCCAGCTGCGGCCGCCACTTTTCCCAAGCCGACCCCGCCGGCCTTGCCTGCCTGACTCCGGAGTTTTCATGCGTACCCATTTCTGCGGCCTGATCGACGAGGCGCTGATCGGCCAGACCGTCACCCTGTGCGGCTGGGCCGACGTCGCCCGCAACCTCGGCGGCCTGTGCTTCATCGACCTGCGCGACCACGAGGGCATCGTGCAGATCGTGGCCGAGCCCGATGCGAAGGCCGAAGGCAATGCCGAGGTGGTCGCCGCGGCCGCGCACGTGGGTTACGAGGATTGCCTGCGCATCACCGGCGTGGTGCGCAAGCGCCAGGCGGTCAACGACAAGCTCAAGACCGGCCAGGTCGAAATCGTCGCGACGAAAATCGAGCTGCTCAACAAGGCCGAGCCGCTGCCGTTCCACGCCCACGAGAACGCCGGCGAGGACATCCGCCTCAAGTACCGCTACCTCGACCTGCGCACCCCCGACATGCAACGCAAGATGCGCACCCGCATCAAGCTTGTGCAGGCACTGCGCCGCTGGCTCGACGCACGTGATTTCCAAGATATTGAAACGCCGATCCTGACCAAGGCCACGCCCGAGGGCGCGCGCGACTTCCTGGTGCCCGCGCGCATGCACGAGGGCGAGTTCTACGCGCTGCCGCAGTCGCCGCAGCTGTTCAAGCAGATCCTGATGGTGGCCGGCTTCGACCGTTACTACCAGATCGCGCGCTGCTTCCGCGACGAGGCCCTGCGCGCCGACCGCCAGCTCGAATTCACCCAGCTCGACATGGAATTCGCCTGGGTCTCCGAGCGCGACGTGCAGGACACCACCGAGGAGATGATCCGCACCGTGTTCCGCGAGGTGATGGACGTGGAGCTGGCCAGCGAGTTCCCGCGCATGAGCTACGCCGAGGCAATGCGCCGCTACGGTTCGGACAAGCCGGACCTGCGCATCGCGATGGAGTTCACCGACATCGCGCAGCTGGTCAAGGGCTGCGAGTTCAAGGTGTTCACCGACTGGGCCAACCACGCCGACGGCCGCGTGGTCGCGTTGCGCGTGCCCGCCGCCGCGACCCTGTCGCGCAAGCAGATCGACGACTACGCCGCGCACGCGGCCAAGTACGGCGCCAAGGGCCTGGCGTGGATGAAGGTCGAGGACGCAGCGAAGGGTCGAGAGGGCATCAACTCGCCGATCGCCAAGTTTCTCGACGACGCCACGCTGGCATCGATCATCCAAATGACCGGTGCGCAGAGCGACGACCTGATCTTCTTCGGCGCGGCAACCTACAAGACCGCGTCGGACTTCATGGGCGCGCTGCGCCTCAAGCTCGGCAAGGACTTGAACCTCATCCAGGAGGGCTGGGCGCCGCTGTGGGTCACCGACTTCCCGATGTTCGAGTGGGACGAGGAAGAGAGGCGCTACGTCGCGCTGCACCACCCGTTCACCGCGCCGGCGGTCGACGACGTCGCCGACCTGCGCGCGAATGCGAAGACCGCTGTCTCGCGCGGCTACGACATGGTGCTCAACGGCAACGAGATCGGCGGCGGTTCGATCCGCATCCACAACTCGGCGATGCAGTCGGCGGTGTTCGAGCTGCTCGGCATCGGCGCCGAGGAGGCCGAGGGCAAGTTCGGCTTCCTGCTCGACGCGCTGCGTTTCGGCGCGCCGCCGCACGGCGGCATCGCGTTCGGCATCGATCGCATCGCCGCGCTGATGGCCGGGACCGAGTCGATCCGCGACGTGATCGCGTTCCCCAAAACCACCACCGCGCAGTGCCTGATGACCGGCGCGCCGTCGCAGGTGCCGGACAAGCAGCTGGCCGAAGTGCACGTGTCGGTGCGGCCGAAGGCGCCGAAGCTGGCCGATGCCGACCACGACGCGCCCGCGCAGGCCTGAGGCATGGCGACGCTGATCCGGCGTGCGGGTGTGGCCGATGCGCAGGCGGTGTCGGACATCGCCACGCGCACGTTCACGCAGACCTTCGGGCACCTGTACCCGGACGAGGACCTGCAGGCGTTCGTGCGCGACAGTTACGCGGTCGACAAGCAGGCGCTGATCCTCGGCCACCCCGATTACGCGGTGTGGCTGCTCGAGCACGACGGCGAAGTCGTCGGCCACGCCGCGGCCGGCCCCTGCGGCCTGCCGCATGCGCAGGTGCAACCCGGCGACGGCGAGCTCAAACGCCTGTACGTGCTGGCCGACGTGCAGAACGGCGGCTGGGGCGGCAAGTTGTTCCAGGCGGCGCTCGACTGGCTCGAACGCGATGGCCCGCGCACGTTGTGGATTGGCGTCTGGTCGCAGAACCTCGGCGCGCAGCGCTTCTATGCCCGGCACGGCTTCGAGCACGTCGGCGACTACGAGTTTCCGGTCGGGCGGGTGCGCGACCATGAGTTCATCCTGCGGCGCTGTGCTTCCCTCTCCCGTCGGGAGAGGGATCAAGCGTGAGGGTTCGGCGAAGCGGATGGAGATGAAAGAGCTTCCCTCTCGCCGTACTTCAAGCCCATTGCGTGTTCGAGCATGGAAATGTCCGACTGGTTGAACTGCCGACGCTTCGCCGGACCCTCACCCCAACTCCTTCCCCGAGGGCAGAGGGGCTGCAAGCAATGACCACCCGCATCGTCCTGCTGCACGGCATCTGGATGCCCGGCGCGGCGATGGGCTGGCTGGCGGCGCGCTTGGCCGAGGCCGGCTTTGCGCCAGAGACGTTCGGCTACCACGGCGTCGTTGGCGGTCCGGACGCCGCGCTGCCGCGCCTGGTCGCGACCTTGGCGCGCGGCGACGCGCATGTCCTTGCACACAGCCTCGGCGGCCTGATCGCGTTGCAGACGCTGCAACAACACCCGCAGTTGCCGGTGCAACGCGTGGTCTGCCTCGGCTCGCCGCTGTGCGGCAGCGCCGCCGCGCACGGGCTGCGCCAGCGGCGTTGGACCGCGGCCACGCTCGGCCGCAGCGCCGGGCTGCTGGAAAACGGCTGCGCGGCCTGGTCGGGCAGGGCGCAGGTCGGCGCCATCGCCGGCCGCGTGCCGCACGGCCTGGGCCGCCTGTTCGGCCACTTCGAGGGCGACAACGACGGCAGCGTCGCCGTCGCCGAGACCCGCCTGGCGGGGCTGGCCGACCACGTCGTGATCGCCGCCAGCCACAGCGGCTTTCTGTTCTCGGCCGAAGCGGTGCGCCAGGCCGTCGCGTTCTTCCGCGACGGACGCTTCCGCCATTGATCCCACCGCGCCGCGCCCCGTGGACCGGCGCAGGCGCGGCAATCGAGAGTAAAATCGCCGCCTCGCCAATGCACAACGCCGGAAGCACACATGGGTAGGGGACCGTCGATCGAGGGCCGCAAGAACGCCACCGACGCCAAGCGCGGCAAGATCTTCACCAAGATCATCCGCGAGATCTCGGTCGCCGCGCGCGCCGGCGGCGGCGACCCCGGCGGCAACCCGCGCCTGCGCACCGCGATCGACAAGGGCCTGTCGGCGAACATGTCCAAGGACGTGATCGAGCGCGCGGTCAAGAAGGCCACCGGCGAGCTGGAAGGCGTCGAGTACGAGGAAATCCGCTACGAGGGCTACGCGCCCGGCGGTGTCGCGGTGATCGTCGACTGCCTGACCGACAACAAGGTGCGCACCGTGGCCGAGGTGCGGCACGCGTTCGGCAAGTTCGGCGGCAACATGGGAACGGAAGGCTCGGTCGCCTTCATGTTCAAGAAGCTCGGCGTGCTGAGCTTCGCCCCCGGCGCCGACGAAGAGAAGATCACCGAAGCGGCGATCGAGGCCGGCGCCGACGACGTCGTGGTGTACCCCGACGACGGCTCGATCGACGTGCTGACCGCGGTCGATGCGTTCGCCGCGGTCAAGGCGTCGCTGGAGGCGGCCGGGCTGCAGGCCGACTTGGCCGAGGTCAGCTACCGCGCCGACAACGACATCGCGGTGGCCGGCGAGACCGCGCAGCAGGTCGCCAAGCTGCTCGACTGGCTCGAGGACCTCGACGACGTGCAGAACGTGTACTCCAACGCCGACCTCGGCCAGGACGCGTATGCGTAGGCAAAGGCGGGAACAGGGAATGGGGAACCGGGAGTGATGGGCAGTCGCATCGGCCGGCATCGTGGGCGAGACCGGCTGGTCGTCCGTTGCAAGGCGAGTCTTTCGCCGTTCGCAACTCCCTTGCATTCCCCGTTCCCCGTTCCCCGTTGCCGCTTTCCGCTGTCGCCCCCATGACCCGAATCCTCGGGATCGATCCCGGTTCCCAGCGCACCGGCGTGGGCGTCATCGACGTGGCCGCCGACGGCCGCTGCACATTCGTGCATTGCGAGGCGATCAAGCTACTCGATGCGGCGGACTTCCCGTCGCGGCTCGGGCTGCTGTGCGAAGGCCTGGAGCGGGTGATGGACGCGTGGCAGCCACAGCAGGTCGCGATCGAGACCGTGTTCATGGACAAGTCCGCGACCTCGGCACTGAAGCTCGGCCACGCCCGCGGCGCGGCGCTGGCGACGCTGGTGCGCCGGCACCTGCCGATCAGCGAGTACGCACCGCGGGTCATCAAGCAGTCACTGGTCGGTCGCGGCGCGGCCGACAAGCTGCAGGTGCAGCACATGGTGCGGCTGCTGCTGAACCTGCCGGAAGTGAAGTTGCAGGCCGACGCCGCCGATGCGCTGGCGGTGGCGCTGACCCACGCGCACATGAGTGCGACGGTGGCGCGCACCGGCATCGCCATCAACCAGTTGCGGCGGCGTGGGGCATGATTTCTTCCGCGAAGCTCCCGGTCCTGGCTCCCTCCCTTGCGGAGCAGGGGGCGAAGAGGCGCGTTTTTTGCGAGCCACGGGCTTGCGCGCCGAAGAGCGCCCGACGGCTATGCCGGCGGGCCGGACGGGGTGGGGAGCGGTGCTTTTGCTCGCCCGTGAAGTTGTCCGGTGCTTCCACCAACCCCCTCCCAACCTTCCCCTGCTTGCGCAAGGGGAGGGGCTGAAGCAGGAGCGAGCAGAATGATCGGACGCCTCAAAGGCATCATCGTGCACAAGCAACCGCCGTGGCTGGTGGTCGACGTCAACGGCGTCGGCTACGAGCTCGAGGCACCGATGAGCACGTTCTACGACCTGCCCGAACTCGGTCGCGAGGTGGCGTTGTTCACCCACTACGCGCAGAAGGAAGACAGCGTCTCGCTGTACGGTTTCCTGCGCGAGGTCGAGCGCCGCCTGTTCCGCGACGTGCAGAAGGTCACCGGCATCGGCGCCAAGATCGCGCTGGCGGTGCTGTCGGGGGTGTCGGTCGACGACTTCGCGCGCATGGTCCAGGCCGGCGACGTGACCGCGTTGACCCGCATCCCCGGGATCGGCAAGAAGACCGCCGAGCGCATGGTGGTCGAGCTGCGCGACCGCGCCGCCGACCTGATGGGCGGCGGTGTCACGCTGGGCGGCAGCGGCGCCCCGGCCGACCCGCAGAGCGAGGCGGTGATCGCCCTCCAGCAACTGGGCTACAAGCCCACCGACGCGGCCCGCATGGCCCGCGATGCCACGGCCAGCGGCGACGACGCCGCCGCCATCATCCGCAAGGCGCTAAAGTCCGCGATTCGCTGACTTTGCCCGGCTGGTTTCCTGGCGGCCCGGCCGCCTTTCGAGCACAAGCACCCATGGTCTCCTCCGCAACTGATTCCACCCATTCGCACGGCAACGACCACGGCAACAAGGGCCTGGCCGGCCTGGTCGTCGGCGCAGTCGGCGTGGTGTTCGGCGACATCGGCACCAGCCCGCTGTACACGCTGAAGGAGGCGTTCTCGCCGCACTACGGCCTGGTCGCCAATCACGACACCGTGCTGGGCATCCTGTCGCTGGTGTTCTGGGCGCTGATGATCGTGGTCACGGTGAAGTACGTGACCATCATCATGCGCGCCGACAACGACGGCGAGGGCGGCATCATGGCGCTGATGGCGCTGAGCCAACGGATCCTGCCCAAGGGCTCCAAGTCGGTCTACATCGTCGGCATCCTCGGCATCTTCGGCGCGTCGCTGTTCTTCGGCGACAGCGTGATCACCCCGGCGATGACCGTGCTGTCGGCGATCGAGGGGCTGGAGGTCGTTGCCCCGCAACTGCACGCCTGGATCGTGCCGCTGACGATCGGCGTGCTGATCGTGCTGTTCGCCACCCAGCGGTTTGGCACCGAGAAGGTCGGCCGCGTGTTCGGTCCGGTGATGATGCTGTGGTTCCTGGCACTGGCGGCGATCGGCGTGCTCAACATCGCCCACAACCCCGAGGTCATCCAGGCGCTGAACCCGATGTGGGGCGTGAGTTTCTTCGCCACCCACAGCTTCGGTGCGATCTTCATCCTCGGCGCGGTGGTGCTGGCGGTGACCGGCGGTGAGGCGTTGTACGCCGACATGGGCCACTTCGGCGCCAAGCCCATCCGCTACGGCTGGTACTTCTTCGTGCTGCCGGCGCTGATGCTGAACTACCTCGGCCAGGGTGCGCTGCTGCTGGAAGATCCCGCGGCCGCCAAGAACCCGTTCTACCTGGGCGTGCCCGAATGGGGCCGCATGCCGATGATCCTGCTCGCGACCATGGCCGCGGTGATCGCCTCGCAGGCGGTGATCACCGGCGCGTACTCGGTCGCGCGCCAGGCGATGCAGCTGGGCTACATCCCGCGCATGGCGACCAAGCACACCTCCAGCGACACCATCGGCCAGATCTACATCCCCTACATCAACTGGACGCTGATGATCGCGGTGATCGCGCTGGTGCTGACCTTCCGCACCTCGACCGCGCTGGCCTCGGCCTACGGCGTGTCGGTGTCGGGCACCATGCTGATCGACACCCTGCTGCTGGCACTGGTGGCGCGCGCGACCTGGGTCAAGGCGCGGCGCTGGGTGCTGCCGCTGTGCCTGGTGTTCGCGATCATCGAGGCCGCGTTCCTGTTCGCCAACGGCGTCAAGTTCTTCGACGGGGCGTGGGTGCCGGTGGTGTTGGGCCTGGTGGTGTTCACCCTGCTGCGCACCTGGCGCCGCGGCCGCGAGTTGCTGCACGCCGAGATCCGCAAGGAAGGCATCCAGATCGACAGCTTCCTGCCGGGGCTGATGCTGGCGCCGCCGGTGCGGGTGCCGGGCACGGCGGTGTTCATGAGCAGCCAGAAGGGCGTGGTCCCGCACGCGCTGCTGCACAACCTCAAGCACAACAAGGTGCTGCACGAGCGCAACGTGTTCCTGACCGCGGAAACGCTGAACGTGCCGTATGCGCCGAAAGAGAAGCGGTTGAAGATCGAAGGCATCGGCGACGACTTCTATCGGGTGCTGGTGCGTTACGGCTTCATGGAGACCCCCGATGTGCCGCTGGCGCTGATGCGCTCGTGCGATGCCGGCGGCATCTACTTCGACCCGATGGACACCACCTATTTCGCCAGCCGCGAAACCGTGGTCGCCAGTCGCCACCGCGGCATGCCGGTATGGCGCGACAAGCTGTTCGCGTTCATGCACCGCAACGCCGCGCCGGCAACCGGATTCTTCCGTATCCCCGGCAACCGGTTGGTGGAGTTGGGGGCGCAGATCGAGATCTAGCGGGGCAGCAGCAGCGGGAAAAGGGAGCAGGGAACAGGGAAGCAACCGACTACCGGGTTGCTGCATTTGCTTCCCCGTTCCCTGTTCCACGTTCCCCGCTCCCGCATAATCCAGCCATGACCGAAGACCGCATCATCACTGCCAGCGCCACCCGCGAAGACGAGGCGATCGAGGCCTCGATCCGCCCCAAGCTGTTGTCCGAGTACCTCGGCCAGGTGCCGGTCCGCGAGCAGATGAAGATCTACATCGAGGCCGCCAAGCACCGCGGCGAGGCGATGGACCATGTGCTGATCTTCGGGCCGCCGGGGCTGGGCAAGACCACGCTGAGCCACGTGATCGCCAACGAACTCGGGGTCGGCCTGCGCCAGACCTCCGGCCCGGTGATCGAGAAGGCCGGCGACCTGGCCGCGCTGCTGACCAACCTGCAGCCGCACGACGTGCTGTTCATCGACGAGATCCACCGGCTCTCGCCCGTGGTCGAGGAAATCCTCTACCCGGCGATGGAGGACTACCAGATCGATATCATGATCGGCGAGGGCCCCGCGGCGCGCTCCATCAAGCTCGACCTGCCGCCGTTCACCCTGATCGGCGCGACCACCCGCGCCGGCCTGCTGACCGCGCCGTTGCGCGACCGTTTCGGCATCGTCCAGCGGCTCGAGTTCTACAGCACCGAAGAGTTAACCAAGATCGTGCGCCGCTCGGCGCAGATCCTCGGCATCAGCTGCGTGGCCGAGGGCGCGGCCGAGATCGCCAAGCGCTCTCGCGGCACCCCGCGCATCGCCAACCGCCTGCTGCGGCGCGTGCGCGACTACGCGCAGGTGCGCGCCGACGGCACCATCACCGCCGACACCGCCGACCTGGCGATGGCGATGCTCAAGGTCGACCCGCAGGGCTTCGACGAGCTCGACCGGCGCCTGCTGCGGACCATCATCGAGTCGTTCGACGGTGGCCCGGTCGGGGTCGAATCGCTGGCCGCGGCGCTCAGCGAGGAGCGCGGCACGCTCGAGGACGTGATCGAGCCGTACCTGATCCAGCAGGGCTACCTGCAGCGCAGCGCGCGCGGACGCATGGCCACGGCCAAGGCCTACCGGCATATCGGCCTGAAGCCGAAGGCCAACGCCGCCGGGCTGTTCGTCGAGGACACCAGCGGTGAGTGAGCGCCCGGCAGGCGCTCGCCGCTCGCCAGCGCAACGGGTTGCCGGTCACGGTCAACACCTCGGAAAGCCGGCGTTCAGTTGGCCGACACGCGTCTATTGGGAAGATACCGACGCCGGTGGCGTGGTTTACCACGCGCAGTACCTGGCGTTCCTGGAGCGCGCGCGCAGCGAATGGATGCGCGCGCAGGGCTACGGCCAGGAGTTGCTGCGGCTCGAGCACGGCCTGGTGTTCGCGGTGCGCGCGATGGGCCTGGATTTCCTCAAACCCGCGCGCCTGGACGATGCACTGGACGTCTCGGCCGCGCTGCACGAATGCCGGCGCGCGAGCGCGGTGTTCACCCAGGCGATCCGGCGCGGCGACGAACTGCTGCTGACCGCCAGCGTGCGGGTCGCGGCGCTGGATGCGCGGGGCTTCAGTCCGCGCGCGATCCCGCAACCGCTTTACGACCAACTCAAAGCCCTCGAACACAACCCGCATACCTGAGATCGCGGGCACGGAGAACGAAAGCATGACGTCCACGCTAATCGCGCTGCAGGCAACAACCGTCGAAGCCCTGCCCGAGGATGCCGCCACCACGGTCGCCGACGCCGCGCAGACCGCGCTCGCCGCACCGGCCAACAGCCTCGATCTGCTCGACCTGGTGCTCAAGGCCAGCCTGCCGGTGCAGCTGATCATGCTGCTGCTGGTGGTGGCGTCGGTGGCGTCGTGGGTGATCATCTTCCGCAAGCGCAGCGTCATGCGCCGCGCCGCGCGCGAGGCCGAGCAGTTCGAGGAGCGCTTCTGGTCGGGCGCCGAGCTGTCCAAGCTCTACGCCGGCTCGACCGAGCGCAACCGCGACATCGGCGGGATCGAGGCAATCTTCGAGGCCGGCTTCCGCGAGTTCAACCGCATCCGCGAGCGCAAGGGCATCGACAGCCGCGCGCAGCTCGAAGGCGCGCAGCGCGCGATGCGCGCCACCGCCTCGCGCGAGCTCGACGGCCTCGAGCACAACCTCGAGCTGCTCGCCAACATCGGCTCGACCTCGCCGTACATCGGCCTGGTCGGCACCGTGTTCGGGATCATGGTGACCATGCATTCGCTGCTCGCCAGCACCGAGCAGGTCGGCATCAAGGACGTCGCGCCGGGCATCTCGGAAGCCTTGCTGGCCACTGCGATGGGCCTGTTCGTGGCGATCCCGGCGGTGTGGGCCTACAACCGCTTCGCCACCGGCGCGGAGCGCCTGGCCACGCGCTACGACGCGTTCGCCGAGGAGTTCTCGTCGATCCTGCAGCGCCAGGCGCATCTCGACGACTAAGGTGATGCGAGTCCCTCGCAAGAGCCCGCACATCCCGGTGCGGACTGTTCAGTCGGCCCGCCTCGGGCGTTGAACCTACGAGTACGAGAGGAATGCCATGTCCGTGATTTCCGGGCGCCGCCACCGCAAGCGCAAACTCAAGGCCGAGATCAACGTCGTGCCATACATCGACGTGATGCTGGTGTTGCTGGTGATTTTCATGATCACCGCGCCGCTGCTCAACCTCGGGGTCGACATCGACCTGCCGCAGTCCAAGGCCAAGTCGCTGCAGCAGAAGAAGGACCCGATCGTGGTCAGCGTCGACGCCGACGGCAACTACTTCCTGGCAATCAAGGAAGGCAGCAACGAGGCAGTCAGCGAAGCGGCGCTGCGCAGCAAGGTCGGCGCGATCCTGCGCCAGAACAAGGACGCGCAGGTGCTGCTCGGCGGCGACCGCACCACCAGCTACCAGACCTTGACCGATGCGATCGATGTGCTCAAGGAGGCCGGCGTCGACAAGGTCAGCCTGATGAGCCTGCCGCGCAGTTCCGGTGGGGGCGCCGCTAAGTGAGGGAAACCCGCGCCGACACCGCGCAGGCATTCGGACTTGCGCTGGCGCTGCACGCGCTGCTGTTCGTGGTGATGTTCGTCGGCCTGTGGTGGACGCGCAGCGCGGCGCCGGCCGCGGCGGCGGGCTCGATGTCGGCCGAGCTGTTCGATTCGGGCAGCCTGTCGGCGGCGATGCAGCGCACCTTGCGCAACCGCCCGGAGCCGGCCGAGGAAGTCCTGCCCGAGCCGCAGCCCGAGGACGCCGCGCCGCTGCCGCAGCCGCTGCCCGAACCGGCGCCGCAGGATGCGCCGACCCCGCAGCAGCAGGCACCACAGGAGTTCATCCCGGAGCCCGACAGCCAGGACCAGGACGCGGTGGTCGACCAGCCCACGCCGACCCCGGCCATCGAAACCCGCGTCCAGGAAGCGCAGCGCCGCCAGCAGCAGGTCGACCTGACCCAACAGGAGCGCCAGCTCGAGGCCGAGCGCAAGCAACGGCTTTCACAGATGGAGGAGCAGCGCCAGCAACAGCTCGCCGACATCCGCCGCCGTCGCGCGCTCGCCTCGCGCGATGCGAAGGTCGCCGAGGCGCAGCTGCAGCGCATCGCGCAGGCGCGCGCCGGCAGCGCGTCGGAGGAAGCCGCGCGCGCCGACGCCGGCGCCAGCGCGCCGGCCGGTAACGAAGGCGTCGACACCGGTCTGCAGGCGCGTTACGCCGCCGCGCTGCAGCAGGCGATCCTGTCCAAGTGGACGCGCCCGGAGACCGTGCCGCTGGGCGCGCCGTGCCGGCTCAGCATCCGCCAATTGCCCGGCGGTGAGGTCATGGACGTCCAGGTGTCATCGCCGTGCTCCTACGACGAACAGGGCCAGGAGTCGATCAAGCGCGCGGTGCTGAAGGCCCAGCCACTGCCGTACGCGGGCTTCGAGGCGGTGTTCCAGCGCAACCTCACCCTCAATTTCCGTGCCGAAGACCGCTGAATGCGCTGATCCAGCGGTGGACTCGGCCGCGCCGGTATTCAGGTTTGAGAAAACGTTCACGTAGCAGCTGTTAAGAATGTTCAGCTTCAGCGCCACGCGCAGCTACCCGGCTGCACCCGCTTGTTGAGATCCACCCAGTCCAGCTTCCCCCGGAGGGACTCTTGCCGATGAAACGAACCCTTCCCTGGTGGGCTGCCGTGCTCGCCTGCCTGCTGCCCCTCGCCGCCAGCGCCCAGCAGCAAGGCCTGGAGATCGACATCGTCGGCGGCAACGCCGCGGCGCTGCCGATCGCGGTGGTGCCGATGCCGTATCAGGGTGGCGGCGCCGCCCCGGCCACCGACGTGGCGCAGGTCGTCACCGCGGACCTCAACCGCTCCGGCCAGTTCCGTGGCCTGCCCGACAAGGACATGATCGAGCGCCCGACGCGCGGCGGCGAGGTCAACTACCCGACCTGGCGCGCGCTCAACCAGGATTACCTGGTGGTCGGACGCGTACTCGACGCCGGCGGTGGCAGCTACCGGGTCGAATACGAGTTGTTCGACGTGGCCAAGCAGGAGCGCCTGCTCGGCTTCGCGCTGACCGCGCGCGCCAACGCGATGCGCGATGTCGCCCACCAGGTCAGCGACGCGATCTACGAGAAGATCCTCGGCGTGCGCGGCGCGTTCTTCACCCGCATGGCCTACGTCACCGCGACCGGCCTCGGCAAGGGTAGCCGCTACGCGCTGATGGTCGCCGACTCGGACGGCTACAACCCGCAGACCGTGGTGCGTTCGCCCGAGCCGCTGCTGTCACCGTCGTGGAGCCCGGACGGCGGCCGCCTTGCCTATGTCAGCTTCGAGGGCGGCAACTCCTCGATCTACATCCAGAACATCAGCTCCGGCAGTCGCGAGCTGGTCGCCAAGTTCCGCGGCATCAACGGCGCGCCGGCGTTCTCGCCCGACGGTCGGCGCCTGGCGCTGACGCTGTCGCGCAGCGGCAACCCGGAGATCTACGTGATGGATCTGGGCAGCCGCGCGCTGACTCAGCTGACCAACCACTTCGGCATCGACACCGAGCCGACCTGGAGCGCCGACGGCAGCCGCATCTATTTCACTTCCGACCGCGGCGGCAAGCCGCAGATCTACCAGGTCGGCGCCAGCGGCGGTGGCGCCACGCGCGTGACTTTCCAGGGCAGCTACAACGCCAGCGCCGATGTCTCGGCCGATGGCAAGAAAGTGGCCACTGCGCAGGGCGCGGGCAACACCTATCGCATCGCGATGATGGACTCCAGCCTCGGCTCGCCGCGCTGGAACACCCTGTCGCCCGGCTCGCTGGACGAGTCCCCGAGCTTCGCGCCCAACGGCGGAATGATCCTTTATGCTGCCCGCGAAGGCCGCCGTGGCGTGCTCTACGCCGTCTCTTCCGACGGCCGCGTGCGCCAGCGCCTGGTGCTTGCCGATGGCGATGTGCGTGAACCGGCCTGGGGGCCGTTCCGCTCACCTCGTTGATCCATCCCGCGTCGCGCCGTCCCCTGTAGCCCACTCCCTGTCCACGGAATAGTCGAGGAACGACCATGAACACCACCAGCCCCGCGTCTGTCAGCAAGATCCTGATCACCGCCGCCCTGTGCACCCTGGCCATCGCCTGTTCCAAGAAGGTCAAGGAAGCGCCGCCGACCGACACCACCGGCAGCACCGGCACCATGCCGGCGACCGATACCGGTCCGACCACGCCGGGCATGTACGGCCCGGGCGACCTCGACACCGATGCCTGCCTGCGCCAGCGCGTCGTCTACTTCGACCTCGACCAGGACGCGCTGCGTCCGGAGTTCCAGTCGATCGTCGCCTGCCACGCCAAGTACCTGCGCGACCGCCCGTCCTCGCGCATGAGCCTGGAAGGCAACGCCGACGAGCGCGGCGCACGCGAGTACAACCTCGGCCTGGGCGAGCGTCGTGGCAATTCGGTGTCGTCGGCGATCCAGGCCAACGGCGGCTCCGGCAGCCAGGTCACGGTGGTCAGCTACGGCGAAGAGCGCCCGGTCTGCACCGAGTCCGGCGAGGACTGCTGGGCCAAGAACCGCCGCGTCGAAATCATCTACACCGCCAAGTAAGAGCCTCGCCAAGCGACGGTAGAAACGATGCGCAAGCTAGTTCTGGCAATCACGATCGCGGCGGCCCTGGTGGCCGCCGCGCCCGCGTTCGCGCAACGCGCCAGCCTCGCCGACCGCGTGGCTGTACTCGAGCAGCGCGCCGCCAACAACCAGGGCAACGTCGACCTGCTCAACCAGGTCACCCAGCTCAAGGGCGAGGTCCAGGCGCTGCGCGCGCAGATCGAGGAGCTCACCCAGCAGCTCGAGCAGCAGAAGCAGACCGGGCGCAGCCAGTACCTCGACCTCGACGGCCGCTTGAACCGGCTCGAAGGCGGGGCAGGGGGCGGCGCCTTGAGTCCGAATACGCCGGCCGCGCCGGTACCCAAGGCCGCTCCGTCAGCCGCCGCGGTCCCCGAGCGCGCACCGACCGTCTACGGCGATGCCGGCACGCTGGCGCAGGGTGCCGACGAGCGCGGCGCCTACGACGTCGCGTTCAACGCGCTCAAGGCGGGCAAGTACGCCGAATCGGCGCGGCTGTTCGCCACCTTCGTGCAGCAGTATCCCAGTGGCGTGTACGCGCCCAACGCGCTGTATTGGCTCGGCGAGAGCTACTACGTCACCCAGAACTACCAGCTCGCGCAGCAGCAGTTCCAGGCGCTGCTCGACCGCTACCCGACCCATGACAAGGCCCCGGGCGCGCTGCTCAAGGTGGGCCTGTCGCAGTTCGGCCTCAAGCAGCTCGATGCCGCCGAGCGCACGCTGTCCGCGGTGGCCTCGCGCTACCCCGGCACCGATGCGGCGCGCACCGCCTCCGACCGCCTGAGCGCGATCCAGCTCGGCCGCCTGCGCTGATCGGAGCTCGGTGGGTGGCCGGCTGTTGTAGATCCGAGCCTGCTCGGATCGCTTTTCGCCCGCGGGGCGCAGTCCGAGCAGGCTCGGACCTACAAAGCCGGTGGATGGGGTAGATCCGAGCTTGCTCGGATCGTCCTGCACCAACGCAGTCCACGGCCGAGGTCGGCGCTACAAGCGCCGGACGGCGATGCCGCGGCTGCTGTGCCACTGGGCTAAAATTCACCCATGAACACCGTGATTCCCGAGGCGGCCGTCGCGTCGCCAGACCGCCTGCGCCTGACCGAAATCTTCCTGTCGCTGCAGGGCGAATCGCGCAGCATCGGCTGGCCGACCGTGTTCGTGCGCCTGACCGGGTGCCCGCTGCGATGCCAGTACTGCGACACCGCGTACGCCTTCCACGGCGGGCAGTGGTGGGAGACGGACGCGATCCTGGCCGAAGTCGCCCGCCATGGCGCGCGCCACGTCTGCGTCACCGGCGGCGAGCCGCTCGCGCAGAAGCGCTGCATCGGCCTGCTCAAGCAGCTGTGCGATGCCGGCTACGAGGTGTCGCTGGAAACCTCCGGCGCGATCGACATCAGCGACGTCGATCTGCGGGTGTCGCGCGTGCTCGACATCAAGACTCCCGGCTCGCTGGAGGCGCACCGCAACCTGTGGTCGAACCTGCCGCTGCTGACGCCGCACGACCAGGTGAAGTTCGTGGTCTGCAGCCGCGACGACTACGAGTGGGCGCGCGGCATCGTCGCCGAACACCGGTTGCCCGACACCTGCGACGTGCTGTTCTCGCCCAGCTTCAGCCAGCTCAAGCCCAGTGATCTGGCCGACTGGATCGTCGCCGACCGCCTGCCGGTGCGCTTCCAGTTGCAGCTGCACAAGATCCTGTGGAACGACGAGCCGGGGCGTTGACGCCCGACCTGCTGCACTGGCTTCAGTCGCGACCGCGGACCGTGGGCGGTCAGGCATGCGATCGCGGCTGAAGCCGCTCCTACGAAAACGAACCGGGTAACTCGCCGATGAAAAACGCCGTCGTCCTCGTTTCCGGGGGAATGGACTCCGCCGTCGTGGTCGCGCTTGCACGCGAGCAGGGCTTCGCGGTGCACGCCTTGAGCGTGCGCTACGGCCAGCGCCATACCTCCGAGCTCGATGCCGCCGACCGGGTCGCGAGCGCACTCGGCGCGGTCGCGCACAAGACCGTCAACGTCGACCTGCGCAGCATCGGCGGCTCGGCGCTGACCGACGACAGCATCGGCGTCCCGCTCGACGGCGACCAGCACCCGGTCGGCGTCGACGCTGCCAAGGACGACATCCCGGTGACCTACGTGCCGGCGCGCAACACCATCATGCTGTCGGTCGCGCTGGGCTGGGCCGAGGTGCTCGGTGCTGCCGACATCTTCTGCGGCGTCAACGCGGTGGACTATTCCGGTTACCCGGATTGCCGGCCGGAGTTCATCGACGCCTTCCAGCAGTTGGCCAACCTGGCCACCAAGGCCGGCGTCGAAGGCGCGGGCCTGCGCGTGCACGCGCCGCTGCAATACCTGAGCAAGGCCGACATCGTCCGCGAGGGCATCCGCCTCGGCGTCGATTTCGCGCAGACCGTGTCGTGCTACCAGGCCGACGCCCTCGGGCGAGCGTGCGGCCATTGCGACGCCTGCCGGCTGCGCGCCGACGGCTTCGCCGCCGCCGGCATCGCCGACCCGACGCGCTACGCCTGAGGCCGTCGCCGCTCGCGCGCCGCCTCTCTCGCGGTACTTGAAGCAAAAAGCGGCACGCAATCGCCGCCCGCCGTCTGCATCGGCCGCACCGGTTGCGTTAGAATGCACGCCCCCGGCGCCATGCCGGGCGCTATGGGTCGTTAGCTCAGTCGGTAGAGCATCGGACTTTTAATCCGCTGGTCGATGGTTCGAATCCATCACGACCCACACCCCATACCTCTTACAGCACCTGCGGCGGTTCGCCGCCGACGATCACCACGTCCGCGGGGCGGCGCGCGAACAGGCCGACGCTGACCACGCCGGGGATCTGGTTGAGCGCCGACTCCAGCGCGACCGGGTCGGTGATCGCCAGGCCGTGGATATCGAGGATGCCGTTGCCGTTGTCGGTGACGACGCCGCGGCCTTCGGCGTCTTGCCGCCAGACCGGCTGCGCGCGGGTCAGGGCGAGGATCTCGCGCGCGACCAGGCTGCGCGCCATCGGGATCACCTCGACCGGCAGCGGGAACTTGCCGAGCACGTCGACGCGCTTGGCCGGGTCGATGATGCAGACGAACTTCGCGCTCGCCTCGGCGATGATTTTCTCGCGGGTCAGCGCTGCGCCGCCGCCCTTGATCAGGCGCTTGTGCGGGTCGCACTCGTCGGCGCCATCCACATACAGCGACAGCGGGCCGGTCGCGTTGAGATCGAGCACCTCGATGCCGTGCGCGCGCAGGCGCTGGGTGCTTTGCTCGGAACTCGACACCGCCCCGGCGATGCGTTCCTTGACCTTGGCCAGTGCGTCGATGAAGAACGCGACGGTCGAGCCGGTGCCGACCCCGACGATCATGCCGTCCTCGACGTAATCGATGGCTTTCTCGCCGGCCAGGCGCTTGGCTTCGCTCATGGGGTCAGGTTCGTCGGGGCTGGGGTAGGGAGGTAGGGTCGAGCGTTACTCGAGGGACAGCAGCAGCTTCCACTGCGCGGCGCTGACCGGCAGCACCGACAGCCGGCTGCCGCGCCGGATCAGCGCGAACTCCTCGCCAAGCTTGTCCGCGTGCTGGCGGATCTCCTCCAGCGCGATGGTGCGCGCGAGCTTGCGTTCGAAGCTCACGTCGACCAATTGCCAGCGCGGTTCGGCGTGCGTGCTCTTGGGGTCGAAATAGTCCGACTTGGCCTCGAACTGGGTCGGGTCCGGGTACGGCACGCTGGCCACGGTGGCGGTGCCGACGATGCCGGGCACGTCGCAGCTGGAGTGGTAGAACAGCACGCCGTCGCCGACCTGCATCGCGCGCATGTTGTTGCGTGCCTGGTAGTTGCGCACGCCGGTCCACGGCTCGGTGCCGACGCGTTGCAGGTCGTCGATGGAGAACGCGTCCGGTTCGGATTTCATCAGCCAGTAGCGGCGGCGTGCGGTCATGCGGCAAGGGGCCGGAAGTCGTGGGTGGTGGTTTCGGTGCAGACCGCGTCGAGTGCGACGTCCCAATCGGCGGCGTCGAGCGCATCGACCTGCTGGGCCGCGAACGCGGCGCCCACCAGCCACGGCGGTGCGGCCTGGCCCTGCCGGAACGCGAAGCTGCGATCGTACCAGCCGCCGCCCATGCCGAGCCGGTGGCCATGCGCATCGAACCCCACCAACGGCAACACCACCAGCGCCATGTCGTGCGCATCGAGCAGCGATGAGGGCGCGAGGTCGGGTTCGGGGATACCAAAGCGGTTGCTGACCAGGCCATCGCCCGGCTGCCAAGGCGCGAACCGCAGCAGGCCGTCCTCGTGCAGCACCGGCAGGCAGTAGCTGCACTCGCGCGGCAGGCGCAGCTGCCAGGCGTGCAGTGCGATCTCGCCATCCATCGCCCAGTAGCCGGCGACGTATCCGGCCGCGGGTGCGAACGGCAGTTCGAGCAAGCGGGGAGCGAGACCGTCGGCGCCGGCGATGCGCTGCTGCGGGGCGAGGTTGCGGCGGCGTGCGCGCAACTCGCGGCGCAGGGCATCACGATCGGACGTCATGCGGTGATCCGGTCAGGGGCTGGGATGAAGCATGGACGTGGGAAGAGGCTCCCAGCGAGTGCAACCGAGAGGTGCGATCCGCTTGAGGTGATCCGCGCCATGCGATCCAAACAATGCGATCCACGCAACGCGCTCGACGAGCGTGCTGGGTGGATCGCAAAAAGAAAAGTCCTCCGCCGTGGCGATGCGTGCGAAACGACCTTGAACCCGGGGTTCAAGTGGGGACGCTTGGAGGCCGTCGGGCTTCCCGCTACAAGGCGGACCTGCACTCCTGGCTTCCGCTGCGCCCCCGCGGTCGTGCTTAAGGGGCAAGGCGAATGTTTACGCACGCCGTCGCTCACAGCAGAGGACGTGGGCAAAGTATAACGCGCGCATCGGCGAAGGCATGTCCGCTCGTCGGCCGTGGTGTGCGGCGATTCATGGCGACGTTGTCATGTCGCCTCAGCGCGACGGCGTATCGAGCAGGCCGTCGAGCTTGCGGTGCAGGTCGCCGAGCGTGCGTTCCAGTTCCCGGTCGCGGCCTTCGGCGTCGCCGCGCAGTTGCTGCAGCTCGTGCGCGAAGTTGAGCGCGGCCAGCACCGCGACGCGATCGAGCGCGGCCATGCGGTTGCTGCCGCGGATCTCGCGCATTTTGCCGTCGAGCAGTTTGGCCGCGACCAGCAGGCTGTCGCGCTCGCCCGGTTCGCAGCCGACGGTGTATTCGCGGTCGAGCAGGCGGATCACCACCGGCTCGCTGCTGGAGTTGCTCACGTGTGCTGCTCCAGCGTCTTCAGCCGCGCGATCATCGCCTCGACCCGGGTGCGCGCCTGTTCGTTCTTGGCCAGCAGCGCGGCCCGTTCGCCCGACAACTGCTCCTGCTGCTGGCGCAGGCTGCGGTTCTCGTCCGCGAGGCGGCGGCTGCGCTCGGCCAGTTCGTCGAAGCGCGCGGCCAGCGACTGCAGTTGGGCGATCAGTTCGGCGCGGTCCATGGCGGCACGATAGGCAGCGCACCCGACCGGGTCAAGGCGTGGCGTCGGCCATGACGGCGACGGGCTGCGGCGGCGCCCAGCCGTGGATGAACGCCAGGCAATGCGCTGCGTCCAGCGGCCGGGCCAGCCAGTAGCCCTGGATCTCGTCGCAGTGATGTTCGCGCAGGAACTGCATCTGCGCGGCGGTCTCGACGCCCTCGGCAACCACCACCAGCCCCAGCGAATGCGCCATCGTGATCACGGTGCTGGTGATCGCCGCGTCGTCGGGGTCGTGGGTCAGGTCGCCGATGAATTCCTTGTCGATCTTCAGCGTGGTGATCGGCAGGCGCTTGAGGTAGGCCAGCGACGAATAGCCGGTGCCGAAGTCGTCGACCGCCAGGCCGACGCCGAGGGTGCGGAATGCCTGCAGCGTGGCCGCGGTCTGTTCGGCGTTGGCCATGATCACGCTCTCGGTGAGCTCCAGCTCCAGGCATTCGGCCGGCACGCCGGTTTCGTCGAGCACGCGAGCTACCACGTCGGGCAGGTCGCCGCGCAGCAGCTGCAGCGCCGAGACGTTGACCGCCATCGTCAGGTCGAGCAGGCCCTGTTGGCGCCATTGCCTAAGCACCGCGCAGGCCTGGCGCAGCACCCATTCGCCGATCTCCAGGATCAGCCCGTTTTCCTCGGCCAGCGGGATGAACGTCGACGGCGGGATCTCGCCGTGCTCGGCGCTGGTCCAGCGCAGCAGCGCCTCGACCCCGGTGATGCGCGAATCGGGCAACGACAGGCGCGGCTGGAACACCAGCCGCAGCTCGTTGCGGTCGAGCACCTTGCGCAGCGCCGCGGAGATCGTCGCGCGGCCGCGGATCTCGATGTCCATCGACTCGGTATAGCGCATGAAAGTGCGGCGGCCGGCAGCCTTGGCCTGGTACATCGCGGTGTCGGCGTGCTTGAGCAGGTCGGTCGGCACGTGCGCGTGGTCGGGGTACAGGCTGATGCCGATCGACGGCGAGATCGACATGTCGTGGCGCTCGTCGAAATCCAGCGGCGCCTCGAACGCGGTGATCAGGTCGCGCGCGACCTGCTCGGCGTCCTCGGCGGTGGCGACGTCCTCCAGCACCACGGTGAACTCGTCGCCGCCCAGGCGCGCGACGGTGTGCTCGGGCCCCACGGTCTGCTGCAGGCGGGCCGCGGCGGCGCGCAGGATGCGGTCGCCGGCGGCATGGCCGAGCGAGTCGTTGATGTCCTTGAAGCGGTCCAAGTCGAGGAACAGCACCGCGATGCGGGTGCCGTTGCGGCGCGCACGCACGATCGCGCGCGACAGCCGCTCGGACAGCAGCGCGCGGTTGGGCAGGCTGGTCAGCGTGTCGTAATTGGCCAGGTAGCGCAGTTCCTGCTCGGCGCGCTTCTGGTCGGTGATGTCCGACAGCACCGCGACGAAATGGCTGCGCTGGCCTTGCGCGTCGAGCACCGCGCTGGCCTGCACCCAGCACAGGAACTCGCTGCCGTCCTTGCGCTGCTGCCAGACCTCGCCGGACCAGCGGCCGTTGCGCTCGAGTTCGGCGCGCATCTGCCGGTAGAAGTCGTTGTCGTGCTGCGAGCTGTCGATCAGGCTGGTCGAGCGGCCGATCACCTCGGCGTCGCTGTAGCCGGCCATGCGGGTGAACGCGGGGTTGACCGAAATGAAGACGAAGTGGCGATCGAACACGGCCACCGCCTCGGCCATGCTGCGCAGCACCTCGCTCGACACGCGGCGTTCGCGTTCGGCGCTGCGGCTGGCGGTGATGTCGCGCGCGGTGCCGGCCACGCGCAACCCGCGGCCGTCTGGGCCGCGCTCGACCACGCGCCCGCGCGCGCGCATCCACGCCCATTGCCCGGCGGGGTCGCGGATCCGGTGCTCGGACTGGAACAGCGCCACGTCGCCGCGCAGGTGCTGGCGCAGCAGCTCGAGCACGCGCGGGGCGTCTTCGGGGTGGATCTCGTGGCTGGTGTCGAGCTGGGTGTGCACGCCGATCACCGGGGTCGGGCCGACGCGGTCGTCGGCGCGCATGCGGTGCAGCGTGCCGGTGGCCAGGTCGTAGTCCCAGAACTGCTCGCCCGACGCCCACAGCGCCAGCTTGAGCCGCTCCTCGCGTTCGCGGATCTGTTCGAAGTAGCCGCGCTCGCGCTCGCGGCGCAGCCGCCAGCGCCGCACCATCACCAGCGCGAACACCAGGAACGCCAGTGCCGCCGCCGCGAGCGCGAGCGGGTGTCGCCACACCGGCGGCGCAACCCGCACCGGCAGCGTCAGTTCCTGCCCGGTCCAGGCGCCGTCGCGGTTGGTGACCTGGGCGCGGAAGGTGTACTCGCCCGGCGGCAGGCGCGTGTACGACACGTCGTGCTGGGTGCCGTTGTCGATCCAGCCCTGGTCGAAGCCGTCCATGCGGTAGCGGTAATGCAGGTTGGCGGACGGGGCGAAGTCGAGCGCGCCGATGCGCAGGCGCAGGATGTCGGCTCCGTCGGGGACCTCCAGCTGCGACGGCTGCCACAGCGCGCCGCCGTCGCCGGGGGCGTCGGCGCCGATGCGGGCGGACAGCAGGCGCACCGGCGGGGTGTAGCGCGAGTCGCTGACGCGCTCGGGATGGAACAGGTTGAGGCCGCGCACGCCGCCGAATGCCAGCCGGCCGTCCTTGAGCCGGGCGACCGCGCCGCCGTTGAACTCCGTGTCCTGCAGGCCATCGGTCAGGCCGTAGTTGCGCGACAGCTGGGTGCTCGTGTCGAAGCGCACGATGCCGTTGTCGGTGCCCAGCCACAGCTGCCCAGCCGGGGCTTCGGCGATCGAGTAAACCACTGGCACCGCGTGCTCGCCGAGGCTGTCGGCGAGCGGGTGGGCGAAGCCGATGCGGCCGTCGGCGTGTTCGATCACCCGGCTCAGGCCGGCATGGGTGCCGACCCACACGGTGCCGTCGGGGCTCTGGCTCAAAGCCCGCACCAGGTTGCCCGGGAGGCTGTCGGGGCGGGTGGTCGCGTGGCGAAAGTGGCGTAGCGTGCCGGTGGCAGGATCCAGCAGGTCGAGGCCGTCGCCGGTGCCGAACCAGATCCGCCCGCGGCGGTCCTCGTGCACCGCATGCACCATCGGGTGCGAGAGCCGGCGCGGGTCGCCATCGGCATGGCTGTAGTGCACCACCTGCCCGGACTGGCGGCGGTAATGGAGCGCGCCTTGGGTGGAGGTGCCGAGCCACAGGTCGCCGTGGCGGTCGACCGCCAGGCTGCGCAGGCTGGCGCCGGTCATCGCGCCGAGCGCGATCGGTTCGGCCCGGCGGGCGGCCGGGTCGAGTCGGACCAGGCCGTGGGTCGTCGCCAGCCACAGCCGGCCGTGCCCGGCTGGGGCGATGCCCATCACGCGCACGAGCGGATGGCCGGGCCGCGGGGTGGACGGCAGCAGGGAGGTGAGGTCGTCGAAGCGGTCCGCGCCGAGGTCGTAGCGCAGCAGACGTGCGTTGTCGGTGCCGAGCCACAGCCCGCCCAAGCCGTCGTCGGCGACCGCGCGCACGCTGTCATCGGCGGCGACGTTGTCGGCGCGGCCACTGGCCAGGTCCAGCACGTAGCTGAAGCGGGTACCGCGCGGGTCGGCGATGGCGACGCCGCGGAACTGGCCACCGACCCAGAGCATGCCGCCGCGATCGACCATCAGCGCGTTGATCGTGTCCTCCGGCAGGCTGGCATCGATGCCGTGCTCCTCGCGAATGCCCTTGCTCGCGCCGCTGGCCGGGTCGTAGCGGCGCAGGCCCTGGCCGTACACCGACAGCCAAAGCCGGCGGTCGGGGGCTTCGGCGATCGCGCGGATGTCGCCGCCGGCGTCGGCCGGGGCGTTGGCCGCCGGCCAGGCCTTGAGCAGCGCGGCGCCGTTCGAGTGCAACCGGTACAGTCCGTCGGTGCGGCCGACCCAGAGCTGGCCGCGGTGGTCCAGGCGCAGGCTGCGCACCGGCTCGATCGGGCCGACCCGGCGCAGGCTGCCGCGCGCGTCGATGTGGAACAGGCCCACCGGGCTGCCATACCAGGCGTCGCGGTCGCGACCGGGGATCAGCGTCTGCCACGGCAGTTCGCGTTGGCGGCGCGGGTCGAGCTGGACCAGCGTGGCGCGCTCGCCGCTGTCCGGGTCGAGCCGTTGCAGGCCGGCCAGGGTGCCGACCCAGACCTGGCCGGCCAGCGGCAGCACGGCGACGGCCTGCTGGCTGGCGTGGCTGCCAGCGTTATCGAGCTTGTAGCGGCGGATGCGGCCGTTGCCCAGGTCGAGGCGCGCGACATACTGCGAATAGGTGCCGATCCACAGCGCGCGGTCGGCTTCCAGCGCCAGCGCGGTGACGTAGCTGTCGGGCAGGCTGGCCGGGTCGCGCGGGTCGTGCCGGTACAGCACGTAGCGTTGCCCGTCGTAGCGGTGCAGGCCGCCCTGGGTGCCGACCCAGACGAAGCCCTGGCTGTCCTGCGCCAGGGCGTTGACGGTGTTCTGCGCCAGCCCCTGGCCGCGGCCGACGCGCTCGAAGTAGAACTCGCGCGTGGCCGCCTCGGCGCGCGGCGCGAGGCCGGGACCGAGCAGGAGCGCCGTGGCGATCAGCCCGGCGGCGGCAATCAGGGACGAATACGGACGCACGGGCACCGGGTGCTGGGCGTGGCAGCGTGCAGTGTGTAGGCGCGGACGCGTGCGGGCAACCGGCGCGCGTGGGCGGATTGCTACACTGCCCGCAACCTGAGCAAACCGCCGCCCGGCGACCTTCCCGTGCCCGCACCCGACGCCTCCGAACTGCCCGAACTGTCCGCCGTCGACGCGGAAATCCGCCGACTCTCGCTCGCCACCGACGCCAGCGAACTGCATGGCGCGCTGTGCGGCTGGTTGGCCGGCGGCGGCGATGCCGTCCGCGAATGGCCGGCCAAGGTGCTCGCCGACGACGGCGTGGCCACGCCGGCCGCCGGCGGCGCGCTCGATGAACTGCGCACTGTCAGCGCCGCGCAACTGGCCGACCGCAGCTTCACCTTCGAATTGCTGCTGCCCGACGTCGACGCGCCGCTGTCCGAGCGCAGCGGCGCGTTGTTCGACTGGTGCCGCGGGTTCCTGGGCGCGTTCGGACTGGCCACCGGCGCCAAGCCGCCGCTGTCGGAGGAGGGCAGCGAGGCGCTTGGCGACATCGCCAAGCTCGCCGCCGCGCAGCCGCAGGACGACGGCGACGAAGAGGACGAGGCGGCGCTGGTCGAGATCGAGGAATTCGTGCGCGTCGCGGTGCTGCTGCTGCACGGCGACTGCGTGCTGGCCGCGCAGCACCGGCAGCGGTTGAACTGACGTGGCCGGCGCCAGCGGCCTGCCGGCGGCGGCTTACGCGAAGCGCCGCAAGCAGCTGATGCGGCTGGCCGGCGACGAGGCGATCCTGGTGCTGCCGGCCGCGCTCGAACGCATCCGCAGCCGCGACACCCACTTCCCGTACCGGCAGGACTCCGACCTGTGGTACCTGACCGGCTTCCCTGAACCCGAGGCAGTGCTGGTGCTGGTGCCCGGGCGCAAGCACGGCGAGACCCTGCTGTTCTGTCGCGAGCGCGACCCCGAGCGCGAAGGCTGGGATGGCCCGCGCTTCGGCCCGGAGGGCGCGGTCGAGGCGTTCGGCCTCGACGATGCCTACCCGATCGAGGACCTCGACGACATCCTGCCCGGCCTGCTCGAAGGCCGCTCGCGCGTCTATTACCACTTCGGCCGCGACGCCGATTTCGACCTCAAGCTGATCGGCTGGCTCAACCGCGTGCGCGCGATGGTGCGGCAGGGCGCGCAGCCGCCGCATGAGTTCCTCGAGCTGGGCCACCTGCTCGACGAGATGCGCCTGTTCAAGGACCGCGACGAGCTCAAGCTGATGCAGCGCGCTGCCGACATCAGCGTGCAGGCGCACGTCGCGGCGATGCAGGCCGCGCGCCCCGGCATCCGCGAGTACGAGCTGCAGGCGCAGATCGAATGCGTGTTCCGCATGCACGACGCGGTGCCGGCCTACGGCAGCATCGTCGGCGCCGGCGCCAATGCCTGCGTGCTGCACTACCGCGACAACAACGCGGCCGCGCGCGACGGCGACCTGGTGCTGGTCGATGCCGGCGCCGAGTACCGCGGCTACGCGGCCGATATCACCCGCACGTTCCCGGTCAACGGCCGCTTCTCGAAGGAGCAGCGCGCGCTGCACGACCTGGTCGGCGCGGCGCAGGCCGCGGCGCTGGCGCAGGCGCGGCCCGGTGTGGCCTACGAAGCCGGTCACATCGCCGCGGTCGAGATCCTGACCGACGGCCTGCTCCGGCTAGGCCTGCTCAAGGGCAAGCTCGCCAAGAACCTCGCCGACGCCAGCTACAAGCGCTTCTACCGGCACAAGACCGGGCATTGGCTCGGCCTGGACGTGCACGACGTCGGCGACTACCGCTTCGACGGGCAATCGCGCCTGCTCGAACCGGGCATGGTGTTCACCATCGAGCCCGGCCTGTACGTCTCGGCCGACGACAACACCGTCGACGCGAAGTGGCGCGGCATCGGCATCCGCACCGAGGACGACGTGCTGGTCACCAAGGACGCGCCGAAGGTGCTGACCGACAAGCTGGCGCGCAGCGCCGACGAGATCGAGGCATTGATGGCGGCGCGCTGAGGCGTGGAACCTGATTCGGCTCATGCACCGGTGCGGCTGTTGGCCTGCGACCCGTCACCAGTGGGTGGTCATGCGGTCTCGGCGAAGCCGTCGCGGGTCAGGTTCAGCGGCGCGGCCTCGGTGCAGGCCACGTCGTCCTCGATGCGGATGCCGCCGTACGGGCGGAACGCCGCGATCCGGTCCCAGTCGACCGCGCCGGCGTACTCGCCGCGCTTGAGACCGTCGAGCAGCAGGTCGACGAAGTAGATGCCCGGCTCGATCGTCACCACCATCCCCGGCTCCAGCACGCGGGTGGTGCGCAGGTAGGGGTGGCCATCGGGTTTCGGGATCGTGCCGCCGCGGTCGGACTGCGCGAAGCCGGCGACGTCGTGCACCTGCAGGCCGATGCCGTGGCCGATGCCGTGCGGGAAGAACACGCTGCTGACCCCGGTTTCCACCGTCGCTTCCGGCGACAGCCTGCTGATGCCGAAGTCGTGGAGGATGCCGGCCAGCGCCAGGTGCGCGTCGAGGTGGATGCGCCTGTAGTCGGTGCCGGGCCGCACCTGGTCGCACATCCGGCGTTGCGCGCCGTCGACCGCGTCGATCAGCGCCTGGAACTCGCCGCCGGTGTCGTGCGCGTAGGTGCGGGTGATGTCGCTGGCGTAGCCGCCAAAGCTGGCGCCGGCGTCGATCAGGAAACTGCGGACATCACCCGGCGCCTGCGTGGCCAGCTCGGTGTAGTGCAGCACCGCGCCGTGCTCGTTGAGCGCGACGATGTTGCGGTAGGGCAGGTCGTTGGCGTCCTGGCGCGCGGCCGCGCAGTACGCCAGGTGGATGTCGAATTCGCTGAGGCCGGCGCGGAACCCGGCCTCGGCGGCGCGGTGTGCGCGCACGCCGATGCGGGTGGCCTCGCGCATCATCGCGAACTCGTATGGGGTCTTGAACGCGCGGTGGTACTCGAGGTAGTTGACCACCGCCGGCGGGTTGTTCGGGACGAACCCGCCGAGCGCGCTTTGCGGTTCGCCGAGGATCGCGCAGCGTTCGACCGCCGTCGGCAGGTGCTGCGCCGCCTCGGCCGGGGTGCGGATGATGGCGATCTCGAAGTGCTCCACCCACCAGCCGCTGGGCGCCTCCGGCACCACGTGCCAGTAGTCGAACGGCTGCAGGTAGATCAGCTTGGGCTTGTGGCCGGGGGTGAACACCAGCCAGCTGCCGGGGTTGCGCACCAGCGGCAGCCAGGCCTTGAATTGCGGGTTGACGGCGTAGGGGTAGTCGCGGTCGTCGAACACTTGGTAGTGCAGGGTGCCGCTGGGCACCAGCAGGTGGTCGAAGCCGCCGCGCGCCAATGCTTCGGTAGCGCGGATTTGCAGCTCGGTCACATGCTGCGGGTATAGGATCGCGGGGTCAGCGGCAGACATGGGAGGTCTCTTGCGGGAGTCAACGGATTTTGACGGATTCTCTCCCTCGCCGCAGGGACCTGCGCCGAGCGAGCGCGGGCGGCACGGGCCCGCGCCGTGGGCACTGAGCCTGCTGGCCCTGGTGCTGGGCGCGGCGTTGTCGGTGTGGCTGGCCGACCTGCAGCAGCGGCGTGCGGAAGCCAGCCGGCAGGCGGTGCTGGCGGCCACCGCGCAAGGCGGCTACGACGCGCTCGTCGCGCGCCTGCAGGAATGCGAACTGCTGCTGCGCTCGGTGCAGACCCTCTACCAGACCTCCCTTGAGGTCGAGCCGAAGGAGTTCGCCCACGCCTACGCCAACCTGCGGCCGCGTGAGCGCTTCCCGAGCCTGCAGGCGATCGCCTACGCCCACAAGGAAACGCGCGGCGACGGCGACCACTACATCACCACCATGGTCCAGCCGCAGACCGGCAACCAGCGCCTGCTCGGACTGGACGTCAACAGCCAGCCGACCAACCTGGCCGCGGTGCTGGCTTCGCGCGACAGCAACACCCCGGCGGTCTCGGCGCCGTTCCGCCTGGTCCAGCGGCGCGGCGGCCATGCGCGCGCGGACGGCGTGACCCTGCGGCTGCCGGTGTACAGCCCCGGCGCGCCTCCCGTCACGCTGGCCGAGCGCCGCGCCCGCATGCGCGGCTCGCTGGCGGCGTCGTTCGGCGCCGGCGACCTGATCGCCAGCGCGTTTCCCGCGTCGGCGCGCGATGCCTTGCACATCGAGGTCACCGACATCACCGGCGGCGCGGCGCATCCGCTGTTCGCACCGCTGGCCGACAACCACGATAGCGCCCGCTCACCGATGCGCTTCGATCGTGATCTCGCCTACGGCGGCCGCGTGTGGCGCGTGGCCATGCACCCGCGCGACCACAATGGGCTCGCCTTCGACTGGACCCAGTCGCTGCTGCTGCCCGAACTGCTGGCCAGCGTGCTGCTCGCGTTGCTGGTGTGGTCGGTGGCGACCACCCGGCGACGCGCGCTCGAGCTGGGCTGGGCGATGAGCCGCCGCTATCGCGCGAGCGAGGAGCGCTTCCGCGCGCTCAACGAACTGCTGCCGGCGCTGGTGCTGCTGGCCGAGGAGGACGGCCGCATCACCTACGCCAACCAGGCCTCGCGCAGCCGCCTGGGCGAGCGCGTCTACGACGTCGAACTGCCGACCCTGTTCGAGGACGCCGAGATGCGCGAGGAACTGCTGCGCGCCGACCGGGTCGGCTGCAGCAACGCCGAGGCGCTGCTGCGCAGCGTCAACGGCGACCGCTTCTGGGCCAGCGTGTCGATCGAGCCGGTCGAGCTGGAAGGCGAGTCCAAACTGCTGATGGTGGCCTCGGACATCTCCGAGCAGCGCCAGTTGACCGAGCTGCTGACCTATCAGGCCAGCCATGACGCGTTGACCGAGCTGTACAACCGCCGCGAGTTCGAACGCCGCCTGGAGCGCGCGCTGGCCGGCCTGGCCGCGGGCGCCGAACCCGGCGCGCTGCTGTACATCGACCTGGACCAGTTCAAGCTGATCAACGATACCTCCGGCCACATCGCCGGCGACCAGCTGCTGATCCAGTTGGCGTCGATGATGCGCGAGCAGCTGCGCGGCGGCGACGTGCTGGCGCGCCTGGGCGGCGACGAGTTCGGGGTGCTGGCGGCCAACGTCCACGACATCGATGGCGCGCGGCTGGTGGCCGAGCGCATGCGCCAGCGCGTCGACGGCTACGTGTTCGTCTGGGAGCAGCGCGCCTACACCATCACCGCCAGCATCGGCGGGGTCATGCTCAACCACCCGAATGTCAGCCTCAAGGACCTGTTCGCGCAGGCCGACACCGCCTGCTACATGGCCAAGGAAAGCGGCCGCAACCGGGTCCACTTCTATTCCGCGCAGGACGACGAGACCACACGCCGGCGCAGCGAGATGGACTGGGCGAACCGTCTGCGTTGGGCGGTCGAGGAAGGCCGGCTGCAGCTGCAGTACCAGGAGGTGTGGCCGCTGGTGCTGGATCTGGAAGGCGCGCCGCGGGTGGAGCTGCTGCTGCGTTTCCGCGACGAGGACGGGCTGCTGGTGGCGCCCGGCGCCTTCATCCCGGCCGCCGAGCGCTACGGCCTGATGCCGATGATCGACCGATGGGTGGTCGAGACCGCGCTGGCCAACTTCGACCGCCTGCACCCCAGCGGCGCCGGGCTGGGCCTGGCGACGATCAACCTGTCCGGTGCCAGCCTCGAGGACGAGTCGCTCGCCGACCTGGTGCTGGAACTGCTGGAACTCCACCAGGTGGCGCCGCAGCGGGTCTGTTTCGAAATCACCGAGACCGTGGCGATCCGCAACGTCGCCCAGGTGACGCGCTTCATCGAGCGCCTGCGCCAGGTCGGTTGCCGCATGGCGCTGGACGACTTCGGTGCCGGCATGTCCTCGTTCGGCTATCTCAAGAACCTGCCGGTCGACATCATCAAGATCGACGGCAGCTTCATCCAGGACCTGCTGGTCGACCCGATGAGCCAGGCGATCGTGCGCGCGGTTACCGACATCGGCCACCAGCGCGGCCTGGTCGTGATCGCCGAGTGGGTAACCAGCGCCGAGATCGTCAAGGCGCTGGCCGCGCTCGGCGTCGATTACGCGCAGGGCTATGCGCTGCACAAGCCCGAGCCGGTGTTGTTCCACCGCGCCAAGGCGCCCGGCTCGTCGCTCGACGCCCCCGGCATGTGAGCGGCTGGGCGGCGCGGCCTGTCGTAGGCCGGCCGCGCCAAATGACCAAGCAGCGCTACTCCGGAAATCGTGTCCCGCGGGCGTGGCGCGCCGCGGATTGCCGGAGTTATTCGAACGTGCCGTCCGGCCCGTCCAGCCACTGCAGCAGCTGCTGCATCTGGCTGTCGACCATGGTGATGAAACGCAGCCCGGTCCAAGTCTGGCCCGACGCGCTCGCCTGCTCCTGCCACAGCAGGTGCACGCCGACCTCGATCGGCAGCGTGGTCCGCGGCGAGTCGGGCAGCACGAAGCGGAACTGGTACAGCGCGTCCTCGACCAGCAGCGTGCTGGCGATCAGCAGCATGCCGGTTTCGGACAGGTTGCCAAGCCGGCCGACCACCGCGTCGGTCATCGTGTCGACGACCTGGATCGTGCCCTCGACCTTGCGGCGGCGGACGCGACGGAATTCGTCCTGTTGCGATGCGTTCATGCGCCTACCTCCGCGCTGTTGTCGCCGCGTCCGGCCAGGCTGCGCAGCGCGTTGAGGGCGGCCTGCCACGCGCGGTCGACCAGCCGGCCCTTGTCGGCGGTGACCAGCCGCGCGCGGCCGGTGGCCATCATCCGCGACAGGCCATCGAGCGAGTGCTCGCCGACGCGGTGGCCACGCTGGTTCACGAACAGCGCGTGGTCTGTCATCGGGCTGTACCAGGACAGCCGCCGGCGCACCATCTCGCCTTGCTGGTTCTTCTCGAACTCGAACCAGGTGCCGAACGGCAGCGTGCGCAGCTGCTCGTAGTAGGACTGCTCGGTCGACGTGCGCGGCGGCAGCTTCGGCATCCGCTCCTCGGCATCCTCGCCCAGCCGCGCGCGTGCCTTGAGCTTGACCGCCAGCTGGGTGCGCGTGGCCGCGTCGTCGTGGTCCTCGGCCGCGCCGGCGGTGAGCCGCGTGGCGATCGTGCTGGCCTCGTTGGCGTGGTAGCCGACCGTGGTCAGGGCTTCCTCGACCTGGCTCACCAGGCCGGCCGGCGCTGGCGTCGCGTTGACGTGGGCCGCGACCATCTGCCGCGTCGCCTCGACCTGCTGCGCCCACTCAGTGCTGTCCTCGCCGTGGCGCAGCATGGTCAGCGTCAGCGCGTCGGCCCAGGCCTGGGTCAACAGCGTCAGCGAGAATTTCGGCAGGCCCTGGCCGCTGACGGCCTCCTCGATGACCTCACTGGCGCGGCGCTTGGCCATGGCCAGCTTTTCCTTACCGCGCGCCGCCTCGACGTGGCGGCGCTCGCTGATCTCGGCCTTGCGCGCCATCGCCTGCAGCTTTTCCTGCAAGGCGTGGTTGGCCGACTCGAACACGGCCGCGTCGCCGTCGTAGTGCTCGACGACGTGCTCGACGGCCTGCTGCAGCTGCGCGTTGAGGTGCGGATCGACGTCGTCCTCGCCGAGCCAGCGCGCGCCGGACTCGGCGACCGCGTTGAGCAGCTGTCGTGCCGGGTGGTGGCTGCGCACGAAGAACGCGCGGTCCTGCAGCGCGACCCGCAACAGCGGCACCTGCAGCCGTTCGAGCAGGGCGGTGTTCTCCGCACCCGCGCGCAGCTCGCGGCCGATTTCGGCGTACAGCATGCCGAGCAGCTCGAAGGTGTCGCTGTCTTCGCGCGACAGCGCGGCCGGCTGGCCGAGCTGTTGCCGTGCCTGCAGCAGCACCGAGTGGCGCAATTCGGCCAGGTTGCGACCGGCCGGCGCGGTGCCCTGCAGCTTGCCCAGGGTGCTGACCACGTCGAAGGTCGGCATCGCCATGCGCGCCGGCGCACCGGCATCGGCCGCCGCGGCGCCCGCGCCGCGGCGGCCGGACAGGAGCTGCTGGAGCAGGTCGAACGCCTCGTTCTCCTCGGCGACGCTGGCCTGGTCGTTGGCACCGCCCAGCCAGCCGGTGTGCGGGCTCGAGCCGCTGCGGGCGCCACCGGCGTGGCTGTCGCCGCCGCCATGACCGCCGCCACCGTGCCCGCCACTGCCACTGCCACCGCCATGCCCAACACCATGTCCGCCGCCGCCAAACCCGCCGCCCTCACGGGGGACCGCGCTCTCGCCATCGTCGCGCTTCTGCACGGTGGGCCGCATGCGCAGCGGCACGAATGCCAGGTTCGGCAGCACGTTGCGACGCGCGAGCAGGGTGTTCAGGGTTTCGATCAGCTGCTCGTGGCCGCTCATCACCTCGCGGTCGAACGTCTTCAGCAGCATCAGCTTCGCGTCCAGCTCGATCTGCAACACCTCGCTTGCCTGGCTCATCAGCAGGCCGAGTTGCTGCGGGCCTACCGGCAAGGTCTCCACGTCGAACGCCGGCGCCGCGGCGAGCACCCCGAAGCGCTGGCCGAGCAGTTGCAACGGCAAACCCGCCCGCGACTCGTGCCGACGCGCGATGGCAGAAAGCAGCGTGTGTTCGCTGGACTCGTCGTCGTCGAGCAGGCGCAGGTCGCCGAAGTGCAGCGGCGTCGCGGCTTCCTCAGCGGCCGGTGCGGTCGGCTCGCGGATCCGGCACAGCGCGTCTTCCAATCCGCTTAGGAAACGCGGCACCAGGTCGGCGCGGTTCTGCCGCAGCGCGCGCATGGTTTCGAAATGCTGGGCCTGCACGGTCTGGTTGCGGGCGTGGTCGGCGAGCCGGAACAACTGCTGCTCGAAGTCGACCAGCATGCGCTCTAGCTGCCGCGACAGTTCGTCGGCCGCCAGCGCGTAGAGTTCCTCGAGCACGTCGCGCACGCGCTTGGGCAGCGCGGCCGAAGCCAGCGACGCGCGCAAGCTCGAGTTGGCGAAGCGATCCAGTGGCATGGTCATGCAGGCTCCCCCCGGGGCCATCGGCGACGATCTAAGCACGCCACGGTACTCCTGTCAGCCCAACGCAAGGCAGACCGATGGCAGGCCGCGCGCCGGTCGGGCGCGTGCGGCGGTGTTTGGCGGGGCCGCCTAGTCCTGCAGGAACAGCGCCACCACGTCATTGGTGAAGCGACGCCCCAGCTCGGTCGGGCGCACGCGTCCGCCGTCCAGCGCCAGCCAGCCGCGGGCCTGCGCGGTCTGGATCTGCGCCGCGATCGCGCCGCGGTCCAGCCCGGTGCGGGCCTCGAATTCGGCCCAACTGAACCCGTCGACCAGGCGCAGCGCATTCAACATGAACTCGAACGGCCGGCGCGCCGGCTCGATCCGTTCGTCGCCGCCGATCCCGGCCGCGGTGCCGGCCGTGGCCAGGTACTGGGTCGGGTGCTTGTGCTTCCAGCGCCGCAGCACGGCCTGTTCGCTGCCCAGGGTGATCTTGCCGTGCGCGCCGGCACCGATGCCCACGTAGTCGCCGTAGCGCCAGTAGTTGAGGTTGTGCGCGCTCTGCCGGCCGGGGCGGGCGTAGGCGCTGACTTCATACTGGGCGTAGCCGGCGTCGGCAAGCAGCGCCTGGCAGTGCTCCTGCATGTCCCAACTGCCGTCGTCGTCGGGGATGCCGGCGGGCGGCTTCGCGGCGAACACGGTGTTGGGTTCCAGGGTCAGCTGGTAGTGCGAGACGTGGCTGGGCTGCAGTGCTAACGCACGTTGCAGGTCGTGTTCGGCCATCGCCAGCGTCTGCAGCGGCAGCGCGTACATCAGGTCGAGGTTGAGGTTGTCGAAGCCGGCGTCCTGCGCCAGCTTCACCGCCGCCTCGGCTTCGGCGCTGTCGTGGATGCGCCCGAGGCGCTGCAGGCAGCCGTCGTCGAAACTCTGGATGCCGAAGCTCAGGCGGTTGACGCCGGCGGCGCGGTAAAGCTCGAAGCGGCCATGCTCGGCGGTGCCGGGGTTGGTCTCCAGGGTGATCTCGCAGCCGGGCGCGAAGCGCAGCCGCGCGCTGGCCTGCTGCAGGAAGCGGTCGATGAACTCCGGCGGCATCAGGCTGGGCGTGCCACCGCCGAAGAACACGGTCTGCACCGTGCGGCCCCAGACCAGTGGCAGGTCGAAGTCGAGGTCGGCCAGCAGCGCGTCGACGTAGGCCGCGAACGGCAGCGCGCCGCGGCCCTCGTGCGAGTTGAAGTCGCAGTACGGGCATTTGCGCACGCACCACGGGATGTGGACGTACAGGGAAAGCGGGGGCAGGTGCAGGGTGTTGGCGGGCGTAGGATCCGACCGCTGCTCGACCGCGTGCGGGTCAATGGTTGCAGGCGATGGCTGCAGACCGGGCGATGCCGAAGGCGCGGGCTGCTTCATGGGGTTTCAAACCGACCGAGGCGCCGTTCAGTCACGGTCAAGGCATCGCCGAGCGAATCGATCTGCGCATAGCGCACCTGCCCCGCCTCGAGGAACCGGTCGTAGTCGGCCGCCGAGGCCCAGCGGTCGATCGTCAGGTAACGCCGGGTCGACTCGTCGCGCAGCACCTCGGAGCCGAGGTAACCGGCGTGCGCACGGAACAATTCCACCCAAGCGCCGTCCGCGCCCTGGAGCCCCTCGAACGCGCGTTCCGAGCCCGGGCGGACCTCGTACTCCCAAACGGTCACGAACATGACGGCGACCGCAAGGTGTCCTGGAGCCTGGCGCGCAGTGAAGCCAGCGCGAGGCCGCGGTGGCTAATCCGGTTCTTCAGGGATGGCTCGATCTCGGCGGCCGAAAGCCCACGGTGGGGATCCAGGAACACCGGGTCGTAGCCGAAGCCGCCGTCGCCGCGCGGCGCGTCGAGGATCACGCCGGGCCAGATGCCTTCGGCGATCAGCGGCTGGGCATCGTCGGCATCGCGCAACAGCACGATCACCGCATAGAAATGCGCGCTGCGCTGCGCGGCCGGAACGCCCCTGAGCGCATCCAGCAGCTTGGCGATGTTCGCCGTCGCGTTGCCGTGCACGCCCGCGTAGCGCGCCGAGTACAGCCCGGGCGCGCCGCCGAGCGCATCGACGCACAGGCCCGAATCGTCGCCCAGCGCCGGCAGGCCGGTGCAGCGCGCGGCATGGCGCGCCTTGAGCAGCGCGTTCTCGACGAAGGTCGCGCCGGTCTCGTCGGCGTCGCTGACGCCCAGCTCGCCCTGGGTGACGAATTCAATGCCGCTTCCGCCGAGCAGGTCGCGGAACTCGGCGAGCTTGCCGGCGTTGCTGCTGGCGATCACCAGCTTGGTCGGAGCGGTATGGATCGAGGCGGGATTCATTGATGCAGCTCCAGCAGGTCCCAGCGGTTGCCATACAGGTCCTCGAACACCGCGACGGTCCCGTAAGCCTCGGTGCGTGGCGCTTCCTTGAAGCGCACCCCGCGTGCGCTCATCGCCGCGAAGTCACGTGCGAAGTCGTCGGTGTGCAGGAAAAAACCGACCCGGCCGCCGGTCTGGTCGCCGACGCGGGCCTGCTGCGCCTCGCCGCTGGCTTGGGCCAGCAACAGCGACGTTTCGCGCGCCCCCGGCGGCGCGACCCGCACCCAGCGCTTGCCAGCGCCGCGCGCGGCGTCCTCGAGCAGCGCGAAGCCGAGCACCTGCGTGTAGTAGGCGATCGCCTCGTCGTAGTCGCGTACCACCAGGGCGACGCTGCCGATGTGCTGCTTCATGCTGGGTGTCTATGCGTAGGCTGGATTGGTTTCACCAACCCAGCGCTTTATGGCGGCCTTGCGGTCTCGTGATGCCGGGTTGACGGGGCCAAGCCAGCTTCCGGTTTATCGCCCCAGCGCCTCGCGCTGCTTGGCGATCAGTTCGGCGATGCCAGCCTCCGCCAGCGCGGTCATTGCGTTGAGCTCATCGCGCCGGAACGCATGGCCCTCGGCCGTGCCCTGCAACTCGATGAAGCCGCCGCCGTCGTTCATCACCACGTTCATGTCGGTGTCGCAGTCGCTGTCCTCGGCGTAGTCCAGGTCCAGTACCGGCACGCCCTGGTAGATGCCGACCGACACCGCCGCGACCGCGCCGAACACCGGGTCGCGCCCGCCCTTGCCGGGCTTGATGTCGCCGCGCTTGACCAGCCACTGCACCGCATCGACCAGCGCCACGTAGGCGCCGGTGATCGCCGCGGTGCGGGTGCCGCCGTCGGCCTGCAGCACGTCGCAGTCCAAGGTGATGGTGCGTTCGCCAAGCGCCTTGCGGTCGATGCAGGCGCGCAGGGAGCGGCCGATCAGGCGCTGGATCTCCAGCGTGCGCCCGCCCTGCTTGCCGCGCGCGGCCTCGCGGTCGTTGCGGGTGTGGGTGGCGCGCGGCAGCATCCCGTACTCGGCGGTGACCCAGCCTTCGCCCTTGCCGCGCAGGAAGCCGGGCACGCGCGGCTCGACGCTGGCGGTGCACAGCACCTGGGTCTGGCCGAAGCTGATCAGCACCGAGCCTTCGGCATGGCGGGTATACCCGCGCTCGATGCGCACTTCGCGCAGCTGCGCCGGGGCGCGGCCGCTGGGGCGCGTGATGCTGGGCGACGCGCCCGCGGTCGAAACGACAGCTGTCATCGACGTGAATACCGGAAAGGGGCAGGCGAGTTTACCATTCGCCCCTTGCCGGTCCGTCCGGCCACGCCCAGGAACCGCGCATGATCCGCAGCATGACCGCCTTCGCCAGCGGCGAACGCGTCACTCAATGGGGCACGCTCGGCTGCGAGCTGCGTTCGGTCAACCACCGCTTTCTCGAGATCGGCGTGCGCCTGCACGACGACCTGCGCGCGCTGGAGCCGGTGCTGCGCGAACGCATCGCCGCGCGCATCGGGCGCGGCAAGCTCGACCTGACGCTGCGCCTGCGCTCGCCGGAAGGCGAGGGCGGCCTGCAGGTCAACCTGGCCCGCCTGCGCGAGTTGAGCGACGTGGCGATCGATTTGACGGCGCGCTTCCCCGGGCTGCATACCGAGTTCACCCAGCTGCTCCAGTTTCCCGGGGTGATGCAGGCCCCGGCCACCGACGCCGCCGCGCTGCAGGCCGAAGCGCTGGCTTTGCTGGACGCGGTGCTCGACGAGTTCGTGGCTTCACGCGAACGTGAAGGTTCCAAGCTGGCCGCCGTCATCGGCGAGCGCGTCGACGGCATCGCCCGCATCGCCGCGCAGGTGCGCACCCTGATGCCGCAGATCCGCACCGGCCAGCGCAGCAAGCTCGAAGCGCGCCTGGCCGACCTCGCCCAGCCCGCTGACCCGGGCCGTCTGGAGCAGGAGCTGGTGATCTGGCTGCAGAAGCTCGACGTCGACGAGGAGCTCGACCGCCTCGATGCCCACGTCGGCGAGGCGCGGCGCGTGCTCAAGCTGCGCGAGGCGGTGGGCCGTCGGCTCGATTTCCTGCTGCAGGAGTTCAACCGCGAGGCCAACACCCTGGGCTCCAAGTCGGTCGATGCGCGCAGTTCGGCGGCCGCGGTCGAGCTCAAGGTGCTGATCGACCAGGTGCGCGAACAGATCCAGAACATCGAATGAGCATGCGCGGCACTCTCTACATCGTCGCCGCGCCCTCCGGTGCCGGCAAATCCAGCATCGTCAACGCGGTGCTCGCGCGCGATCCCAACATCTGCCTGTCGATCTCGTTCACCTCGCGCGCGCCGCGCCCGGGCGAGCGCCACGCCGAGCACTACCACTTCGTCAGTGCCGCGGAGTTCGAGCACATGGTCGAGGCCGGCGAGTTCTTCGAGCACGCGCGCGTGCACGGCGACTGGAAGGGGTCGGCGCGGCAGTCGGTCGAGCCGCAGCTGGCGCAGGGCAAGGACGTGCTGCTGGAGATCGACTGGCAGGGCGCGCGCCAGGTGCGCGCCAAGGTGCCCAATTCGGTCAGCGTGTTCATCCTGCCGCCGTCGCGGCAGGCGCTCGAGCAGCGCATGAACACCCGCGGCCAAGACAGCGCGCAGGTGATCGCGCAGCGGCTGGCGGCCGCGCGCGAGGAGATGTCGCACTACGGCGAGTTCGACTACGTGATCGTCAACGAGCACTTCGCCGTCGCCGTGGACGAGATGTGCGCGATTTTCACCGCCAGCCGCCTGCGCCGCGAGGCCCAGGTGGCCCGGCATTCGCGCCTGATCACCGCCCTGTTGGCCGACGACTGAGATTGGGATGGGCCTAACTGACTGATTCGCAAGGGCCGCGGACCCGCGCGGCTTGCCCGGCCCGGCCCTGCCGGCTACACTCCACGCCCCCTCAAAGCCTGCATGACGGCCCCACCGGCCGCCAGGAGTCCCATGGCCCGCATTACCGTTGAAGATTGCCTCGAAGTCGTCGATAACCGCTTCGAACTCGTCATGCTGGCCGCCAAGCGCGCCCGCCAGCTCGCCAACGGCGTCGAGCCGCAGCTGGACAACAGCGAGGCCAACGACAAGCCGACCGTGCTGGCCCTGCGCGAGATCGCCGCCCGCCGCATCAACCCCGAGTTCATCGACGCGGTCGAAAAGACCGAGCGCGAGCGCAAGGAGCGCGAGGCGATGGAGTGGGCCGCGGCCGAGGTCGTGGCCGACGACGACCTGTCCAAAGGCGACGATTGATCGCGATGGGCTGATCACTCTGATCAGCCCATCGCTGCGCTGACCGCCAGGTCGCGCCCCGCTTCCGACACGGCCCCGCTCTGGCGGGGCCGTTGTTTTTTCAGCCACCCAATGCGCCGCACGCGTTGCACCACGCCGCGCCGCGCGCGTAGATTGGCTGCATGAGTTCCGTCGAGACCGCCGTCAGTCCTTCCGCGCCGCCCGCATTGCCTGGTTTTGCCGGCGACGCGCCGCTGCCGGATTACGTGCGCGAGCTGGAACTGGCCGCCGCCTACCTGACCGAGCCGCAGCGCGAGTCGCTGCGCCGCGCCTGGGCGATCGGCGCCGCCGCGCATGCCGGGCAGACCCGCAAGTCGGGCGAGCCTTACATCACCCACCCAGTCGCGGTCGCCAAGGTGCTCGCCGACCAGGGCCTGGATGTCGAGACCCTGATCGCGGCGATCCTGCACGACACCCTCGAAGACACCCCGCTGACCCACGAGTCGCTGGCCGCCGAGTTCGGCGAGACCGTGGCCGAGTTGGTCGACGGCGTCACCAAGCTGGACAAGCTGCAGTTCCGCGACCGCCAGGAAGCGGCCGCGGAGAGTTTCCGCAAGATGCTGCTGGCGATGGCGCGCGACCTGCGCGTGATCCTGATCAAGCTCGCAGACCGCCTGCACAACATGCGCACGCTGGGCGCGCAGAGCGCCGAGGCGCGCGAGCGCATCGCCCTGGAAACCCTGGAGATCTACGCGCCGATCGCGCAGCGCCTGGGCATGAACCTGATCAAGGCCGAGCTGCAGGACCTGGGCTTCCGCGCCCTGCATCCGTGGCGGCACGCGGTGATCGAAAAGCGCATCCGCACCCAGCCGGTGGTGCGGCGCGAGTCGCTGGTGCAGATCGAGGCCAACCTGGCGCAGCGGCTGGCCAAGGAGAAGCTGCCGCACAAGCTGGTCAGTCGGGTGAAGTCGCCGTGGAGCATCTACACCAAGATGCACGCCGAGCACAAAAGCTTCACCCAAGTGATGGACGTGTTCGGCTTCCGCGTCGTCGTGCGCAGTGTGCCCGACTGCTACCGCGCGCTGGGCGTGGTGCACGCCGCCTACAAGCCGCTGGACGCCCGCTTCCGCGACTTCATCGCGATCCCCAAGGCCAACGGCTACCAGTCGCTGCACACGGTACTGTTCGGGCCCTACGGGTCGCCGGTGGAGGTGCAGATCCGCACCGAGGAGATGGACCTGATCGCCGAACGCGGGATCGCCGCGCACTGGTCGTACAAGCACGGCGGCGACGGCCCGAACAGCGCGCAGACCCGCGCCCACAGCTGGATCAGCGGCCTGGTCGAGTCGCAGCGCTCGACCGGCTCGTCGCTTGAGTTCCTCGAGAACGTCAAGGTCGACCTGTTCCCGGACGAGGTCTACGTGTTCACGCCCAAGGGCGACATCCTGTCGTTGCCGCGCAATTCCACCGCGCTCGACTTCGCCTACGCGGTGCATACCGACATCGGCAACCAGTCCGTCGCCGCGCGCGTGGACGGCAAGCTGGTGCCGCTGCGCACCAAGCTGGCCAGCGGCCAGCGCATCGACATCGTCACCGCCAAGTCGTCGGCGCCGAAGCCGCAGTGGCTGGAGTTCGTGGTGTCGGGCAAGGCGCGCACCTCGATCCGCCAGCAGCTCAAGCAGCTCGAGCACGAGGACGCGGTGCAACTGGGCCACCGCATGCTCGACCGCGCGCTGGAGACGCTGGAGACGTCGCTCGAACGCGTGCCCGCGCCGCGCCTGGACGCCTACCTGGTCGAACACCGCTACCCACGCCTGGAGGCGTTGCTGGCCGACATCGCGCTGGGCAACCGCATGCCGCAGCAGGCCGCGCTGGCGCTGACGCGCGCCGCGCCGGGCAAGGCGGCGCGCCGCATCGTCGAGCGCGTGCCGTTGCCGGAGGACAAGATCCTGATCACCGGCGCCGAGCGCGGGGTCATCAGTTTCGCCAACTGTTGCCTGCCGTTGCCGGGCGACGAGATCATGGGCTACCACACCGCCGGCAAGGGCATCGTGGTGCACCGGCTGGATTGCCCCAACGTCGCCGACTACCGCAAGTCGCCCGACCGCTGGGTCGCGATCGGCTGGGACCGGCAGGTTTCCGGCGACTTCGGCGCCGCGCTCAGGATCGAGATCGACAACCGGCCTGGCGCGCTGGCGCAGGTCGCCGCGGCGATCGCCGAGGCCGAGTCGAACATCGACCGGGTCGAATACATCGACCGCGATGCCAACATGGCGGTGCTGCGTTTCTCGATCGAGGTCACCGACCGCCGCCATTTGGCCGACGTGATCCGCCGCGTGCGCCGGCTCAACGTCGTGCTCGGCGTGCAGCGGGCATGACGCGACGCGGTCGCGGCGTCGTCGACCGCGGCATTTCCTGATGGCCGGCAGGGCGGAAGTCCGGCGGCGCGGCGCTGGCCACAGCCGCTAGAATCGCGGCATCGTTTTCCTGCAGGTAGCGCCATGTCCCGCCAGATCGTCCACACCGACCAGGCCCCGGCCGCGATCGGTCCGTACTCGCAGGCCGTGCGCGCCGGTGACACCGTCTACCTGTCGGGCCAGATCCCGCTCGACCCGGCCACCGGCCTGCTGGTCGAGGGCGACATCGCGACCCAGGCGCGGCGCGCGTTCGACAACCTGCAGGCAGTGTGCAAGGCCGCTGGTGGCTCGCTCGAGCAGGTCGTGCGATTGGGCCTCTATCTCACCGATCTCGACAACTTCGCCGCGGTCAACGCGGTGATGGCCGAGTACTTCAGCGCGCCGTACCCGGCCCGATCGACGGTCGAGGTCAGCGGCCTGCCACGCGGCTGCGTGTTCGAGGTCGACGGCATCCTGGTGCTGGACTGACCGCACGGCGTGGCGCGCGCCAAGGCTCCTGCACCCGCGCTGGCGGCGGTCGGTGAAACGCCGCTGACGGTGCTGTCCGGCTGCGGACCGCGCGTCGCCGAGAAACTCGCTGCGCGCGGCCTGGCCTGCCTGCAGGACCTGTGGCTGCAGCTGCCGCGGCAGTACGAGGACCGCACCCGGCTGACGCCGATCCGCGCGCTGCAGCCGGGCGTCGCGGCGCAGGTGGAAGGGCGGGTCGAGGCGGTCGAGCGCGGCTTCCGCTATCGGCCGATGCTGCGGGTGGCGATCGGCGACGACTCCGGCGCGACCCTGGTGCTGCGCTTCTTCCACTTCCGCGCCGCGCAGGTCGCGCAGTTCGAGCCCGGCGCGCGGCTGCGCTGCTACGGCACGCCGCGCCCCGGCCAGCACGGCCTCGAGATCGTGCACCCCAGCTACCGCCTGCTCGACGCCGCCGATGGTGGAGCGCTCGGCGACCAGCTCGATCCGGTGTATCCGGCAATCGAAGGCATCGGCCCGGCCTCGCTGCGGCGCCTGATCGGCCTCGCGCTCGATCGCCTGCCCAGCGACGACGCGCTCGAACTGCTGCCGCGCGCGCTGCGCGACAGCTTGCAACTGCCATCCCTGCGCGAGGCGCTGCTGACCGTGCACCGGCCCGCGCAGGGCAGCGACATCGCGGCGCTGCTGGCCGGCCTCCACCCCGCGCAACGCCGGCTCGCGCTGGAGGAATTGCTCGCCCACCACCTCAGCTTGCGTCGCCAGCGCATCGCGCAGCAGGCGCACGCGGCACCGGTCCTCGAGCGGATGGCGCTCGCGGAGAAGTTGCGCGGCGCGCTTCCGTTCGCGCTGACCGGCGCCCAGCAACGCGTGTTCGAGCAGATCCGCGTCGACCTCGGCAAGCCGCACCCGATGCTGCGGCTGGTGCAGGGCGATGTCGGCAGTGGCAAGACCGTGGTCGCGGCGCTCGCGGCGATGCTCGCGGTCGACACCGGCAAGCAGGCCGCGTTGATGGCGCCGACCGAGCTGCTCGCCGAGCAGCACCTCAACAACCTGCGCGGCTGGCTCGAGCCGCTGGGCGTGCGCGTGGCGTGGCTGGCGGGCAAGGTCACCGGGCGCGCGCGCGCGCACGTGCTGGCCGAAGTGGCCTCGGGCGAGGCCCAGGTCGTGGTCGGCACCCACGCGTTGATGCAGGAAGGCGTGGCTTTCGGCGACCTGGCGCTCGCGATCGTCGACGAGCAGCACCGCTTCGGCGTGCACCAGCGCCTGGCACTGCGAGACAAGGGCGCCGGTGGAATCGTTGGAGAGGCGGCGATCGTCCCGCACCAGCTGGTGATGACCGCGACCCCGATCCCGCGCACGCTGGCGATGGCGGCCTATGCCGACCTGGATGTGTCGGCGATCGACGAACTGCCACCCGGGCGCACGCCGGTGCAGACTGTCGCGCTCAGCGCCGAGCGTCGCCCGGAGCTGGTGGAGCGCATCCGCGCGGCGTGCGCCGAGGGCCGGCAGGCGTACTGGGTGTGCACGATCATCGACGAAAGCGACGAGGTGGTCGCGCAGGCCGCGCAGGGCACGTTCGAGGCGCTGTCCGCGCAGTTGCCGCGGTTGCGCGTCGGCCTGGTCCACGGCCGCATGAAGGCCACCGATAAGCAGGCGACGATGCGCGCGTTCAAGGACGGCGCCATCGACCTGCTGGTCGCGACCACGGTGATCGAGGTCGGGGTCGACGTGCCCAACGCCTCGTTGATGATCGTCGAGAACGCCGAGCGTCTCGGGCTGGCGCAGCTGCATCAGCTGCGCGGCCGGGTGGGGCGCGGCAGCGCGGTTTCCAGTTGCGTGCTGCTGTATCGCTCGCCGCTGTCGATAATGGCCCGGCAGCGGCTAGAGACGATGCGCGAGACCAACGACGGCTTCGTGATCGCCGAGAAGGACCTTGAGCTGCGCGGCCCCGGTGAACTGCTGGGCACGCGCCAGACCGGCCTGGCCGGATTCCGCGTCGCCGACCTCGCCCGCGACGCCGACCTGCTGCCGCAGGTGCAGGAGCTTGGCGAACGCCTGCTGCGCGAATCGCCCGAGATCGCCGAACGCATCGTCGCGCGCTGGGTCGGCGGCGCGGCCCGCTACGCCAGCGCATAATCGCCTGCCGCCACGACGCTGACCGAATCCGTGACCGACAAGATCGTCCCCGCGAAGATCCCGTTGCTGATCGACACCGACCCGGGCGTCGACGACGCGCTGGCCTTGCTGATGGCGTTCAATGCGCCGCGCCACGAGGTCGTCGGCCTGACCATCGCGGCCGGCAACGTCGGCCTGCAATACACGGTCGCCAACGCACTGAAGCTGTGCGAAGTGGCGGGCGTCGACGTGCCGGTGTTCGCCGGTTGCGCGGCGCCCCTGCTGCATCCGGCGCGCGATGCGGCCTACGTGCACGGGCGCGACGGCTTCGGCGACATCAATTACGCCGAGGCGACCCGCCGGGCCGAGGCCGAGCACGCCGCGCTGGCGATCCTGCGCTTGTCGCACGAGCACGCGGGCAGGCTGCTGCTGGTCGCGCTCGGGCCGCTGACCAACATCGCGCTGGCGCTGAAGCTCGACCCGACCCTGCCCGAGCGCGTCGCGCGCTGCGTGGTGATGGGCGGTGCGGTGACCGCGCACGGCAACATCACGCCGGCTGCCGAGTTCAACATCGCCTTCGACCCGGAAGCGGCGCACATCGTGTTCGAGGCGTTCGCTCACATCGATCTCGCGGACTGGGAGGCGGTGATCGCGCACGGCCTGCTCCACGACGAGGTGCTGCGCTGGTTCCAGGTCGACAGCGAACGCGCGCGGTTCTACGAGTCGATCTCGCGCAAGACCCGCGAATGGTCGGCCGACCGGCGCGGCGACTACTGGCATTCCGCCGACGGCCTGGCCATGGCCTACGCATTGGAGCCGGAGGGCGCGCTGGAGGTGGTCGAGCGGCCGGTGGCGGTCGAGCTGGACGGCCGCCTTACCCGTGGCGCCACGGTCGTCGACTGGCAGCGCCAGGACGGTCGCGCCGACAATGCAGCGATCCTGCTGCGCTACGACCAACCCCGTTTCGAGGCCCTGATCCAGGCGGCACTGGCGGCCGGCTGAGCCGGGCTCGTGATCGGACTTGCCTGCGCCGAAAGTCGCCGCTATACTGCCCCGCTTTCCCGCATCAAAGCTGTGACTGCCATGAAAGCCGGCATCCATCCCGAATACCGCGAAGTCGTGTTCCAAGACGTGACCACCGACTTCCAGATCCTGACCCGTTCGACCCTTGGCAGCAAGGAGTCGGTGAAGCTCGACGACGGCAAGGAATATCCGCTGATCAAGATCGATATCTCCTCGGCCTCGCACCCGTTCTACACGGGCAAGCACAAGGTCATGGACACCAGTGGCCGCGTGGACAAGTTCCGCAAGCGCTACGCCAAGTAATACGCTCCACAAAGTGATCCGCACGACGGCTGCCGCAAGGCGGCCGTCGTCGTTTCTGGGCGTGGTTTCGGCAGTGGTGCTGATGGCGGCGCTACGACCAACGGCCGAGCCTGCGCTCAAAATCGTTGTGCGATAATCCGCTGTCGCGGCGTGGCCGCGGTTCCCCGTCCCCAACCTCGTGCCGCGGCCATCCCTGCGGCATGCAGACATGAGGAGTGCTGCGTGTCAGCTTCTGAGAAATCCGCACCGCAAGGTTCCCGTCTCGACCAGGTCACCCTGGCCGCGGGCGACAAGAGTGTCAGCCTGCCCGTGCAGCACCCGGTCCTGGGCGCGCCGTGCATCGACATCAGCAAGTTGCCCAAGGAAACCGGCTGCTTCACCTACGACGCGGGTTTCACCGCGACCGCCAGCTGCAAGTCGGCGATCACCTACATCGATGGCGACGAGGGCGTGCTGCTCTACCGCGGCTACCCGATCGAACAGTTGGCCGAGAAGTCGAGCTTCCTTGAGGTCGCCTACCTGCTGATGAACGGCGAACTGCCCACGCCGGGTGAGTTCGACAAGTTCGAGCACGAGGTCACGCATCACACGATGATGCACGAGGCCTACAAGAGCTTCCTCGGAGGTTTCCGCCACGACGCGCATCCGATGGCGATGCTGGTCGGCATGCTCGGTTCGATGGCGAGCTTCTACCACAACGACCTTGACCTGGATGACCCGGAGCAGCGCCGCCTGGCCGCGATCCGCCTGATCGCCAAGGTGCCGACGGTGGCCGCTGCGTGCCATCGCTATTCGATCGGCTGGCCGATTCGCTATCCGCGCAACAACCTCGAGTACACCACGCGCTTCCTGCACATGATGAAGGAAGTGCCGAGCGAGCCGCTGGAACTCAACCCGGTCGCGGCCAAGGCGATGGACCTGTTGTTCATCCTGCACGCCGACCACGAGCAGAACGCATCGACCTCGACCGTGCGCCTGGTCGGGTCCACCGGCGCCAACCCCTACGTGTGTGTCGCCTCGGGCGTGGCCGCGTTGTGGGGGCCGGCCCACGGCGGTGCCAACGAGGCCGTGCTCAAGATGCTGGAGGAGATCGGCCGCCCGGAGAACGTCAAGTCCGCGGTCGACAAGGCCAAGGACAAGGAGTCGGGCTTCCGCCTGATGGGCTTCGGCCACCGCGTCTACAAGAACTACGACCCGCGCGCGGCGCTGGTGCGCAAGATGACCCACGAGGTGCTCGGCCAACTGGGCGTCAACGACCCGCTGCTCGAGGTCGCGCTGAAGCTGGAAGAGGCGGCGCTGAAGGACGATTACTTCGTGCAGCGCAAGCTGTATCCGAACGTCGATTTTTACTCCGGCATCATCTACAAGGCGCTCGGCATCCCGGTGGAGATGTTCACGGTGATGTTCGCGATCGCGCGCACCGCCGGCTGGGTCTCGCATTGGCTCGAGCAGCAGAACGATCCGGAGAACAAGATCGGCCGCCCGCGGCAGATCTACACCGGTGCGCCGGTGCGCGACTACGTCGGCATCGACAAGCGCTGAGGCGCGAAGTCTTCCAGACGACCAGACGCCCCGCATCGCGGGGCGTTTTCGTATGTGGCTTGCAATGGCCATCCCGCGGCATGGCGCGCGCGGAAATTGCCGCCGTCAGCGCTGGCCGACTTCGTAGCCGGCGATCTCGTCCTGCGCCAACAATTGCCGCAACTGCGCCGCCGAGGCGCGCTTCATCGGCTTGCCGTCGATGCCCGACAGCGGGGCCTGGCGCACGACGTCGAGCGGCAGCACGGTGAGATCGAACGACAGGTCCTCGGCGCTGAACACCCAACTGGGAAAATCGCCGTCGCGCTCGCGGTCCAGGCGCAGGCGACGGCTGCGCGCCTCGGCGGGGATCAAGTGCTGGTCGAGGAAGCGCGGGACCGCGTCGGGGTCGTCGCAGTACAGCTGCAACGACACGGGGCTGTGCGCGTCCGCTGTACCCTCTAGCACCGGCCCGACCAGCCGCGGATCGAACGGGTGGAAGAACTCGAGCGCGCGCAGCGCCGCCTCGCGGCGTTGCCGCAGTCCGCCCGCGTTGTCTCGCTGGAACAGGCGCTGGTACTCGCGCAGCGCCTCCTCGATCTCGCGGTTCCGCGGCAGCGAGGCGTCATCGAAGATGCCCAGTCGCTCGGCGGCCTTGAGCTTGGCCTGGTGGAAGTCGCGCATCCCGCTTTCGGCCATCAGCCGTGCCGCCTCATGGGCGAGGCGGTGACGGCGTTCGCGGATGCGGGTTTCGGCGTGTTGCTGGGCGTGCTGTCGGACGAGGCGGTTCATGAGGACCTCCACGGCGGGCACCGCGACGGCGAGGCTGCGCGTCGCGGCCGGTCGCGGGGACCGGCAGATCGAACGCTAGCACGGCCACCATGAAAGCCCGCTGGCGGCGGGTGCGCCTAGTCGCGGTGGGTCAGAAGATGTCGAACGACTCTTCCGCCGGCGCGGCGGCTTCATCCGTACCGTAGTCGACGTAGCTTTCCATGCGCTCGAGGTCCTCGACCTTGACCCATTCCTGCACGCCGCCGCTACCTTCGGGCACCAGGCTGCCATTGGCGGACACCGAGACCTTGATCATGCCTTCGGGCGGGTCATTGGCCGCGATCGGCTGGTCCTTGAGCGCGACGCGCATGTACTCGATCCAGATCGGCAGCGCGGCCTTGCCCCCGTATTCGCGGTAGCCCAGCGACTTGTAGTCGTCGCGGCCGACCCAGACGGTGGTGACGTACTGGCCGCCGAAGCCGGAGAACCACGCGTCGCGATGCTCATTGGTCGACCCGGTCTTGCCGCCGACGTCCTCGCGGCCGAGCACCTTGGCCGCGGTGCCCGTGCCGCGCTGGACCACGTCGCGCATCATCGAGGTCATCTGGTAGGCGATGCGTTCGTCGATCGCGCGCGGCGCCAGCAGCAGGTCGGCGAGGTTGGCCGGCTTCTCGGCGCGCTTGACCGGCTCCTTGGCCTTGGGGTCGGGCGTCTTGGCCGGCTCGCCGGTGCCGCTGGCCGGGCCGAGGTCGAAGCCTTCGACCACCGTCGAGGTGGTGCGCACCTGGCCGCCGACCGCGGTCGCGCTGCCGCCGCAGCCGTGGCAGCCGACCGCGGGTTTTTCCTTGAACACCAGCGCGCCGTTGCGGTCCTTGACCTCGTCGATGAACCACGGCGTGATCCGGAAGCCGCCGTTGGCGAACACCGAGTAGGCGCGCGCGATCGACAGCGGGGTCAGCGAGGCGGTGCCCAGCGACATCGACAGATTCGGCGGCAGGCTGGCTTCCTCGAAGCCGAAGTGGCTGATGTACTTGCGCGCGTAGTCGACGCCGATCGCGTCGAGCAACCGCACCGAGACCAGGTTGCGCGAGCGCACGAGGGCCTCGCGCACGCGCATCGGCCCGGCGAACCTGCCGTCGTCGTTCTGCGGCCGCCACAGGTGGCCGCGGCGGTCCTGGAACACGACTGGGGCGTCGAGCACGACCGAAGCGGGGTTGAAGCCGCGCTCGAACGACGAGGCATACAGGAACGGCTTGAAGCTCGAGCCGGGCTGGCGCCGGGCCTGGGTCGCGCGGTTGAACTTGTTGCCGGCGAAGCTGTAGCCGCCGCTAAGCGCGCGCAGCGCGCCGTTCATGGGTTCCAGCGAGACCAGCGCGGCCTGCGCCTGCGGCAGCTGCTCGAGCTTGTAAACGGCCTTGGCCGGGGTTGCTGGCTTCTGCTCGCCGGCTTTGGCGTCGGCCTCGACGAGTTGCACCCGCACCAGGTCGCCGCGCTTCAGGCTGGCGGGGCTTTGTCCCCCCCAACCCTGGCTGGCGCCCAGTTCGATCTGCGTGCCGTCCCCCAGCACCAGGCCGGCCTTGCCTTCGCCGGTGCGCAGCACGATCGCCGGCAGCAGCCCGGCCTGCGCCGGGATGCCGCGCAGGCGCACGCTGGCGGCCGTGGCGTCTTCGTCGGCGGCCAGGTCGAAATGCTGTTCCACGCCGTGCCAGCCGCGGCGGCGGTCGTAGATCGCCAGCCCGTCGCGCACCGCCTTGTCGGCGGCAACCTGCAACACCGGGTCGATGGTGGTGGTGACGTGATACCCCTTGGTCAGCGCCTCCGGGCCGTAGCGCGCGATCATTTCCTGGCGAACCATCTCGGCGACATACGGCGCGTAGACCTCGACCGGGCGTTCGTGGGGAGTCGCATGCATGGCCGCCGCCTGGGCCTGCGCAGCCTCGGCGGCGCTGATGAAGCGCAGTTCGGCCATGCGGTCGAGGATGTAGTCGCGGCGCTCCTTGGCGCGCTCGGGGTTGCTGAGCGGGTTGCCGCTGGACGGAAACTTGGGGATGCCAGCCAGCGATGCCATCTCGTCCAGGCTCAGCTCGGCCATCTGCTTGCCGTAGTAGAACTCGGCCGCGGCGCCGACGCCGTAGGCGCGGTTGCCGAAGAAACTCTTGTTGAGGTAGAGCTCGAAGATCTCGTCCTTGCTCAGCTCGCGCTCCATGCGCATGGCCAGCAGCATCTCGGCCAGCTTGCGGGTGTAGCTGTACTCCGAGCTCAGGAAGAACTGACGCGCCACCTGCTGGGTGATGGTCGAGCCGCCCGGCACGCGTTTGTCGTCGGTGGTCGCCAGCAGCCACACCGCACGGCCGATGCCCTTGGGGTCGATGCCGTGGTGCTGGTAGAAGCGCGAGTCCTCGATCGCGATGAAGGCCTGCTTGAGTCGCAGCGGCACCTTTTCGATCTCGATCGGATAGCGCCGGGTCTCGCCGAACAGCGCCATCAGGCGGCCGTCGCGGGCATAGACGTACATCGGTTCCTGCATCTCGACGTTGCGCAGCGTCTCCACGTCGGGCAGTTTCGGAGCGATCAGGTAGTACAGGGTGCCCAGCGCGAGGGCGCCAAGCAGTGCGAGACCGGCGAACGCGAACAGCGCCCAGCGCAGCAGACGACGGAAACGGGGCATCGAAGCGGGGTTCCTGGGGGCGAGGATTGCGGGTGTTGTGGGCGTGGAGTATAGAGGAGCCGGGGACGCGGACCGGGGTAGAAACGGGCCAGAGTGGGTGGTCCACGGGGTTACCGGGGGGATGGGCTTTTTTTGGCAAGGCCATCACGAATCAGAAACTAGTGGTTGCCAGCCTGTGAAAAGTCCGTTATCTAAGCGGGGCCACACAAAGTTTGCGTAAGCGCTTGTGGCAAGGGGAGAAGACTGTGGGTGTGATCACGAAAAGCCAGCCGGCGCTCGTCGGCGTGGATATCAGCTCGACTGCCGTCAAGCTGTTGCAGCTCTCGCGGGCCGGCAACCGCTATCGCGTCGAGCATTACGCGGTCGAACCGCTGCCACCCAACGCGGTGGTCGAGAAGAACATCGTCGAGGTCGAGGCGGTGGGCGAGGCGATCAAGCGCGCGCTCAACCGGTCCGGTTCCCGTGCCAAGTACGCAGCCGCCGCGGTGGCCGGTTCGGCGGTGATCACCAAGGTGATCCCGATGCCGGCGGACATCGATGGCGACGAGCTGGAGGCGCAGGTCGAGCTCGAGGCTGTCAACTACGTCCCGTACCCGATCGAGGAAGTGAACCTCGATTTCGAGGTGCTCGGGCCGATGCCCAACAGTCCCGACTCGGTGCAGGTGCTGCTGGCCGCATCGCGCTCGGAGAACGTCGAGGTTCGCGCCTCGGCGCTCGAGCTCGGTGGCCTGACCCCTCGGGTCATGGACGTCGAGGCGTTCGCGATCGAGAACGCGTTCGCGCTGCTCGCCGACCAGCTCAGCAGCCCGCGTGACGGCATCGTCGCCCTGATCGACTCGGGCGCGACCATGACCACGCTCAGCGTGCTGCGCAACGGCCGCAGCCTCTACAACCGCGAACAGGTGTTCGGTGGCAAGCAACTCACCGACGAAGTCATGCGTCGCTACGGGCTGAGCTACGAGGAAGCCGGCCTGGCAAAACGCCAGGGCGGATTGCCGGAGAGCTACCAGCCCGAGGTGCTCGAGCCGTTCAAGGAGGCGATGGTGCAGCAGATCAGCCGCCTGCTGCAGTTCTTCTACGCGGGTAGCGAATTCAACCGCGTCGACCAGATCGTGATCGCCGGTGGTTGCGCCGCGATTCCGGGCATCGCGCAGATGGTCGAGGAGCAGCTGGGCGTACCCACGATGATCGCCAACCCGCTGGCGCACATGACGCTCGGCCCCCGCGTGCAGGCGCACGCACTGGCGCAGGACGCGCCGGCACTGATGATCGCCTGCGGCTTGGCCTTGAGGAGCTTCGACTGATGGCACGCATCAACCTCCTCCCGTGGCGCGCCGAACGGCGCAAGCAGCGCCAGAAGGAATTCGTGACGATGCTCGGCCTGGCGGCGATCGCCGCCGTCGTGCTGTCGTTCATGATCATCAGCTATTACAGCAGCCAGATCAGCGGCCAGAACGAACGCAACACCTTCCTGCGCGACCAGATCACCCAGCTCGACCAGCAGATTACCGAGATCGAAGAGCTCGACAAGAAAAAGGCCAAGCTGCTGGCGCGAAAGGAAGTGATCGAGCAATTGCAGGCCAACCGTTCGCAGATGGTCCACCTGTTCGACTCGCTGGTCCGCACCATTCCCGACGGCGTGGTGCTCACGTCGATCAAGCAGGACGACACCATCCTCACGCTGGAGGGTCGCTCGCAGTCCAACGCGCGGGTCAGCACCTACATGCGCAGCCTCGAAGGCTCGGGCTGGATGACCAACCCCGACCTGTCGATCATCGAGGCCAAGGGCACCGACAAGGGCCTGCCGTACGAGTTCAAGTTGCAGGTCAAGCTGGCCAACCCGAACGCGCCGAAGGATGAGGACGGTGACGGCGAGCAGGATGTGCCCGCCGCGACCCCCGCCACCGCCACGCCGGCTGCCGCGCCCGCCACGACGGCTCCCGCCGCCGCCGCGCCCGCGGCGACACTGCCGGCTGCCGACGCCACCGCAGGAGCCGCGTCATGAGCCAGCAGAAGATCAAGCTCAAGGATCTCGACTTCAACAACATCGGCGCCTGGCCGCAGCAAGCCAAGATCGGTTTCTGCGTGCTGGTCGGGCTATTGATCATCGGGCTGGCCTGGTATTTGTTCGTCAGCGACAAGCGCGTCGAGCTCGAGGGCCTGGAGCGCCAGGAAGCCGATCTACGCACCGAGTTCGAAACCAAGCAGGGCCGCGCCGCAAACCTCGAACCGCTCAAGCAGCAGCTCGTGCAGATGGAACAGCAGCTGCAGCAGATGCTGCGGCAGTTGCCGAGCAAGACCGAGATGCCCGACCTGATCGTCGACATCTCGCAGACCGCGCTCGCCACCGGCATCGCCAACGAGCTGTTCCAGCCCGGGCCGGAGCAACCCAAGGAGTTCTACGCCGAGAAGCCGATCGCGTTGCGGATGGTGGGCACCTACCACCAGTTCGGCGCCTTCGTCAGCGGCGTTGCCTCGCTGCCGCGCGTGGTGATTATGACCATGCACGACATCTCGTTGAAGCCGAAGGCTGGCGCCGCGGGTGGGGGCATCACGCCCGAGAGCCCGCTCGAGCTGGCCGGCACGGTCAAGACCTATCGTTACCTCGACGAAGAGGAAATGACCGAACAACAACAGGCGGCCGATGCAGCAGCCAAGGCCAAGGGGGGAGCCTGATATGAGCGGACTTTCCATTCGCATCAAGGCTCCGGCCGGCCGTGCGCTGATGACGCTGCTCCTGCTCGCCGGACTGGCTGGGTGCTCGCGCGGCATCACCAGCACTCCCGGCGAAGCGCCGAATCTCGAGACGTGGATCGCCGAGGTCAAGGCGCGCCCGGCGCCGCCGCTGGACCCGTTGCCGGTGATGCAGCAGTTCGAGACATTCGAATACGCCGCCCAGGCATTGCGCGATCCCTTCAGCAATGCGTTCACCGACCAAAGCAACGGCAACGGGCCACGCCCGGATTCTTCCCGCCGCAAGCAGACGCTGGAGCAGTTCCCGCTCGACAGCTTCGACATGGTCGGAACGCTGGGACGCGGCGCGGGGCTGGTAGCGCTGGTGATGGCGCCGGACAAGGTGACTTATCGGGTACGACCCGGTGCGTACATGGGGCAGGCCGACGGTCGCGTGACCGCGGTCTTCGAAGATCGCATCGAGTTGGTTGAACTGGTGCCGGATGGCGCAGGGGGATGGCTGGAACGTCCGGCTACCGTCGCGCTAGAAGATCAATGATTAGGGGATAGCAAGATGACCGTACTCACTGCAAAACGCTCGCGGCCCGCTCGGCGCCCCTTGCTCATCCGTGCCAGCAGCGTCGGTCTGGCTGTCGGCCTTGTCGCGGCGTTGAGCGCCGTGCATGCCGCGGCGCCAGTCACGGGCGTTGGGCTAGTGCCGGTCTCCGTGGCGCAGCTCGCGCCGGCGGCCAGCGCCGACCCCGCCAAGCAACTGCCCGGTGCGATCTCGGTGTCGAACATCGACTTCAAGCGTGGCGATGGCGGCGCGGGACGCTTGATCCTGCGCTTCAGCGGCGACGGCGCCGCTCCGGACCTGCGTACCCAGGGCTCAAACGTCGTCATCGACGTCGGTAACGCACAGCTGCCGGCCAACCTGCAGAAGCCGTTGAACGTCACCGACTTCGCCACTCCCGTGCAGCGCATCGAGGCGCGCACCGCCGGTACCGGCACCCAGTTGGTACTGAACATGGGCAGCGCCTACGAGTCGATGGCTTACCAGACGGGTCGCGAATACATCGTCGAGATCGTGCCGCGCGCCGCCACCGCCAGCCGTGCCGTCGGCGCGACCGCGGCGATGGGTCAGACCAGCGCCACCACGACCTCGCGTGTGTACGGTGGTCGCCCAGTGACGTTCAACTTCCAGGACGTGCCGGTGCGCACCGTGTTGCAGCTGGTGGCCGAGGAGTCCAACCTCAACATCGTCGCCTCCGACACCGTGCAGGGCAACGTGACGCTGCGACTGGTCAACGTGCCGTGGGACCAGGCGCTGGACATCGTGCTGCAGGCCAAGGGGCTGGATAAGCGCCGCAGCGGCAACGTGGTGTGGGTTGCCCCGCAGGCCGAGATCGCCAAGTACGAGCAGGACAAGGAAGACGCGCGCATCGCGATCGACAACCGCGTGGACCTGGCGACCGAGTATGTGCAGATCAATTACCACAACGCGGCGCAGATCTTCAAGGCGCTAACCGAGGCCAAGGGTATTGGCGGCGGGAGTGGTGGCCAAGGCGGCCAAGGCGGTCAGGGCAGCAACACCGACAGCGGCTTCCTCTCGCCGCGCGGCCGGCTGGTCGCCGACGAGCGCACCAACACGCTCATGATCAGCGACATCCCGAAGAAGATCGCGCAGATGAAGGAGCTGATCCGCGTGATCGACCGCCCGGTCGACCAGGTGCTGATCGAGGCACGCGTTGTCATCGCTAACGATGATTTTTCGCGTGAGTTGGGTGCGAAGTTCGGAATCTCGGGGTTCACCAACGATGGCAAGGCCTTCTTCAACGACACCATCGCCAACAATATTTCTACGCAGAACTCCATCTATGACGCGGCCAACAGGAACAGCGCTAATCCGCCCCCGAACCCGCTGGCCGTGGGCGCCATTACACGCGGCCTGATGAGTAATCTGGGCGTGACCAACCCTGCAGGTTCGGTGGCGTTGTCCATCCTCAACGCGGGTTATGCACTCGATGTCGAGCTGTCGGCGATGCAGGAGGAAGGGCGGGGCGAGGTCATCTCCAACCCGCGCATCGTTACCAGCAACCAGCGCGAGGCGGTGATTAGCCAAGGTCAGGAGGTCGGTTACGTCACCATCCAGCCGGCTACTGCCGGCGGCGTCGCCACGCCGAGCGTCCAGTTCAAGGACGTGCTGCTGGAGATGCGCGTGACCCCGACGATCACCAACGACGGCCGCGTGTTCCTCAACATGAACGTCAAGAAGGACGAGATCGCCGGCTTCATCGACACCTCAATCGGCGACGTGCCGCAGATCAACAAGCGCTCCGTCAACACCGCGGTGCTGGTCGAGGACGGCCAGACCGTCGTGATCGGCGGCGTCTACGAGTTCCGTGACCGCAGCGATGTCAGCAAGGTACCGTTCCTGGGCGACGTGCCTTTCTTGGGCAACCTGTTCAAGAAGAAGGGCCGGAACAAGCAGAAGGCCGAGTTGCTGATCTTCGTGACGCCGAAGGTGCTCAAGGTCGCGCAGCGCTGAGTCCAGGTGCAGGTGTTCGAAACGACGGGGTCCTTCGGGGCCCCGTTTTTTTGCGGTGGATTGCGGCTGAACGCGGTTTGGTGGAGTTGAACCATGCCGCCGGGTTTCGGTCAGAATCAAATCGACACCGAAACCCGGATCGGAATGGACAGCACCCTGCACAGCACACCAGACCCGCTCGGCGGCGACCACGAACTGACCCGTTTGCACGACGCGTTCCGGGCACTGCGCGAGGCGCTGTCGACCGAGATCGTCGGCCAGGCGGCGTTGATCGAACGGCTGTTGATCGCCCTGCTCGCTGACGGCCACCTGCTGGTCGAAGGCGCGCCGGGGCTGGCCAAGACCAGCGCGATCCGCGCGCTTGCGGCGCGGCTGGACGCCGAGTTCGCGCGCGTCCAGTTCACCCCGGACCTGCTGCCTGCCGACCTCACCGGCACCGAAGTCTGGCGCCCGCAGGACGGCCGTTTCGAGTTCCAGCCGGGCCCGATCTTCCACCCGATCGTGCTGGCCGACGAGATCAACCGCGCGCCGGCCAAGGTGCAGTCGGCGCTGCTCGAGGCGATGGGCGAGCGCCAGGTTACGGTCGGCCGTGCGACCTATGCGCTGCCTTCGCTGTTCCTGGTGATGGCCACGCAGAACCCGATCGAGCAGGAAGGCACGTTTCCGTTGCCGGAGGCACAACTCGACCGGTTCCTGATGCACGTGCGCATCGGCTATCCGGAGGCGGCGGCCGAGACGCAGATCCTGCGGCTCGCGCGTGAGCGTGCCCGCGATGCCATGCAGTCCGGCGCAGTACCGATCCGGCGCCTGCCGCTGGCCGACGTGTTCACCGCGCGTGCCGCGGTGCTCGACCTGCACGTCGCGCCGGCGGTCGAACGTTACCTGGTCGAGCTGGTGCTGGCCTCGCGCGACGCGCAGCGCTATGACGCCACCCTGGCGCAGCGCATCGCGTGGGGCGCGAGCCCGCGCGGTTCGATCGCGTTGGAGCGCTGCGCGCGCGCGCATGCATGGCTGGCCGGCCGCGACTTCGTGACCCCGGATGACGTTCGTGCGATCGCGCCGGACGTGCTGCGGCATCGGATCCTGCCCAGCTACGAGGCGACCGCGGAAGGCTGGGATGGCGATCGCCTGGTCGGCGAATTGTTGCGGCTGGTGCCGCTGCCCTGAGCGCCATGCGCAAGCGCGATGACGCTGCCGCATCCGAACTGGCCCCGCTCGGCGGCGTGCGTCCCGGGCTGGCCGAACTGGTCGCGCTGCGCGCGGCGGTCAGCGGCCGCCGCAGCGCGCGCCATGGCCGCGATGGCGTCAGCGGCCACGCGTTGTCGCCACTGCGCGGTCGTGGCATGGAGTACGCCGAGTCCCGCGAGTACGTGGCCGGTGACGACGCGCGCCACATCGACTGGCGCCTGACCGCGCGCACCGGGCGCGCGCACACCAAGCTGTTCCAGGCCGAGCGCGAGCGGCTCAGCCTGATCGTGGCCGATACCGCGCCGTCCCTGTACTTCGGCACCCGCGTGCGCTTCAAGTCGGTGCAGGCGGCGCGCGCGGGAGCCGTGGCCGCGTGGGCGGCGGCGCGCGATGGCGACCGCATCGCGGCGCTGCGCGGCAGCCTGCGCGAGGCGCCCGTGGCGCCGGCCTCGGGCGCACGCGGCGCGCTGCGCGTGCTAGATGGGCTGGTGCGCTGGTACGCACAGCCACCGCAGGAGGACGCCGGCCTGGCGGTCGCGCTCGACCACGCCGCACGCCTGCTGCGCCCGGGCTCGCGATTGCTGGTGCTCGCTGATCCGGGCAGCCTGCTCACGATCCCAGAACGTCGTTGGCCGGCGCTGGCGCAGCACCACGAAGTCATCGTGCTGCTGCTCACCGATCCGCTGGAAACCGCGCCGCCCAAGGCGCTGCTGCCGTTCCGCAGCGGCGGCCACCGCGTTGAACTCGACCTGGGCGTGGCCGCGCAACGCCAGCGCTGGCGCGGCGCGTTCAGCGCGCCGATCGAAGCCGCGCTGGAGCGCCTGCCGTCGCGCGGCGTGCGCGTGCAGGCCTTGGCGACCGACGCCGCCAGCGAATCGTGGCTGCCGCTGCTCGGCCGCGCGCGGCCGTTGGTGGCCTGAAGTTGGCAATGATGCTCGCCACGACGCTCGTCCTGCGCGACATCCACCGGCCGCCGGCGCCGCCGTGGTGGCCGCCCGCGCCTGGCTGGTGGTGGCTGGCGCTGGTGCTGCTCGCGGTGGCGGCGGGCCTCGTTTTCCTCCGCGCGCGTCGTCGCGAGCGGCGACGCGCGATCGCCGTCCTGTTCGATTCGAGCGTCGATGCCGCGCCGACTCCGGCCACGCAGGTCGCGGCAATGTCCGAGCTGTTGCGCCGCGCGGCGCGCCAGCGCGATCCGGCGGCCGATCGCCTGCACGGCGAGGCCTGGCTGGCGTTCCTCGACAGCGACGACCGGCAATGCGGGTTCACGCGGGGGCCGGGGCGGCTGTTGCTCGAAGGCGGCTATCAGCGTGACGCCGATCCGCGTGCCGTCACCGCGTTGCGCGAGCTGGCGCGCGCACGCTTCCTCACCTGGATGGCGGGCAAGTGAGCGCTTGGCTGCAGCAACTCGGTGATCCGCGCGAGCTGTTCGCGTGGCCGTGGTGGTTGCTCGCGCTGCCGTTGCCGTTGCTCGCGCGCTGGGTGTTGCCCGCCGCGCGCAATCCCTCGGCGGCGCTGAAGGTGCCGTTCGGCGCGCGCCTGGACGCGGTCGCCGTGGCCGGAGGCCGCCACGGCCGCGGCGGCCGCAGCCACTGGCTGCTGTGGCTGGGCTGGCTGCTGCTGTGCGTGGCCACCGCACGGCCGCAGCAACTGGGCGACGCGGTGCAACCGCCGGTCGCGGGCCGCGACCTGATGCTCGCGCTCGACCTGTCGGGCAGCATGAGCGAGCCCGACATGGATCTCGGCGGTCGTCCCGTCGACCGGCTGACCGCGGCCAAGGCGGTGCTCGCCGATTTCCTCGATCGGCGCGCGGGCGATCGCGTCGGGCTGCTGGTGTTCGGCCGCCGCGCCTACGCGCTGACGCCGCTCACGCTCGACCGCGATTCGGTGCGCGAGCAGTTGACCGACAGCGTGATCGGCATGGCCGGGCAGGAGACCGCGATCGGCGACGCGATCGGGCTGGCGGTCAAGCGCCTGCGCGCGCAGCCGGCCGGGCAGCGCGTGCTGATCCTGCTCACCGACGGCGTCAATACCGCCGGCGCGCTGGAGCCGAAGAAGGCCGCCGAACTCGCGCGCGACGAAGGCGTCCGCGTGCACACGATCGCGTTCGGCGGCGACGGTTCGCTGTCTCTGTTCGGCTTCCAGCTGCCGATGCCCGGCGCGGGCGACGAGATCGACGAGGCCGCGCTGCGCGCGATCGCGACCCAAACCGGCGGCCGTTTCTTCCGCGCGCGCGACACCGCCGGGCTGGCCGGCATCTACGCCGAGATCGACCGCCTCGAACCGATCGAGCGGCCCGGCAAGGCGGTGCGCCCGAAGATCGAGCGCTACTGGTGGCCACTGGCGGGCGCATGGGCGTGCGCGTTGCTCGCCTTCGCCTGGCCGCGGCGGAGGCGCGCATGAACTTCGCCGCATTGGGTGAGGGTTTCGCCGCGCTGCAGCTGCTGCGGCCGCAGTGGCTGTGGGCGTTGCTGGCGCTGCCGATGCTGGCCTGGCTGTGGCGCGCGCGCCGTCGTCACGCGAGCGTGTGGCGCGACACGGTCGATGCGCACCTGCTGCCGCACCTGCTCGACACCGCGCCGCATCCGCGCGCGCGGCTGGCCTGGTGGGGCGCGGCTTTGGGCTACGGCTTGGCGGTGCTGGCACTGGCCGGCCCGAGCTGGCGACACGTCGAGCAACCGCTGTGGCAAAGCCACGCGCCGCTGGTGGTCGCGCTGGACCTGTCGAGCGCGACCATGGCCGCGGACCTGCCGCCATCGCGGCTCGCGCAGGCGCGCGCCAAGCTGTCGACGCTGCTGCGCGAACGCGCTGGCGGCCAGGTCGGGCTGGTGGTCTATGCCGGCGATGCCTTCACCGTCGCGCCGCTGACCGATGACGCCGCCAACGTCGCCCTGTTCCTGGATTCTTTGCTGCCCGACGTGATGCCGGTCGACGGCCAGCGCGGCGACCGCGCGATCGCCTGGTCGGCGAAGCTGTTGCGGCAGGCCGGGTTCAAGCACGGCGACATCCTGCTGCTGACCGACCATGCCGACGACGCGGCGCAAGCCGCTGCCGCCAATGCCGCCGGCGACGGCTACCGCGTGTCGGCGCTCGGGCTGGGCAGCGAGGCCGGTGCGCCGTACCAGCGCCCTGACGGCTCGGTCGCCGGCGCGCGGCTCGATCCGGCGTCGTTGCGCGCCTTGGCGAAGCGCGGCGGCGGTCGCTACGCCGCGCTCGCCCCGGGTGACGCCGACCTGCGTACGTTGCGCGTGCTCGACCCGACCGCTACCGAAGGTGCGGCGGCACAAGGGGAGACCGGGACGGCGCGCCAGGACGGCGGCTTCTGGCTGCTGCCTCCGCTGATGCTGATCGCCCTGTTCGCGTTCCGTCGCGGCGGCGCGGTGGCGGTGCTGCTGGTGTGCCTGTGGCTGCCGTGGCACTCGGTGCACGCGGCCGACCTGTGGCGTCGCCCGGACCAAGCCGCGCACGCGCGCATGCAGCGCGGCGAGCAGGCCTACCGCCGCGGCGATTTCGCCCGCGCCGCGCAGCTCTACGGCGAGGTCGACAGCGCCGATGCGCACTACAACCGGGGCAACGCGCTGGCCAAGGCCGGGCAGTACCCGCAGGCCATCGACGCTTACGACCAGGCCCTGCAGCAGCAACCGCAGATGGCCGATGCGCTGGCCAACCGGCGCGCGGTCAAGGCGGTAATGGACCGCAAGCCGCCGAAGGGCCCGAAGCAGGACCAGGGAGATCCCAACCCGAAGGCCGATGCCTCGAAGAACGGCAAACCCTCAACGCAGGGCGGGAAGGGCGAGGCCAAGGCACCGCCACAACCGCCGTCGCCGGACCAATCGCGCAGCGAGGACCCGGCGTCCGAGCGCGATCCAGGCAAGCAGCAGAAGCCCGCGAGCGCCGCCGCCCAGCAAGCCGCCGACGCCGCGCAGCGCGAACGCATGCAGCGCGAGCTGCAGCAGGCCAAGGCGCAGCCAGACGCCAAACCGCCAACCGACACGCCCACCGCGCCGCCGCGCGAGACCCCCGCGCAGCGCGAACGCCGGCTCGCCAACGAGGCCTGGCTCAAGCGCGTGCCCGACGACCCGGGCGGCCTGCTGCGCGAGAAGTTCCGGATCGAGCACGAACGCCGCCAGCTGCAGGGCCTGCAGGGAGAATGATCGCGATGCCGCACCTTCGTTACCTCATCGGCCTGCTGCTGGCGCTGGTCAGCCTGGCCACCGCCGCGCAGCCGCGCGCGTGGCTCGACCGCGACCGCATCGGCCAAGGCGAGACGGTCACGCTCAACATCGAGACCACCCAGGCGGCGGCGCCCAACTACGCGCCGCTGCGGCGCGAGTTCGCGATCAGCGGCAGCACCAGTCGCCGCCAGTTCGAACTCGTCAACGGCCGCAGCAGCACACGCACCTTGTATGCCGTTGCGCTGCAGCCGCGCCGCGATGGTCTGTTGACGATCCCGGCGCTCGCCGTCGGCAACGAACGCACCGCGCCGCTGACGCTGCTGGTCGCGCCCGGCCGCAGCGCCACGCCGACGCGTGCCGGCGACGACGTGTTCATCGAAAGCGAGGCCGACGACCAGGACCCGTACGTGCAACAGGCGGTGGGCTGGGTGGTGCGGCTGTACTCGGCGGTGCCACTGGTGTCGGGGCAGCTCGACCAGGCCTCGCCCGACGGCGCCTCGCTGCAACGCGTCGGTGACGACGCCCAGTACACCCGGCAACTCGGCAACCGCCAGTACACCGTGGTCGAGCGCCGCTACCTGCTGGTGCCCGAGCGCAGTGGCGCGCTGACGATTCCCGGCGCGAGCTTCGAGGGCCGGGGCGCGGGCGGCTTCTTCGACGACCTGTTCGGGGACCGCGGCGGCGCGCTGCAGGCGCGCGCCGCGCCACGCATCGTGCAGGTGCGCGCGGTGCCGGCGAACGCACCGCAGCCGTGGTTGCCGCTGCACGACCTGCAATTGCGCTACCAGTCCACCCCGCAGGACCTGCGCACCGGCAGCGCCGCGACCCTGACCATCGAGGCCACGGCCGACGGCGCCAGCGCCGCGCAGATGCCCGACCTGCAGCTGCCGGCGATCGACGGCGTGCAGGTGTTCGCCGAGCCGGCCAAGGCCGACGAGACTTTCAGCAACGGCCGCCCGCGGGTGAAAGTGAGCCGCACGTTCTCGCTGGTGCCGGCGCGGGCCGGCGCCGTGAAGATGCCCGGCGTGCGGCTGGGCTGGTGGGACGTGCGCGCGGGGCAGGCGCGGACCGCGACCCTGCCGGCCTTGTCGTGGCAGGTGCTCGCGGCCGATGGAGCCGCCGTCGCCGCAGTGCCCGCCGCGACAACTGCCGACGCGGCGCGCGCGCACGCGCCGTTCGCCTCGACGACCGCAGGCGCGAGCCGCATGTGGGTGTTGGCGACCGCGCTGTTCGCCGCCCTGTGGCTGTTCACCCTGGTCTGGGGCCTGCAGCACCGCGCCCAGCCGGCCGCATTGGGGCCTGCATCGTCGATACCAGGCGCATCGACACCTTTGCCGCGAGCCTCGGGCGAGATCCGCGCCGCACTCAAGCGCGCGCTGGCCACCGGCGATTTCGCCGAGGTCGAGCAGGCGCTGTGCGCAAGCGCGACCCCGCCCGCGCGCGATCTCGACACCGTGGTCGCGCGTCTCGACGACGAGCGCCAGCGCGAAGCACTCGTCACGATGCAGCGCGCACGCTGGGGCGGTGGCGACGGCGTCGCCGCGCGCAGCGCGTTGCGCGACGCGTTCGCGAAGGGGCCGCGCTGGCGCGTGGTCGAAGGGCCGACGCCGACGCCGCTGCCGCCGCTGTATCCGCCAGCTCGCTGACCGATCCGCGGAGCGGCCCAGCTCCGGCGTCGCGTGTCGCGGTGGCGTTGCTGCACGACTCGAAACCCGGCGTGCCCACGGCGGACGCGCCTGGCGGGTTTGCTAAGCTCGCCGCCATTGATGCGCGGAGCCTCACGATGACCGAACCCACCAGCGACACGCACCGCGCAGGCACCGGCAAGACTAGGCTGCCGCTGCACTGGAAGATCGCGATCGGTTTCATCGCCGGGCTGCTGCTGGGCATGTTCGTGCACTACGGCGTCGGCGCCGATGCGGCCTGGGTGCAGTCGCTGACCAAGTACGTGACGCAACCGTTCGCGACCTTGTTCCTGACCCTGATCTTCATGCTGATCGTGCCGCTGCTGTTCTCGGCGCTGGTGGTCGGCGTGTCGGAGATGGGCGACATCCGCGCGCTCGGCCGGATCGGCTGGCGGACGCTGGGTTACACGGTCGTGCTGTCCGGCATCGCCGTGCTGCTCGGGCTGGTGCTGGTGAATGTGTTCCAGCCCGGTGCCGGCGTCGATCCGGCGCTGGCGCAGGAGCTGCTCACGCAAGGCGCCGAGCGCGCCCAAGCCATCGTCAAGGACAGCGCGTCGCAGCCCAAGGGCCTCGACATGCTGATGAAGATCGTGCCCGACAACGTCATCGGCGCGGCCTCGAGCAACGCCAGCATCCTGTCGCTGATGTTCTTCGCGCTGATGTTCGGGGTCGGCTTGGTGATGAGCAAGCCGACGCCGGCGATCGAGACCCTCAAGCGCGGCATCGAGGGCCTGTTCGAGGTGTCGATGACGCTGATCGGCCTGGTGATCCGGCTGGCGCCGTACGCGGTGTTCTGCTTCATGTTCAACCTGGCCGTGCTGTTCGGCTGGGAGCTGCTGGTGCGGCTGGGTGCGTACGTCGGCGTGGTGGTGCTGGCGCTGGCGATCCACCTGTTCGTGGTCTATTCGCTGGCGCTGAAGTTCGTCGGCGGCTATTCGCCGATGGCATTCTTCAAGGGCGTGCAGGAGGCGATGCTGATGGCGTTCTCGACCGCCTCGAGCAACGCCACGTTGCCGACCGCACTGCGCGTTGCCGACGAGCAGCTGCGCCTGCCGCGCCCGGTGTCGCGCTTCGTGCTGACCGTCGGCGCCACCGCCAACCAGAACGGCACCGCGCTGTTCGAGGGGGTGACGGTGATCTTCCTCGCCCAGTTCTTCGGCGTGGACCTGAGCCTGGGCCAGCAGTTCATGGTGATGCTGGTCTGCATCCTCGGCGGCATCGGCACCGCCGGCGTGCCCTCGGGCTCGCTGCCGGTGGTGGCGCTGATCTGCGCGATGGTCGGGGTGCCGCCGGAAGGCATCGGCATGGTGTTGGGCGTCAACCACTTCCTCGACATGTGCCGGACCACGGTCAACGTCACCGGCGACCTCGGCATTGCGGCGATGGTGTCGCGCGGCGAGCGCGCCGTGCCGGCCGAACGCCTGGCGTAGGGCGGGTTTCAACCCGCCGTCCCGTCGTCACCAAATTGCAAGGAATCGCAACCACGGCTCGCCTCCGGCTTGTCGCGGGGTCGTGCATGGCGATGGCGGGTTAAAACCCGCCCTACGCTGGCCCGGGGCGACAGCGCTGGCCCCGGATGGGACAATGGCGGGGATTTTTCCTTCTCCCCCCGGGAGAAGGTGCCCGAAGGGCGGATGAGGGGCCGATGTGTGGTTGAAGCTTCGCACTCGCGCCGACCCCTCACCCCAACCCCTCTCCCGACGGGAGAGGGGCTCAAATCCGTAGAGCCCAGCAGCCCATGACGACGCCCAGCCGCCGCGACCTTGCCAACGCCATCCGTTTCCTCGCCGCCGACGCGGTGCAGGCCGCCAACTCCGGGCATCCGGGCATGCCGATGGGCATGGCCGACATCGCCGAAGTGCTGTGGAACGACTACTACAGCCACAACCCGAACAATCCGACCTGGTTCAACCGCGACCGCTTCGTTTTGTCGAATGGCCATGGCTCGATGCTGCAGTACGCGCTGCTGCACCTGTCCGGCTACGACGTCTCGCTGGCTGACCTCAAGCAGTTCCGCCAGCTCGACAGCAAGACCCCGGGCCACCCCGAGAACTTCATGACCCCGGGCATCGAGACCACCACCGGTCCGCTCGGTCAGGGGTTCGCCAACGCGGTCGGCATGGCGCTGGCCGAGAAGCTGCTCGCGCAGCGCTTCAACAAGCCCGAGCTGCAGATCGTCGACAGCCGCACCTGGGTGTTCATGGGCGACGGCTGCCTGATGGAGGGCATCTCGCACGAGGCCGCCTCGCTGGCCGGCACCTGGGGCCTGCACAAGCTGGTCGCGTTCTGGGACGACAACAAGATCTCGATCGACGGCAACACCGACGGCTGGTTCACCGACGACACCCCGGCGCGTTTCGAGGCCTACGGCTGGAACGTGGTGCGCGGCGTCGACGGCCACGACGCCGACGCGATCAAGGCGGCGATCGAAACCGCGATCGCCTCCAGCGACAAGCCGACCCTGATCTGCTGCCGCACCACGATTGGTTTCGGCTCGCCCGCGAAGGCCGGCAAGGAGTCGTCGCACGGCGCGCCGCTGGGCAAGGACGAGATCGTCGCCACCCGCGCGGCACTCGGCTGGGAGCACGGCCCGTTCGAGATCCCGCAGGCCATCTACGACGGCTGGCGCGCCGGCAACGCCGGCCTCGTGCGCGAGGACCAGTGGAACACCCTGTTCGACAAGTACGCTCAGCAATACCCGCAGCTGGCCGCCGAACTGACCCGGCGCGCGCATGGCGAACTGCCCGAGGGCTTCAGCGCCGCGGCCGATGCCTTCATTGCCAAGCTGCAGGCCGAAGGCCCGGTCGTGGCCTCGCGCAAGGCGTCGCAGATGGCGATCGAGGCCTACGCGCCGCTGCTGCCGGAACTGATCGGCGGCTCGGCCGACCTCGCGCATTCCAACCTGACCCTGTGGAAGGGCAGCAAGTCGGTCACCTCCGACCCCGATTCCGATGACGGCCGGGACGCCAACTACATCTACTACGGCGTGCGCGAGTTCGCGATGACCGCGATCAGCAATGGACTGGGCCTGCACGAATGCTTCATCCCGTACGACGCGACGTTCCTGGTGTTCAGCGACTACGCCCGCAACGCGGTGCGCATGAGCGCGTTGATGGGCGCGCACGCGATCCACGTCTACACGCATGATTCGATCGGCCTGGGCGAGGACGGCCCGACCCACCAGCCGATCGAGCACCTGGCGAGCCTGCGCTACATCCCGCACAACGACGTCTGGCGCCCGTGCGACGCGGTCGAGTCGGCGGTGTGCTGGAAGGCCGCGATCGAGCGCAGCGACGGCCCGAGCTGCCTGGTGTTCTCGCGCCAGAACCTCGCCCACCAGCCGCGCGACGCGCAGCAGGTCGCCGACATCGCGCGCGGTGGTTACGTGCTCAAGGACAGCGTCGGTGCGCCCGAGCTGATCCTGATCGCGACCGGCTCTGAGGTCGGGCTGGCGATGCAGGCCGCCGAGCAGCTGGGCGACAAGGTGCGCGTGGTGTCGATGCCCTCGACCGACGTGTTCGACCGCCAGGACCAGGCTTACCGCGAATCGGTGCTGCCCAACTCAGTGCGCCGCCGCGTCGCGATCGAAGCTGGCGTCAGCGATTTTTGGCGCAAGTACGTCGGCCTCGACGGTGCCGTGATCGGCATCGACAGCTTCGGTGCTTCGGCGCCGATCGAGGCGCTGATGCCGCACTTCGGCTTCACCGTCGAGCACGTGGTCGAGGCGGCTAAGTCGCTGGGCTGATCACTCACGCGGTGAAGCAGGAAGGCAAAAAAGAAGCGGCTTCGGCCGCTTCTTTTTTGTGCGGTTGCTCGTCCTTCGAGAAAGTTGGACCCGCGGCTGCATGGGGGGCTGTGCTGTGCTCCCCTTCCTGACAGGGAGGGGTTGGGGGAGAGTTGCCTTTGCCCTTGATGGCAAGGCGACGGAAACGGGAAGCAAATCTCCCCAGCCCCTCTTTTCCAAAGAGGGGAGCCGTCAGTCCGCGGTCTTCACCTGCGGCGTCTCGTAGCGCTTGAAATAGCGGTGGTGCTTGAGGTGGTCGTGCTGCTGCCCGACCGGGAAATACGCCTTGCCGCCGCGGCGGCCGATCTGCAGGCACGGCAGCTCGTACTGCGCGTCGGGGTTGTTGGTGTAGTAGTGGGGGATCTTGTCGATGAAGCGGCCAAGCATCTCCGGGCCGCACTCGAGCTCGCCGTACTTGTCGAAGCCGAAGCGCGGGTTGCCGATGTTGAAGTCGTCGACGCAGACGACGCCGTTCTCGATCAGCGCCAGCTCGCGCTCCAGCGGCCACGCCTCGTACCAGTGCGCGTCTAGGTAGTACAGCGGGCAGCGGAACTGGTCGCGGTACTTGGCGATCAGGTCGGGCGAATCGGCCTTTTCCACGTAGGTGTGCGGCATGAAGTTGACCCGGCGCTGCACCAGGTCGACGTACTTGTCGACCACGTCGCAGGTCACGATCGCCAGGTGCGGGTAGGCGCGCGCGAGGTAGTCGGTGGTGTCGCCGGCGTTGCAGCCGGTCTCGATGATCGCGTCGCACTGGTAGCGCTCAATCAGGTAGTCGAATTCCAGCGCGGTGGTGATGTCGAAGCCAAACGGCCCGCCGCCGTCGCTCAGTTCGGCCGCGCCCAGGCGCAGCGTGCGGTAGAAGTGCTTGTAGACGTTGTCGGCGGACATTCGGTGCGCCCTCCCCGGGGCATCGCGTGGTTTCACCAGTGTGTGCCGCCAGTATAGGCAAACGCAGCCGCCCGATTTCGCACAGGCCCGGTCCACACGCGGTTTGCCCGGGAAAAACGGCTGACCCCACGCCGCGCATTACTCCGCTGTTTCGCGCAGCCCCAGCCCGAGCACTCGCGCTTCCAGCCACGCAGCCAGCCCGCGCGGCGCCGCGAGCTGCATGCGCTCCAGCGCCTCGGCATCCGCGCATGGCCCGGCAAACACCGCCCGCGCCAGCGTCCGCAGCTTGCCGCCGCGGCTGCCGGTATGCGTCTTCAACCAGCCCAAGGCTTTCACCAGCCGCTGCTCGACCGCGGTGAAGTCGCTGCCCAGCGGGTAATCGGGCAGGGTGCCGTCGCGGCGCAGCGGCGCCAACGCCGCGCGCAGCCGCGCCCCGGTGTTGCGCGCCCAGCTTGGCGGGGGCGCGAAATCGCCGCGCAGCTTGCCGTGCCGCTGCGCGGTCTCGACCAACCCGTGCTGGCTGTCGGCGTCGGCAATCGCCGCCATCGCCAGCACGCAGTCCTCGTCGGTCGCGCCGCGCACGCGGGCGATGCCGTACTCGCTGATGTAGACGTCACGCAGGTGCCGCGGGATCGTCGCGTGGCCGTAGTTCCAGACGATGTTGGGGCTGCGCCGGCCGTGCACCTCGCGGGTCGCGCGCAGCATCAGCACCGAGCACGCCGCTGGCAGCGCGTGCGCCATCGCCACGAAGTTGTACTGGCCGCCGACGCCCGACACCACGCGGCCGTCGTCGAGCCCGTCCGACACCGCCGCGCCCAACGCGGTCGCCATCATGCAGCTGTTGAAGAAGCGCGCGTCGCGGCGCTGCAGGCGTTCCAGCGCTTCGTTGCCGCCGTACAGTTCGTTGACCTCGCTGACGCGCTTCATGCCGATGCCGCGGCGCGGCGCGTCGGACAGCTCGCGCAGCCAGGTGTAGAACTCCGGCGAGCCCAGGTAGAACGCGCCGTGCAGGAACTGGCCGTCGCGCGCGAGCTCCGCGCGGTCATCGTCGCTGGCCACGCCGTCGGCCAGCCGCTGCATCAGCGCCAGGTCATCGACCACCTTGCGCCGGATCACGCCGACCTCGACCAGCCGCTTGAAGCCCTCGTTGAGCATCTCGCTGCAGCCGTACAGGCCCTGCGCGAACGGCAGCAGGTCGCGCGGATCGGTGTGCAGCGGATCCAGGCGTTCCTGATCGAAGCGGGCCGGATCCAGCGCCGCCAGCACCCGCCGGTACGCGGCGTTGTCGCTGTGCCGCAGCGCCAGCGCGTGGCACAGCGCATCGGCCAGCGCCCCGATGCCGATCTGCAGCGTGCCGCCGTCGCGCACCAGCGTGCTCGCATAGAAACCGATCGCGTAGTCGGCATCGGTCACCGGCTGCCGCGGCAGCCCGAACAGCTTCGGGTACGGCCCCGGTGGCGTGACCACCGCATCGAAGTAGCTCGCGTCGACCGCGGCCTCGCCACCGAGCCAAGGCAGTTCCGGATCGACCTCGGCGACCAGCAGCGGCCGCGGCCGGCCGCTGGCGACGATCGCATCGACCGCGTCGAAGGTCAGGTCGGTGTTGCACGACAGCGACAGCCGCGGCGCCCGGCCATGCCGCACGTCGGCCTCGCGCGCGACCTTTTGCACGATCAGGTTGACCCCGCGCTCGGCCAGCGCGCGCGCGACGTGGGTGTAGTTGAGGCTGGCGTAGCGGCGCTGCGCCTGGGTCGAGTGCAGCAGCGCGCCCGACTGCAGGTAGAACTCCTCGACTTCGATGTGTGCCGGCAGCGCGTTGCGCTTGAGCGCCTGCACGTACGCCAGCTTCGGGAAGTCGTCGCCGAAATGCCGCTGCACGAACGGCGCGAGGAAACGCGCCTCCAAACCCTTGCCGCCACCGGGCGGATCCAGCGACAGCGCCGTGTACAGGTGCAGCGGCCGCGACGGATCGCGCTCGATGCGCGCGTACAGCGCGTTCAACAACCGGTGCGGCTTGCCCAGGCCGAGCGGCGCGCCGACATGCAGCGGCCCGGCGACGCGCGCGAGCAGCAGGTCGACGGCCGCGTCGAGCGAGTCGAGGTAAACCGGATCAGGGCGGGTCGTCATGGCACCCAGCCTAACTCCGGCGCTGCGCCTGCGTCGCGAGGGGCCCGCGCGGAACCAGGTGAGATGCCTTGCGCGCCGCACCGGCAGCAACGTCATGACCGTGCGCGCCCACGCCGAATGCGGTGTGCGAGCCCGCGAAACGCCGAACGACACGCCGGGGGTCGCGCCCGACACTCCGGGGGTCACGCCCGACACTCCGGGGGTCACGCCCGACACTCCGGGAGTCGCGACCGACACTCCGGGAGTCGCGCGTCACACTCCCAGAGCCGCGCCCAACACTCCGGGAGTCGCGCCCGACACTCCCGGAGCCACGCGCGACACTCCGAGAGTCGCGCGCCACACTCTCAGAGCCACGCGCGACACTTCGGGTATCGGGCGCGACCCTCCAGGAGTCACGCGCGACACTCCGGGCGGCAGGCGCGACACGGTACGCGTCATGCGAGGCGAGGCGGGCAGCCTAGACCGTGCCGGCGCCGACCTGCCGGGTTCGCCTCAGGCAAGGATCAGCTTTCCCGCCGCGATCAGCAGCACCACGCCCAGCGCGTAGCGCAGCGTCTTCACTGGCAGCCACTTCAGGCCTAGCTGGGTGCCGATCAACGCGCCGATCGCGACCGCGCCCAGCCACAGCGGCAGCGCGGTCGGCAGGGTGCCGGTGGCATGCAGCAGGCCGGCCAGGCCGGTGACCGAGTTGATCCAGACGAATGCGACCGAGGTGCCGCTGGCCTCGCGGGTCGGCATCCAGTGCGCGAACAGCAGCAAGGGCGTGAGGAAGATCGCGCCGCCGGTGCCGGTCAGGCCGGACAGGATCCCGATGCCGGCGCCGATCAGAAGGCCCGGCAACCACGGCACGCGACGGCCGACGGCCTCGGCGTCCTCGCGTTCGGCGCGCGCGGCGTGGTGGAACACGCCGGCCGCCGCGACCAGCAGCACCAGGCCAAGCAGCAGCGAATAGCTTTCCTTCGGCAGCTTGATCTGCGCGGCGAAGAACGCCGCCGGCGCCGAGGCCAGCACGAACGGCAGCACGTTGCGCCAGCGCACGTGGCCGCTGCGCCAGAAGCGGAACAGGCCGATGCCGCCGACCAGCAGGTTCAGCGCGAGCGCGGTCGGGCGCATCTGCTCGGGCGCGAAGCCGAGCAGCGCCATCGACGCGATGTAGCCGCTGGCGCCGGCATGGCCGACTGACGAGTAGAGAACGGCGACGGCCAGGAACAGCCCCGCGAGCAGGAGTTCGGTCTCGCTCAAGCGCGAGTCTCCAGCAGGCGCACGAGTTGCGAGCCAACCAGCAGCGCGGCGACGAACATCACCGGTTCCAGTGACCCGTGCGCGAGATTCGCCAGCGCCGGCCCCGGACAGTAGCCGGCGATGCCCCAGCCGATCCCGAACAAGGCGCTGCCGCCGAGCAGGCGCGCGTCGATGCGCGTGCTCGGCGCCGCCGGCAGGGCCGCACCGCCGAGCGCGCGGCCGCGCCGCCTCAACCAGGCGTAGCCGGGCACCGAGACCGCGAGCGCGCCGCCCATCACCAGCGCCAGCGAGGGGTCCCACTGGCCGGCAAGGTCGAGGAAGTTCAGCACCTTGGCCGGATCGGTCATGCCCGACACCGCCAGGCCGAGCCCGAACAGCACGCCGGCGATCGTGGCCAGGGCGAGCCGCTTCATGCCAGCACCGCCAGCGCGTGGCGCAGCACGTAGACGGTGAGGAAGCCGAAGCCCATGAACACCGCCACCGCCACCAGCGAGCGCTTCGACCACCGCGACAGGCCGCAGATGCCGTGGCCGCTGGTGCAGCCACTGCCCAGGCGCGTGCCGGCGCCGACCAGCAGCCCGCCCGCGACCAGCCACGGCAACGGGAAGCCCTCGCGGGGTGCGACGCCGGCGAACGCGAACCAGGCGCCTGCAGCGACGACCAGGCCGAACAGGAAGGCGATGCGCCAGCCACGCTCGCCGCGTGACTGCCGCGCGTCGCCGGCGCCGGGTTCGCCCTCGATGGCGCTGTTGAGGATGCCGCTGATGCCGGCGATGCGGCCCAGCGTGGCGAGCAGCACGGTGGCGGCCAGCCCGATCAGGGCGCCGCCGAGCAGCGCGGAGACAGGGGTGAAGGCGGTCGGCATGCGCGGGCTCTGCGGTGCGGTCGGGCGTAAGCCGGGCTAGCGGCCGGCGCCGTTGGGCGCTGGCGGGATCGCGCCGGCGCGCAGGTTCGCGCGCAGCGCGGGCGTCATCAACGCCGGCGGCGCGAGGGTGGCGTCGCGGGCGCTGCGCATGGCGACGAACTCGGCTTCGCTGACGCCTTCGCGCAGGTGGATGTTGCCGCGCTTCTGCTCGCCGATCGTGGTCGCGCAGCGCGGCTCGCGCGCGTGTTCGCCGTCCTTGATGCCGTAGTCGTGGCAGACGAATACCCGGGTCGCGTCGGGCAGGCCGTACAGGCGCTGGATCGAACGGTACAGCTGGCCGGCGTCGCCGCCGGGAAAGTCGCAGCGCGCGCTGCCGGCGTCGGGCAGGAACAGCGAATCGCCGGTGAACAGCGCGTCGCCAATCAAATACGCGAGGCTGTCGCGGGTGTGGCCGGGCACCGCGATCACGCGCGCGGGCACGGTGCCGATGCGGAACACGTCGTCGTCGTGAAACAGGTGGTCGAACTGGCTGCCGTCGGTCGGCATCCCGTCGAGGCCGAGCGTCGGCGCGAGCGTGCGCTGCACCGCGCGGATGCCGTGGCCGATCGCGACGCGTGCCTGCGGCAGCTGCGTCTTCAGCCACTGCGCGGACGAGAGGTGGTCGGCGTGGGCGTGGGTTTCCAGCAGCCACTGCACGTCGAGGTGGCGCTCGCGCACTTCATCGAGCAGCGCCTGCGCCGACCCCGTGCTGGCGCGCCCCGTGGCCGCGTCGAAGTCGAGCACCGGGTCGATGATCGCCGCCTGCGCGGTGCCGGTGTCGCTGACGATGTAGCTCCAAGTGCCGGTGCCGGCATGGTGGAACGGCTGTACGTGCAGGGACATGGCGCAATGGTCCGGGTGGGTGGCAGGTGGATGGAGGCGCGTGCCGGTCAGCGCCCGAGCGTCTCGTTGAGCAGTGCCGCGAGCCGGTACGCGCCCTGGCGCACCCGTTGCTCGGCCAGCGGCCGCATTGCATCGAGGTAGGCGCGGTCGAGCTTGTGGCCGGGCGGGTACAGCCCGCGCGCGTCGACCAGGCGGCAGGACTCGCCGGCCCAGGCGACTGGCGCGCTGAGCGGGGTGGTCAGCGGCGGCCACGGCTGCGCGTCGAGGCGGTCGGCATACGGCTGCAGCGCCGCACCGTTGGTACCGAAGCCGGCCGAGCCGAGGATGTAGAAGTCCCACACCGAGTGCAGGTTGGTGCCCATCACGCCGTCGACGTAGTGCTTGCGCGCGTAAGGCTCGGGCTGCAGGTCGGTGCGCAGGCTGACCTGGAAGTCGTTGCCGCCCTTGTCGGGCTGGTGGTTGGCGTGCATCGGCTGGTGCACGTCGCCGACGAAATGGACCAGGAACTTCAGCGCGTCGCGGCGCGCGGCCAGCGGCTGGCTACGGTCGGCAAGGACCCGGCGCTGGGTCTCGATCGCGCCGATGACGCAGGCGCCGTCGGGGCAGTCGCGCGCCGGCTCGAACTGGCAGCTGCCCTGGGTGCCGACGTAGTGCCAGCGCGAGGTCGCCTTGAAGCGCGGCGGGTCGTTGTCGCGCAGGTGGTCGGCCCACATCGCGACCCCGGCCAGGGTCGGGGCCGGCTCGCCGGCGAGCAGGGCGGCGACCTGGGCCTGGGCGGCGGGGTGGAGGTGGCGCTGGGCGAGCTCGCCGACCAGGCGGTGGCCCAGGGCGCTCCAGGCGAAGGCGGGCGCGGCCGGCAGCAGCAGGGCCGGGAGGAGCAGGACGGCGGTCAGCAGGAGGCGGCGCATGGTCTGGGACTCTCGCGGGTGCTCGGGGAGGGGATGCGGGCTAAAATAGCGGTCTTTCCCGTCTTCCGCTTGCCCAGGAGTCCCCGCAACATGGCGATCAAGGTTGGTATCAATGGTTTCGGCCGCATCGGGCGCAACGTGCTGCGCTCGGCCGTGCAGAACTTCGGCAACGACATCGAGATCGTCGCCATCAACGACCTGCTGGAGCCGGAATACCTGGCCTACATGCTGCAGTACGACTCGGTGCACGGCCGCTTCGACGGCGAGGTCAAGGTCGACGGCAGCAACATCATCGTCAACGGCAAGAAGATCCGCCTGACCCAGGAACGCGACCCGGCCAACCTGAAGTGGGACGAGGTCGGTGCCGAAGTCGTGATCGAGTCGACCGGCCTGTTCCTCGACAAGGCCACCGCGCAGAAGCACCTCGATGCGGGCGCGAAGAAGGTGATCCTGTCGGCGCCGTCGAAGGACGACACGCCGATGTTCGTCTATGGCGTCAACGACAAGACCTACAAGGGCGAGGCGATCATCTCCAACGCGTCGTGCACCACCAACTGCCTGGCGCCGCTGGCCAAGGTGCTCAACGACAAGTGGGGCATCAAGCGCGGCCTGATGACCACCGTGCACGCCGCCACCGCCACCCAGAAGACCGTCGACGGCCCGAGCAACAAGGACTGGCGCGGCGGCCGCGGCATCCTCGAGAACATCATTCCCTCCAGCACCGGCGCGGCCAAGGCCGTCGGTGTGGTGATCCCGGAGCTCAACAAGAAGCTGACCGGCATGAGCTTCCGCGTGCCGACCTCGGACGTGTCGGTGGTCGACCTGACCGTCGAGCTGGTCAAGGACGCGACCTACGCCGAGATCTGCGCCGAGATGAAGGCGCAGTCCGAAGGTCCGCTCAAGGGCATCCTGGGCTACACCGAGGACAAGGTGGTCGCCACCGATTTCCGCGGCGACACCCGCACCTCGATCTTCGACGCTGACGCCGGCATCGCCCTCGACGGTACCTTCGTCAAGCTGGTCAGCTGGTACGACAACGAGTGGGGCTACTCGAACAAGTGCCTGGAAATGGTCAAGGTGGTCGCGGCGAACTAGGGGGCGCCCCGACCGGCGGACGAGCGCGGTCGTGCGCGCCTTGATGGCGCTTGCCCGCCGGCCGGTGGGGCAGTAGCTTCGATCCATGCGAAGCGCTGGACCCATGGCATGACCGAATCCGCGATGAGGCCGGCGTCGCTACGTCGCCAGTTCGCGAAGGTGATGTTGCTCGGCGTCCTGGTGCCGGCGCTGCTGCTGATTGCAGGCCTGGTGTGGCTAAACCTGGCCAAGGAGCGCGCAGGCGCGGAAATGCGCACCGCCTCGGTAGCGGTATCGACCGCCCGCGAGGTTGACGACTTCATCGCGGTGCACCGGGCCGCCGTCAACGTCCTCGCCCAGCGCCGCAGCGCCGAAGGCAGCGCCCGCGACCCGGCACGCTGGTCGGCCGATCTTGCCCGCGTGCGCACCAACTATCCCGGATTCGTGACCATGCTGGTCACCGACGCACGGGGCGTCGTCCGCGCCAGCGATCCGCCGCTCGCCATGCCCCTGGCGACCGTGCGCAGCGTCGCCGACCGGGCCTACTTCCGGGAGCCGAAACGAACCGGTCGCGCGTACGTGTCCGATGCCTTCCGCGGTCGCTCGCAGGGTACTGATCCGCTGATCGCGATTTCCGCGCCGCTGCAGGATGCCGGCGGGTTCGCTGGCGTGGTGGAGGGATCGATCCGCACCGATACGATCGCCGCGCAACGGATCCAGGCCCTGCAGGGCCGCGGCTATGAGGTGCTGCTGCTCGATGGCACGGGCCACGTAATCCTGGCCAGTGACGGGGTGCCGCTGGAACCGCTCGCCTCGCTGGTCGGCACGGGTTTAGAACCGATGCTGGGTGCGCGGGATCTCGTGCCGCCTACTCGCCTCGGTCTGCTGCAGGGAGTATTGCGCCACGACGGTGATGCCTATGCCGCCAGGGCCGTGCTGGCGTCGGGATGGCAGCTGTTCGTGCTGGTGCCCAAGCGCCTGCTCGATGCGGAAGTACGGGGGAGGATACTGGCGCCGATGGTCCTGCTGCTGCTGTTCGTGCTCGGCGTGAGCGTTGCATCGTGGTTGCAGATGCATTCGCTGCAGGCAGGCATCGGCGGGCTGCTCCAGACGCTGCAGGGGTTCGCGCTCGGCGGGACATTGACCCGACACGATGCGCGTGGGATGCCGACGGAACTGCAGCCGATCGTGTCGGGGATCCACCAGCTCGGCGATCGGCTCAATAGCGCGTATGCGGATCTCAAGCAGGCGCTGGACAGGCAAAGCGAACTGGCCGCATCGCTGCGCACGGTTGTGGCCACGCGCGAACGCGAGATTGCCGAGCGGACCGAGGAACTGAGCGGCGCCGTCGCCGAACTCGACCGCATCAGCCGCACCGACGAACTCACCGGCTGCCTGAACTACCGTGGCTACCGGGAGACCGCGACCGGCCTGTGGGAACAATCCATGCGGCAGGGACAATCGCTGTCAGTGCTGGCGATGGACATCGATTTCTTCAAGTCCTACAACGACCGTTACGGCCACCCGGCGGGCGACAACGCCTTGCGCCGTTTCGCCGGTGCGGTCCGCAGTTCGCTCTACCGCGGCAGCGATACGCTGGTGCGGACCGGCGGCGAGGAGTTCGTCGTGTTCCTGCCCGATACCTCGCTGGAGCAGGCCACGGAGGTAGCGGACCGGATCCGGGCCAGCGTGGCGGGGGCGGCGATCGTCCACGAGGAGTCACCGGGCGGGATGCTCACCGTGAGCATTGGCGTCGCCACCCGCGAGGGCGGCGATGGCGATGATCTGGAGGCGATGCTGCGGCGAGCCGACCGGGCGCTGTACCAGGCCAAGCACTCCGGTCGCGATCGCGTGTCCACCGTGCGCAGTTAGCCCGATGCGGATGCATCGCCGACCCGGCACCAGCGTGGGCACAACCGGGGGTTGATCCGGGACATCCCAGTGCCGTGTATCCGACGCCGCAGCTTTCGTCGATCGCGATCGCTCAAAACGCCGCATCGAACGCGACCTCGCCCTGCACGCCGACTTGGTAGGCCGACACGCGCCGCTCGAAGAAGTTGGTGACCTCCTGCACGTCCTGCAGGTCCATGAAACCGAACGGGTTGCTTGAACCGAAGTGCTTGGGCATGCCCAGCTGCGCCATGCGCTGGTCGGCGACGTACTCCAGGTACTGGCGCATGTCCTTGATCGACAGCCCGACCACGCCGCCGGACAGCACGTCGTGGGCGAACAGCGTCTCGCAGTCGACCGCTTCCTCGAACATCGCCACCACCTGCGCCTTGAGCTCGTCGTCGAACAAGTCGGGCTCCTCCTCGCGCGCGGTGCGGATCACCTCGAACGCGAACGCCATGTGCCCGCTCTCGTCGCGGAACACCCAGTTGGTGCCCGAGGCCAGGCCGTTGAGCAGGCCACGCGAGCGCAGGTAGTAGACGTAGGCGAACGCGGCGAAGAAGAACAAGCCCTCAATGCAGCCGGCGAAGCAGACCAGGTTGAGCAGGAACTGGCGGCGCTGTTCGCGCGTCTCGATGCGCGTGAGGCCCTGCAACGAGTCGATCCACTTGAAGCAGAACTCGGCCTTGGCGCGGATCGAGGGGATGTTCTCGATCGCGTCGAAAGCCTTGGCGCGCGCGGCCGGGTCGGGCAGGTAGCTGTCCAGCAGGGTGAGGTAGAACTGCACGTGCAGCGCTTCCTCGTACAGCTGCCGCGACAGGTACATGCGCGCCTCGGGCGCGTTGATGTGCTGGTACAGGTTCAGCACCAGGTTGTTGGACACGATCGAATCGCCGGTGGCGAAGAACGCGACCAGGCGCTCGACAAGATGGCGTTCGGCCGTGCCGAACTTGTGCTTGAGGTCGTTGATGTCGAGCGAGAAATCGACCTCCTCGACGGTCCAGGTGTTGCGGATCGCATCCCGGTACATCTCGTAGAACTGCGGGTAGCGCATCGGCCGCAGGGTGAGGTCGAAGCCGGGGTCGAGGAGGTGGGCGGGCTGGGTCATATCAGGTTCCGAAGATGGCCGGAATTGCGGGGACTGAGGCTCCTGCTCCCTCCCTTGCGTAGCAGGGGAGGGCTGGGGAGGGGTGCTGTTGCTGTTGCTGTTGCGGTTGCTGGTCAAGACCAACGGCAACAGCCAAAGCACCCCCTCCCAACCTCCCCCTGCTTCGCAAGGGGAGGGGCTGGACGCGGCTACTGGCAGGCTTCGCAGCTCTCGGGGCTTTCCAGCGAGCAGGCGATGGCATCGCCAGTACTGACCGGTGCGGCGGTCGCGGCAGAGCCGACGGTGGTCTTGGCGATCTTCGTCGCCGGACGCGAGCGCAGGTAATAGGTCGTCTTCAACCCGCGTTTCCACGCGTACATGTACATCGACGACAGCTGGCCGATGTTCGGGCTCTCGATGAACAGGTTGAGCGACTGGCTCTGGTCGATGAACGCGCCGCGCTCGGCGGCCATGTCGATCAGCGAGCGCATCGGCACCTCCCAGACCGTGCGGTACACCTGGCGCAGCAACTCGGGGATCTCGGCGATGCCCTGGATCGAGCCTTCGGCGAGCTTGATGCGGTCGCGCAACTCCGGCGTCCACAGCCCGAGTTGCTTGAGCTCGTCGGCGAGGTAGCGGTTCACGACCAGGAAATCGCCCGACAGCGTCTCGCGCTTGAACAGGTTGCTGACCTGCGGCTCGATGCACTCGTAGCAGCCGGCGATCGAGGCGATGGTCGCGGTCGGTGCGATCGCGATCAGCAGCGAATTGCGCAGGCCGTGCTCGGCGATGCGCTGGCGCAGGCCGTCCCAGCGCTCGGCCTGCGCCGGCACCACACCCCAGGCCTCGAACTGCAGCTCGCCGTGCGCGGCGCGGGTGTCGCCGAAGCTCGGGTGCTTGCCGTGCTCGATCGCCAGTTCGTTGGAGGCCGACAGCGCATGGAAGTAGATGCTTTCTGCGATCTCGCGCGAGAGCCGGCGCGCGGCTTCCGAATCGAACGGCAGGCGCAGCTTGAAGAACACGTCCTGCAGGCCCATGGTCCCGAGTCCGACCGGGCGCCAGCGCAGGTTGGCGCGGCGCGCGGTCTCGATCGGGTAGAAGTTCAGATCGATCACGCGGTCGAGCTGGCGCACGGCCAGGCGCACGGTCTCGGCGAGCTTGTCGAAGTCGAAGCGACCCGCCTCGCCGTGCACCAGGCCTTCCGAAAACAGCTCGACGTGATGCGACAGGTTGATCGAGCCCAGGTTGCACACCGCCGTCTCGTCCTGCGAGGTGACCTCGAGGATCTCGGTGCACAGGTTCGACAGGTGGATGACGTTGTCGGCGCGCAGGGTCTGGTTCGACGCGCGGTTGCACTTGTCCTTGAAGTTCATCCAGCCGTTGCCGGTCTGCGCCAGGGTGCGCATCATCCGCCCGTACAGCTCGCGCGCCTTGACCTGCTTGTGGGCGAGGCCGGCGGCTTCGGCCGCGGCGTAGGCGCGCTCGAACGCCTCGCCGTACAGGTCGGTCAGCTGCGGCGCCCCCGCTTTCATCAGCGTGGCCGGGTCGAACAGCGACCACTCGGCATCCGCCTCGACCCGGCGCATGAACTCGTCCGGGATCCAGTTGGCGAGGTTGAGGTTGTGGGTGCGACGCGCCTCGTCGCCGGTGTTGTCGCGCAGTTCGAGGAACTCCTCGATGTCGGCGTGCCACGGCTCCAGGTAGACGCAGGCCGCGCCCTTGCGCTTGCCGCCCTGGTTGACCGCGGCGACCGAGGCGTCGAGCGTCTTCAGCCACGGCACGATGCCGTTGCTCAGGCCGTTGGTGCTGCGGATCAGCGAACCGCGCGAGCGGATGCGGGTGTAGCCCAGGCCGATGCCGCCGCTGAACTTGCTGAGCTTGGCCACGTCCATGTAGCGCTTGTAGATGCTCTCCAGCGAATCCTCGGGCGAGTCGAGCAGGAAGCAGCTCGACAACTGCTCGTGGGTGGTGCCGGCGTTGAACAGGGTCGGCGAGCTCGGCAGGTAGTCGAGCATGGCCATGCGCCGGTACAGCGCCAGCGCGTCGCCGATGTCCTCGCTCAGCGCGCAGGCGATGCGCAGGAAGAACTGCTGCGGGGTCTCGATCACGGTGCGCGCGGTCGGGTGGCGCAAGAGATAGCGGTCGTACAGCGTGCGCAGGCCGAAGTAATCGAAGCGGGTGTTGAGCGAGTCGTCGATCGCGTCGTTGAGCTTGCGCGCATTGGCCTGCACGAAGCCGAGCAGGCGGTCGTTGATCAGGCCCAGTTCGTGGCCGCGCACCACCGATTGCGAGAACGCGTGGATCTCGATGCCGGCGACTTCCTTTTCGATCACGTTGCCGAGCAGGCGCGCGGCGAGGCGACCGTACTCGGGCTCCTCGGCGGTCAGCAGTGCGGCGGTGCGGATCGACAGCTCGTCGAGCTCGCGCGTGCTCGCGCCGTCGTACAGGCCGGAAATGGTGCGCGTGGCGACGCGCATCGGGTCGACGGCGTGCAGGCCGTCGCAGGTGCGGGTCACCGCGCGGACGATCTTGTTGAGGTCGACCGGCTCGCGACGGCCGCTGCGCTTGGTCACGCTCATGGTCAGGTTGGCGGCGGGCGGGGTCAGCGCGAACCCGGGCGCGGGACGCGGCTGCGCGTGCGCTTCGGGAACGAACGAGGGGCTTTGGGCGGGCGTGTCGACCGCGAGGGCGTCGGAAGAAATGTTCATGGCAAGGCTCCAGTGCATGGCGCACGGCTCGCAACCCTTCCCCTCGAAGGGCTGCGCACGGGAGCGACGACGCACCGTCGGCAAGACCGCATGCGCGGCGCCGACGGCACGGCCACGCCCCCGCGGGCGCGGAATCTGGAGGGTGGAATGCGGGTGTCGCTGAGCCGGAGACTGCGGCGGACCCGCCGGCACGCCGACGCGGAGCGACACCGACCGTCTTCCCCCGAAGATTCCCTGGCCGGTCACCGCGCGGTGTGCATCGCGCGGCTGTCGGCAGGTCTTCGGACTCGGGACGTGACAGCCACGTTCGTGGTGTCGCCTACCGGGGGTCGCTTCCCGGGCGCGAGGCGCGCCCAGTGCAATGACCACCTTCGTTTCCCATACCGCTGCGGGGCAGTGCCGGCCTTGGACGCGGCATTCTGGTGAATGCATGTCCGCACCGAGCTTCCCTTTTCAGCCGACCGCAAAGCCGGCACCGACGGCCACAACATAGCGCGTATTTTTCTTTCGTCAACGCTAAATGTTGGGTTTTGCTCGGAGGCCCATCGCCACCGCGATTTGCCGCGAAGCGGCGCGGACGGGACAATGCGCGGCCATGGCGCGGCGGCCCCAGATGGCTCCCCTTGCCCGTCATTCCTGCGAAAGCAGGAATCCAGCGACTTCGACGCAATCGCGAACGTCACTGGATCCCCGATTTCGATTGAATAAGTCCACTCGGACGCGGGGATGACGACGCTCTGAAACGCCTGCGCCGCATTCCAAACACTTCCACTCAAGGCCACCCCATGACCATCGTCCGCATGACCGACCTCGATCTCGCCGGCAAGCGCGTGCTGATCCGCGAAGACCTCAACGTGCCCATCGAGGCCGGCCGCATCACCTCCGAGCAGCGCATCACCGCGGCGCTGCCGACGATGCAGCTGGCGCTGGCGAAGGGCGCGGCGGTGATGGTGACTTCGCACCTGGGCCGGCCGAAGGAAGGCGTGTGGAGCCAGGCCGATTCGCTGGCACCGGTCGCCGCGCGCTTGTCGGAACTGCTCGGCATCGAGGTGCCGCTGGTCAAGGATTGGGTCAAGGGCGTCGAGGTGCTGCCGGGCCAGCTGCTGCTGCTCGAGAACTGCCGCATGAACGTCGGCGAGGGCAAGGACGATGAAACCCTGTCGAAGCAGTACGCCTCGCTGTGCGACGTGTTCGTCATGGACGCGTTCGGCACCGCGCATCGCGCCCAGGCCTCCACCCATGGCGTGATCCGCCACGCAAAGGTCGCCGCCGGCGGTCCGCTGCTGATGGCCGAACTCGACGCGCTGGGCAAGGCGCTCGACGCCCCGGCACGGCCGCTGCTGGCGATCGTCGCCGGCTCCAAGGTCTCGACCAAGCTCGAGCTGCTGTCGTCGCTGGTGTCCAAGGTCGACCAGCTGATCGTCGGCGGCGGCATCGCCAACACCTTCATCGCCGCGATGGGGCATTCGGTGGGCAAGTCGCTGGTCGAGATGGACCTGGTCGACACCGCGAAGCAGATCATGCGCGATGCCCAGGCGCGCGGCGCCGACATTCCGGTGCCGACCGACGTGGTGGTCGCGCCAACCTTCGCCGCCGACGCCCCGGCCACGGTCAAGGCCGTCGATGCGGTCGGCGCCGATGACATGATCCTCGACATCGGCCCGGATACCGCCGCGCGCTACGCCGGGCTGATCAAGGCCGCCGGCACCGTGGTCTGGAACGGCCCGGTCGGCGTGTTCGAATTCGACGCGTTCGGCGGCGGCACCGAAACCCTGGCGCGCGCGATCGCGGCGTCGAAGGCGTTCTCGATCGCCGGCGGCGGCGATACCCTCGCTGCGGTCGACAAGTACGGCATCGCCGGGGACGTCAGCTACATCTCCACCGGCGGCGGTGCGTTCCTCGAATTCCTGGAAGGCAAGGAACTGCCGGCGGTCAGCGCGCTCAAGCAACGGGCCGGCTGAGTGATGCGGCCCGCGCGCGCCACGCTGTTCTTCGACCTCGACGGCACCCTGATCGATTCGGCGATCGGCATCACCCGCTGCGTCGCGCATGCGTTGACCCAGATGGCACACCCGGTGCCGCCGCAGGACGAGCTGCGGCGCTGGATCGGACCGTCGCTGCGCACCAGCTTTTCGCCGCTGCTGCGCGATCCGGTGCGGGTCGAGCAGGCCGTCGATCACTACCGCGACCGTTTCGAGACCCACGGCTGGGCCGAGCACGAGGTGTATCCCGGCATCGGCGACACCGTCGAGGCCCTGCATGCGGATGGTTACCGGCTCGCGGTCGTGACCGCTAAGAACGAGCCGCACGCGCGCAAGATCGTCGAACACTTGCCGTTCGGTCGGCGCTTCGACGACGTGATCGGCGCCACCGCCGATGGCCGCCTCAGCGACAAGCCCGAGCTGATCGCCGAGGCGCTGCAACGTCTCGGTTTGCAGGCGGACGAGTGCTGGATGATCGGTGACCGCCACATGGACATCGACGGCGCGCGCCACCACGGCATGCGCAACATCGGCGTGCTGTGGGGTTTCGGCGGCGAGGCCGAGTTGCGCGGTGCCGGGGCCGACCATCTGGCGGCCGCGCCCGCGGAACTGCCGGTGTTGCTGGCCGCCTAGCCGCCCTGGCGCGCGCGCCAGTCGCGCGCGAGCAGGCCATAGATCGCCGAATCCTGCAGCTCGCCAGCCACCAGCCAGCGCTCGCGCAGCAATCCTTCGCGCACGAAGCCAAAACGTTCGACCAGTGCGCACGAGGCGGCGTTGCGCGGGTCGACGTCGGCCTCGACGCGGCGCAGTCCCAGTCCGTCGAACGCGTGGGCCAGTGCCAGTTGCAGCGCCTCCCGCGCGAGCCCGCGGCCCCAGCGGTCGGAGCGCAACGAATAGCCGACCTCGGCGCGTCCCTGGGCGCGGTCGATCGAGAACAGGGTCACGCCGCCGACCAGGCGGTCGTCGCCGCGCTCGGCGATCGCCCAGCACAGCAACCGCCGGGGATCGCGGCCCGACATCGCGTTGGCGAGGCGGTCCTGCGCCTGCGCCAGCTCCGTCCACGCCGGAAAGCTCCAGTAGCGCATCACCTGCGGGTCCGAATGCACCGCATACAGGTCATGCAGGTCGTCTTCGCGGAAGCCGCGCAGGCGGATGCGCTCGCCGTCCAGCACCGGCAGGTCATCCAGCACGCTCGCGGTGTCTTGCGTCGAGGTGGGTGCAGCGTCGTCGCCTGCCATCGTCATGGGTGGGCAATCCTGGGTGCTCGGGAGCTGTGCTAGCGTTCATTGCACTCTAGGAAGTCTGCCATGCCGACACCGCTTCGCCGTACCAAGATCCTCGCCACCCTCGGCCCGGCCACCGATGTGCCGGGAGTGCTCGATGCGCTGCTGACCGCCGGGGTCGACGTGGTCCGCCTCAACTTCTCGCACGGCGATCCCGCCTCGCAGGTCGCGCGTGCCAACGCGGTGCGCGAGGCCGCGCTGCGCGTCGGTCGTGAGGTCGGCATCCTCGCCGACCTGCCGGGGCCGAAGATCCGCATCGAGCGCTTCGCCGAAGGCCGGGTCGAACTCAAGGCCGGCGATCGCTTCGACCTGGTCGCGCGCAGCGACGCGCCCTTGGGCACGACGCGCGAGGTCGGGGTCAGCTACCTCGGCCTGCCCGGCGACGTGCAGGCCGGCGACACCCTGCTGCTCGACGACGGCATGATGCAGCTGCGCGTGGATGCGGTCGAAGGCGAGCGCATCATCAGCACCGTGCTCAACGACGGCGCCTTGTCCGACCGCAAGGGGTTGAACAAGCAAGGCGGCGGGCTGTCGCTGGGCGCGCTCACCGAGCGCGACAAGGAACTGATCGTGGTCGCCGCGCAGATCGGCGTCGACTTCATCGCCGTGTCGTTCTGCCGCACCGCACAGGACATGCACGACGCCCGCGCGATCGCCCGCGCCGCCGGCAGCGATGCGGCGCTGGTGTCGAAGATCGAACGCGCCGAGGCGATCGAGAACCTGGTCGAGATCGTGGAAGCCAGCGACGTGGTGATGGTCGCGCGCGGCGACCTCGGCGTGGAGATCGGCGATGCCGAACTACCCGGCCTGCAGAAGAAGATCATCCGCGAATCGCTGGCGCAGAACCGGGTGGTGATTACCGCCACCCAGATGCTGCAGTCCATGGTCGAAAGCCCGATCCCGACCCGCGCGGAGGTGCTCGACGTGGCCAATGCGGTGATCGACGGCACCGACGCGGTGATGCTGTCGCAGGAGTCCGCGGCCGGCAAATACCCGGTCAAGGCGGTCGAGGCGATGTCGCGCATCTGCCTGGGCGCCGAACGCCAGTTCGAGATGGACACCGATTTCGAGAAGGCGCCGCGCAACCTGCAGCGCGCCGACCAGGCGATCGCGATGGCGGCGATGTTCCTATCCGAGCACATCGGCGTCGGCGCGATCGTGGCGATGACCGAGTCCGGCGGCACCGCGCGCTTCCTGTCGCGGTTCCGCTCGAGCGCGCCGATCTACGCGTTCTCGCGCCACGACGGCGCGCGCCGGCGCATGGCGCTGATCCGCGACGTGTTTCCGATCGACTTCGACAGCCGCGGCATGGCCTCGCGCGACGCCGCCCGCAACACCATCCGCCACCTGTTCGACGCCGGCCAACTGTCCGCCGGCGAGCGCGTGATCTTCACCAGCGGCGACACCATGGAACAGCACGGCGCGACCAACACGCTGCGGTTGTTGCAGGTGGGCGCAAACGGCTGCGCCGAGGGGCTGGGGGAGTTGTGAGGCGTAGGGCGGGTTTCAACCCGCCGCTTGGGTGGCTCGGCCAACGGCGGCGGGTTAAAACCCGCCCTACGGTTTCGTAAGCCACTGTTTCGCATGGCCTCGGTCGGTGGAGGCGGGCTATAATCGCCGGCTTCCCACCCGCACTCGCAGGACACCCATGAGCATCGAACAGCTTGCCGAAACCGCCCAGGCCATGGTCGCCGCGGGCAAGGGCATCATCGCGATCGACGAATCCAACGCCACCATCGCCAAGCGCTTTGCCGGTGTGGGCATCGAGAACAGCGAAGAAAACCGCCGCGCCTACCGTGAGTTGCTGCTGGGCACGCCGAAGCTGGGCGACTACATCTCCGGCGCGATCCTGTTCGACGAGACCATCCGCCAGTCGACCAAGGCCGGCGTGCCGTTCACCAAGCTGATGATAGACAACGGCATCATCCCGGGCATCAAGGTCGACAAGGGCCCGCAGCCGCTGGCCGGTTGCCCGGGCGAAGTGGTGACCGAGGGCCTCGACGGCCTGCGCGATCGCCTGGCCGAGTACTACAAGCTCGGTGCGCGCTTCGCCAAGTGGCGCGCGGTGATCAACATCGGCGACGACATCCCGTCGGGCACCTGCATCGAGGCCAACAGCCACGCGTTGGCGCGCTACGCCGCGCTGTGCCAGGAGCAGGGCCTGGTGCCGATGGTGGAGCCGGAAGTGATCATGGACGGCAGCCACGACATCGACACCTGCTTCGAGGTGACCGAGGTCGTGCTGCGCTCGCTGTTCGGTTCGCTGTACGAGCACAACGTGGTGCTCGAGGGCACGATCCTGAAGGCGTCGATGGTGCTGCCGGGCACCCACAGCGGCGAGAAGGCCAGCGTCGAGGAAGTCGCCGCGGCCACGCTGCAGGTGCTCAAGTCGACCGTGCCGGCGACGCTGCCGGGCATCGTGTTCCTGTCGGGCGGCCAGTCCGACGAGGACGCGACCGCGCACCTCAACGCGATGAACCTGGCCGGCCCGCACCCATGGCCGCTGTCGTTCTCGTACGGACGCGCGATGCAGTCCGCGGCGCTGAAGCTGTGGTCGCAGGACCTGGTCAACAACGTCGCCAAGGCGCAGCAGACCGTGTTTGCGCGCGCGCGCGACAACGGCCTGGCGGCGCTGGGGCAGTGGCAGTCGGCGGCGTAAGCCACCAAAGCCCTCTCCCGACGGGAGAAGCAGAAAGAACGCCGGCTCCGTGCCGGCGTTTTTTTTGGTCAGCCGGCCAGCTCTTGCCGGTAAAGCTCGGCCATCGCGGCATCGAAGCAGCAGAAGATCACCCGCTGCGGCAGCGCGTTCTCCGCTTGCCAGGCGCGCACTTCCTCGACCGCGAGCGGCACCGCCTGTTCGGGCGGATAGCCGTAAGCCCCGCAACTGATCGCCGGGAATGCGATCGACGCCAGTCGCTTGTCGGCCGCCAGCTGCAGGCTGGCGTGGTAGCAGCTGGCCAGCAGCTCGGCTTCGCCGCTGTCGCCGCCGCGCCAGACCGGGCCGACGGCGTGGATGACGTGCGGCGCATGCAGGCGGTGGCCACCGGTGAGGCGCGCCTCGCCGGTCGGGCAGCGCACCCCGGGCCGGATTTCCGGCAAGGCCCGGCATTCGGCGAGCAACTTGGCGCCGGCCCCGCGGTGGATCGCAGCGTCGACACCGCCACCGCCCAGCAGCGACTCGTTGGCGGCATTGACGAGGGCATCGACCGCGAGCGTGGTGATGCTCGCCTGCACGACCTCGATCCGCGACCGCTGCGGCGCGTCGTCCGATGCGATCGAACCGAACCGGGCGGGGGAAGGAGGGTAGTGGTCGGATCGCACGCGATGTCCCTATCCCGTCGACGCGGGGCGGCGGCTGCAGGGCCGGATGACAAGGCTTACGGCGATGCGGCTACAACCCGGCCAGCCACTCGTCATCGGAACCTTCGTTGACGCCCTCGAACAGGAAGGTGCTGAGGTAGCGCTCGCCGGTGTCGGGCAGCATCGCCAGGATCACGTCGCCGTCGTTTGCGGCCTTGGCGACCTCGAGTGCGGCCGCGACCGTGGCGCCGGCGGAGATGCCGACGAAGACGCCTTCCTCGCTGGCCAGCCGGCGCGCGGTGTCGCGCGCGAGCACGTCGTCGACCAGCACGATCGCGTCGGCGGCGTCGCGGTTGAGCACCTCGGGAATGAAGTCCGGGGTCCAGCCCTGGATCTTGTGCGGCACGAATTCGTTGCCGCTGAGCAGCGCGGCGCCGGCGGGCTCGCAGGTGGTCACCCGCACTTCCGGGCGCGCGACCTTCAGCACCTCGCCGACCCCGGTCAGGGTGCCGCCGGTGCCCCAACCGGTGACGAAGTGGTCGAGCCGGCGGCCGGCGAAGTCGCGCAGGATCTCCGCGGCGGTCGTCTGCCGGTGGTAGGCCGGGTTGGCCGGGTTGGCGAACTGGCGGGCGAGGAACCAGCCGTGCTGCTTCGCCAGTGCCTCAGCGCGCCGCACCATGCCGCTGCCGCGTTCGGCCGCGGGGGTCAGGATCACCTTGGCCCCGTACGCGCGCATCAGCTTGCGGCGCTCGATCGAGAACGTCTCCGACATGGTCGCGACGAACTTGTAGCCGCGCGCGGCGCAGACCATTGCCAGGGCGACGCCGGTGTTGCCCGAGGTCGCCTCGACCACGGTATCGCCGGGCTTGAGCAAGCCTTTTGCTTCGGCGTCGAGGATGATCGCGATCGCGAGGCGGTCCTTGACCGAGCCGCCGGGATTGAACGATTCGACCTTGGCGTACAGCGTGACGCGCGCCGGGGCGAGGCGCTGCAGGCGCACGACCGGGGTGTGGCCGATGGTGTCGAGGATGCTGTCGTGGATCATGCGGGCGGACTCCGGCGGGGGACGGAAGATCGGCGCGGCGTGCCCGCGAGCCAGGCACGCCGGAACCGCAGAGTGCGCCCGGCAAGCGGCCGCTGTCGAGTCGTGCCGCAACACGCGTTCGTGCAGCCGGCCTTCGCCCAGCTTGCCTTGCTGCAACCGGCGTTCTTGCCGCGCGGGGGCATGGGCTTTGCCGGAAAGGCCCGCAAGCTCGCCGGTCAACCAAAGCCGCACGTGGCCGTTACCTGCGGACGGCTAGACTGCTGGCCCTGTTCCCCTTGCCGAGCCTAGAACGCATGCGAATTCCGACCGCCCGCCCCGCCGCCCTCCTGCTGGTGCTGGCTGGGGTGCTGGGGCTGGCCGGCTGCGGCAACGAGGCGGCGCCACGGCAGGCCGGCGGCGATCGGCCGGTGCCGGTGACCACCGCGCTGCTGCGGCCGCAGGCCTGGAGCGACACCGTGCAGGCGCTGGGCACGGTCAAGGCGCGCGAGTCGGTGACGGTCACCGCCAAGGTCAGCGAGACCGTGCAGCGCGTGCACTTCGACAGCGGCGACGTGGTCGCGGCCGGCGCGCCGCTGATCACCCTGAGCGGGCAGGCGCAGCAGGCCGCGCTGGTCGAGGCACAGGCGTCGGCGAACGAGGCCGACCGCCTGTACCGGCGCCAGAGCGAGCTAGCCGCGCAGCAGCTGATTGCCCGCTCGCAGCTCGACACCCAGCGCGCCACCCGCGATGCCGCGCGCGCGCGGGTTGCGCAGATGCGGGCCGAGATCGGCGACCGCACCATCCGCGCGCCGTTCGCCGGCGTGCTCGGCCTGCGCCAGGTCAGCCCCGGTTCGCTGGTCACGCCGGGCACCGCGATCGCGACCCTCGACGACACCGCGCGCGTGTTCGTCGACTTCCCGGTTCCGGAGGCCCTGCTTGCCAACATCGCGCCGGGCCAGCAACTGGCCGGTAGCAGCGCCGCGTACCCCGGGCGTACATTCGACGGCACCGTCAGCACCATCGACGCCCGCATCGACGAAGCCACGCGGGCACTGACCGTGCGCGGCGATTTCGCCAACACCGACCGCGCGCTGCGCCCGGGCATGCTGCTGCAGGTGACGCTGTCGCGGCCGGAGCGGCAGGCGCTGCTGCTGCCGGAAATCGCGGTGGTGCAGGTGGGCAACGACTCGTACGTGTTCAAGGTCAAGGGCGACGGCAGCGTCGAGCGCGCCGACGTCAGGATCGGCACGCGCCGCGACGGCCTGGCCGAGGTCCTGGAGGGACTGAAGGCGGGCGACAAGATCGTCATCGACGGCACCGGCAAGCTGCGCCCGGGCAGCAAGATCATCGAGGGCGGTGCGAAGCCCGCCGCGGCGGCGAAGTCCGGCGCCAAGCGCGGCTGACGCCATGAACATCTCCGACCTCTCGATCAAGCGCCCGGTGTTCGCCACCGTGATGAGCCTGCTGCTGATCGTGCTCGGGGTGATGGCGTTCTCGCGCCTGACCCTGCGCGAGCTGCCGGCGATCGACCCGCCGGTGGTGTCGGTCGATGTCAGCTACCCAGGCGCCTCGGCGGCGGTGGTCGAGACCCGCATCACCCAGGTGCTGGAGGACGCGTTGTCGGGCATCGAGGGCATCGAGACGATCGAGTCGCGCAGCGTCAACGGCCGTTCCTCGATCAGCATCGAGTTCACCCTCGCGCGCGAGATCGAGGCCGCCGCCAACGACGTGCGCGATGCGGTCAGCCGCGTCAGCAACCGCCTGCCCGACGAGGCCGACCCGCCGCAGGTCGAGAAGGTTGAGAGCGATTCGGAAGTCGTGCTGTGGCTCAACATGAGCTCCACGCAGATGGACACGCTGCAGCTCACCGACTACGCCGACCGCTACGTGGTCGACCGCCTGTCCAGCATCGACGGCGTCGCGCAGGTGCGGATCGGTGGCCAGCAGCGCTATGCGATGCGGGTCTGGCTGGATCGCGACGCGCTCGCCGCGCGCGGCATCACCGTCAACGAGGTCGAGGCCGCGTTGCGCGCCGAGAACGTCGAGCTGCCGGCCGGCCGCATCGAGTCCGACGCGCGCGATTTTACCCTGCGCGTCGCGCGCGGCTACGAGAAGCCGGCCGATTTCGCCCAGATCCCGCTGGCCAAGGGTACCGACGGCTATGTCGTGCGCCTGGGCGACGTGGCCAAGGTCGAACTGGCCTCGGCCGAGCGCCGCGCCTACTACCGCAGCAACGGCGAGCCGAACATCGGCCTGGGCATCGTCAAGACCTCGACCGCGAACAGCCTCGACGTTGCCCTGGCTGCACGCGCCGAAGCCGAGCGCATCCAGCCGACGCTGCCCGCGGGCAGCAACATCTTCGTCGCGTTCGACACCACGGTGTTCATCGAATCGGCGGTGGCGCGCGTGTACGAGACGCTGTTCGAGGCGATCGCGCTGGTGCTGATCGTGATCTGGCTGTTCCTGGGCAGCTTCCGCGCCGCGCTGATCCCGGCGCTGACGGTGCCGGTGTGCCTGGTCGCCGCGTTCATCCCGCTCTACGCCTTCGGCTTCTCGATCAACCTGATGACGCTGCTGGCGCTGGTGCTGTGCATCGGTTTGGTGGTCGACGACGCGATCGTGGTGCTGGAGAACATCCAGCGCCGCGCCGACCTGGGCGAACCCCGGCTGGTGGCGGCCAGGCGCGGCACCAAGCAGGTCGCGTTCGCGGTGATCGCAACCACCGCGGTGCTGGTCGCGGTGTTCCTGCCGGTCGGCTTCATGGAAGGCAACACCGGGCGACTGTTCCGCGAGCTGTCGGTAGCGCTGGCCGGCGCGGTGGCGATCTCGGCGTTCGTGGCGCTGACCCTGACGCCGATGATGTCGTCCAAGCTGGTGCGCCCTCACAGCGAGGAGAAATCCAACCGCGTCAACCGCTGGGTCAACGCGCGGCTCGACGGCATCGGCGTGCGCTACCGGCGCTTTCTTGACGGCAGCGTCAACCGGCCGTGGCTGTTCGGGCTGCTGATGCTGGGCTCGATCGCGTTGAGTTTCGGCCTGTTCAAGCTGGTGCCGTCCGAACTCGCGCCGCCGGAGGACCGCGGCGCGTTTTTCGTCTCGGTGGTCGGCCCGGAAGGCGCCGGCTACGACTACACCGTCAAGCAGATCCAGCAGGTCGAGCAGGTGCTGGCCAAGCACCAGGGCGATGAAACCTCCGGAAAACCCATCCAGCGCGCCAACACGCGCGTGCCCGGCGGCTTCGGCGCCAGCGAGGAGATGCACACCGGCCAGGTGATCGTGTTCCTGCAGGACTGGGACAAGCGCGAGGCGAGCACCAACGACGTCGTCGACAGCCTGCGCGGCGAGCTTGGCCAGCTGACCGGCGTGCGCGCCAACCCGCAGGTGCGTACCGGCTTGGTGCGCAGCCGAGGCCAGCCGCTGCAGATCGTGCTCGGCGGCCCGGACTACGCCGAGCTTGCGCAGTGGCGCGACAAGCTGCTGGCGCGGATGGAGCAGAACCCGCAGCTGTTCTCGGTCGACTCCGACTACAAGGAAACGCGGCCGCAGATGCGCGTGCAGATCGATCGCCAGCGCGCATCGGACCTGGGCGTGAGCGTGTCCGACATCGGCCAGGCGCTGGAGACGATGATGGGCTCGCGCCGCGTCACCACCTTCGTGCAGGACGGAGAGGAGTACGACGTGATCGTGCAGGCCGACAAGGCCGGGCGCGGCACGCCGGCCGACCTCGCGGCGATCCAGGTGCGCACCCGCGACGGCGGACTGGTGCCGCTGTCGAACCTGGTCACGCTCAACGAACTGGCCGAGCCGGGCAGCCTCAACCGCTTCAACCGCCTGCGTGCGATCACCATCAGCGCCGCCCTGGTGCCGGGCTACCGCATGGGCGACGCGATCGCCTGGGCCAACGAGGTCATCGCCGAGGAATTGCCCGAGCACGCGCAGATCGACTGGAAGGGCGAGTCGCGCGAGTACCAGGCGGCGGGCGGCGCGATCCTGCTGACCTTCACGCTCGCGCTGCTGATCGTGTACTTGGTGCTGGCGGCGCAGTTCGAGAGCTTCATCCACCCGTTCGTGATCATGCTTACCGTGCCGCTGGGCGTGCTCGGGGCGCTGATCGGGCTGGCCTTGACCGGCGGCACACTCAACCTGTTCAGCCAGATCGGGATCGTGATGCTGGTTGGGCTGGCGGCAAAGAACGGGATTCTTATTGTCGAGTTCGCCAACCAGCTGCGCGACGAGGGCCGCAACATCCACGACGCGATCGTGGAGGCGTCGGCGGTGCGGCTGCGGCCGATCCTGATGACCTCCATAGCAACAGTGGTCGGCGCGCTGCCGCTGGTGCTGGCCGGCGGGCCGGGCTCGGCCAGCCGCGCCACGATCGGCGTGGTGGTGATCTTCGGCGTATCGTTCTCGACCCTGCTGTCGCTGTTCGTGGTGCCCGCGTTCTACGTGCTGCTGGCGAAGTACACGCGTTCGCCCGATGCGGTGAAGCACGAACTCGAGAAGCTCGAATCGATCACCCCGCAAGCTGGCGGTCACGCCTGACCTCGCCGCCCAGCCGCCATCGCCTGAAGCCGAACGCCATGCCCGATCACCGCTCCCGCCCGCCACGTCCGCCGATCGCCGGCGACAACCCGTGGGCCAAATCGCTCGCAGGCACGTCGCGCGAGCGTGCCGCCGATGACGCGTCGCGTGAACTTAGTCCGCGGCCCCCGCCGGTGCCGCGCGAGTCGCCGTACCGGCAAAGCGCGCCGCGGCCAGCGCACGCGTCACCGTCGCGACCGACCCCGCCCGAGGCGCGTTCGCCGCGGCCGCATGCGGGCGAGCCGCGGCACTACGACGAGGCCGTGGACGTCGATGCCGACGCGGCGGTGTCGCCGTCGCGGGAGCGTCGTAATGCCGAACTGCGCATCTACGGCCTCAATGCCCTGCACGCGGTGTTCGCCAGGCGCCCGCAGGCGATCCGCAAGTTGTACCTGAGCGAGGCCCGCATTCCGGCGCTGCAGCCGCTGCTGAAATGGTGCGTCGCCCACCGCGTCGGTTATCGCGTGGTCGGCGACGAGGACCTGCACAAGCTCGCCGCCAGCACCCACCACGAAGGCGTGGTCGGCGACGTGCTGCGCGCGGAAGCCGGATCGCTGTCGGGATGGCTGCGCGAACTTCCGGCCGGCCCGCAATGCGCGATCTGGCTCGATGGCGTCGGCAACCCGCACAACCTCGGCGCGATCCTGCGTTCGGCCGCGCACTTCGGCGTGAGCGCGGTGCTGCTGCCGAAGCATTCGCCGCTGGCCCTGTCGGGTGCGGCCGCGCGCGTGGCCGAGGGCGGCGCCGAAGCGGTGCCGATGGTGCGGCTGGGCCGCACCGACAACGCCATCGCCCAGCTGCGCGGCGCCGGCTTCGCGCTGGCCGCGACCGTGGTGCGCGGCGGCAGCGACCTGTTCGCGGCCGAACTGCCGCAGCGCGTGGTCTACGTGCTCGGCGCCGAAGGCGAGGGCATGGACCGCGAACTGGCCGCAGCCTGCGACCTGCGCCTGTCGATTCCCGGCAGCGGCGCGGTCGAGAGCCTCAACGTCGCCGCGGCGACCGCGGTGCTGCTGGCGGCGTGGAAGGCGCGCAACTAGGCGCTTACTCGGATGGCGGCGCGACCGGCTTCGCCGCGCTGCCGAACCCGCCTTCCGCCGACGCGGCCAGGTACGCGAACACCGCATACGCCGCCACGTTCTGCGCCAGCGCCTGCGGGTCGATCTTGTCGAAAGTGTCGTCCGGGGTGTGGTGCAGGTCGAAGTAGTCGGTGCCGTCCTGCGCCAGCCGCGCCCAGGCCAGGCCCTGCGCCGCGAACGGGCTGATGTCGGGGCCGGGGCCGCCCTTGCCGGGCGTGTGCGCGATGCCCAGCGGTGCCAGCGCCTGCGCGATCTGCTCGTCGGCGACCTTGGCGTGGGCCGGGGCGGAACTCGAATACGCGTAGATTCGGCCCGCGCCGAAGTCGCTCTCGGCGGCGATCTGGTGGCGGGTCACGTCCTTGGCATGTTGGCGCGCGTAGGCGTTGCCACCGTGCAGGCCCTGTTCCTCGTTGGCGAACGCGACCACGCGGATGCTGCGTGCCGGGGCCTTGTCCATCTTTCCGATCAACGCGCCCGCGGCCATGGTCAGGCCGACCCCGGCGCCGTCGTCGATCGCGCCGGTGCCCAGGTCCCAGGAATCGAGGTGACCGCCGATCAGCACCACTTCGTGGGGCAACTTCGAGCCGCGGATCTCGCCGATCACGTTGTGCGAGGTGGCGGTGCCATCCCAGCCGCAATCCAGCGCCACGCGCACGCGTTGCGGGCGCAGCGCGAGCAGGCGGGTGAGCTGCTGCGCATCGGGCACCGACAGCGCGGCCGAGGGTATCGGCGTCAGGCCGTCGTCGAAGCGGGTGATGCCGGTGTGGGGGTTGCGGTGCGAACCGGTGCCGGCCGAACGCATCAGGTAGCCGGCCGCACCGGCGCGGATCGCCGCCGACGGGCCGCGGCTGCGGATACGCGAGCCGGCGCCGTAGCCGCTGCCGTCGCGCGCGCGTGCCATGGTGTAGTCGACGAAGGCGATCTTGCCGGCCAGCGAGCCCGGCGCCGCCGCTTCCAGCGCCGCCAGGTCGGCGAAGCGCACCACCTCGCCCTCGACCGTGCCGCCCGGACTGCCGCCCAGCGCCGTCAGCGTGAGCGGCTGCGCGTTGGCGCCGAGCACCTGCGCGCTCTCGCTGCGGCGTTCCCATTTCGGGAAGCTCACCGGCTCGATCCAGACCCTGTCGTACCCCAGCTCGCGGAACTTGGCCTGGGCCCAGGCCACCGCGCGCGCATCGGCCTCGCTGCCGGCCAGGCGCGCGCCGACCTCAGTGGTCAGCGATTCGGTGACGCGGTAGCCCAGGTCGCTGGCCAGCGCGGTTTCGCGCAGCTGCGCGGCGCGGGCAATCGCGGCATCGGGAATGCGGGTTTCGCGCGCGGCCGCGAACGCGGTGCCGAGGGTTGACGCCACCAAGCCCACGGTCATGGCCGCAGCCAGCATTGATACGCGCATCGCAAGGCCCCACGCAGAAAAAGACGAAGCCGCGAGCGTAGCAACTCGCGGCTTCGCCATGGGGTGCCTCAAGTCACGCGGCGATGTGCCGCATCAGGCTTGTCGCGCGTCTAGCGCGCCCTGAGCGAATCGCGGATCTCGCGCAGCAGCAGCACGTCCTCCGGCGTCGCTGCCGGCGCTTCCGCCGCCGGCTTGCGCATGCGGTTGTAGGCCTTGAGCACCAGGAAGATCACGAATGCGACCAGCACGAAGTCGATCACCGACTGCAGGAACAGGCCGTACCTGATCGACAGTTCGGCGACGACCTCCTTGCCGCTCGCATCGAGCTGTTGCGGGGTGACGACGTACTTCCAGTCGTCGACGCTGACCCCGCCGGTCAAGGCCGCGATCACCGGCATGACGATGCCGTCGACCAGCGCGGTAACGATCTTGCCGAAGGCGGCGCCGATCACCACCGCCACGGCCAGGTCGATGACATTGCCGCGCGCGATGAATTCCTTGAACTCGCTGATCATGCCCATGAGCTGCTCTCCTGTTGCAAAGACTGCACGTTGCCACGGCGGTACAGCTTGAGTTGCAGGTGGGTCGCGGGAAGTCAGGCGATGCTGCCTTCGGTAACGACATGGCCTTGCAATTCGACCACGCCATCGAGGGCGGCGGTGAAGGTATCGCCCACCTGCAGCGGAGCGACTCCGGCCGGGGTGCCCATGAACACCAGGTCGCCGGCGCGCAGCGCATACAGCTTCGACAGCTCGTGCAGGATCTCCGGCACGCTCCACACCAGGTCGGCGAATGCGCCGTGCTGGCGGAGCTGGCCATTGACCTGCAAGGTCAGCGTGCGCGGCGCGAGGTCGCCGACGGCGCGCGCGGGCACCAATTCGCTGACCGGTGCGGAATGGTCGAACGCCTTGCCGGTGTCCCACGGCAAACCCTTGGCCTTGGCAGCGGCCTGCAGGTCGCGGCGGGTGAGGTCCAGGCCGATCGCGTAGCCGAACACCAAGCCCATCGCATCGGCCGGATCGACCAGCCCGGCTGGCGCATCGCTGCCCAGCGCGACCACCAGTTCGACCTCGTGGTGCAGGTCACGGGTGCCGCGCGGGTAGGGCACTACGCCATCGAGCACCAGCGCATCGGCCGGCTTGCAGAAGAACACCGGGTTGCCGCGGTCGGCCGCGGAGGTCGGCACCGCGGCGCCCATCTCGCGGGCGTGGTCGGCGAAGTTGCGGCCGACGCAATAGATGCGGCGCACTGGGAAGAAGGCCGCGGCATCCGCGTCGGCGCCGCGCACCGGGATGCGCGGCTGCGCCGGCGCGCGAATCACATCGTTCATGCAGGGAGGGGTCAGCGCGAACCGGTCAGAGCTGGCTTGGCGACCACGCGGTACTCGCCGTCCACCACGCGCGCATCGCGGGCAATGGGTTTGCCGCGGCGCGACCACAGCCGGTAGGTCAGGCCGGCCACCAGCATCGCCGCGCCGACGACCACGCCGAACATCACCAGCAACACCAACAGGCCCAACCCGACCACGCCGAGCGCGAAGCGCAGCAGGCGGTGGCGCGGCTTGCGCGGCTCGAACGCGGCGCGCATGCGTGACTGGAAGAAGCGGCTGTCGAAGCGGAACGTCGGGGCAATCATTCGGGGTCGTCGTGACACAATGCGGCCATTCGCCGGACGTTGGAGTATCGACGCAGGTATGTCCGAAGTTGTGAGAACTTCGTTAAAAAACGCAGGCGCGGGCGCGCCGCTGCTCGCGTTGGCACGCCTGGAGGACGGCGGTTTCGCCGAGGCCGAGGTCACCCTCGACGGCGACGCCGAGTCGCTGCTGCTTTACCGCGACGGCGACCAGGTGCGCGCCTGGCTCAACATCTGCCCGCACGCCGGTCGCCGCCTGGATTGGGCGCCGGGCCAGTTCCTCAAGAGCAAGGATGGGTTGCTGGTGTGCGCCGCACATGGCGCGAGCTTCGAACTGCAGGGCGGGCAATGCGTGGCCGGCCCGTGCCGCGGCGAAGCGCTGCGCGCGGTGGCGGTGACCGTGCGCGATGGGGCGGTGTGGCTGGACAGCGGGGAGTGAAGAGCGGGAAGGGAACAGGGAACCCGAGCGACGGGGTGGATTGATTATCGAGTTCCAACGTAGCGGCACTGGGTTCCACCGAATACGCGCGGGAAACTGCGAGCGCGCGACCGCTGCATCCCCTGTTCCCTGTCCCCGCCTTGCCTATTCCCCGCCTCTCTCAAAACATCAGGTTGACCATCGCCACCGCGAGCAGCGTGTACACCAGCGACAGCGGCCCGCCGATACGCCATAGCTCCTTGCCGGTGTAGCCGGCCGGGCCGGTGATCATCGAGATCACCGGGTTGGACGCGGTCATGAAGTTGTTCGACGCCGACAGCGCCACGATCAGGGCGAACGCGGTCGGGTTGCCGCCGGCGGCCAGCGCAAGGTTGATTGCCAGCGGCACCATCACGATCGTCGCCCCGACGTGGCCGATCACCAGCGAGAACGCGGTTGTCAGCAGGCCCATCAATACTTCCAGCAGCCAGGTCGGCGTGCCGCCGGGCAGGCGCTCGATGCTGTGGCCGGCTACCCACGCCGCCGCACCGCTGGAATCCATAGCCCACCCCAGTGGGATCAGGCAGGCCATCAGGAACACGGTCTTCCAGTTGATCGCCGCGTAAGCCTCGTCGATGTTGAGCACGCCGGCCACCAGCATGCCCGCCACGCCGGTCATCAGCGCGATCGATACCGGCAGCCGCGACGACAGCGCCAGCAGCATCGCCACCACGAAGATCGTCAGCGCCAGCTTGAGCTTGTGCGGGCGCTGCTCGCCCTTGGGATAGTCGGTGACCACCACCAGGTCGCGGCTCTCGGCGGCCTCGGCCAGGTCGGTCCAGATGCTGTGGAACACCAGCATGTCGCCCGCGCGCAGGGCGACGTCGCGCACGTTCTCGCGGTGCACGGTCTTGTCGCGGTTGACCGCCAGCAGGCTCAGGCCGAACTGCTTGCGCAACTGCAGGTCGGTGCCGGTCTTGCCGATGAATTTCGAGGTCGCCGGCACCACCGCCTCGGAAATGCCGGCGCGGCTGGGGTTGAACAGGTCGCCGAAGATCCGCAGCCGCGAGCTCAGGCGCAGGAACTGGTTCTGGGCGAAGTCGCCGACCTGCTGCTTCGGCCCCATCGCGCCGAGCACGCTGCCGACCCAGATGCGCGCGTCGGCCGGCGGCGCCAGCCGCGATTCGTCGCCGGTCTTCAGGGCGAGCAGCAACGGCGCGCCGTGCAGGGCCTCGGCCTCGCCCAGCGACATGCCGACCAGCGGGCTGTCGGCGGTGACGGTCAGCTCGTAGACGTCGCCGTCGATGCCGTAGGCCTTAGCGAAGTAGCTCTGGGTGCGCGCCGGGGTCACGCCCTTGCCGTCGTCGTCGCGCAGCCGCTTGTCGCCGAAGAAGTGGAAGTACCCCAGCGACGCCAGCAGCAACACGATGCCGATCGGCAACGGCGCGAACATCTTCAGAGGTTCCAGCGTGGCCGCGCCCGAAGGCAGGTTGCTGTTGGCCGCCATCAGCAGGTCGTTGAGCAGGATCAGCGGCGAGTTGCCGACCATGGTCAATGACCCACCCATCACGATCGCCGCGGCGATCGGCAGCAGCAATCGCGGCAGCGACAGGCCGGTGCGCGACGAGAGCCGCGAGGCGACCGGCATGTACAGCGCCATCACCGACGGGTTCTGCATGAACGAGGAATTGAGGCCGGCCACGGCGGTGGTCAGCAGCAGCAGGCGTTGCTCGACCCCGTGCGCGCGCCGCAGCAGCCAGCCGGCCAGGCGGTTCAGCGCGCCGGTGCGGTCGAGCCCGGCGCCCAGGATCATGGTCGCAATGACGCTCATCACCGCGTTGCCGGAGAAGCCGTTGAACAGTTCGTCGGGGTCGACCAGCCCGGACAGGCCGAGCAGCACCAACACCACCAGCGCGACCACGTCGGCGCGGATGCGCTCGAACAGGAACATCGCCATCGTGAAGCCCACCAGCCCGAGGACGAGCTTCATGTCGGTGGTGAGCGTCAGCGCGGTATCCATGCCGGGGCGGGTGCTTGCTCGTTAGGTGCGGTCGTACAGAAGATCCCAGACGCCGTGGCCGAGTTTCTGGCCGCGTGTCTCGAAATGCGTCTGCGGGCGCCACTCCGGCCGTGGCACGCAGCCGCGCGGGCCTGCGCGGTTGACGAGGCCTGCGGTCGCATCGAGCACGTCCCACATCTGTTCGGCATAGTCCTGCCAATCGGTGGCGAGGTGCAAGCGGCCACCGGCGGCGAGTTTGCGCACGATCAGGTTCGCGAACTCCGGCTGCACCAGCCGGCGCTTGTTGTGGCGCTTCTTGTGCCACGGGTCGGGGAAGTAGATGCGCACCTCGTCGAGGCTGGCGTCGGCGACCTCGTGGGTCAGCACCTCGACCGCGTCGTGGTGGTACAGGCGCACATGGTCGCTGCCGTCCTGCGCCAGCGCGTTGAGCAAGCGACCCACGCCGGGCGCGTGCACCTCGATGCCGATCAGGTCGCGCGCGTGGTCGTGCTGCGCCGCAAAGCGCAGCGCCTCGCCGTTGCCAAAACCAATCTCCAGCACGCGCGGGGCGTGGCGGCCGAACGCGGCATCGAAGTCGCGCGGCGTGCCGCGGCCGCTACCAGCGGTGTAATCCAGGCCGAAGCGCGGCCACAGTTCGTCGAACGCGCGCTGCTGCGCCGGGGTGAAGCGTCCCTGTCGCAGCACGAAGCTGCGCACCTTGCGGTGGCCTTCCTCGATGGTGAAGGGTTTGGGCGGGGTCTTGGCGCCGTCGCTGGAGAAGGGATCCGTCATCGCCTAGCCGATCAGGCCATCGACCGGCGACGAGGCGCTGGCGAAACGCTTGCGCGGGATGCGCCCGGCCTTGAACGCGGCGCGCCCGGCCTCGACCGCCAGCTTCATCGCGTGCGCCATCAGCACCGGGTCCTGCGCGCCGGCGATCGCGGTGTTCATCAGCACGCCGTCGCAGCCCAGCTCCATCGCGATCGCCGCGTCGGACGCGGTCCCGACGCCGGCGTCGACGATGATCGGCACTTTCGCGTTCTCGACGATTTCGATCAGGTTCCACTTGTTCTGGATCCCCAACCCGGAGCCGATCGGCGCCGCCAGCGGCATCACCGCGACGCAGCCGATCTCTTCCAGACGCTTGGCCAGCAGCGGGTCGTCGGAGGTGTAGACCATCACCTCGAAGCCGTCGCGCACGAGGATCTCGGCGGCGGCCAGGGTCTGCACCACGTCCGGGAACAGCGTGCGCTGGTCGCCGAGCACCTCGAGCTTGACCAGGTTGTGGCCGTCGAGCAGTTCGCGCGCCAACCGGCAGGTGCGCACCGCATCGTCGGCGGTGTAGCAGCCGGCGGTGTTGGGCAGGATCGTGTAGCGGTCCGGCGGCAGCACGTCGAGCAGGTTCGGCTCGCCGGGGTTCTGGCCGATGTTGGAGCGGCGGATCGCAACGGTGACGATCTGCGCGCCGGCGGCCTCAGTGGCCAAGCGGGTCTGCTCGAGGCCGGTGAACTTGCCGGTGCCGGTAAGCAGGCGCGAGGCGTACGGCTTGCCGGCGATGATGAGTGGGTCGGAAGCGCGCGCGTCGAGGAGATTGGGTGCGGTCATGCGGGGATTATCGCACCCGATCGCCTGTCGGATGGATGGCGCGGAGACGGACCGAGGCGACTAGGTTCGCGCGTCGTGCGCTCACCAAGTCGCTCCAGGCCGCGGTCCATCCGCGGCCGTTCGCCTCGCCTCGCGATGCCCTTCAAGGCATCGCGAAACCGGCTCAGCTCAGTCCGGCCCGGTCTTTCGACCGGGCGTTCGCCGACGCGCAATCGTCCCCCGGACGATTGCAAGCAGCGTCAGCTCACCCACCGCCCAGCGCGTGGACGATCTCGATGCGGTCGCCGGCGGCCAACGCGTGCTGCTCGTGGCGACTGCGCGGGACGATCTGGCCGTTGACCTCGACCGCGACGCGCCGTTCGGCCAGGCCTTCGGCGTGCAGCAGCTGCGCCACGGTGGTGGGCGGGGCGAGCTGGCGTCGTTCGCCATTGAGCAGGATGTCCATGCCCGTATTGTCGCTTTCGACGGCGACCGGGGCCAGTCGAGCGCCGTGGCTGGCAATGCGCCGCGGGGCGGCCATGCGGCGGCGCGGCTTGTGTGTGGCAACGGCCCGTGTTTCGATGCGGCCCATCCGCCGGCGTACGCGCGGACATCCATCGCGGCTCGACGCCTGCCGCCATCGTTTCCATCACCGGGGAAAAAACACGCATGAAACTTGTTCGCACCGCCTTGGCCGCCGCCCTGGCGCTCGCCGCCGCGCCGGCCCTCGCGCAAACCTATTCGCAGACCGTGTTCTTCGGCGACAGCCTGACCGACGCGGGTCATTTCCGCCCGACCCTGGTGCAGATTGCCGGGCCGCAGGCGGCGGTGCTCGGCAAGTTCACCACCAACCCAGGGCTGGTGTGGTCGGAATACCTGGCCGATTTCTACGACACCGCCGCGCTCAGCGCCAACCAGGGCGGGACCAACTACGCCGTCGGCGGCGCGCGTGTGGGTACCAACAGTTCGGCGACATTGGCGCCCGGCGTAACCGTGCCGGTGCCGTCGCTGGCCACGCAGGTGAACAGCTACCTGGCCAGCACCGGTGGTCGCGCCGATCCGAACGCGCTGTACACCGTGTGGGGCGGCGCTAACGACCTGTTCGCGGTTGCGGGCGGCGCGCCGGCGCAGGCGACGATCGGCGCGGCGGTGACCGCGCAGGTCGGCATCGTCGGCACCTTGCAGGGCGCTGGTGCGCAGTACGTGCTGGTGCCGACCGTCCCCGACCTGGGCTTGACCCCCTCGTTCCGCGCCCAAGGCGCGGTGGCGTCGGCGACCGCCACGCAATTGGCCACGACCTATAACACCGCGCTGTTCGGCGGCTTGGCCAGCGCCGGCTTGCGTGTGATCCCGCTGGATACGTTCCACCTGCTGCAGGAGATCGTCGCCAGCCCGGCGGCCTACGGCTTCGGCAACGTGACCGGCACCGCGTGCCAGCCGCAAATCACCGCGCAGTCGCTGACCTGCAACCCGGCCACTTACGTCACCCCGAACGCACCGGACACCTACGCGTTCGCCGACGGCGTGCATCCGTCGTCGAAGGCGCATGCGGTGATCGCCGACTATGCGGTGTCCATCCTCGAAGCCCCGCGCCAGATCGCGGTGCTGCCGAACTCGGCGGCGATGGCCGGCCGCGCGCGTGCCGAGCGCGTCAGCGCGCACTCCGGCAAGCCCGCGGCCGATGGCACGCGCCTGTGGTCGGACGTGCGCGCGGACTTCCAGCGCTATGGCCACGGCGACCACTACGACGGCGAGAAGGGGCCGGCGCTGACGGTCGGCATCGACTGGAGCCGCGGCAACTTCGTGTTCGGCGCGTTCGGCGGTTACGGCCGCCAGCAGCTCGACTGGGGCCGCCGCGGCGGCAGCTTCGACCAGGACGAAGGCACCGTGGGTGGCTTTGCCGGCTGGTACGGCGGCAATGCCTGGGTCAACGGCCAGCTCAGCTACAGCCAGCTGAGCTTCGACATCGACCGCACGGTCCAGCTCGGTAGCACCACGCGCACCCATTCGGGCTCGCCGGACGGCAACAACCTCAGCGTCGGCGTCAACGGCGGTTGGGAATTCGGCGACGGCGCGTTCCGGCACGGCCCGGTGCTCGGCGTGCTCGCGCAGAAGATCGACATCGACGGCTACGCCGAAAGCGAGCCGCAGCTGTCGACCTCGCTGGCCTATCCCGACCAGACCTTCGACTCGCTGATCGGCAGCGCCGGCTGGCAGCTCAGCTACGCCATCCACGAGCACCTGCGGCCGTACGCGCGCCTGACCGTCGACCGCGAGTTCGAGGACTCGGCGGAGGAAGCGTTCGCGCAGCTGCAGTCGATGCCGAACAGCGCGCGGTACGCGGTGCCGGGCCTCGAGTTCGACCACAGCTACGGCACCGTGCTGTTCGGCGCGCGCACCCAGCTGTTCGGGCTCGACGCCAACCTGGGCACCAGCGTCACCGTCGGCCAGAAGGACGGCAACCACGCGACGGTGTTCGCCACCGTCAGCACCGGCTTCTGAGCCGCCACGACGCGACGCCGCACGCGGCGTCGCGTTGCCAAGCCACGCGCGTGGGGCATAGACTTTGCGCCTCGCGGGTGTAGCTCAATGGTAGAGCTGTTGCTTCCCAAGCAACTGACGAGGGTTCGATTCCCTTCACCCGCTCCAGCACTTCCGACGGCGGCCGTTATCCACGGTCGCCGTTTTTGATTTCGAACCCGGGCCGGCCTGTACCGGCCGGTCTGCCGCTAGCCAGCGGCATCCACGTGCGGAGGCGCGATGGCCACCAGGATCGTGCTCGGATGGCGGGAGTGGGCGGCGTTGCCCGGCCTCGGAATCGCGGCGGTGCGCGCCAAGGTCGATACCGGCGCGCGCAGCTCGGCGTTGCATGTCGACGCGCAATGGAGATTCCGTGAGGGCGGGGCACCGTGGGTCGGGTTCCGCTTGAGCCCCGACGGCAGCCGCGCGATCGAGGCGGCCGCGCCGGTGTTCGACGAGCGCGACGTCACCGACTCGGGTGGCCACCGCACCCGCCGGGTGTTCCTGCGCACCGGCATGCAGCTGGCCGGCATCGAGCGCGAGATCGAAATAAACCTGTCCGATCGGCGCGGCATGCTGTTCCCGATGCTGCTGGGCCGCACCGCGATCGCGCGCGCGTTCACGGTCGATCCGGCACGCTCCTTTCTCCACGGCCGCACTCCACCAGTGAACCCCCCGGCATGAAACTGGCGATCCTTTCGCGCAACTCCAAGCTCTACTCGACCCGGCGCCTGGTCGAGGCCGCCCGCGAGCAGCACCACAGCGTGCGCGTGCTCGACCCGTTGCGCTGCTACATGCGCATCGCCAGCGACGGCTTCACGATGCACTACAAGGGCCGGCCGATCTCCGGCTACGACGCGGTGATCCCGCGCGTCGGCGCCTCGGTCACCCGCTATGGCACCGCGGTGCTGCGCCAGTTCGAGTTGATGGACAGCTTCAGCCCGAACTCCTCCGACGCGATCCTCAAGGCCCGCGACAAGCTGCGTTGCCACCAGCTGCTGGCGGCCCAGGGCATCGGCATGCCGGCGACGGTGTTCGGCGACAACCCCGACGACACCGTCGACCTGCTGTCGATGCTCGGCCCGCCGCCGCATGTGATCAAGCTCAACGAAGGCACCCAGGGCGCCGGGGTGATGCTGACCGAGAAGCCGTCGGCCTCCCGCGGGGTGATCGAGGCGCTGCGCGGGCTGTACGCCAACTTCCTGGTGCAGGAGTTCGTCGCCGAGGCCGAAGGCGCGGACCTGCGTTGTTTCGTGGTCGGCGGCCGGGTGGTCGCGGCGATGAAGCGGCAGGCGCCGAAGGGCGACTTCCGCTCGAACCTGCACCGGGGCGGCACCGCGCGGGGCGTCAAGGCCAGCGTGGCGGAAAAAGCCGTTGCGGTCCGAGCCGCCCAGGTGCTCGGGCTGGGCGTGGCCGGCGTCGACCTGATCCGCTCCAAGCGCGGCCCGCTGGTGCTGGAGGTCAACGCCTCGCCGGGACTGGAGGGGATCGAGGAGGCCAGCGGCGTCGACGTTGCCGGTGAGATCATCGCCTACGTCGCTGGCAGCCTGCCGCCGCTCAAGCCGGCGGTTGGGCGGGCGCGTCGGCGTGCGAAGGCCATAGCCTGAATAGGGCTATGGGCTGGTTTTAACTTTTTCCTAACAAGCGTTTTAACGGGCGTTTAATCGCCCGCGGCGTACTCTGGCTCCACCGCAGCACTGCCTCTTCCACGTCAGCATCACGGGTCGCGACAAGGTTACGGTAATCGGGGCAATACCCTTTTGACCCAAGCGCGGCGGCCCCGCGCTTGGGTCTTTGTTTGCCTGTCGATCGGGGCGAGCTTTCGGTGCACGTGTCGTGTCGTGTCCGCGGGCGAGGCGGGCGCGGCTCAGGCAGAATCACTTTTCACATGCACGCCGCCGGGCGACACTGAGAACCTAAACACGGTTCGCGTGTCCAACTCATCGGCGCGGTGTATCCGGTTCTCGGCCGATCTGCGCGACGCGCGTTTTGCGCGTCCACGGCCCGCCGTTGGCACCACCATCAAACAGGAAGGTCCCATGCGCATCCTTGTCATAGAAGACAACCAGGACATCGCCGCAAATCTCGGCGATTTCCTCGAAGACCGCGGCCACAGCGTCGACTTCGCCGCCGACGGCATCACCGGCCTGCACCTGGCGGTGGTCCACGACTTCGATGCGATCGTGCTCGATCTCAACCTGCCCGGCCTCGACGGCCTGGAGGTCTGCCGCAAGCTGCGCAACGAGGCCCGCAAGCAGACGCCGGTACTGATGCTGACCGCGCGCGACAGCCTCGACAACAAGCTGGCCGGCTTCGATTCGGGCGCTGACGACTACCTGATCAAGCCGTTCGCGCTGCAGGAAGTCGAGGTCCGCCTGAACGCGCTGTCGCGGCGCGGCCGCGGCGTGCAGACCCGGGTGCTCAACGTCGCCGACCTCGAATACAACCTCGACACCTTGGAAGTCCGCCGCCAGGGCAAGCTGCTGCAGCTCAACCCCACGGCGCTGAAGATCCTGCAATCGCTGATGGAAGCCTCGCCGGCGGTGGTCACCCGGCAGGAACTGGAGACGCGGGTGTGGGGCGAGGAACTGCCCGATTCCGATTCGCTGCGGGTGCATATCCACGGCCTGCGCGCGGTGGTCGACAAGCCGTTCGAGACCCTGATGATCCAGACCCGGCACGGTATCGGCTACCGCATTGCGGTGCCGGAACCAGCCGCGGCGACTGCCAACGCGACTGCCAACGGCACCAGCGACAAATAAGTGCCGCCAGCGACATCGCCCCCCCAGCCGCGGTCCAAGGCGCGCATCCGGCGCCGGCTGCGCAGCCGCATCATCCTGGCGTTCGTGCTGCTCGGGTTCGGGCTGACCGCGCTGTTCGCGTACGCGACCAACTACACGCGCTCGCGGGTCGAGAACCAGCTCGTCGAAGACCTGATGAACCGCAACATCTCGGAAGCGGCGCGCCAGTTCGAGCAGGATCCGAAGAACCCCGAATTCGCGGTCGACCAGATCCGCGCCTACGTCTACACCCCCGACAAGTTCGAGTCGGTGCGGATCAACCGCCCGGAGTGGTACGAGTTGTCCGACGGCATCACGACGATCAGCGGCGACGACAACGGCAATCCGTTCTCGTACAAGCTGGCGGTGCGCAAGACGCCGGGGGCGTGGTTTTTCCTGGCCTACGACATGACCCAGTCCGCGCGCGGCGAGGCGCAGTTCAACCGGGCGATCTACGCCTCGGTGATCGTGTTCACGCTGTTGTCGCTGGTGGTCGGCTGGTGGTCGGCCTCGCGCGTGATGAGCCCGGTGTCGGAGCTGGCGACGCGTCTCAAGCAATCCGGACGCAGTTCGCAGCCCGAGGCGCTGGCGTCGCATTTCCCCGACGACGAGGTCGGCCAGCTGGCCGAGGCGCTGGATGACTACGCCGAGCGGTTGACCGACGTCGTCCAGCGCGACCGCGAGTTCAACGCCGACGTCAGCCACGAGCTGCGCACGCCGCTGGCGGTGATCAAGGGCGCGGTCGAGCTGCTGCTGTCGCGGCCGGAGGTCGACGAGAAGACCCGCAGCCGCCTGCTGCGCATCCAGCGCGCCGAGCAGCAGTGCACCGACCTGATCAGCGCGCTGCTGCTGCTGTCGCGCAACGAGCGCGGCCACGGCGCCACCGACGTCGGCAGGCTCGCCGAGCAGTTGCTCGACGCGCATCGCGCGCAGCTGGCCGGCAAGCCGCTGGAACTGCGCATCGAAGGCGAACGCGGCTTGGTGGTCGACGCGCCCGAGGCGGCCGTCGCGGTCGCGCTGGGCAACCTGATCGGCAACGCAGTCAAGTACACCAAGAGCGGCGCGGTGGTCGTGCAGTTGGGTCCGAAGTCGGTGGAGGTGGTCGACTCCGGCCCGGGCCTCAGCGCCGACGATGCGGCGAAGCTGTTCGAGCGCGGCTACCGCGGTACCCATGCCGGCCATTCACAGGGCGGCGGTATCGGCCTGTCGATCGTGCGCCGGCTGTGCGAGCTGTACGGTTGGGACGTGCGGGTGAAACCGGGGCGGGAGCACGGCGTGGTCGCGACACTGTCGTTCGGCGCCAGCCCGCTGGCGTAGGGCGGGCTCCAGCCCGCCGCCATTGCGTTCGCCGTTGGGTCTGTCGCAAGCCTGTTTCGTGATGGCGGGCTTGAGCCCGCCCTACAGCGCTTCCAGCCAGCCGTACTTGTCCGGGGTGCTGCCGTCGAACAGGCCGAAGAACAGCTCCTGGATGCGGCGGGTCAGCGGCCCGGGCTTGCCGGCGCCGACCTGGCGGCCGTCGACCGAGCGGATGGGGGTGATCTCCGCCGCCGTTCCGCACATGAACAGCTCGTCGCACAGGTACAGGTACTCGCGCGGCAGGTCGCGCTCGACAACCTCGATGCCGGCGTCGCGCGCCAGCCGGATGATCGTGTTGCGGGTGATGCCGTTGAGCAGCGCGGCGCTGACCGGAGTGGTGTGCAGCGCGCCCTCGAATACCAGGAACAGGTTCTCGCCGGCGCCTTCGCTGAGCAGGCCGGTCGAGGCCAGCGCGATGCCCTCGCCGAAGCCCAGGCGGCGCGCCTCGCGCGCGATCAGCTGGCCCGACAGGTAATTGCCGCCGGCCTTGGCGCCGGCCGGGATGGTGTTGGGCGCGAAGCGCTGCCAGCTCGACACGCAGGCGTCGATGCCGGTCTCGAGCACGCCTTCGCCCAGGTAGGGGCCCATGAACCACGACGCCACCGACATCTCCACCGGCGTGTCGGCCGACAGCCCAAAGCCGCCCAGGCCGCGATACGCGAACGGACGCAGGTAGGCCTTGCGCAGGTTGTTCTTGCGGATCACCTCGCGGCACGCGGCATTGACCACGTCCAGGCCGTAGGGCAGCTCCATGTCGTAGATCTTGGCCGACGCGTACAGGCGCTTATTGTGGTCGGTCAGGCGGAAGATCGCCGGGCCGTTCGGGGTCTCGTAGCAGCGGATGCCCTCGAACACCGACGAGCCGTAGTGCAGCGCATGCGCCATCACGTGGGTGGTGGCATCGGCCCAGGGCTTGATCGCGCCGTTGTGCCAGATCCATTCGGGGTATTGCATGCTCATGCGGGACTCGCGGGCTGGCGTCGGAAGCGGGCTAGTTTACTGGAGCCGGTCCGCGGCCGGCCTTACCGAGGCGCGCTCAGAGCCGTACCCACCAGCAACCGAAGTGCCGCTGCAGGCCGAATACGGTGCGCGACGGCGTGCTGCCGTTGGCCAGGGTCTGCTCCACGCGCAGCGCCACCGGCGCGCGGCGGACGCTGGTCTGCGGATAGAGGTCGCCGTCGACGCCGTCGGGCGAGGCCGGCATCACCGGGACGATGTCCACCAGCGGCCGCCGCACGATGCCGTCCAGCCGCGCCAGCACCTGGTAGCCAGTGCTGCCCGACATGCCCGGCCAGTGGTAGACGCTGGCCAGGCGGTTGGCGTCCTTGGAGTCGATCGCCGTGGTCAGCTCATAGACCAGGTCCTGCAGGTTGCGCGCGCAGCCGCGGCTGTAAATCCGCGATGCCCCCGCGGCACCGGACGCGGGCTCGCGCGGCAGGCGCTCGACGCTGCCGATGTCCTGGCACCGGCGGTCGGTGAAGATCGACGTGCCGTCCGGGCCGGCGCAGCGTCGGATCTGGCTGTGGGCGACGCCGGGCCAGCACGCGCCTGCAAGCAGCAGCACGAACAACAACACGATTGAGTCGGGGAGCCGCATCTCACCAAGACTAGCGTTGGCTGCCGAACGCGGATAGTGCAGCGGTGACGAGACACTCGTCGTCGCGCGCACTAATGCTAGTCGCGGGCGTCAGAACAGCGGCGACGCCGGCCTGCCTACACCGCGGTCAGAGCACGATGAAGTAGCAGCCCGCGTAGCGCAGCACGTCGAAGTCGACCACCTGCGGCGAGCCATCGCCGCCCAAGGTCAACTGCATCACGCCGGCGTTGCCGTTGCCGCGACCCGCGTTCGCGAGTTGCATGCCGCCCGGGCCGATCTGCGCGTCGAAGAAGTGCGCATCGAGCAACTGCTTGGATGCCAGCCGGTCGAGTTGCTGCATCAATTGCTGCGCCTGGCGATGCGACTGCCCGACCCAGTGGTAGCTCTCGGCGAGGCGGTTGACGTCGTGCAGAGCGAGCGAGCCTTGCAGGTCCATCGACAACTGGGTCGGTGTACGCGCGCAGCCGGCCGACGGTGAACGGCGGGCGGCGGCGGTGAGTGTCGTGGTTGCGGGTCCGGCCAGCATCTCGCCGGCGTTGTCCGACGGGTTCGCGGCTTCGTCGCGCGCGATGCGGGTCAACAGCTCGCCGGAGATCGGCGTCGCCTTGGCGCCGAGGCTGGAACAGGCGCGGTCGGTGTAGACCGCGGTGCCGTCGGCGCCTTCGCAGCGCTGGATCCCGCTGCCTGCGCGCACCGGTTGCGACAACGGCAACAGCGCGGCGATGAGGGTGGCGACGAACGCGGCGATCGGCAAGGTTTTCATGGCGCACTACGCACGGGAGGTTGTGGGTAATGCTGCGCACGCAAGTGTCTACGCCATGTGTGAAAAACGCGCGGGGCTGAACCTCAGTAAACCAGCGCCGACGTGTTGGTTTCGCTTGCGTTCAGCGCGCAACCACGCCTCGCGCGTGCGCGTGTCAAAGCCGTGCGAGCACATTCAGGGTCGGCTTCGACAGGTTCAAGGTGTAGAAGTGCAGGCCCGGCGCGCCGCCGTCGACTAGGCGCCGGCACAGCTGCGCGACCACGTCGGCGGCGAACTCGCGGATGCCCTCGACGTCGTCGCCGTACGCCTGCATGCGCTTGGCCAGCCAACGCGGGATCTCCGCGCCGCAGGCTTCGGAGAACCTTCGAAGCTGGGTGAAGTTCGAGATCGGCATGATCCCCGGCACGATCGGGATGCCGATGCCGAGCGCGCGGGCGTCGTCGACGAAGCGGAAGTACGCGTCGGCGTTGTAGAAGTACTGGGTGATGGCGCCGTCGGCGCCGGCGTCGACCTTGGCCTTGAAGTGGCGCAGGTCGGCGTGCGCGTCGTCGGCCTGCGGATGGGTTTCCGGGTAGCAGCCGACCTCGATGTGGAAGCAGCCGTCGTGTTCGCGGCGGATGAACTCGACCAGTTCGGTGGCGTAGCGGAAATCGCCGGTGTGGCCCATGCCCGAGGGCAGGTCGCCGCGCAACGCGACCAGCCGGTTGCAGCCCATTGCCTTGTAGCGCTGCAGCAGTTCGCCCAGTTCGGCGCGCGTGCCGCCGACGCAGGAGATGTGCGGCGCGGCGTTGAGCGCGTGGCGTTGGTGCAGGTGGTCGACGGTCTCGGGCGTGTAGCTCAGGGTCGAACCGCCGGCGCCGAACGTGCACGACACGTAGTCGGGCGACTGCGCCTTGAGCCTGGTCGCGGTCTTGTCCAGCTGCGCGCGCTGCTCGTCGGTCTTGGGCGGGTAGAACTCGAAGCTGATCGGGGTGGTCATGCGTGGCGGCTCGCGAGGAATGGCATGAGTCTATCGCTCTATCGCGATGAAATAAATAACGCTGGCGGGGCGTCATGCAGGACAAGGCAAAAAAAACGGGCGCCGAGGCGCCCGTCTTCTCCGCACGGTCTGGCGACCAGCGATCAGTAGCGGTAGTGGTCCGGCTTGTACGGGCCATCTACCGACACGCCCAGGTAGGCGGCCTGTTCGGCGGTCAGGGTGGTCAGCTTCACCCCGATCTTCTCCAGGTGCAGGCGCGCGACTTCCTCGTCGAGCTTCTTCGGCAGGATGTAGACCTTGGCCTCGTAGCTGTCCTTGTTGGCCCACAGGTCGATCTGCGCGAGCGTCTGGTTGGAGAACGAGTTCGACATCACGAAACTCGGGTGGCCGGTGGCGCAGCCCAGGTTGACCAGGCGGCCTTCGGCGAGCAGGAAGATCGAGTTGCCGTTCGCAAACGTGTACTTGTCCACCTGCGGCTTGATGTTGGTGTGGGTGGCGCCCGACGCGTACAGCGCATCGACCTGGATCTCGTTGTCGAAGTGGCCGATGTTGCAGACGATCGCCTGGTCCTTCATCGCCTGCATGTGGGCGAGCGTGAGCACATCCTTGTTGCCGGTGGTGGTGACGTAGATGTCGCCACGGCCGAGGGTGGACTCGACGGTGTTGACCTCGAAGCCCTCCATCGACGCCTGCAGCGCGTTGATCGGGTCGATCTCGGTGACCACCACGCGCGCGCCGTAGGCCCGCAGCGAGTGCGCCGAGCCCTTGCCGACGTCGCCGTAACCGCAGACCACCGCGACCTTGCCGGCCAGCATCACGTCCATCGCGCGCTTGAGGCCGTCGGCCAGCGACTCGCGGCAGCCGTACAGGTTGTCGAACTTGCTCTTGGTGACCGAGTCGTTGACGTTGATCGCCGGCACCAGCAGCGAGCCGGCCTCGAGCATCTGGTACAGGCGATGCACGCCGGTGGTGGTCTCCTCGGAGACGCCCTTCCAGTCGCGCACGACGGTGTGCCAGAAGCCCGGTCGCTCGGCGTGGACGCGCTTGAGCAGGTTCTTGATCACCTGCTCTTCGTGGTTGCCCGACGCGGTGTTGACCCAGTCGCTGCCGTTCTCGAGCTCGTAGCCCTTGTGGATCAGCAGGGTCACGTCGCCGCCGTCGTCGACCACCATCTGCGGGCCGAGGTACTTGTCGGCGCCAGTGCCGGGGAAAGTCAGCGCGTCGAGCGTGCAGTCCCAGTACTCCTCCAGCGACTCGCCCTTCCAGGCGAACACGGGGGTGCCGGTCACCGCGATCGCGGCGGCGGCGTGGTCCTGGGTCGAGAAGATGTTGCACGACGCCCAGCGCACGTCGGCGCCGATGTCCTTCAGGGTCTCGATCAGCACCGCGGTCTGGATGGTCATGTGCAGCGAGCCGGTCACGCGCACGCCCTTGAGCGGGGTGGTGGCGGCGTACTTCTTGCGGATCGACATCAGGCCGGGCATCTCGTGCTCGGCGATGTCCAGTTCCTTGCGGCCCCAGCTGGCCAGCGAGATGTCGGCGACCTTGTAGTCGCCTTCGGTCGAGAAGGTCTTCGCGACTGCGTTCATGGTGTAGCTCCGATTTGGTGAGTCGGCACGCGCGGTGCGGACTCGTGCGAGTGACTCGCAGCAATCGGGCGCGGTTGGGAGTGCCTCCCGCCGAGCCTGATCCCTTGCCCGCGTAGCGGGCCGGGCTTGCAGCGCCCCTCGGCGGGGTGGTGGCGCGCATCCGTTGCGGATCCGGGCCGGCGGCCATTCTATCGCGACGCCGCCGGCCGGGCATTAACAGCCGGGGCCATCCGGCACCGGTCCGCGCGACCCCGGCCGCGGGCAGGGCGTTCGCCGCGGGGACTTACCAGTCGGTCGGCTTGTAGTCCTTGAGGAACTGCCCCCACACGTGCTCGCCGGTGTTGAGGCCGGCGATGATCGGGTCGACGATCCGCGCCGCACCGTCGACGATGTCCAGCGGCGGGTGGAAGCGCTCCTCCAGGGTCTTGCGCGCGGCGATCTCGACCGGATCCTCATCGGTGACCCAGCCCGTGTCGACGCTGTTCATGTGGATGCCGTCGCCGTGGTAATCGGCCGCGGCGGTGCGCGTCATCATGTTGAGCGCGGCCTTGGCCATGTTGGTGTGCGGGTGCCGGGTGGTCTTGAAGTTGCGGTAGAACTGCCCCTCGACCGCCGACACGTTGACGATGTGCTTGTCGCGGTTGTCGGTGCGCAGCATCAGCGGCTTGAGCCGCGCGTTGATGATGAACGGCGCGATCGCGTTGACCAGCTGCGTTTCCAGCAGCTCCACCGACGGCACCTCGGCCATCAGCAGGCGCCACGAGTTGCGCCCACGCAGGTCGACCTGCTGCAGGTCCTGGTCGAGCCGGCCCTCGGGGAACAGGTGCTTCTGGCCCAGCAGCTCCTCGGCCAGCAGCGGGATCTGCGACAGCTGCGCCGGGCGGGTCAGGCCGGCGGCGTCGCTGCCGTCCGGGCCGAGCGAAAGCTGCATCGCCGACGCGGTCGCCTCGGGCAGCAGGTCGTAGCTGCGCAGGCCCTCGTAGCTGCCGACCAGCTGGCGCACGGCTTCGGGGGTCTCGTGCAGCGCGGCGGTCTCGCCTTCCATCATGTGCGCGTAGAACTCCGGCGGGCGGCGCACGGTCTGGCAGGCGTTGTTGATGATGAAGTCCAGGCGCGGCAGGCGCTGGTTGAGCTCGCGGCAGAACGCCTCGACGCTGGGGGTGTGGCGCAGGTCCAGGCCGAACACCTCCAGCCGGTCGCCCCACGCAGCGAAGTCGGGTTCCTGCGCGTAGCGCGCGGCGGAGTCGCGCGGAAAACGGGTGGTGACGATCAGCCGCGCACCGGCGCGCAGCAGCTTGAGCCCGGCCTGGTAGCCGATCTTGACCCGGCCGCCGGTCAGCAGCGCGATGCGGCCGCTGAGATCCGCCGATTCGGTGCGCTTGAAGTAGTTGAACTCCGCGCAGGCCGGGCACAGCTGGTCGTAGAAGTGGTGGACCAGCGTGTACTTCTGTTTGCAGACGTAGCAGTGCAGCAGTTCGGGCGATTCGCGGGACTCGGTCCCCGGCATAGCGACGTCGTCGCCGATCGCCTCGGGCTGGATGGCCTGGTGTTCGGTCGCACCATGCCCGATGGTTGCGGGCGCGCTGGCGTCCGGCGCGAAACCCCGCGGCCCGAAGCCTTCGGGCACGAAGTAGTTCGGGGTGGTGAACACCGGCTTGCGGCGCAGGGCGCGGATCCCGGTCTGCTCGAGCAGCGCGTCGGCGCGGCGGATGTTCTGCGCATTGCGCTCGCGCTCCAGCGCCTTGAGCTTCTGCCGGCGCGCGCCCGGGTCGGGGTGGTAGACCCGGGCCACGGCCTGGTGCAGGCGCTTGCGGTCGTCGGCGGGCACGGCGTCGAGCAGCGTGCGGTCGGCCGCGATCGACTCGAGCAGTTCGAGGGCGGCGCGCAGGCGCTCGGGGAGCGTCGGGTCGGTGTCGGCCATGGGCGGAATGGCGGCAGGCGTGGCGGTGGTCAAAGCAGCGTAATCCGTAACGAGTTTGTAGGAGCGGCTTCAGCCGCGATTCTGGAAATTGGCGGTCGACACGGTTTCCGATCGCGGCTGAAGCCGCTCCTACGAAAGCTGGAGCGGCCGATCGGAAAAGAAAACGGGCCGCGAGGCGGCCCGTTTCCGGTGTCGCTACGCCCCGCAGAGCGAGGCGGTGCGGCTTACTTCTTCAGGCCGGCGTCCTTGCGCAACTCGTCGGCCTTGTCGGTCTTTTCCCACGAGAATGCGGTCGCGGTGTTCTTCTTGCCGGCGCCGTCGACGTAGCTGACTTCCTTGGGCTTGCGGCCGAAGTGGCCGTACGCCGCGGTCGACTGGTACACCGGGTGGATCAGGTCGAGCATCTTGACGATGCCGTACGGGCGCAGGTCGAAATGCTTGCGGATCAGCTTCTCGATCTTCTCGTCGGAAATCTTGCCGGTGCCGAACGTGGTGACCGAGATCGAGGTCGGCTCGGCCACGCCGATCGCGTACGACACCTGCACCTCGCACTTGTCGGCCAAGCCGGCGGCGACGATGTTCTTGGCGACGTAACGCGCGGCGTAGGCGGCTGAACGGTCGACCTTGGACGGGTCCTTGCCCGAGAACGCGCCGCCGCCGTGGCGGGCCATGCCGCCGTAGGTGTCAACGATGATCTTGCGGCCGGTCAGGCCGCAGTCGCCAACCGGGCCGCCGATCACGAAGATGCCGGTCGGGTTGATGTGGATCTTGTTCTTCGGCAGCTTCTCCAGCATCGCCTTGGGCAGCACCGGCTTGAGGATCTGCTCGTACACGCCCTCGACCAGGTCCTTGTGCTTGATGCCCGGGTCATGCTGGGTGGATAGCACCACCGCATCGAGGCCGACCACCTTGTGCGCGGCGTCGTAGCGCAGCGTGACCTGCGACTTGGCATCCGGGCGCAGCCACTTGAGCTTGCCGTTCTTGCGGACCTTGGCCTGCTGCTCGACCAGGCGGTGCGAGTAGTAGATCGGCGCCGGCATGAACTCGGGCGCCTCGTTGCAGGCGTAGCCGAACATCAGGCCCTGGTCGCCCGCGCCTTGTTCTTCCGGCTTCTTCTGCTTCTTGGCCGAGCCGTCGACGCCTGCGGCGATGTCGGGCGACTGCTTGCCGATCAGGTTCAGCACGCCGCAGGTGGCGCCGTCGAAACCGACGTCGGAGCTGTCGTAGCCGATGTCCAGGATCACCTTGCGGGTCAGCGCCTCCAGGTCGATCCACGCCGAGGTGGTGACCTCGCCGGCGACGATCGCCACGCCGGTCTTCACCATCGTCTCGCAGGCCACGCGCGCGCGCTTGTCCTGGGCGAGGATCGCGTCGAGCACGGCGTCGGAAATCTGGTCGGCGATCTTGTCCGGATGGCCTTCGGACACGGATTCGGAGGTGAAGAGGTAGCTGGACATCGGTCAATATCCCTTGATTCGGATGAAAGGATGGCCGCGCATGATACAGGCTCGCGCGCGTTGCCGCATTGTGCGCGTTTTCATTTGGCGGGGGCCGAAAAATTCTCTGTTCAGTTTCTTGCTTTCCGGTGCCGGGACGTGGCCTGATGCGCCGCGCGGCTGGGGAAGCCGCGTGCACAAGCACTGTTTCGCATCTAGTAACCAAGGGGAATCACCTGATGAAGAAGTTTTTCCGCCCGCTCGCGCTGGCGATGATGCTCGCTGCCTTTTTCGTGGCCACCGGCTGCGCCACCGTGACCCGCGGCACCACCCAGACGGTCGCGATCAACAGCGTGCCCGCGGGCGCCACCGTGTCGATGTCCAACGGCGAGCGTTGCGAGACGCCGTGCATCTTCAAGCTCAAGCGCAAGTACCCGGTGGCGATGGAGGTCTGCAAGGCCGGTTACAGCCCGGTCAACAACCTGCTCGCGAGCGAGATGAGCGCCGGCGGCGGTTGGGCGATGGCCGGCAACGTCATCATCGGCGGACTGATCGGCCTGGCGATCGACGCGGGCACCGGTTCGTACCGTGACCTGACCCCGAGTCCGCTCAACGTCACGTTGGCCGAACAGGCGCAGGGTTGCGCGGCCCCGACCTTCCCGGCCGTGCCGGGCGGTGGCCAGACGGTCGAGCAGTACCAGAAGTGGAAGTCCAAGCAGGCCAAGTAAGCCTGCTCATGTAGCTAACGCCCCGGGATGCTTGGCGCCCCGGGGCGTTTTTTTTGTCGCGCCGCCGATGGCGATGCGGCTGCGTCGCCTGTCTTGCCGCGGTCGCCAATCTGCCATCGGGCTGTCGCATGGCCTGGCCACGCTACGCGGCAGTCGCCTGAACCCGGCGTTGCCCATGCTCCAGCTCGAACGCCGCCTGCAGGAACGCTTCCCGTACTGGTTCCGCGGCCGTCGCGCACGGCTGGCGCAACCGCTGTTGCGCACGATCGGGCGCTGGTCGAAGTTCGACGCGCTCGACGCGTTCATCGCCGCCAGTGCGCATCTGCGCGGGTTCGCGTTCGTCGAGGCGGCGCTGGAATTCCTGCAGGCGCGTTATACCGCCGAGCCGGCGCAGATCGCGCGCATCCCCGCCAGCGGGCGCTTGCTAATCGTCGCCAACCACCCGTCCGGCGCGCTCGACGCGCTGGCCTTGCTCGACCTGGTCGGGCGCGTGCGCCGGGATGTCCGGATCGTTGCCAACGACCTGCTGTGCGCGCTCGACGGCCTCGATGGGCTGCTGCTGCCGGTGCGGATCCTCGGCGGCCGGCCGGGCGCGGACAGCCTGCGCGCGATCGAGGCGGCGCTGAACGCGGAGCAGTGCGTGATCGTGTTCCCGGCCGGCGAGGTCGCGCGGCTGGGACTGCGCGGCGTCACCGACGGCCGCTGGCGCCGCGGCTTCCTGCGTTTCGCGCGCGCCACCGGCGCGCCGGTGCTGCCGATCCGGATCGAGGCGCGCAACTCGGCGCTGTTCTACAGCGCCTCGGCATTGTTCAAGCCGGTTGGCACCGCGCTGCTGGCGCGCGAGATGTTCGCGCGGCGCGCGCGCCGGATCGCGCTGCGGATCGGCCGGCCGCTGCAGCTGCCGCGCGACGGCGATCCGGCGCGGCTGCTGCGCGAGGTGCGCCGCGAGCTGCACGCGATCGGCACGCCGCGCGAACGCCGGGCGGCACGCGCCTATCCCTCCCGCGACACCGCGGTCGAGATGCCGCAGCCGCTGGTCGCGGCGGTCGATCCGCACGCGGTGCGTGCCGGGATCGAGGCGATGGCGTCGCTGGGTCAGACCGCGGACGGCAAGCAGATCCGCGTCGGCCGGCTCGCGGTCGGCGCGCCGCTGCTGCGCGAGATCGGTCGGCTGCGCGAACTGACGTTCCGCGAGGTCGGCGAGGGCACCGGCCAGGCGCTGGACGTCGACCTGTTCGACAGCTGGTACGAGCACATCGTGCTGTGGGACGACGCCGCGTCCAAGGTCGCCGGCGCTTACCGGGTCGCGCGTGGCGCGCCGGTGCTGGGCGAGCGCGGCCTGGCCGGGCTCTACACCGCGTCGCTGTTCCGCTACGCCGACGACGCGATCCCGCGCCTGGCCGCGGGCATGGAGCTGGGGCGCAGCTTCGTCGTACCCGAGTACTGGGGCGGACGCAGCATCGACTACCTGTGGCAGGGCATCGGCGCCTACCTCGCGCGCCACCCGAACGTGCGCTACCTGTACGGGCCGGTGTCGATCAGCGCGGCGCTGCCGCTGCCCGCGCGCGAACAGATCGTCGCCTACTACGCGCACTTCTACGGCGGGCGATATCACGGCAGCGACGAAGCCTGCGCGCAGTCGCGCCAGCCGTTCGCCTACCAGGCCGCGCCGCCGCAGTTCGACACGCTCGATGCTGCCACCGCCTTCAAGGTGCTGAAGCACAACCTCGACGCGCTCGGTGCGACCCTGCCGATGCTCTACAAGCAGTACACCGAGCTGTGCGAACCCGGCGGCGCGCGCTTCCTCGCGTTCGGGGTCGATCCGGCGTTCAGCGATGCGGTCGATGGGCTGATCGAACTCGACCTGCAGCAGCTGCGACCGCGTAAGCGCGAGCGCTACCTGACGCCTGCGAGCACGGCGCCCGTCGCGGACATCGCGCTCGGCGAGGGCGCGGCGTGACGCCGCAACTGGTGCAGCTGCCGCCGCGCCAGCGCGCGGTGTTCATTTCGGACGTGCACCTGGGCTCGAAGCACTGCCACGCCGCGGAACTCGCCGAATTTCTCGGGAGTCTGCGTTGTGATCGCCTGTACCTCGTCGGCGACATCGTCGACCTGTGGTGGATGGCGCAGCGTCGCGCAACGTGGGGCGCGGCGCAGGTGCGCGTGGTCGAGGCGCTGCACGCGCTGCGTCGCGCCGGCACCGAGCTGGTCTACGTGCCCGGCAACCACGACCGCCCGATCCGGCGCCTGTGCGGGATGCTGCTGCCGCGCATGTCGATCCGCCGCCGCGCGATCCACGTCACTGCCGACGGCCGCCGGTTGCTGGTCACCCACGGCGACGACTACGACTGCGTCACCCAGTTCGGCGGCCTGCAGGAGAGGTTCGGCGACTGGCTGTACTACCGGATCCTGACCGGCAACCACTGGCTCAACCTCGTGCGCCGGCGGCGGGGCTGGCGCTACTGGTCGCTGTCGGAATTCCTCAAGTGCCGCAGCGGCGCGGCCGAGCGCTACATCGGCCGCTTCGTGCAGGCCGGCTGCGACGATGCACGCAAGCGTGGACTCGACGGCGTGGTCTGCGGCCACATCCACCGTGCCGGATTGTTCGAGCGCGACGGCTGCGTCTACGCCAACGACGGCGACTGGGTCGAGAGCCTGACCGCGCTGGCCGAGGATCCCGACGGCACGCTGCGGCTGCTGTCGCACCGCGGCGAGACGCTGGCGTCGTTGCCACCGCGCGCGGCGCTGCCGGCGCGGTGGTCGCAGGCGGCCTGATTGCCGGCGTGCGCAGCGGATTTGGTAACCGGTTACTCCAGGGTCAGCGCCACGACCACCAAGGTCCCGTCTATCTCCAGCGGCAACGTGCGCCGAATCTCCAAAGCCACCAGCTCGCGGTCCGGATGCGGGTTGTCGATCCGCGTCGCGTAGAGCATGGCGACCGCGAACGGGGTGATCTCGTGCTCGGGCACCGAGCCCAACCAGGCCAACGAGACGTCCGGCCAGTCGCGCCACGGCCCGCCGTCCTGGCCGGAGACCGAGGTGCGCAGGCCCTTCGCCGCGCGGCTGCCGTCGCGGTAGTGGAACACCACCTGCGCGACCGGCGCGGCGTCCTTCGCGTCGCCGACCGGGGCGGCGTTGAGCGCGCCAAGCACGTGCAGGCGCCGGTAGCGGCCGGGCGCGACCGCTATCGGCGTCGGTGCGGGCGACGGCGCCGCGCCGCCGCGGTCGGCGGGATCGCCTGGCCCCGGCACCTGCATCAGCCCACGCAGGTCGTAGTCGATGCCCTGCAGGGTCTGCCTGCCGACCGGCAGCGCGCACAGGTTGCCCAGCCGCGCAGGGCGCGCGGCCTGGTAGCTCGGCATGGCGTCGTCGGCGAGCGGGGCTGTGTAGTGCCGGCTCAGGTCGACCAGGCGCGACGGCGTGCCGGCCTGGCGCGACGGGATCCGCGCCGACAGGCAGGACCACGGGGACGGGCGGGGCAGCGGCGCGGCGACGATGCCGGGGTCGTCGCCGCGCAGCGCCGCGCGCAACGCCGGCGAGGGCGGCTGGAAGCGGCTGCTCGCCAGCGGTGACAGCAGTTGCGCTTCGTCGGCGATGCGCCGCAGCGGGCGCGGGTCGGGCTCGATTCGCCACAGCAACCAGCGCCCCAGGAACGTGCGCGCCACCAGCCGGCGCCCGTCCGGACTGAAGGCGAGCTGGGCGACCACGTCCGGAGCGCGCAGCGGCACGCGCAGCGGCGGCCCGAGCGGGCGGCCATCGACGGGATCGATCAGGATCACGCCACTGAACAGCGCCTGCGCGAGCATCCGGCCATCGCTGGAGAGCGCCTGCGCGCGCGCCAACCCGTCCTGGCGGGTGTTCGCGATCGGCGTGCGCCGGCCCTGGCGATCCAGCAGCACGCCGCGGTCGCTGATCGCCGAGCCGCCCGGGTTGCCGCTGATCGCGATGCGGCCGCTGCCCGGGTCGACCCGCAGGTCTTCGGCGCGCGCATTGAGCGCCAGGGTCTGCTGCAGCCGGCCATCGCGCAGCGACCAGCGTTGCAGGCGGTTGCGAACGCCGCCGTTGAGCGTTTCCAGCGCTTGCACGACCTCGCCGCGCGCGGGGTCGAATGCCGCCAGCGTCGCCACCGTGTCCGCCGGCGCGGGAAACTCGCGCAGCGGGCGGCGCAGGTCGTCCAGTGCGTGCAGGCGGCTGCCCAGTTCCTCGGTCACCAGCAACTGCTGGCCGTCGGGCGAGAAGCGCCCGTGCGCGTACCAGGTGTCGACCGGCGCCCCCAGCGGCCGGCCGCTGGCCAGTTCGTGCACCTGCAGCCGCGCGCGGTTCGCGGGCCGGCGTTGCGGGCTCATGGTGCGGGTCAGCACGCGGCGGCCGTCGGGGCTGATCGCCAGCTCCACCGGCGTGCCCGCCAGCACGATCGGCGGAAGCAGCAGGCGCCCGCGGCGCCAGTCGAACACGTGCAACGCGCGCCCGGCGCTGGCCACCAGCACGCGCGAGTCGGGACTCAAGGCGGCGAAACCCACCGGCTGCGGCAGGTGCAGGGCCGGCGAGCGCGGCGCGCCGGTGTCGGCGTCGAACACCCAGGCGGTGTGGCCGTCGATGCCGACCAGGTGGCGGCCGTCGAAATGCAGGTCGCTCTCGCGCTGCGTTGGTGCCAGCGCGCCGAGCACCGGCGAACGCGGCAACCGCCACAGCCGCAGGTTGCCTTCCTGGCCGCCGGTCGCCAGCACCCCGTGGCGCAGGTCGAACGCGCTGGCGAAGCGCGGAATGTAGGCGTGGTGGCTGATTTCCGGCGCCACCGGCACCGGCCGGCGACTCGCGTGCGGTCCGCTCCCGGCCTGCGCCCACATCGACACGCGGTCGTACTGCATCGCCAGCACGGTGCAGGTGTCGGCGCGCGGGTCGCACGCCAGCTGGTGGCCCCACAGCTCGTCCGGGCCGTGCAGGGCCACCCCGAAGCGCGCGCCGTCGGGCACGCTCCAGACGTGCAGGTCGCCCGAGCTCATGCTCGCCGCCAGACGCCGGCCGTCGGCGCTGAAGCTCAGCCAGTCGGCCTCGCTGCCGGTGGCCGCCTGCAACTGGCGCTGGCGGCCATCGCGGGCATCGACCAGCACCACTTCGCCATCGGCGCGCCCGAGTGCGAGCCAGCGTCCGTCCGGCGCGGCCGCCCACGCCACGAACCGCGACTCCAGCCCGGCGGCGGCAATCCGATGGCGTGCCTGCAGCGTGCGCGGGTCGAGCAGTTCGATCCCGCGCGTCGGGGTGTTCATCGCGATGAACGCCAGCTTCGGCGGCAACAACCAGCCAGGGCGGAACTGGGCATCCGCGCGTTCGACCCGCGGCCCCAGTGGCCGCCATTCGTCGCCTGCGCGCGGGGCGCGGTACAGCCGGTAGCCCGCGGCCTGGTCGAGCAGCACCACGTGGCGGCCGTCGTCGCTCCAGGTCTCGCTGACGACCTGCGCGGCATTGGGCACGGCGGTCTGCCGGCCATCGGCGATGGCCACCCGGTACTGCTGGTAGCCGGCCGGATGGATCTGCAGCAGGTACCAGTGTTCGTCGACGAGCAGGTATTTGCCATCGGGCGTGAAGCGCAGCCGGCGCAGCTGGCCGTCGAGCACCGGCGAGTGCATCGCCAGCGCCACCCGCCAGCGTTGGCGCCCGCTGGCGACCTCGTACAGGGCCACCTGGAACGGATCGAGTCCGAGCGCGACGTAACGCCCATCCGGACTCAGCGCCAGCACGTGGATGCGCGCGCCGACATCGATCGCATCGAACAGCTGCGGCATCTGCTGGCGCGCGATGCCGATGCGGGTGCGTTCGGCCGCGGCGGCCGAGGTCGCGCCGACGGCTTCCTGCTCGACCAGGTTGTCGGCCAGGGTCGACAACGCCGCATAGCCGCGCTGCTCCTCGAACAGCCGCCACGCCGTCTCGTGGCGCTGCGCCCACAAGTAGGCCTGCGCGCCGAGCGCAAGGTACTTGGCGCGCTGCCACTGGTGGGTGGTGGCGCCCAGGCCGATCAGCAACGCCAGCAACGCGGCGCCGGCGGTGATCGCCAGGATCGGTTCGCGTCGTGCCCAGCGCGCGGTGCGCTGCGCGGCGTTGAGCGGGCGCACGCCGACCGGGCGGCCTTCGAGGAACCGCCCGAGGTCGTCGGCCAGCGCGCGCGCGCTGGCGTAGCGGCGCCCGGGCTGCCGGGCCAGGCATTTCAGGCAGATCGCCTCCAGGTCCGCGGGCAGCGCGACCTGCCGGCTTGGCCGGCGCACCGTGCCCTCGCGCAGCAGCCGCAAGGTCGCCTCGTCGTCGCTGGCCTCGAACGGCGGGTGGCCGGTCAGGGTCTCGTAGAGGATCGCGCCCAGCCCCCAGATGTCGGTCGCGCGGCTGAGGCCGCCGCCGCCGAGCCGGCCCTGCTCGGGCGCCATGTAGTTCGGAGTGCCGGAGATGCGCAGGTTGTCGAGGCGGCCGTCGCGCTCGAGCCGGCGGGCGAGGCCGAAGTCGGCGACCTTGGGCTGGTCATGGCCATCGAGCAGCACGTTGCCCGGCTTCAGGTCCAGGTGCAGCACGCCGACGCTGTGCGCGTAGTCCACCGCCTCGGCGATGGTGCGGACCAGCGCGGCGGCCTCGCGCGCCGGCCACGGCCCGCCGGCAGCGAGCTGGTGGGCCAGGCTCTGGCCGCGCACCAGCTCCATCGCGTAGTAGACCAGGCCGTCGACTTCGCCCATCTCGTAGACGGTGACGATGCCCGGATGCTGCAGGGTCGCCGCGTGCCGGGCTTCCTCTTGGAAACTCGCGATGAACTCCGGCGAGGCCCACGGCCCGGCCGACAGCAGCTTGATCGCGACCTCGCGCTGCAGCCGGTTCGCGCGCGCGCGGTAGACCAGGCCCATGCCGCCCTGGCCGATCAGTTCCAGCAGTTCGTAGTCGCCGAACTGGCGTTGCGCCGGATCGTCGAGGTCCGGCCCTTCGTGGGGCGCGCCCGCGGCGCGCGCGTCCTGCTGTGCGGCGCGCGGGGTCGGGGGGCCGAACACCCACTGCGCCAGCCCGCGCGGACGCGAAGGCGGCTCCGCCGGCGGCGACGCGTTCATCCGGCCCGGCCCGGCGTGCGGCGCACCGCTCAATCCCCCAGCGTCAAGCCGGCCGCGTCGCGCAATTCGGCCAGCTCCTGCGCCAGCGCCTCGTGGCTGCCCACGGTCTGCATCAACTCGATGCGGACCAGCTCGCGCAGGCGCTGGCGCATGCGGTGCAACTGCACCGACAGCGTGTTGCGGCGCACCTGCAGGTGCTGGGCGAGGGTGCGGAAGCCCTCGTCATCGGCGCCGCCGTCGATGTACTCGATCAGGCGGTCGAACTGGTCGCTCTTGCCGGCGAGCAGCCATTCCTCGCGCAGCCGCTGCACGGCATGGTCGAGCACGGTCAGCACCCAGCTGCGCGCGAACGCCTGCTCCGGGCCCTGGTCGGTGCCGGCGATGGCCTCGTCCAGCTCGATCGCGTGCAAGCCCCCGCCGCGCTTGAGCGCATGCTCGCGCGCCCGCTGCGCACTGAGGAAGCGCCGCAACGCGGTCAGCAGCAGCGCGCGGAAGCGGCCGCGGGCGGGATCGGCATGGGTGTACCAGCCGCGCTCGATGAAGTCGGCGAAGAACTCCTGGGTGAGGTCGTCGGCGTCGGCCGGGGAATAGCCGCTGCGCCGCACGAACGCCAGTACTGGCGGGCGGTAGTCGCGGCACAGCTGCTCGAGCGCGACGCGCGCGACGTCAGGGACGTCGCGGGTGCTCTCGATCAGGCTCCAGCGTGTGGTGGCAAACGGGGGCATGCCAGTCCCTGGGCGCGTCGTGGGGGCGGCTGGCGCGCGGGCGCAGCAGTCGCAAACAGGACAACGCGGCCGGCAGCGCCGAGGCGGTCATTGGCGGGTGCAGGGATCAGCGCCGCCACAGGCGCTGGCACGGAACCTGTCTGCGCGGGGCAGGTGGCTGCAAGCCTCGCTGCCCGGGGCCGGGAATGCGGACTGGAGAAACGGACGCATGGCACCGCCGCGGCTGGTGCCGGGTCGGTGCCATCACGTCCTCGTCAGTGCACGCATCGGATCAACGGGCGGCGATGACCAGCGCACGGGTCACTTCGGCGCCGTTGCGCAGCTTGATCGGCTGCCCGGCCATCAGCTGGTTGTAGTTTTCCTTGCCGATCCTGGCCTGGAACTTCTCCAGCGAGCGCTGGTAGGTGTACGGATATTCGGCGAACGAAGTGCGGTTGCCGAGGATCATCTGCACCTTGCGCACGCTCAGCCCGCTGTCATGCGCGAGTTGTTCGACGACGTTGTCCGCGGCATAGGCCGGCGCGGCGGCGGCAATGGCGAGTAACAGACCGGCAATCTTGGCTTTCATGATGTGCTCCTGATCGAGGGGGCGATCCACCGGGGCGTTTGCGGCAGGGCGTCGCAACTGCGGTGCACCCCGGTATGAAACAGTTTGCGTAAACGCGGCGCACGATTACATCGCCCATTGGACGCAGTGACTAATGGCCTGCAGGCCTTGCCGTTGTTGGCTTTGCGCCTTAGCAACAGGCGCGCCAACACATGTACGTGTGGCGACCGTTTCGCGCAGTCAGGCGACGGCCGGCAAGCGCGGCGCGTCGGCGATCAGCGCATCGAAGTAGTCGCGCGTGAGCTGCAGTTGCGCGTGCGCGGTTTCGGCGCGATTGACCACCGCGCGAAACGCGGTGTTTTCCGGACGGTCCTTCGCGTACCAGCCCAGGTGCTTGCGCGCGATGCGCACGCCGGCCGGTTCGCCGTAGAAGCCGTGCAGCTGTTCGAGGTGGCCGAGCAGGATGTCGCGCACTTCGGCCAGCGACGGCGGCGCCAGCACCGTGCCGTCGGCGAGGTAGGCGGCGATCTCGCGGAAGATCCACGGCCGGCCCTGCGCCGCGCGCCCGACCATCACCGCATCGCAGCCGGTGCGGGCGAGCACCCACGCGGCCTTCTGCGGCGAATCGATGTCGCCGTTGGCGATCACCGGGATCGCCAGCTGCGCCTTGATCGCGGCGATCGTGTCGTACTCGGCGACGCCGGTGTACTGCTGGTCGCGGGTGCGGCCGTGCACGGCCAGCGCGGTGATGCCGCAGTCCTGGGCGATGCGCGCGATCGCCAGGCCGTTGCGCTGGTCGTGGTCCCAGCCGGTGCGGATCTTCAACGTCACCGGCACGTCGACCGCCTGAACCACCGCGGCGAGGATTTGCGCCACCAGCATTTCGTCGCGCATCAAGGCCGAGCCGGCCCAGGCATTGCACACCTTCTTCGCCGGGCAGCCCATGTTGATGTCGATGATCTGCGCGCCGTGATCGACGTTGTGGCGCGCCGCGTCGGCCATGATCGACGGCACGGTGCCGGCGATCTGCACGCTGACCGGCGCGGGTTCGCCGACGTGGTCCATGCGGTGGCGCGACTTGGAGGTATTCCAGAAGCGCGGATCGGAAGTGGTCATCTCCGACGCGCACAGGCCCGCGCCCAGGCGCTTGCACAACACCCGGAACGGTTTGTCGGTGACCCCCGCCATCGGCGCGAGCAGCACCCGCGGCGCAATGGCATGGGGGCCGATGTGGAGGGCGTGCGGCATTCGCGCAGTTTACCGCCACCGTCATGGGTGGCCGGGACGCGCCTGACGAGCGCGGCGCTAGGCGCCGAAGCGCGCGACCACGTCCGCGCGTTGCGGCATCGACGCCGCGGCACCGGCGTGTTCGGTCGACAACGCGGCGTAGCGCGTCGCGAAGCCCACCGCATCGGCGAACGGCCGCGACGCCGCGGTGGCAAGCGCCGCGACCAGCGCGCCGTTGAACGCATCGCCGGCGCCGGTGGTGTCGATCGTGCGGACGCGCTGTGCGGCGACCCGGTAGTGCGGGTGGGTATCGCCGCGCAGCAGCGACGCAGCATGCGAGACGAAACAGCCGGCCGCGCCGAGCGTCACCACCACGCTGCCGTGCGGCAGCAGGCGCCGGCACAGCGCATGCAGCCGCGCGTCGTCCATGCCGGCGACGCTATCGGCGGCGATGTCCTCGCTGTGGTGCCGCGCCAGCAGGCCGCTGAACTCGGTTTCGTTCGGGGTGATGGCCGCGGCCAGCGCGAGCAGGTCGCCGGCCACGGTCGCATTGGCCGGTGCCGGATTGAGCACGGCCAGAGCCCCGGCCTCGTGCGCGATCCGCAGCGCGTGGGCGATGGCGTCGCCGGGCGACTCCAGCTGCACCAGCACCGCCGCGGCTCCCGCTAGCAGCGCGCGTTGCGCCTCGACGAACGCCGGCGACAACGCCGCGTTGGCACCGGGCCCGATCACGATCGAGTTGCGTCCTTGCGCATCGACGTAGATGCCGGCGGTGCCGGTGGGCGCGTCGCTGCGCAGGTCGCGCAGGTCGATGCCATCGGCGACCGCCAGCGCGCGGGCGAGCTGCCCGCCGATGTCGTCGCCCAGCGCGCACACGAAACTGGTCGCGGCGCCCGCGCGGGCCGTGGCGGTGGCCTGGTTGAAGCCCTTGCCGCCGGGACCGGTGTGGTACTCGCCGGCCAGGGTTTCGCCGGGTCGCGGCAGGCACGCGCAGGTCCACACGTGGTCGACATTGAACGAACCGACGACGACGACGCGACCTGGCGACATGTTCACCTCGTTACCGCTCACGCCCGCGGTACCTGTGGGCAGGGCCGATCACCCGCCCAGGTTGGTCAGCACGCCGGCGATGGTCGCGGTCATCAAGGTGGCGATGGTGCCGCCGAGCACCGCGCGCAGGCCGAAGCGCGCGAGGTCCTGGCGGCGTTCCGGCGCCAAGCCGCCGATGCCGCCGATCTGGATCGCGATCGAGCTGAAGTTGGCGAAACCGCACAGCGCGTAGGTGGCGATCAGCTTGCCCTGTTCGGTCAGCGCCACGCCGGCGGTCTTGCCGTTGACGATGTCGGCCAGCTGCAGGTAAGCGACGAACTCGTTGAGCACGATCTTCTGCCCGATCAGCCCGCCGACCACGTTCGCGTCCTGCCACGGCACGCCGATCAGCCACGCCACCGGCGACAGCAGGTAGCCGAGCAGGGTGGCCATGTCGGTCGGCTTGCCGAGCAGCGCGGCCAGACCGGTGACCTCGCCGATCCAGGTCAGCGGCCAGTTCAGCAGGGCGATCAGGGCGATGAACGCGAGCAGCATCGCGCCGATGTTCAAGGCCAAGCGTAGGCCGTCGGCGGCGCCGGCGGCGGCCGCGTCGATGACGTTGCTGGTGGTCTTCTCGACTTCCATCTTGACCGTGCCGCGGGTCAGCGGCGTGCCGGTCTCCGGGATCAGCAGCTTGGCGACCACCATCGTCGCCGGCGCAGCCATGATCGACGCCGCCAGCAGGTGCTTGGCGTAGAACGCCTGCTGCACCGGGTCGCCGCCGCCGAGCATGCCGACGTACGCGGCCAGCACGCCGCCGGCGATGTGCGCCATGCCGCCGATCATCATCGTGATCAGCTCCGATTCGGTCATGCGCGAGATGTACGGGCGCACCGTCAGCGGCGCCTCGGTCTGGCCGATGAACACGCTGGCGCAGACGCTGGTGGTCTCCGCGCCCGACACCCGCATCACCTTGGTGATCGCCCACGCCATGCCGCGCACGATCACCTGCATCACCCCCAGGTGGTACAGCACGCTCATCAGCGCGGCGAAGAAGATGATCGTCGGCAGCACCTGGAACGCGAAGATGAAGCCATAGGTCTCGACGTTCATCAGGCTGCCGAAGATGAAGCTGGAGCCGGCGGTGACGAAGCTGAGGACCTTGACGAAACCGTTGCCGAGCGCGTCGAACACGTCCTTGCCGCCGGGCACCAGCAGCACCAGCGCCGCGAAACCGATCTGCAGCGACACGCCGGTGGCGACCAGTTTCCAGTCGACCGATTTCTTGTTGTTCGAGAACAGCCAGGCGATGCCGATCAGCACCGCCAGGCCGAAGAGGCCGAAGGCCACCCGGGTCACTGCATCCACCTATTCGTCCCCTTGTGGCCGGATGCCGGCCGTCGAATGTCGCGGCAGCCTAGAGCACGCCGCCACGACGCGGCAAGCCGCACGCCTGTTCAGGCGTCGCGGGCGACCACCCGGTTGCGGCCTTCGCGCTTGGCCTGCTGCAGGCGGTGGTCGGCGCGCCGCAGCAGCCGCGACAGGTCGGCGCCTTCGTGTGGGTAGCCGGCCAGGCCGGCGCTGAAGGTCAGGCGCACCGGGTCGGCGCCGCGTTCGGGCTCGAACGCGCGTTCGGCGACCGCGCGCCGGATCGCCTCGACCCGCTCCCACGCGGTGCCCATCGGCTTGCGCAGCACCATCACGAACTCCTCGCTGCTCAGCCGCACCAGCCACTCGCTGGGTTCGGCCATCTGCCGCAGCACGCCGACCACGTGCACCAGCGCGCGGTCCGCGGCGTGGTGGCCGATCTCGTCGTTGATGCGCTTGAAGTGGTCCAGGTCGATCAGCGCCAGGGTCAGGCTGCCGCCGTCCTCGCGCGCGGCATAGAACAGCCGCGGGATGCGGTGCAGCAGCCAGGTGCGGTTCGGCAGCCGGGTCAGTCCGTCGGTGCCCGACATCTCGACCAGCCGCTGCATCCGGTACACCACCATCGCGATGACCGTGGTCACGATCGCCAGCAGCACCAGCCGCTGCACCTGGTTGCTGACGGTGACCGAGCCGTAGTCGCTGGAGATCAACTGTTCCGGCGAAGTCGCCAGCGCGAACCCGGCCAGCACCAGCAACGCGTACTGCGCCAGCGCCAGGGTCCCGGCGAACACGGTGATGCGGCCATCGCTGCGCAGCGCGGTCAGCAGGATCGCGAGCATGTAGCCGCACCACACGACCGTGCTGTTGAGGCCAGCCGGCAGGTGGGTGGCCGCCAGCAGCGCCAGCACCAGGGTGGTCGCACTGACGTCGAACGCGGCCGAGGCGAAGCCCAGCCAGCGGAAGCGCCGCCGGCGCCGCGCCAGCGCCAGCCACACCTGCGCGAACAGGTTGACGAGCACCGCCCCGAGCAGCCAGGCCATCGTCTCGCGGACGCTGCCGCCGCCCAGGGCATGGGCCAATGGCAGCAGCAGCAGCAGCGCGGCGATTACCGCGCGCAGGCGCGCGACCAGCAGTTCACCGCTGGCGCCGACTTCGAGCATGATCTCGTCCGGCCGCGACAGCAGCGCGGCGACGATGTCACTGATCTTGCGGCTTTCCGAAAGCATCGCCACGTCACCCCTTGCCCCCGCCGAGCATAGCGCGGGGATCGGTGACGGTGCGGTTCAACCGTCGATGCCGCGCCACGCCACCCACGCGGCCAGCGCCAGGAACACCGCCGCCGCGACCCGGCGCGCGGCCTGCAGCGGCAGCCGATCGGCGAACCGGTGCCCGAGCGCCACCACCGGCACGTTCGCCAGCAGCATGCCGACCGTGGTGCCGACGACCACCTGCCACAGCGAGGGGTACTTCGCGGCCAGCAACACCGTCGCGACCTGGGTCTTGTCGCCGATCTCGGCGACGAAGAACGCCAAGGTGGTGGCGATGAAAGCGCCGCGCGCGGGCAGGGCGTCGCCGTCGTCGAGCGTGTCGGGTTTCAGGGTCCACAACGCCACCGCCAGGAAACTGCCGGCGACGATCCAGCGCAGCACCTCCGGGCGCAGCCACTGCGCGGCCAGCGCGCCGAACCGGCCGGCGAGCGCGTGGTTGAGCACGGTCGCGACCGCGATGCCGGCGATGATCGGCCACGGCTTGCGAAAGCGCGCGCCCAGCAACAGGGCGAGCAATTGGGTCTTGTCGCCTATTTCGGCGAGCGCGACCGTGGCGGTAGAAACGAGCAACCCGTCCATCTGCAACTCCGGGGCCGGGCATTCGCGTGGGGGCGAAAGCAAACGCCACGCGGCCCGGCCCGGCGGATGCCAGATTGGTCGCGCAACGCCTGCCTTCGGTCTTGCCCGAGCCGTTCCGGAGACCGGATGACCCTCGTGCGCCATGGCCAGCCGGCCAAGTGTGTTGACGCACGTCCCGGCGGTTGCATGGATCGCAATTCAGCCGGTGGACTACTCCCCGGAGGAGGAAGTGGCGGCATTGTACGCGGCCGGCACGGAGGCCACCGCTACACTGTCTGGCGACTCGTCCAGAGGAATCGCGCCATGCACTACCGTCGCCTTGGTTGTTCCGGCCTGCAGCTGTCGGCGCTGTCGTTCGGCGCCTGGCTGACGTTCGGCCGGCAGGTCGGCCGCGGCATGGCGCGCGAGCTGGTCGCCGCGGCCTGGGACCACGGCATCAACTTCTTCGACAACGCCGAGGGCTATGCTAACGGCGACGCCGAGCGCGTGATGGGCGACGTGATCGCCGACCTGCGCCTGCCGCGCGACGGGTTCTGCGTGTCGAGCAAGGTCATGTTCGGTGCCGTCGCCGACCCGCGGCCCACCCAGAAGGGCCTGTCGCGCAAGCACGTGACCGAGGCCTGCCATGGCGCGCTGCAACGCCTGCGCGTCGACCACCTCGACCTCTACTACTGCCACCGCCCCGACCCGGATACGCCGATCGAGGAAACCGTGTGGGCGATGGACGCGCTGATCCGCCAGGGCAAGGTGCTGTACTGGGGCACGTCGGAGTGGTCGGCCGCGCAGATCCGCGAAGCGCACAAGGTCGCCCGCGCCCAGCACCTGCACGCGCCGACGATGGAGCAGCCGCAGTACAACCTGCTGCATCGCCGCCGGGTCGAACTCGAGTACGCACCGCTGTACGCGGAGCTCGGCCTGGGCACCACGACCTGGTCGCCGCTGGCGTCCGGGCTGCTGACCGGCAAGTACAACGCCGGGGTGCCGGAGCAGGCGCGGCTGGGGCTGGAAGCTTCGGCCTGGTTGCAGGACATCGTGATCGGCGGCCAGGGCGAGCACCGGCTCGCGCGCGCGCAGCGGTTCACCGCACTGGCGGCGGAACTCGGCGTCGCGCCGGCGCCGCTGGCGATCGCCTGGTGCCTGCGCAATCCGCACGTCTCGTCGGTGATCCTCGGCGCGAGCCGGCCGGAGCAGCTGCTGCAGAACCTGCAGGCGCTGGAGCTGGGCGAACGCCTCGGCGAAGCCGAGTGGCAACGCGTCGAGGCGGCGACCGACTAGCGTCGCGGGCGAAGGCCGGGCGCAAACCCGGTTGACGTTCAGATGAGAATCATTATCATCTGGACGGGACTCCCGAACGAGCCACGCCCATGCCTCTGCGCCCCACGTTGCAGCTCAAGCCACACGCCGATCGGTCCCTGCCGATCGCGGTCGCCGCGCCGGCATTCGCGACCGCGGCCGCGGTCGAAAGCAATGCGTTGCTGCGCGGCAGCCGCGAAGTGCTGATCCGCCACGGCGACGAGGTCTACCGCCTGCGCCACACCCGCAACGACAAGCTGATCCTGACCAAGTAAGCGTCTCTCTACTCTCTCTCGTCCTTGGACCCCATGCCTCCCCGGCATGGGGTTTTTTTCTTCAGCGGACCGACGCGGGTGGCGGCGGCACGGGCGGCAACGGCGCGGTGCGTGGCGGTGGCGGCGCAGCCGCTGGGGGTGAAGGTGGGGAAAGCGGTGAAACCGGCGAGGGAGGTGCCGGCGGTGCAGGTGGCGCGGGCGGGACCGGTGGCGCGAGCAGCGACAGCGGCATCGCCGCGGGCACGGTGACTTGGGTGGTCGCCGACTTGCGGTCGCGCAGGTAGGCGACGTCGACGCGGCTGCCCGCCGGTTTCGCGCGCAGCGCGTCCATGGCCTCGCGCGGGGTGCGCACCGGCTTGGCATCGACCGAGCGGATCACGTCACCGGTCTGCAGGCCGCGCAGTTCCGGGCCCGCGCTGAGCACCAGCACGCCGTGGTCGGTGCCGAAGTAGCGCCCCAGCTGCGCGTCGACAGAAGCCAGATTGAGGCCGTGCCAGCGAAACGCCTCGGCCAGCAGCGGCAAGCGGCAGGCGTCGCCCTTGCACCCGTCGCGCGCGCCCAGACGAATCACCTCGCGGTGCACCTCCGGGGCGACCCCGGGCATCGACTCGAATACGAACTCGTCCACGTCGCCGCCCACACCGCCGCGGCGGTTGTGGGTGATGAGCTTGCGACGCAGTGACGGGGCATGCGCGGGACCATCCACGTCGACGGGGCCGGACTCGATCGTGATGCGGCCGTCGGCGTGCTCCGTGACCCCCAACTCGCCGCCGTAGCCCATGCCTTCTGCTGCGTCACGCATCACCACCACCCGTTCGCCGACCCGCGGCACGACCTTGACCGATGCGACCCGGCCGTCGCGCTCGTAGCCCAACGTCACCGGGCGGGTCGCATCCAGGTCGCGCAGCAATACCCGGGCCTGGGCGGCGCGGGTGGGGCCGTCGCTGCCCGCCAGCGGCGCGCCGTCGATGCTGACGACGCGGTCGCCGCTGCGCAGCCCGGCGCGCGCCGCGCCGCTGTCGGGCGTCACCCCGGCGATGCGCACGCCGCTGCGGGCGTCGGACGCGAGCACCACGCCGAGCACCGGCTGGCGCACGACGCGCTGTTCGATGACGTGCGGACCGCCCTGTGGACGACCGAGCTTGCGCGACAGTTCGGCCACGCGCAGCGCGGCCTGTTGCAGGTCGGCGCGCGCCGCGGACAAGGCCTGCTCGTCGGCGGTGGAGGTCTGCGCCAGCACGCTACCGCCCAGTGCCAAGGCCAAGGCGATCGTGGCAGCGATGGGCTTGAGTGAAAGTTTCATGGGCACCTCGGATTGGGAAAGGCTTGGATTGGAAAGGTCGGCGACGCGCGAATGCGTCGTGGTGGTCAATCGACGCGCACCAGCGCGCCGTCGTAGGGTTGGCCGCGCGCGGCCAGCCAGCGTTGCGTGGTCTCGACGCCGGCCAGTTCGCGCAGCGCGTCGATGCGCGCCTGCCACAGCGCGGTGCGCCGGTCGGCCGGCACGTCGGCCTGCGAGAGCGCGGCATCGATGAGTTCGGCATCGATGCGGGCGATGCGCGCGTCCAGGTCGCTGGCCAGCACCGCGCTGCTCGCCGAGGCGACGCGCTCGTCGCGCGCAAAGGCGATCAGCGCTTCGAGCTGCGCGGATTCGGCCTGCAGCTGCAGCAACGCATCGGGCGCTGCATCGGCGGTCGTGTCCGGCCCGGTCGCGGTGTCGGTGTTCGCAGCAGCAACGGCGGAGGGGGCGACGTCCTGCGACGTCGATGCCGCGCGCGCGTCGGAGGCCGGCGTGCCGGCAACATGTGTATCGGCCGCATCGATACTCGGCGTCGTATCAGGCTGGCGCGCGCCCACTAGTGGCGCGGTCGATGCCACGGCACGGCCGGTCGGCCGGTCGGGTTGCGCGGCAGCGCTCACCGCGGCCGGAACCGGCTGCTGAGGCGCGGAGGACTTGTCATCCGGCGCAGTCGATCCGCGGGCGGCGAGCGTGTCCGCGGTGGGCGTCACGACGGCTACCCGCGCCGGCGTAGAAAGCGACGGCGCCTCGTCGATCAGCGCGAACGGCAGCGCCGCGACCCCCGCCAGCACCGCCGCCGCAGCCAGCCACAACGGCCAGCGTCGACGCGACTCGCGTCGCGGCGAATGGATCGCCGGCTGCGCGGGCGCCGCATCCAGCGCCTGCACGACGCGCGTCCAGCCGTCGGCCGGCGGCAGCGCGGCGGGCAGTGCGCGCAACGCCTCCGCCCAGTCGCGCGGCACCATCTCGCGCGGGATCTGCGGATCAGGCATGGGTCGACTCCTTCACTTCGTCCAGCAAGCCACGCAGGCGGCGGCCGCCGCGCGCGAGTTGCGACTTCGAGAAACTGGTCGAGCGCTGCATCAGCGCGGCGATCTCCTCGTGGGTGTAACCCTCGGCGTGGTACAGCCACAGCACGCTGCGGGTGGTCGCCGGCAGTTGCGCCAGCGCGCGCTGCAGTTGCGCGGCATCGGCGGCGGCCGGCGGCGGCGGGGCGTGGTCTTCTAGCCACGGTTCGTCGTCGAGCGCCACTTCCAGGCCGTGACGGCGCCGGCTGCGCAGGCGCATCAGCGCCTCGTTGACCGCGATCTGCCGCAGCCAGCCCCAGAACGGCGCGCCCTGGCTGCCGTGGAAATCGCCGATCCGGCGGAACACCTTGAGCATCGTGTCCTGCAGCACGTCGGCCGCCTCGTCGCGGTCGCCGCCGTGCCCGCCGCCGAGGATCCTCAGCGCCAGCGTGTACACCGGCCGCTCGAACCAGCGGTACAGCTGCTCGAACGCCGCTCGCTCGCCGCCACGCGCACTCGCGAGCAGGCTGTCGGGAACGTCGATCGCGAAGCCTGTCCTGAGCGGAGCAGGCGCCGCAGGCGCGTGCATAGTCGAAGGGCTCGAAAGGGTCGGCATTGACTGTCTGGATGCGGGCCGGCGGCAAAGGGTCGCAGTCACCGCGGCGGCCTATACTCGGCCCATCAACCAGGGGAGTGGGGTAGCAATGGAATCGTTAGGGACAATACTCGCCGCCGTGCTGCTTTTCGCCGGCGTGGTCATCCTGTTCAAGACCGTGCGCATGGTGCCGCAGGGCTACGAGTGGACCGTCGAGCGCTTCGGCAAGTACACCCACACCATGAGTCCGGGCCTGCATTTCCTGGTGCCGGTGGTGTACGGCGTCGGCCGCAAGATCAACATGATGGAGCAGGTGCTCGATGTGCCCTCGCAGGACGTCATCACCAAGGACAACGCGGTGGTCAAGGTCGACGGCGTCGTCTACTTCCAGGTGCTCGACGCGGCCAAGGCCGCCTACGAGGTCGCGCAGCTGGAGATCGCCACGCTCAACCTGGTGATGACCAACATCCGCACCTCGATCGGCTCGATGGACCTGGACGAATCGCTGTCGCGTCGCGACGAGATCAACGCCAAGGTGCTGGTCGCGGTCGACCAGGCCACCCACCCGTGGGGGCTCAAGGTCAACCGCATCGAGCTCAAGGACATCCAGCCGCCGCGCGACCTGGTCGATTCGATGGCGCGGCAGATGAAGGCCGAGCGCGAGAAGCGCGCCAACATCCTCGAGGCGGAGGGCTTCCGTCAGGCCGCGATCCTCAAGGCCGAGGGCGAGAAGCAGTCGGTGATCCTCGAGGCCGAGGGCGAGCGCGAAGCCGCGTTCCGCCAGGCCGAGGCCCGCGAGCGCCTGGCGCAGGCCGAGGCGGCCGCGACCGAGATGGTCTCGACCGCGATCGCGCAGGGCAACGTGCAGGCGATCAACTACTTCGTCGCGCTGAAGTACATCGAGGCGTTCAAGTCGCTGGCCGAGGGCCCGAACCAGAAGTTCGTGATGATGCCGATGGAGTCCGCCGGCGTGATCGGCTCGCTGGCCGGCATCGCCGAGCTGGCCAAGGAAGCGCTCGGCCAGCAGCCCGGCCGCGTCGTGACCGGCACGCCGCCGCGCGTCGGAGGCTGAGCCATGAACTGGAACTGGGAATCGATGACCTGGGCGGCAGTGGCGCTGCTGCTGTTCGCGGCCGAAACCTTGGCGCCGGGCGCGTTCATGCTCTGGCTCGGGCTGGCGGCCAGCGTGGTGTTCGTCGCTGTGCTGCTGGTGCCCGGGCTGTCGGTGCTGACCCAGGTGGCGGCGTTCGTCGTGCTCAGCTTCATCTCGATCCAGGTCTACCGCACCTGGTTCCGCGGCCGCGAACGCAAGAGCGACCAGCCCAGCTTGAACCGCCGCGCCGACCAGCTGGTCGGCCGCGTGGTGCCGCTGGAGCAGGCGATCGTCAACGGCCAGGGCCGGGTGCAGATTGCCGACGCGTACTGGGACGTGCGCGGCCCGGACCTGCCGGCCGGCACCGCGGTGCGGATCGTCGCCACCGATGGCATGGCCCTGCAGGTCGAACTCGCCGGCTGAGCGGTGCAGCGCGGTCCGGTGCGCTAGGCGCGTGCGAGTTGCCCAGCTCCCGGCGCGGCGCCGGCATCTGGGATAATCCGCGGCTCCCTCACCGCAGACCGGCGCCATGACCCTCAAGACCGTCCTCAACGATGCCCACCGCGCGCTCGGCGCCAAGATGGTCGACTTCGGCGGCTGGGACATGCCGATCCACTACGGCTCGCAGATCGACGAGCACCACCTGGTGCGCACCGACGCCGGCATGTTCGACGTCAGCCACATGACCGTGGTCGACCTGCGCGGCGATCAGACCCGCGCGTTCCTGCGCCACCTGGTCGCCAACTCGGTCGACAAGCTGCAAAAGCCCGGCAAGGCGCTGTACACCGCGATGCTCAACCCGCAGGGCGGGGTGATCGACGACCTCATCATCTATTTCCTGGCCGAGGACTTCTTCCGGCTGGTGGTCAACGCCGCCACCCGCGAGAAGGACCTGGCCTGGATCAACGAGCAGGCCCGTGCGTTCGGCGTGCAGGTCAGCGAGCGCAGCGATTTCGCGATGATCGCGGTGCAGGGCCCGAGCGCGCGCGAGCGGGTGCTCGGCCTGCTGCGCGAGGAAGACCGCGCGCGCATCGGCAAGCTCGGCAAGTTCGTCGCCGGCGACGCGCAATTGGCCGATGGCACCCCGCTGTTCGTCGCCCGCACCGGCTACACCGGCGAGGACGGCTTCGAGATCGTGGTGCCTCAGGACCGCGCGGTCGCGTTGTGGGACGCGCTGCTCGGCGCCGGCGTGAAAGCGGCCGGGCTCGGCGCGCGCGACACCCTACGCCTGGAGGCGGGCATGAACCTCTACGGCCAGGACATGGACGACAGTGTGTCGCCGTACGAGGCGGCGCTGGCCTGGACGGTCGCCCTCGACGAGGGTGCTGATTCGAAGCCGCGCGCCTTCATCGGCCGCGACGTGCTCGAGGCGCAGAAGGCCGGCGGCGCGCCGCGGCAGATGATCGGCCTGGTGATGGACGACAAGGGCGTGCTGCGCCACGGCCAGAAGGTGCTGACCGCGCTGGGCGACGGCGAGATCCTGTCGGGCACGTTCTCGCCGACGCTGGGCAAGGCGATCGCATTCGCGCGCGTGCCGGCCGGCGAGATCCCGCTGGGCAGCGCCGGCAACGTGCGCGTCGACATCCGCGGCAAAGAAGTGCCGGTGCGCGTAGTCAAGTTCCCGTTCGTGCGCGATGGGGTCAGTCTCGTGCCTGCGGAGTGACTTGATGTCACTCCGCACGAGACTGACCGCCCGAAGCCCGATGCGAAGGGCCGGGATTCCTGGTGAGGCATGGATGCCGAACCTGGAATCGGCGCAGGACGGCGTGCTGGCCTGATCGGCGCGGCGCCTCGCACGGCGCTGCTCGCTGCGCCGGCACCGTGGTTACACTATTGCCCACACCCTCCACCACACGCGACACCGGAGCACCCCCATGAGTGAGATCCCCGGCGACCTGAAATTCCTGAAATCCCACGAGTGGGCCCGCGTCGAAGGCGACGGCAAGGTCACGGTCGGCATCTCCGACCATGCCCAGGGCCTGCTGGGCGATCTGGTGTACGTCGAACTGCCGGCGATCGGCGACCGCATCGAAGCGGGCAACGCCTGCGCCGTCGTCGAGTCGGTCAAGGCCGCCTCGGACGTGTACGCACCGGTCACCGGCACCGTGGTCGCGGTCAACACCGCGCTGTCGGACAAGCCGGAGACGATCAACGAGGACGCCTACGGCGAAGGCTGGATCTTCGTGCTCGAGATCGAGGAACCCGACCAGCTCAACGAGCTGATCGCGCCGGACGACTACGCCGAGCTGCTCGAGGACGACGACCACTGAGTCGCGTCCGCGCATTTCTGCAGTACGCCACCGGCCGCCTAGTGCGGCCGGTGGCTTTTTGGGGGAGTGGCAACCAGTGCAGGTCGATGGTCCGCGCCGTCAGGGCCGCCGCCGCGCCGTCGCGGCGTGGTCGCTGCAGCGCCGTCCCGACAGGATGAGCCGTCGTCGCGGTTGACGAGCCGGCGCACGCCGGGTGCGCGCACCCGTGGCGGTCGCGCGCTCCACTTCTCGCTTGGTGTCGCGTCGCTGGTGATACCCGGCACTGGTACCCGGCGCGGCGGCCGCGCGGATCGCTCCGCAGTCCCGGGCGTCGGCGCGTCCCTCGCGGACGCGAATCGACGCATGCCCGGATGACGGTGACGTAGGCCATGCGCATTGGCTGCGAAGCTCGCCGACGGCGTGCAGCCGGCGCCCGCATCGGCCGATCGCCGGATGCAAATCAGTCGCCGATCCGGCGAGGATTTTTTTCTCGCGACGCGCGCGAGGTTGTTCGCGGCGACCTCGTCGGCCACGAAAAAGTTCGCGCAAGTTCGCGCACTTTGCCGTGTTGCGCCGCGAAACAGCGCGCCGGTTTTTCCGACGGTGCAACGTTGGCGGGTGCACGAGTTGCCGTGCTCGGCGTGCTTCGCGTTTCGCGATCGGTGTGCGCGCGATAATTTTCCAGAACATCGCCTGCACCGTGGAAGCCGCACTGCGCCTAGCTTTCAGCGCATCGCGGTCGCGCGATGCTTGCGATAGGCGCGCGTTCGCATCGCGTGCAAACCACGCATCGCGTGTCCGTGTCGACGATGCGACGGCGCCGGCGGAGAAAAAAAATTGCCCGGGGTTGTTGACACTCCGAAAAACCGTGATTAGGTTTCGCCCAGCAGACGTTTCCTGCGGAAGCGAGTGAGCAAAGCCAACCTGACAACGCGCAGTACACAACGGACCTCCGCCCGGACATTCAAAACGGTGGTTGCAGGATCCTTGTCCTCTCCGGAAACGTACTTCGCGGCCATGTCCGCCAATCGCTTCGCAGCAGTCCCACAGCCCGGTTCGCCCCTCGCGGATCGGGCTTTTGTTTATCCGACGATCACCGCGACCGGGCGAGCAAGACCCGGCGCCGCAGTTTTCCAGGCCTGCCGCCGCAGTTCGGCGCCGGGCTTTTCCGAATCCGTTCCGGCGCCTGTCTGGCGTCGGCGGTTGGTCGCGGGTTCGCCCGCGGCACTGTTTAGTACTGGGCCGTAATACCCCGATTGACCACTGACGAGGAGCCATCCCATGGCCATGAAGAAAGCAGCAGCCAAGAAGAAACCCGCCGCCAAGAAGGCCACCAAGAAGGTCGCCAAGAAGTCTGCGGCGAAGAAGGCCGTCAAGAAGTCCGCCGCCAAGAAGCCGGCGGCCAAGAAGGCTGTGAAGAAGGCAGTGAAGAAGACCGCCAAGAAGGCCGTCAAGAAGACCGCCAAGAAGGCAGTGAAGAAGACCGCCAAGAAGGCCGTCAAGAAGACCGCCAAGAAAGCGGTGAAGAAGACTGCCAAGAAGACCGCGAAGAAGGCGGCCAAGAAAGTAGCCAAGCGCCCGGCGAAGAAGGCCGCGAAGAAAGTCGCCAAGAAGGCGACCGCCAAGAAGGCCGTAAAGAAGACCGCCAAGAAGGCGGCTAAGAAGGTCGCCAAGAAGCCGGCCGCCAAGAAGGCCGCGAAGAAGCCTGCCGCCAAGAAGCCGGCTCGTCGCGCTGCCAAGAAGTCGGCCCCGACCGCGATGCCGGCCACTCCGGCGCCGATGATCTAACCAGCAACGCCCCGAAAGCCGTAATCCGACTCTCTCCCCGCAGCCCAGGTGGGGGGAGAGTTTTTTTTTGCGCCGATCTTGTGCAACGGATCGGTGTTGCGCCGGCATGTACGCCAACTGCGCTCCGCGGGAGGCCGCTGGTCTCTGTCCCCGGTGGGGCATCGACCGTGCATAGCGACTTTCTGGCGGCGCCGGGTTGGCCTAGCATCGGCCCGAGTCGACCGCATTGGGGAACGCCATGAAAGCGCTGAAGGGATTGTTCTACGTCGTCGTCGCACTTGGCCTGGTGTTCGCCGGCGGTGGCTTCCTGCTGCCGTCGAGCACGCATGTCGAGAGGTCGATCACGATCCAGCGATCACCGGGCGACATTTACGCGATGCTCAATTCCTACCAGCGATTCAACCAGTGGTCGCCGTAGTACGAGATGGAACCGCAGGCCCGCTACGAGACCAGCGGCCCGGTCGCGGGCGTCGGCGCCTCGCTGGCATGGGCCGGCGACAAGGTCGGCAGCGGCAGCCAACGCATCATCGAAAGCGTGCCGGGCCAGAAGGTGGTCAACGCACTGGACTTCGACGGCAGCAAGGCGGTCGGAACGTTTGTCCTCGCACCCACCGCCAACGGCACCCGCGTGACCTGGTCGCTGGATAGCGCGCACGGCTACAACCCTGTGTCGCGCTGGTTCGGCTTGATGCTCGACCGCTGGGTCGGCGCCGACTACGACAAGGGCCTGAAGAAGTTGAAATCGGTACTGGAGAGCGAGACGCGCTGAGCGGCGACCGGGCGCGACCGCTGGCAGGATCGCGGCGAAGCCCGGACTGCCGCGGTCGCCCGCGGGGTTATTCCGGTGCGGCGGTGGACTTGCTCGCGGTGGTGCCGGCGGTCGTCGGCGCCGACGGCGTGGCGTCGACGTACAGGGTCGGGTCGTCGAACTGGTCGTCGAGCCAGCGCTGGTCGGTCAGGCCGATGGCGCGATCGAGCATGGTCGGCAGCAGCGCCGAGGGCAGCGAGCTTTCGGAGTTCCACATCATCGCGATGCCCAGGTCGCGGCCCGGCAGCATCGCCACCACCCCGCGGTAGCCCTGCACGGCGCCGCCGTGAAACACCAGGCGCTGGCCGGCGTAGTCGTACACGCGCCAACCCAGCGCGTAGCCGGCGCTGCTCACGCGCTCGCGCCGCCACTTGGAACCGCGCATCTCGCTGGGGGTGTCGACCAGCGGCTGGTGCAGCGTCGCCAGCAGCGGCGCGGGCAACACGTCGGGACGGTGCCCGGTCTGCGCGAGCAGCCACTGCGCCATGTCGCTGGCGCTGGCATTGACACCGGCCGCGGGCGCGACCTGGTAGTAGGTCGACTTCGGCATCAGCGAGGTCCAGCCGCCGCGCGCGCGCACGTGCGGACGCGCCCAGCGCGCGCTGGCCTGGATGCCTTCCAGGCCGAGGCTCGCGTCGTTCATGCCCAGCGGCTTGAGCAGGCGGCGCTGCACTTCCTGGCTGTAGAAATCGCCGGTGGCGGCGAACACGATGTCGCCGATCAGGCTGAAGGCGATGTTCTGGTAGGCGTAGCAGGTGCCCGGCTGGCACTTCATCGGCGCGCGCGCGAGCTTCTGCGTCAGCGTGTGGTAGTCGACGTAGCCTTCCAGGTCGCGGTCGTAGGTGTTGTGGGTCAGACCGACGCGGTGGCTGAGCAGGTCGGCGACGGTGATCTGCTGCGCGGCGTACGGATCGCTGAGCTGGAAGTTCGGCAGGTACTGGGTGAGCTTGCTGTCCCAGCGCAGCGTGCCGTCGTTGACCAGCAGCCCGGCCATGGTGCCGGCGAAGCCCTTCGACAGGGACGCCAGGCGGAACACGGTGTGCGAATCGACTGGCTGCGCGGCATTGACGTCGGTGATGCCGTAACCGCGCGCGCTCAGGATGCGGCCGTTGTGCACGATCGCCATCGCCAGGCCCGGCACGCGTTGGCCGGCGACCAGTTGCTGCGCCATCGCTTCGAACTGCTGCACGTCGAAGCTCGATGCCAGCGGCATCGCAGGCGAGGCGGACACGGGCCGCGACGGAATGGATGCGACGGAGGCGGTGGCGCGCGACGGGCGCGCCTGCGGGCTGTCCCAGCGCAACGACGTCTGCGCACCCGAACCCAGCGTCAGCGTCAACAGAAACGCCAAGCTGCCCATCCGCAAAATGCGGCGTGACCGGCGGGACCCGTTGTCTTTCATCGTCCGCAGCGCCTGCGTATGCTCAGTTGCGGCCAATACTAGCGCCGCCATCAGGGATTTGGGGAACAAACATGTTCAGCTTTCTGATTCTATTGGGATTAGTGATGGTGCTCGCGTTTTGGGGAGTGGGCATCTACAACGGCCTGGTGACCGCGCGGAACGCATTCAGAAATGCCTTTGCGCAGATCGACGTGCAGCTGCAGCGGCGCTTCGACCTGATCCCGAACCTGGTCGAGACCGCCAAGGGCTATATCAAGCACGAACGTGAAACGCTGGAGGCGGTGGTCAGCGCGCGCGGCGCGGCGGTGTCCGGGCTGGCGGCGGCCAAGGCCAGCCCCGGTGACCCGGCGGCGATGGCCGGGCTGGCCGCGAGCCAGGGCCAGTTGGATGGCGCGCTCGGGCGCCTGCTGGCGGTGGTCGAGGCCTACCCGGACCTCAAGGCCAACCAGAACATGATGCAGCTCACCGAGGAGCTGACCAGCACCGAGAACAAGGTCGCGTTCGCGCGGCAGGCGTACAACGACTCGGTGATGGCCTACAACAACAAGCGCGAGGTGTTCCCGTCGAGCGTGCTGGCCGGCATGTTCCATTTCGCCGCCGCGGCGCTGCTGGCGATCCCGGTCGACAAGCTGGAAATGCGCGAGGCACCGAAGGTGCAGTTCTGACGATTCGCTTCCTCCCTCGCGCGCGGGGCGGGGAAGCGCGATGGCGAACCGCAGGTTCGCGCGCAGGCGAACGCCCGCAGGCGGTGCCTGCGGGCCGGATGGGATGGGGTGGGGGCCTCTGACATGAACTTCTTCGAACGCCAGGCGGCGGCGCGGCGCAATTCAGTCCGCCTGATGGCGCTGTTCGCGCTGGCCGTGCTCGGCATCGTCGTCGCTGTTGACCTGGCGGTGGCGCTGGTGGCCGGCGCCAGCCCGGGCATGCTCGCGTTCGCCACGCTCGCCACGCTGGCGGTGATCGGGCTCGGCTCGGCGTACCGCATCGCCAGCCTGCGCGGCGGTGGCGAGCCGGTCGCGCTGCAGCTGGGCGGCGTGCCCGTGCCCGAGGACACCACCGACCCCAACCTGCGCCGGCTGCGCAACGTGGTCGAGGAGATCGCGATCGCTTCCGGCGTGCCGGTGCCGAAGATCTACGTGCTCGAGCACGAGGCCGCGATCAACGCGTTCGCCGCCGGCTACTCGCCGTCCGACGCGGTGGTCGCGGTCACCCGCGGCGCGCTGGAACGCCTCAACCGCGACGAACTGCAGGGCGTGATCGCACACGAGTTCAGCCACATCCTCAACGGCGACATGCGCCTCAACATCCGCCTGATCGGGGTGCTCTTCGGGATCATGATGCTGGCCCTGATCGGCCGGAAGGTGCTTGAGCACGGCCGCCTCGGCGGCCGCAAGGGCGGCATCGGCGCGCTGCTGGTGGCCGCGCTCGTGGCGATGGTGATCGGCTACATCGGCCTGTTCTTCGGCCGCATGATCAAGGCCGGCGTCAGCCGCACGCGCGAGCGCCTGGCCGATGCGTCGGCGGTGCAGTTCACGCGCCAGACCGCGGGCCTGGCCGGGGCGTTGAAGAAGATCGGCGGCCTGCACGAAGGCTCCCGGCTCAACGAGCGCGGCGACGCCGAGGAAGTCAGCCACATGCTGTTCGGCGACGGCGTCGGCTTCAGTGGGCTGGTGTTCAGTGGACTATTTGCCACCCATCCGCCGCTGGTCGACCGCATCCAAGCGCTGGAGCCGTCGTTCCGCGCCGACCAGTTGGACACGCTGTCGCGCAAGTGGCTGTCCGAGCCGCCGCACGGGCTGGAGGAGGACGTGCAGATGGGCTTCGTCGCCGCGACCCGGCCAGCGTCGTTGCCCGCCCGCGGCAGCGAGCACGCGATCACGCCGCCGATGGTCGCCGCTCAGGTCGCGCACCCCGGCGCGGACGATTACCGCCGCGCCGACAGCATCGTCGGCAACATGCCGCAGCCGTTGCGCGCCTTGGCCGCGCAGCGCGACGCGGTCATGCCGCTGCTGCTCGGCCTGCTGATGGACGCGAACCCGGCGATCGCCGACAAGCAGGCGTTCGAGGTCACCGCGCGGCTGGGCGCAGTGGTCGCCGAACAGGCATGGTCGATGGCCGAGGTTCACCTGGCCGGGCTGCACCCAATGCTGCGGCTGCCGCTGGCCGCGCTCGCGTTCCCGGTGCTGCGGCTGCGGCCGCGGCCGGAACTGGACGTGTTCCTCGATGCCGCCAACGCCATGGTCTTCACCGACGGCGACGTGTCGCTGTTCGAGTACTGCCTCGGCCGCCTGCTGACCGTGCAGGTGCGCGAGTCGCTGGATCCGTCCCGCTACGCGCGCTTCGGCCGGCGCCGGCTGCACGACGTCAGGCACGAGGTCGCGACCTTGCTCGCCGTGGTCGCGCAGTCCGGCCACGCCGACGCGGGCAGCGCCCAGCGTGCCTACCTTGCCGGCCTGCAGCGCGTGCTGCCGCGCGACCACATCAACTACGCGCCGCCGGCACGCGGCGTGCAGGCGCTCGACGACGCGTGGATGCCGCTCGACGCGCTCGACCCGCTGGCCAAGCAACTGCTGGTCGAGGCGATCACCGCCGCGGTCAGCCACGACGGCCGGGTCAGCGTGGTCGAATCGGAATTGCTGCGCACGATCTGCGCGGTGCTGCATTGCCCGTTGCCGCCGATGCTGGACGCGCGGGCCTGAAGCAGGCCATGGCAAAGCCGGTCGGCGCCAAGGCAGCTGGCTTGTCGCATTGGCGATAGCGGGTCGGGCACGCCACGCGCGCCATTGCCAGCGGCGATGGATTCGCCGCGTTGCTGGAGACCGATGCCGGTGGCGATCGCGCGCGAGCTGCGGAACTCCCGCCGGTCTCGACAGGGCACTGGCCTGACGCGGCGACGCAACCCGTGCTGCGACTTCGGAGGGTTCCCTGCATTTTCCGCTTCGGCATTGGTCGGGCGTTTGCGGGGTGACCGGCGGAACCGATGCGCCAGAACCGCGCGCCGACCCTGGGCTCAGTTTCCGCGCGGGTGCGCCGATACCGGCTGCAGGCCACACCCACGCCCGTCCGGCCCTCACCTGCCTCTCCCCCCCTCGCATGGGACTCTCCCGGGGTCCAGCCATATTGCCGCGACTCGACGCTGTCGAGATCGGGCAGGCCTCCTCCGCTCTACAGCTAAGGAAGTAAGGGCATGAATGGAACCTACGATCCGTGGCTGCTCGCGCTGTCGTTCGCGGTGGCGATGCTCGCGTCCTACGTCGCGCTCGATCTGGTCGTGCGGATCCGGGCGGCCGCGCCGGGCAACGCGCCACGGCGTTTGTGGCAGGTCGGCGGGGCGTTCGCGATGGGCATCGGCATCTGGTCGATGCATTTCATCGGCATGCTCGCGCTGCAGATGCCGATGCCGATGGCTTACGACCCCGTGCTGACCTTGTTGTCGCTGGGCGTCGCCATCCTCGCGTCCGGCTACGCCCTGCACATCGCGACCGGGACGGTGCTGGGCACGCCGCGGCTGGTCGGTGCCGGCCTGGTGATGGGCCTGGGCATCGCGGCCATGCATTACATCGGCATGGCGGCCATGCAGGTGCATCCCGCGATCCGCTATGACCCGGTGCTGTTGTCGCTGTCGATCCTGATCGCGATCGCCGCGGCGATGGCCGCGCTGTGGATCGCGTTCCGGTTACGTGCGGACACCAGGTCGTCCGCGTACTCGCGCAAGGCCGCCAGCGCGGCGGTCATGGCGGTCGCGATTTGCGGCATGCACTACACCGGCATGGCCGCGGCGGAGTTTGCGCCGCACACCATGCCAGCGGGCGGCGCGCATGCCTTCGACAGCGTGCTGCTGGCCGTCGCGATCGGCGCACTCGCCAGCCTGCTGCTTGCCGCAACCTTGGTGGTCTCGTTGCTGGATCGCGTTTTTGCCCGCGACATGGCCGCGCACCAGCAGGTCGCGCGCGCCCTGCAGGCAAGCCGGGACGACGCCAAGGCCGTCATCGACACCGCGTTCGACGCCTTCGTCGAGATCGACGCCGACAGCACGATCCGGGAATGGAACCGGCAGGCTGAGGCGACGTTCGGCTGGCGTCGCGACGAGGTGATCGGCAAGAACATGGCGGAGCTCATCGTGCCTGTGCGCTACCGGCAAGCCCACCACCATGGCATCGCGCGTTTCCTCGCCACGGGCAACGGTTCGGTGCTCAACCGGCGCGTCGATGTCTTCGCCCTGCATCGCGATGGCCGCGAATTTCCGATCGAACTGACGATCTGGCCGGTCCGGGTCGGCGATGTCTGCAAGTTCAACGCATTCCTGCATGACATCAGCGAGCGCCAGCGGGCGAGCCAGCGCCAGAACGCGCACAGCGAGGCCGCCACCACGCTGGTCGGGGCGAGCACGCTGGTTGAGGTCGCACCCAAGTTCCTGCGCGCGGTGTGCACGGGATTGGGCGGGACCGCCGGCGCGATGTGGAGCGTGGACCGGGACGCCGGCGTGTTGCGATGCCTGGAGTTCTGGCAGTCGGAAGCCGTGGCCACCCCGCGTTTCGAATCGGCCAGCCGCGGCATCACGTTCGCGCGCGGGGTCGGGCTGCCGGGCCGGGTCTGGGCCAGCGGCAGGCCCGATGGCATTACCGATGTCGCGTTCGACCGCAACTTCCCGCGCGTGGCCACTGCCCATGACGAGGGACTGCACGGCGCGTTCGCGTTTCCGTTCTGCAGCGGCGGGCGCGTGCTCGGGGTGGTCGAGTGCTTTTTCATGCAGGCGCAGGCGCCGGACCCCGACCTGCTGGTGATGCTGGGCACCCTGGGCAACCTGCTCGGCCAGTTCGTGGCGCGCACCGAGGCCGAGAGCGCACTGGAGCGGGAGGGCGAGTTCCAGCGCGTGCTGCTGGACATCGTCGCCTGCAACGAGGACGGCGAGCTGACCCTGTTCAACCGCGCCACCCGCGACATGCACGGCCTGCCCCAGGAGGCCCTGCCGCAGGGGGATTGGGCGCGCCATTACAGCCTGTTCCATGCCGACGGCCGCACGCCGATGGCCACCGACGAGATCCCGCTGGTACGGGCGTTCCAGGGCGAGCGGATCAGCGATGTGGAAATGGTGATCGCGCCGCGCGACAGAAGCCCGCGGACCCTGGTCTGCAATGGCCAGGCGCTGGTCGCCCGCTCGGGCCGCAAGCTCGGCGCGGTGGTGGCGCTGCACGACATCACCGAGCGCAAGGAAGCCGAGCGGCGGCTGCAGCAACTGGCCCACTACGACACCTTGACCGGCCTGCCGAACCGGCGGCTGTTCTACCAGTCGCTGCACGAGGCGTTGGCGCACGCCCGCGTGCAGGGCTGGATCGTCGCGGTGCTGTACCTGGACCTGGACCATTTCAAGACTGTCAACGACACCCTCGGCCACGAGGTCGGCGACGAGTTGCTGCGCCAGGTCGGCAACCGGCTGATGCAGCGGCTGCGCGCCCGCGACGTGGTCGGGAGGCTCGGCGGCGACGAGTTCGGCATCCTGCTGGTGGGGCCGCTCGCCGTTGCCGCCGTCGCCGACAAGGTGCGCGAGATATTCCAGGCACCGTTCGTGCTGGAGGGGCGCGAGCTGCAGATCAGCGCGAGCGTGGGCATCACCGTCTATCCCGACGACGCGTCCGACCCCGATACGCTGATGAAGTACGCCGACACCGCCATGTACGAGGCGAAGGCGGAGGGCCGCAGCGGCTACCGCTTCTACACCAGCGCGATGAACGCCCGCGTGCTGGAGAAGGCGGGCCTCGAAGCCGCGCTGCGCAACGCGCTGGAGCGCAACGAGTTCGTGCTGCACTACCAGCCCAAGATCGACGTCGCCAGCGGCCGCTGGCTCGCGGTGGAAGCGTTGCTGCGCTGGGACCGGCCAGGCCACGGCCTGGTTCCGCCGGAACAGTTCATTCCCGCGCTGGAGGACACCGGCCTGATCGTCCCGGTCGGCGCCTGGGTGATCGAGGCCGCCTGCCGCCAGCTCGGTGCCTGGCAGCGCGCGGGCGTGCCACTGGGGATCGCGGTCAACGTCTCGGCCCGGCAGATCATGCGCGTGGTGCGGGAGCAGGGCGGCGCCACCGCGCCGGCCGCGGGCGGCGGGGGAGACCCGCTGTGGCTGGCGATGACCACCTGCATGCGCGCGCACCAGGTGCCGCCGGGATTGCTGGAGTTCGAGCTGACCGAGAGCACGCTGATGCTGCATGTCGACGAGACCAACGCGATGCTGCTGCGGCTGAAATCGCTCGGCGTGGGGCTGTCGATCGACGATTTCGGCACCGGCTATTCGAGCCTGGCCTACCTGCGGCGGCTGCCGATCGACACCCTCAAGATCGACGGCCAGTTCATCCGTGACCTCACCAGCAACCCGGACGACGCGGCGATCGCCCTGGCGATCCTGCGCATGGCCCACAGCCTGAAACTCAAGGTGGTGGCCGAGGGCGTGGAAACGCAGGCGCAACTGGATTGGCTGAGCCAGCAAGGGTGCGACCAGGCGCAGGGGTATTTCATCGCGCGGCCGATGCCGGTCGACGTGCTGGAGCAGGCGTGGCACGAGCACGAGGCACGACGCGGCGCCAGCCCGGTGAGTTGAGCGTTCGGACCTCAGGCGCGGCCGGCGAGCTGGGCACTTCGCCGTCGACGCTGGCGGAGCTGGCTTGGCCGGCCCGCCCAGGGCGCGGACGCGCTTATTGGCGGCCGCTGATCAGGTCCGCTGCGCGCTCGGCGATCATCATCGTCGGCGCGTTGGTGTTGCCGCCGATCAGGGTCGGCATCACCGAGGCGTCGACCACGCGCAGGCCGTCGACGCCGCGCACGCGCAGCTGCGGGTCGACCACCGACTGCTCGTCCGAACCCATGCGGCAACTGCCGGCCGGGTGGTAGACGGTCTCGGCCTTGGCGCGGATGAACTCGATCAGGTCGGCGTCGGACAGGTCGTTGCGGGCCGGGAAGATCGGCGCGCCGCGGTAGGCGTCGAACGCCGGCTGCGCGAGCAACTCGCGTGAGAGCTTGGCGCACTCGAGCATCATCTTCAGGTCGAAGCCCTCGGCGTCGCTGAGATAGTTGGCCTCGATCCGCGGCTTGTCGGCGGCGCGGCCGCTGACCAGCGCGATGCGGCCGCGGCTGCGCGGGCGCAGGAAGCAGGCGTGCAGCGTGTAGCCGTCGCCGGCCAGCCGGTGGCGGCCGTGGTCGTCGAGCATCGCCGGGATGAAGTGGAACTGGATGTCGGCGCGCGCGTCGGGCGCGTGCCGCGAGCGCACGAATCCGCCCGCCTCGGCGATGTTGCTGGTGCCCGGGCCGCTGTGGCCGCGCAGGTAGTAGTCGAACGCGACCTTGAGGTCGCTCAGGCGGTCGTAGCTGACGCGCTGGCTCGAGTGCTGCAGGGTGGAGATGTCGAGGTGGTCCTGCAGGTTCTCGCCGACCTCCGGCGCGTCGGCCACGACCTCGATGCCGTGGTTGCGCAGCTGCCGCGCCGGGCCGATGCCTGACAGCATCAGCAGCTGCGGCGAGTTGATCGCGCCGCCGCTGAGCAGCACCTCGCGCGCGGCGGGCTGGTGGAACGCCTTGCCGTGCGCGGTGTAGACCACGCCATTGGCGCGGCGCCCGCCGTCGCGGCCGCCGCCATCGAAGGTGATGCGGCCGACCTGGGCGCCGGTGATGACGGTCAGGTTGGCGCGCTCGCGCACCGGGTCGAGGTAGGCGACCGCGGACGAGCAGCGCGCGCCGTTCTTCTGGGTCACCTGGTACAGGCCGAAGCCGGGCTGCAGCGGCCCGTTGAAGTCGCGGTTGGCGGGGTAGCCGGCCTGCTCGCCGGCGGCGAGGAACGCGTGCGACAGCGGGTTGCTGTAGCGCAGGTCGGACACGTGCAGCGGGCCGTGCGCGCCGTGCAGGGCGTCGCCGCCGCGTTCGTTGTGCTCGCTGCGCTTGAAGTAGGGCAGCACCGCGTTCCAGTCCCAGCCGTGCGCGCCGGCGGCGGCCCACTCGTCGTAGTCGCCGGCGACGCCGCGGATGTAGCACATCGCGTTGATCGAGCTGGAGCCGCCGAGCACCTTGCCGCGCGGCCACCACAGCGCGCGGTGGTTGAGCTGCGGCTCGGGCACGGTGCTGTAGTCCCAGTTCACGCCCTTCTTGCCGACCAGCTTGGACAGCCCGGCGGGCATGTGGATGAAGGGGTGCCAGTCGCGCGGGCCGGCTTCGAGCAGCAGCACCTTGACGTCGGGGTCTTCGGACAAGCGGTTGGCCAGCACGCAGCCGGCCGAGCCGGCGCCGATGATGATGTAGTCGTACAAACGTCGGGCCTGGAGGGAGAACGGGCCGAAACTATGCGCCGGCGCTAGAGCAAATGCTCGTGCTGAGCCGTCTGTGGAGCTGGCGGTGCGCGCTCGGAGCGGGAAGGACCGCGTGCGGGGTTTCCAGGTGCAGCCGTGGCGCCTCGGGGTGTAGGGCGGGTTTCAACCCGCCATCCCGCCGCCGCACGGTCGCGAGGAACCGCCATCCCGGATCGGAATCTGCCATGTCCGGGCGCCCGGCATGGCGATGGCGGGTTGCAACCCGCCCTACGAGCTTGGGATCGACCTCGGCAACCGGTTTGGCGACCTGCGAGACCGTTTCGTCGACCTCGGCAACCGATTCCTCGACCCCCGAGACCGTTTCGTCGGCCTCGACAACCATTTCCTCGACCTCCGAACGGCGTAAGGCGGGTTTCAACCCGCCTTCGCCATGCCGGGCGTCCCGGCACCGTAGAGGCCGATCCGGGATTGCGGTTCCTCGTGACCTTGCGGCGGCGGGATGGCGGGTTGAAACCCGCCCTATGAATCGCATGGCGCCGCGTTCGATGCCCCAGCCGCGCGCTGGCGGCGGTGGGTAGCATCGGCTACCGTGCCGCCACCCCTTGTCGAGCGCACCCCGATGGCGTCGAGCCACGCCGAGCCTTCCGGTTCCAGCCGCATTCACGGCGGCGAATGGCGCGCGGTGGCGCTCTCGTTCACCTATTTCTTCTGCGTGCTGGCCGCGTACTACGTGATGCGGCCGGTGCGCGAGCAGCTGACCGGCGCGCTCGGCTCGACCCAGCTGCCGTTGTTCTACGCCGCCACGTTCGTCGCCACGCTGCTGCTGACGCCGGTGTTCGCCGGGCTGGTCGCGCGCTACCCGCGCCGGGCGGTGGTGCCGGCGGTCTACGGCTTCTTCATCGCCTGCCTGCTGGCGTTCGTGCCGCTGTTCACCAGCCACGGCGTGCTCAGCCCGCGCGCGCTGGGCACGCTGTTCTTCGTCTGGGTGAGCGTGTTCAACCTGTTCGTGGTGTCGGTGTTCTGGAGCTTCATGGCCGACATCTGGGACGAGGCCCAGGCGCGCCGCCTGTTCCCGGTCATCGCCCTGGGTGGCACCGCCGGCGCGATCGCCGGGCCGTTGCTGACGCGCACGCTGGTGTCGGTGGTCGGGGTGGCGCCGCTGCTGGCGGTGTCGGCGGTGCTGCTGGCGCTGGCACTGGTGTGCGCGGTGCTGCTCGGGCGTTGGGCGCGCGTGCACGGCGGGCGCCGGCACGAGCCCAACCACGAGGGCGCGGTGGGCGGCGGCATGTTCGACGGGCTGAAGCAGGTCTTCGCCAACCCGTTCATGCGCAGCATGGCGTTGCTGATGCTGCTGGGCGACTGCATCGGCACGATCAACTACGCGCTGGTCGCCGACTACTCGGGCATGGCGTTCACCGACCCGGTGTCGCGCACGCGGTTCTTCGCCAACATGGACCTGAGCACCAACATCGTGCAGGTGGTCGTGCAGCTGACCCTGACCCGCTGGCTGCTGGTCCGGCATGGCCCGGCGCCGGCGATCGCAATGTGGGCGACGGTGACCGCGGCGGCGTTGCTGGTGGTGGTGTTCGCGCCCGACCCGCACGTGCCGGTGATCGGGCCGATGCCGTGGATCGCGCTGGCGCTGATCGCCAGCCGCGGGTTCGCCTACGGCATGCTCGGCCCGGCGCGCGAAAGCCTGTTCACCCGGGTCCCGCGCAGCCTGCGCTACAAGGGCAAAAACGCGGTCGACACCGCGGTATGGCGGTTTGGCGACCTGGTGATTTCCCTGTCGATGAATGCATTGCGCGTGGGCGGCGTGGCCGTGGCCGGATTCGCCGGCATGGCCGCCCTGGCCGCGGCCGCCGCCGGTACGCTCGGCTGGCGGCTAGGCACGCGCGCGACCGCGGCCGCGGCGGCGGCTACCGATGCCAACGTCGCCACGCCGGCCGCAGGTAGCCGCGCATGACCCAGCGCGCGCGGCGGAACCGGCGGCGGTGACCACCCCCGCACGGCGGCGCTGGCGCTGGCGGCGCCGCTGGGGCGCCCGGATCCTGGCGCTGCTGGTGCTGGTGTTCGTGGTCAAGGGCTGCGTGATCGAGCCGGGGTCGCTGGTCGAACGCGACTACACGTTGCAGCTGCCGAACTGGTCGCCGCGCTGCGACGGCTTGCGCGTGGACGTGGTGTCCGACCTGCACATCGGCTCGCCGCGCAACGGCCTCGACCAGCTCGACCGCCTGGTCGCGCGTCTGCTCGCCAGCGACGCGCAGGCGGTGCTGATGGCGGGCGACTACGTGATCCTCAGCGTGTTCCTGGGCACCTACGTGCCGGCCGACGTGGTCGCGCACCGGCTGCGGCCGCTGACCGCGCGCAAGCCGGTCTATGCGGTGCTGGGCAACCACGACTGGTGGAAGGACGGCCCGCGCGTGCGCGCCTCGCTGGAGGCGGCCGGGGTGGTGGTGCTGGAGGACCAGGCGCACGCGCTGGAGCTGGGGCGTTGCTCGCTGTGGCTGGTCGGGGTCGGCGACCTGTGGGAGGCGCCGCACGACATCGGCCGCGCGTTCTCGGCGGTGAACGACGCGCGCCCGGCGATCGCGATCACCCACAACCCGAACCTGTTCCCGCGCATGCCCGCGCGCGCCTCGCTGGTGGTGGCCGGGCACACCCACGGCGGCCAGATCGCGTTCCCGGTGGTCGGCGCGCCGGGCCTGTGGAACCAACCCGACGGCCGCTACCCGCGCGGCGCGTTCGTCGAAGGCGGCCGCCACCTGTTCGTGACCCCCGGCATCGGCACCAGCATCCTGCCGATCCGCTTCGGCGTGCCGCCGGAGGTCTCGCGGCTGACGCTGCGCGGTGCCTCGCCTCATGGTCCGGCGTCGACGCGATGACGTTGACTGCGCGTCGCCCATGCCCGGAGCAGCGTTGCCCATGTTGATGCCGTCGTTGGTGACTGCCGTGCTGCGCGCAGATGCAGGCGTTGGGGCCGGTGGGCTCGGCGACCGGCCAGCGCGCGGCCGGCTACACCGACGCGCAGGTGAGCTGGCGGCATGCGCGCGAGATGGACGATGGCGCGTGCCGCTTGCGGGAATTGGAGGTCGACGTGGCGATCGTGACCACGCTGCCGGAGTGGGTACGACCGCGCAATGGTCGGTCGGGACTCGCGGTGCAGTGGAAAAGCTTCATGGCCAAGCTGCGCGCGCACGAGGCGACCCATCGCCAGCACGGCCTGCAGTCGGCGGCCGCGGTGCGCGAAGCGATCCTGGCGCTGCCGCCGCAGTCCGATTGCCGGCGCTTGGCGCAGACCATCGACCGCGCGGCGCGGCGCGAGATCCGCCGCCACGCGGCGCTCAGCCGTCGCTACGACGCGCTCACCGATTTCGGCGCGAAGGAAGGCGTGCGCCTCGAGGTCCGCGGTCCGGCGCAGACGACCCGCTGACAGCACCGCCTCGCCCCAGCCGACGCGCTGACGGGCGCATCGCGTCGCGGCAGCCGTAAGCTGCGTCGTCGGTCCCCTGGAGCAGGTCATGTCGCATATCGCCGTCGTGCTGGTGCTGCTGGTCGCGTTGCTGCACGCGTTCTTCCTGGTGCTGGAGATGTTCCTGTGGACCAGGCCCTACGGGCGCAAGGTGTTCCGGCAGTCGCTCGAGCAGGCGCAGCAGTCGAAGGTGCTGGCGGCCAACCAGGGGCTCTACAACGGCTTCCTCGCCGCCGGCCTGGTGTGGTCGGTGCTGACGATGCAGCGCGACGTGGCGCTGTTCTTCCTGGGCTGCGTGCTGGTCGCCGGCGTCTACGGCGCGGCGACCGTCAACCGGCGGATCTTCTTCGTGCAGGCGCTGCCGGCGCTGGTGGCGATCGCGGCGGTCTGCTTCGGCTACTGAGCCGCGGTCAAACAGGCTTGTCGCAGGAGCGGCTTCAGCCGCGAGCTTCTCGCGCATGCCGGCATCGGCGGGAAACCGCTCGCGGCTAAAGCCGCTCCTACGCCGCGGAGCAAGTCCTCTTGGGGGACGCCGCGGTGCTGCCAGTCACCTGCGCGGCGACACCCACATCGCGATGCGCGCGCGGAACACGGTGTCGCCGGCCGGGTCGGTGACCACGACGATCACCGGCAGGTCGTAGCCCGCCGCCGCTTCGACCAGCGGGATCTCCGGGGTCGCGACCGCGTGCATCGTGCCGGCGGCTTTCTTCAGGTACTCGACCGTCATGCCCTTGGGGATCCAGCGCATCGATGCGGGGATGCTCGCGTCGGTCATCACCCCGGCGGCGAGTTCGGCCAAGTTGCACAGCGCGATCGCGTGCACGGTGCCGATATGGTTGTGGACGCGACGGCGGTCGCGCAGGCGCACCTCGCAGCGGCCGGGCTCCAGCGCCACGAACCGCGGTGCGATGCTGGCGAAGTAGGGCGCCTTCCAGCACACCGCGCGCGCGAACAGCCACTGGCCCGCGGGCCAGCGCGACAGGCGGCGGTACAGCGACAGCACTTGCGAACTCATCGGCGGCTCCAAAGAAGACGGCGGGTCGAGGCCCGCCGTCGTGTGCGTGTGTCCAGGGCGCGCGGTCAGGCCGCGGCGCGATCTTCGTACTGCTCGCGGCGGTACCCGGCCGAGCGCAGTTCCTCGGGGTCGAAATCGTCGACGCTGATCGCATCGATCGTCATCTCGCGCAGTTCCTGCAGCTGCTGGCGTTCGTCGGCGCTGATCCAGCCTTCGCGCACGCCTTCGTCCAGTTGCGCCGGGAAGCTCAACGCCTCGATGTCCTTGCTCTTCATCGCCTTAAGGAACTTGCGCTCGACCGGCTCGGCCAGGATCACCTTCTGCAGGTAGCTGTTGATGCGCCCGGCCGGGTTGTTGGCGCACGGGGTGGTGAACACGCCGAACGCGAGCCGGTCGCGCGCCTCGTTGGGCGACATCAACAAGCTGGCGACCTTGTGGCCGAGGCGGTCGCTGGGCGCCTGCGCGCGGCGGCCGAGCGGGAACACCAGCGCCCACAGCAGCCAGCCGACCGGGCGGATCGGGAAGTTGCGCAGCGCGGTCGACAGCGCGGTCTCGGTCTTGTTGATCGCGTCGTGGAACGACCACGCCAGCAGCGGCTGGTCGGACACCGGGCGGCCTTCGTCCTCGTAGCGCTTGAGCACCGCGCTGGCGATGTAGAGGTTGCTGAGCACGTCGCCGAGGCGCCCGGACAGCGACTCCTTGAACTTGAGCTTGCCGCCGAGCAGCAGCATCGAAGTGTCGGCCATCAATGCGAGCACCGCCGAGTAGCGGTTGAGCTTGCGATAGAAGCGGCGCGTGTAGGCATCGCCCGGGGCGGCGCCAAAGCGGGCGTTGCTGAGGCCGAACCACCAGCTGCGCACGGCATTGGAGATCGCGAAGCCGATGTGGCCGAACAGGTTCTTGTCGAACTCGCGCAGGCGCTCGCCTTCGTCGGCCAGGGTCGCGGCCTTCATCTCCTTGAGCACCCACGGATGGCACAGGATCGCGCCCTGGCCGAAGATCATCAGGGAGCGGGTCATGATGTTGGCGCCCTCGACCGTGATCGCGATCGGCGAGGCCTGCCATGCGCGGCCGAGGTAGTTTTTCGGCCCCAGGATGATGCCCTTGCCGCCGTGGATGTCCATCGCGTCCTGGCAGACCTGGCGGCCCAGCTCGGTGCAGTGGTACTTGGAAATGGTCGACGGCACCGCCGGCAGTTCGCCACGCGCCACCGCCGCGGCCGAGGCCTCGGCCAGCGCGCTGATGGTGTAGGCGTTGCCGCCGATGCGCGCGAGCGCTTCCTCGACGCCCTCGAACCGGCCGATCGACAGGCCGAACTGCTTGCGGATGCGCGCGTAGGCGCCGGTCACGATCGCCGCCATCTTGGCGCCGCCGCTGGCGGTGGAGGGCAGGGTGATCGAGCGGCCGATCGACAGGCACTCGACCAGCATCTGCCAGCCCTTGCCGGCGAACGCTTCGCCGCCGATCAGCTGGCTCAGCGGGATGAATACCTCGTGGCCGCGGATCGGGCCGTTCTGGAACGTGCTGTTGAGCGGGAAGTGGCGGCGGCCGATCTCGACGCCGGCGGTGTCGGCCGGCAGCAACGCCAGGGTGATGCCGATGTCGCGCTTGTCGCCGATCAGGCCGTCCGGGTCGTACATGCGGAACGCCAGGCCGATCAGGGTCGCGACCGGGGCCAGGGTGATGTAGCGCTTGTCGAACGTGAGTTTGACCCCGACCACGCGCGCGCCGTTCCAGTCGCCCATGGCGACGATGCCGAAGTCCGGGATCGAGGTCGCATCCGAGCCGGCCCACGGCCCGGTCAGGCCGAAGCACGGCACTTCGCGGCCGTCGGCCAGGCGTGGCAGGTAGTGGTCCTTCTGCTCCTGGGTGCCGTAGTGCATCAGCAGCTCGGCCGGGCCGAGGGAGTTGGGCACGCCCACGGTGGAGCTGACCACCGAGGAGATCGACGCCAACTTCTGGATGACCTTGTGGTTGGCCAGCGCGCTGAAACCCAGGCCGCCGTATTCCTTCGGCACGATCATGCCGAAGAAGCGGTTCTTCTTGATGAAGTCCCACAGCTCCGGTTGCAGGTCGGCGTGGACGTGGTTGATCTCCCAGTCGTCGATCATCCGGCACAGCGCTTCGGTCGGGCCGTCGACAAAGGCCTGCTCCTCGGCGGTCAAGGTCGGCTTGGGCTGGCTCAGCAGCACGTTCCAGTCGGGCTTGCCGGAGAACAGTTCGCCCTCGAAGCCGACGGTGCCGGCTTCCAGCGCGACGCGCTCGGTTTCCGACAGCGGCGGCAGGATCTTGGTATAGAACTTCAGCAGCGGCGCGGTGATGTAGGGCAGGCGGATCTGCGGCAGCAGCAGCGGCACCGCGATCACCGCCACGATCGCGGTGGCGACGATGGTCGCGGTGGCGTTGGCGCCGAGCAGCCAGCACGCGAGCAACGCGGTCACCGTCAGCGCGGCCCACACCGGCAAGCGCAAGCGGTGGTAGGCGGCGATGGCGCCGATCAACAGGAAGGCGAGAAACGGGGCCGCGATGCTCATGGTGCGCTCCAGCGGGCATGGTGGCCCGCGTCTGCAGAATGGACGAAACACTTGGTTGCCGGGAACGCCGCCGCCCGGGGTAATGGCGGCGGGCCCGTCAACATACGCACGAGTATGGTAAGGTTGCCCAGCCGTTGTCAACGGCGCTCGACCAGCTTGCATACTGTTCCCGTCGGTGCCGTATGGTTAGAATTGTCACCATGAACCCTTCCGCCACGACCAAGCCCGCTCCAAGCAAGCAGGAACGCAACGGCCGCCTCAGCGCCGATGACTGGGCGCAGGCCGCGCTGGACCTGATCGCCGAGCAGGGCGTCGCCGCGGTCGCGGTCGAGCCGCTGGCGCGCCGGCTGGGCGTCACCAAGGGCAGCTTCTACTGGCATTTCCCCTCGCGCGACGCGTTGCTGGTGGCCGCGCTGGAGCGCTGGGAGAAGGTCGAGCAGGAGATCCTGTTCGGCCAGCTCGAACCGATCCCCGATCCGCGCGAGCGCCTGCGCGCCTTGTTCAGCCTGGTCGCGCACGAGTACAAGTCGCACGTCATCTATTCCGAGCTGCTCAAGGCGCTGGATCACCCGGCGGTGCAGCCGGTGATCGGCCGCATCTCCGAGCGCCGCCTCGACTACCTGACCGCGTCGTTCCGCCAGGCCGGGCTCAGCCGCACCGATGCCCAGCACCGCGCGCGCCTGCTGTACGCCGCCTATGTCGGCTTCCTGCAGCTCAACCTGCAGCTGCACCAGACGCGCATGCAGCACGACGAATTCGAGGCCTATGTCGAGCACATGATGGCCACGCTGATCCCGTCCGAATCGCAGAAGTCGGCCGACTGACGTTTTCTTTTTGACCCAGCCCGGGCTGGAGGAGTTGTTGTGAACGCTATTCCCTTGGATGCATCGACACCCGCCGTCGCCACCGGAAGCGAGGGCAATCAAAGCGAAGGCAGCCAACTGGCCGCGCTCAATGCCTGGGTGGCGCAGGTCGCCGCGCTGACCCAGCCCGATGCGATCCACTGGTGCGATGGCAGCGATGCCGAGAACGCCGCGCTGATCGCCAAGATGCAGGCTGACGGCACCTTGCTGCCGCTCAACGCCGACACCCACCCGGACAGCTGGCTGCACCGCTCGCACCCGGACGACGTCGCCCGCGTCGAGCACCTGACCTTCGTGTGCACCAGCGAGCGCGACGATGCCGGCCCCAACAACCACTGGATGGCGCCGGCCGACGGCCACGCGCACATGGACGCGCTGTTCGACGGCTGCATGAAGGGCCGCACCCTGTACGTGGTGCCGTACTGCATGGGCCCGATCGACTCGCCGCTGTCGCGTTGCGGCGTGGAGATCACCGACTCCCCGTACGTGGTCGCCAACATGCGGATCATGACCCGCATGGGCGCGCCGGCCTTGGCGCGGATCGAGCGCGAGGGCTCGTTCGTCAAGGGCCTGCATTCGATCGGCGAGCTCGACCCGGAGCGCCGCTTCATCATGCATTTCCCGGAAGAACTGACGATCAAGTCGTTCGGCTCCGGCTACGGCGGCAACGCGCTGCTCGGCAAGAAATGCCACGCGCTGCGCATCGCCAGCCACCAGGCCAAGAGCGAAGGCTGGCTGGCCGAGCACATGCTGATCCTCGGCCTGGAAAACCCGCAGGGCGAGACCCACTACGTCGCCGCGGCGTTCCCGTCGGCCTGCGGCAAGACCAACCTGGCGATGCTGATCCCGCCGGAGGGCTACCGCAACGCGGGCTGGAAGGTGTGGACGGTCGGCGACGACATCTGCTGGATGCGCCCGGGCGCCGACGGCCGCCTGTACGCGATCAACCCGGAGGCCGGCTTCTTCGGCGTCGCCCCGGGCACCTCGGCCAAGTCGAACCCGAACGCGCTCACGTCGGTCCAGCGCAACACCATCTTCACCAATGTCGGCGTCACCGCCGACAACCAGCCGTGGTGGGAAGGCATCGACAACGGACTGACGCCGACGACCGACTGGCGCGGCGAGGCGTTCGATGCCGCCAAGCGTCCGGCCGCGCACCCGAATTCGCGCTTCACCGTGTCGGCCAAGCAGTGCCCGAGCTACACCGAGCAGGCCGAGAATCCCGCCGGCGTGCCGATCTCCGCGATCGTCTTCGGCGGCCGGCGCGCGTCGCTGGTGCCGCTGGTGTTCGAGGCGCGCGACTGGACCCACGGCGTGCTGGTCGGCGCCGCTATGGGCTCGGAAACCACCGCCGCCGCCACCGGCGCGGTCGGCGTGATGCGCCGCGACCCGATGGCGATGAAGCCGTTCTGCGGCTACAACTTCGCCGACTACTTCAGCCACTGGCTGTCGTTCGATGGCGACGGCGCCAAGCTGCCGAAGATCTTCCACGTCAACTGGTTCCGCAAGGGCGACGACGGCAAGTTCCTTTGGCCGGGCTTCGGCGACAACCTGCGCGTGCTCGAGTGGATGATCGGCCGCGTCAAGGGCGAGGCCCATGCGGTCGAGACCCCGATCGGTTCGCTGCCGACCACGGCCGACCTCAACCTGGACGGCATCGCCCTGTCGGAAGAGGCGCAGGCCAAGCTGTTCGGCTTCGACCACGCCGGCTGGCAGGCCGAGCTGGCCAGCATCGGCGAGTACCTCGACGAGTACGGCCCGCGCATGCCGCAGGCGCTCAAGGACGAGCAGCAGCGCATCGCGCAAATGCTTGCCGGCTGAGCGCAGCTCTTTGTGTAGTGCCGAGCCTTGCTCGGCACGCTTCTCCGAGCAACCGCGTGCCGAGCCAGGCTCGGCACTACCAGAGCACGATCCATGACATCGAACCCCGCCGCGCTCGCGGCCAGCCGTGAAATGCAGATCGACGGCCGCCCGTTGCGGGTGTTCGACGGGCACCTGGCCAACGTCGGTGACTACGTGCAGGGCCTCGCGCGCGCGGCCTTCACCCGCACCGAGATCGCGCGCCCGGAAACGGCCGGCTACAAGCACTGGGCGACCGAGATCAAGCTCGACGCGTTGCTGCAGCAGCCGATCTTCGAGCAGACCCGGCGCGCAGTGCTGGGCTTCACCACGCCGGCGTTCGGCTACAAGCCGTACCGCGCGTACACCAATGTCGCCAGCTTCGGCGACATGCTGTTCACCCACACCGACTGCCTGCCCGAGCAGCACGACCTGACCGCGCTGTGGTACCTGTGCGAGGAGTGGGACCTGGAGTGGGGCGGCGAGACGCTGTTCTTCGACGCCCAGGACGAGGTCGCCTGCGCGATCGCGCCGAAGCCGGGCCGGCTGGTGATCTTCGACGGCGCGATCAAGCACGTCGGCCGCCCGCCGAACCGGATCTGCTACATGCCGCGCTACACCTTCGCGATAAAGTTCGAGCGCGTGCCGGTCGGTGGCGGCCAGTGAGTCCGCGGGCATGAGCGAAGCCAACGTGCAGCAGCTCTGGCGCCAGGGCGAAGAGTACGCGCGGCAGGCGCAGTGGGGCGCGGCGCTCAAGGCCTACGATGGACTGCTCGAGCAAGACCCGACCCACGCCATGGCGATGCTGCGCGCGTCGCGCATGGCGCTGTCGCTGGGCCGCTACCGCGACGGCCGCGAGTACGCGATGCGCGCGCTGGCGCGCCGTCCCGGCAGCGAAGAGGCGGTGATGACACTGGCGCGCGCGTTGCGCATGTTCAACGAGCCACGCGCGCTGCTTGAATGCGTCGAGCATTCGCGTTGGCGCGAGCGCCGATCGGCGGCATGGCTGACCGAGCTGGCGATGCTGGTCAGCACCATCGGCGACAACGCGTTGGCGATGCAGATGCTCGACGTGGCCGTGGCGCGCGACCCCAACGATCCGTCGACCCGCTACTACCGCGGCGTGGTGCAGATGTTCTTCGGCGACATGGACGCGTCCGAGCGCGAACTGGAGCGCTGCATCGCGCGCGCGCCGACCTTCGCCCAGGCCCATTGGGTGCTGTCGCGCCTGCGCAAACAGAGCGCCGACGCCAACCACGTCGCGCGCATGAAGGCGCAGCTGGCGCGCGTGCCGCCGGGCAGCGACAGCGACGTGTACATGGCGTTCGCGCTGCACAACGAACTGCATGACCTGGGCGAGCACGGGGAGTCATGGCAGGCGCTTGAGCACGGCTGCCGGGTCAAGCGCCGGCTCACGCCGCACGACCGCGGCGACGCGCAGCGGATGTACGCCGGCCTGGCGGCGCTGTGCGATGCGCGCTTCGTCGAGCCGGTCGAACAGCCCGATGCGCCGTTCGTGCCGGTGTTCATCGTCGGCATGCACCGCTCCGGCAGCACCCTGCTCGAGCAGCTGCTCGGCGGCCACCGGCTGGTCGCCGACGGCGGCGAGACCTATTCGTTCACCACGCAAATGCGTTACGCCGCCGACTACCGCAACAAGGGCGTGCTCGATGCCGAGCTGGTGCGGCGGGCGAAAGCCGTTGACTACGCGCTGGTCGGGCGCCGTTTCCTCGAGTCCAGCGCGTGGCGCGCCAAGGGCCAGCCGTACCTGACCGAGAAGCTGCCCTCGAACTTCCTCAACCTGGGCTTCATCGCCAAGGCCCTGCCGCAGGCGCGGATCCTGCACATGGTGCGCGACCCGATCGACACCTGCTTCTCCAACCTGCGCACGATGTTCTCGGACGTCAACACGTTCTCCTACGACCAGGGTGAGCTGGCCGAATGGTTCGGCCAGTACCGCCAGCTGATGGCGCACTGGCATTCGGTGATGCCAGGGCGGGTGCTGGACGTGCACTACGACGCGCTGGTCGCCGACCCGGAAGCGGTGATGCGCGGCGTGCTGGAGTTCTGTGGCCTGCCTTGGGACGCCGCGGCCAGCCATCTGGACGACCGCAGCAACGCGGTCGCCACCGCCAGCAGCCCGCAGATGCGCGGCGGCATCATCAAGGGCCGCAGCGCGGCGTGGGCGCCGTACGAGGCGCAACTGCAACCGCTGATCGAAGGCCTCGCGCCGTTCCGCCAGCCCGCGGGCTGATCCGCCCGGCCGTTCGCCCAAACCGTCGTCCCGAACGACGCCGCGGACGTTCCCTCCTCGGCGAAGCCGGGGATTTGCCGACGGCTTTGCCGTTTCGGCCGGTCGCCGCCCGGCTTAAACCCGCTGCGGCTCCGGCGCATCAGAATCACTATGCTGACCGCCGTGATCGACACCCTGCCCGAAGCGCCGGCCCTGCCGGAGGTGGACGACGAGCGCGCGCTGGTTGGCTGCGCGGCACGCGGCGACGCGCGTGCGTTCGAGGTGCTGTACCGCCGCCACGCCGGTCGCGTGCACGGCGTGATCGTGCGGCTGGTCGGCGCCCACGGCGCCCGCGCCGAGGACCTGACCCAGGAGGCATTCGTGCGGGCGTGGCAGGCCTTGCCGGCATTCCGCTTCGAGTCGGCGTTCTCGACCTGGCTGCACCGGCTCGGTGTCAACACCGCGCTGATGGAGCTGCGCAGCCGCCGCAGCCGGCCGCAGGACGAGGGCGACGACGACGCGGTGGAGCTGGTCGGCAGCGCCGATTCGGCCGGGCACGTGACCGCGCTGTCGATGGACCTGGAGCGCGCCGTCGCCAGCCTGCCGCCGCGCGCCCGTGCGGTGCTGGTGCTGTACGACGTGGAAGGCTGGAAGCACGAGGAGATCGCCGCCGAGTTGGGCATGGCGGTCGGCAGTTCCAAGGCCCAATTGCATCGCGCGCGCGGGCTGCTGCGCGCGCGGCTGGGAGCACAGGCATGAACCCGCGAGTGAGGCCCCCGATGGACACCGAAGAAGAACTCAGCGCTGCGCTGCGCTGGCAGCTGCGCGCGCTGCGCCGCGACGAGCCGCCGCCACGCGACCTGTGGACGGGGATCGCCGAACGCCTGCCCGCGCGGCAACCCGCACGGGCCCGCCGTAGCTGGCTGGCGCCGGTCGCGGCGGCCGCCGGCATCGTGCTCGCGATCGGGGTGGTGGGCGTCTGGCAAGGCGCCGGCGTGCCTGCGCCGGGCGCAGTCGACACCCTGGTGCAGCGCGAGGCCGACGGCATGACCCGGCAGTACCAGGCCGCGCTGCGGGAGCTGGCGCCGGCGCCGGCGCCAGCACTGCTGCAGCCGACCTTGGACGAGCTCGATCGCGAGGTGGCGCTGATCCACGACGCGCTGACCCGCGACCCCGATTCGCGCCTGCTGCTCGAGCGCCTGCGCCGCACCTACGCGCACCGCCTCGCGCTCGCCCAGCGCTTTACCCAGGGAATCGCCTGATACCGCTCCACAGCGACGAGGCCCTCACTCAACGCAGTAGCTCGAACCATTTCGCCTGACCAGCACCACCGAACTCCGGAGAACGACCATGAGCCACCCTGCCGCCCGCCGCATCCCCGGCATTGCCTTGCTGAGTGTTGCCATCCTCGCCAGCGCGCCCCTGTTCGCGGCCACCCCGATCAACCAGAGCCGGCCGCTCGATCCGCGCGGACGGGTCGAGATCGAAAACATCAAGGGCCGCATCGACGTGCGCGCCTGGGACCGCCCGGAGGTCAAGATCGAAGGCAGCCTCGGCGCCGGTGTCGAGAAGCTGGAGATCGAAGGCGACCGCGAGCGCTTGGTGGTAAAGGTGAAGTACCCGAATCGCGGCGGCGGGCTGGGCTTCCTCACCGGCGGCGACAAGAGCGAACCGACGCTGCTGCGCTTGATGGTGCCGCTGCAGGCCGACCTCGAGATCGACGCGGTCTCGGCCGACGTCGACGTCAGCGGCATCGCCTCGGGCGAACTGTCGATCGACAGCGTCAGTGGCGACGTCACCGTGGCCGGTGCACCGCGCGAAGCCAGCATCGACAGCGTCAGCGGCGACCTCCACCTGACCCTCAACCGTGCCAACGTCAGCGTCGACAGCGTCAGCGGCGACATCGTGCTGCGCGGCCGCCTGGGCGAGGAGGTCGGCATCGAAACGGTGTCGGGGGACATCGATGTCTCGGTGCTCGAGACCGCGGTGCGCAAGCTTTCCGGCGCCACCGTCTCGGGCGACATGCACATCGGCACCGCGCTGGCGACCAGCGGCCAGGTGAACCTGGAATCGGTCAGCGGCGACGTGTTGCTCGAACTGCCGCGCGCGCTGTCGGCCAACGTGCGCGCGGACAGCTTCAGCGGCGATCTCAGCGCGCCTGGTGCCAACATCATCCGTCCCAAGCATGGCCCGGGTACGAGCTTCGAACACCGCTACGGCAACGGCAGCGGCGATATCTCGATCGAGACCTTCTCGGGCAACGCACGCCTGCGGCTCGATAACTGAGGAAACCGAGAGGGCCGGGCCATCGCCGGTCATTCCCGCGAAAGCGGGAAGCCTTTGCCTTCGCTCTCAAGTTGCCCGGAGTCTCGGATGCGGAAATGGAGACCCTGGGCTTTCCGGAGGCACCGGGACGATCGGTAGCCGCCAACTGAGAGGAAAGGTCGCGCGACTAGGCGCGCTACGCGTCCTTCATCCCGAACCAGCAATTGAACGCCACCGTGATGCGTTCGTCGCTGCCGTAGAACGGCATCACCTCGTGCTGCAGCCACGACGGGAACAGCACCAGCTGCCCGGGCTGGAAGCGGATGTTCCAGGTGCCGTGGTGGTAGGGCGCGCGCAGCCGCTGGTTGCCGGCGTCGAGGAACAGGTTGCTGTAGTGGTGCGGGTTGTGGAAACGCAGCACGCCCGACTCGGGGCGATCCTCCGGGGTCTCGCCCGCAGCCACGCAATACACGCCTGACCACGATGCCATCGGGTGCGTGTGCAGGATCGTGAAGCCGCCGTGGCGGGTCACGTGGAACCAGGTGTGCGAGAAGATCTGCAGCCGCTGCATTTCCTCGGCGCTGTATTCGTTGACGTCCTGGATGGTGCGGCCCAGCGTGGCCCACGCGAACTGCCGCAACTGCTGCACGCAGGCCTCGGGCCAAGAGAACAGGTTGAAGTCGCTCTCGAACACGCCGGCTTGCTGCTTCAGCGACGGGTTCGGGTTGGCGTAGCGTGCGCCTTCGGACTCGCGCGCGAGCAGCAATGCCTTGAGTTGCGCGTTGATCGCCACGGCATCGGGCAGGACATCCTGCGCGAACGGCACCGCGAACATCGGGGACAGCTCGTAAGCCATGCGGATCTTCCACCAGTAGCGGCGCGGATTCGCCGCAAGCGAAGTGTACCGTGGCACAAAAAACTACGGCCCCTTGCGGGGCCGTAGCGGGTGTTGCGTGGTGCGTTTACGAGTCGATCAGAACTTCTGCGAGTAGCGGAAGTACATGAAGCGGCCCGGGACTTCGAACTGCGGGTCGAACGAGTTGGCGAACGTGGTCACCGACACCGGCGGATCCTTGTCGAAGATGTTGTTCACGCCGACAGTGATCTTCGCGTTCCACGGCGCGTTCCAGTACACGCTTGCGTCGTGGTACGTGGTGGCGCCGATGTGGCGCTCGGCCGCATTGCGCTGGTCGAACGCGTCGCCGCCTGCCTCGCCATCCCACACGCCATTGCCGTTGGCATCGGTCGGGATTGCGATGATGCGGTCGGTATCGGTGCAGAGGAAGCCGTAGCCGTAATCCTCGAGGGTCTGGCAGTTTTCGGTCTGGGACGAGAAGTAACGCATGTTCCAGGTCGCGCCGATGTCGCCCTTCTCCCAGCGGGTTGCGAGGTTGGAACGGATGCGCCAAGCGTTGCTCTGGTTCGGGCCGTCGTACTCGCCGACCTGGTTGCCACCTTCATTGAAGAACAGCGGCTGGCCAATCACCGGCACAGTCATCTCGTCTTCGCCGAACGTGCCGTCACCGTCGATATCGTCCTTCTGGCTCGCCAGGTAGGTGGTATCCCACGTGAAGCTGAACTTGCCCCACGCGTTCTCCGGCAGGCGATAGCCGATGGTCAAGTCGTAACCTTCAACTTCCGTACCGCCGATGTTCGTGGTGGTGTTGAGCAGGGTCTGGATGTTGCCATCCGCACGACGGGTATACAGGGCGCACGTCGGGCCAGTGCCGCCGGAATCCAGACACTGCTGGATGATGTTGGCGCCGCCGATCGTGGTGATCGCGTCCTCGATCTTGATGTTCCACCAGTCCAGGGCGATGTCCAAGCCCTCGACGTAGCTCGGGCTGTAGACCAGGCCCAGCGTGGTGGACTCGGCAGTCTCCGGCTGCAAGTTGGGGTTGCCGCCAACGGTGATGCGGATCTGCTGGTTGTCCTGCTGGTAGCCACCGGCCGGCACGCCTTCGGCAATACAGCGGGCCTGAGCTGCCGGAATCTGGTTGCCGAAGTTGGCGTTGTTGCACGGATCAAGCAGGGTCGGGAACGAGTCGGCCTGACCGGCGAACAGCTCGCTGATCGACGGGGCGCGGAAGCCTTCCGACCAGTTGCCACGCAGCATCAGGTCGTCGATCGGCTTCCAGCGGAAACCGAACTTGCTGTTGAGCGTGTCGCCGAAGTTGCTGTACTCGGAGTAGCGGGTTGCCACCGAGAAGTCGAGCAGCTTGGCGAACGGCACGTCGGCCAGCACCGGGATGGCGAGTTCGAGGTAGGCCTCGTCGACGGTGTACGAACCGGCAGTCGCGGTACGCGCGTTGCCGGTGGTGTTGCCCTGGTTGATCAGCGCATCCGGCGAGTCGTAGCCTTCTTCTTCGCGGTGCTCAAGCCCGAACGAGAAGCCCAGCGGGCCGCCCGGCAGATTGAACAGGTCGCCGCCGATGTTGGCGTAGTAGCTCGTCTGGGTGTAGCTGTACTCGTCATGCGCCACGAAGGTGACGAAGTTGAGCATTTCCGGGGTGATGCTGCCGGCACCGCCGAGCAGGTTCAGCGGAACGCAACCGGCAATCGGGGCGGCCACGGTGCCGCAGCGGGCCACGCCTTGCGCGTCTCGGAACGACGGGCCCAGCGCCTGGCTCAGGGCCGGGATGCTGAACAGGCCGGTTGTCGTGTTGTTCGCCTGGTTGTCGCCGCGGAAGTAACCGGCTTCCCAGTCGTAGTACTTCTCGCCGAAGGTCAGCGTGCCTTCCAGGCCCGCGTTCATCGCGAACGTGCTCACTTCCTGGTTGAAAGAGCGACCACCGGTCTCTACGACACGGCGGTTGATGCGCGAGACGTCCTGGCCGAACGGGTTGAATACGCTGTTGCGGCTGATGAACACAGCCTGGCCCAACGGACCGGTGCCCGGCGCGGTGCCCAAGGTGACCGGCATGGCAGCCAGCAGCTGCTCGGAGACGCGCTCGTTGTAGGTGACAGTGGTCTTGAAGCGGACGTCGTCGGTGAGGTCCAGCGAACCGGCGGCAAACACCGAACGGCGCTCCTGCGGGGTCAGCAGGTAGTTGTCAGGCGCGAAGTTGTACGCGTCAGCACCCGGCACATACGGACGCGGGGCGGTGCCCTGACCGTCGAACGTGAAGGTGCCCGCGCCGCCGTTGAAGTTGGTCTGGGCGCCGGTGCAGGCGCGGGTGCTCGGGTTGAAGCCACCCGGGCACAGCGCGAAACGGCCGTTTGGACTGGTACCGCTACCGAAGACATTACCGGTGCCGACGATCGGCTCCTTGGAGATCTCGCGGTCACCAGCGTTGACCGGCTCTTCCTTGACGTAGCCGAAGCCGAGCATCGCGGAGAAGCGGTCCGAGGCGGTGCCGATCAGGAAGTCGTAGGACTGACGGAAGCCGTCGCCCTTGTCGAACACGCCGACATAGGCATTGGCTTCGGCGCCTTCGAAGTTCTGGCGCAGGATCACGTTGACCACGCCGGCGATCGCATCGGAACCGTAGATCGTCGAGGCGCCGTCCTTCAGCACTTCGATGCGCTCGACCGCGGCGGTCGGAATGGTGTTGAGGTCGACCGCGCCGCCCAGGCCGGTACCACCGACCCAGCGGCGACCATTGACCAGCACCAGGGTGCGGTTGGAGCCGAGGTTGCGCAGGCTGACGCGGGTCTCGCCGTTGCCACCGTTGTTGAAGGTGCTGTTGAGGGTCGAGCCGTTCGCGGTGATGTTCTGGATCACGTCGCCGACCGAGGTCAGGCCTTGCGCGGTGATGTCGTCGCGGCTGAGCGAGAAGATCGGCTGCGAGGTCTCGATGTCGGCACGCTTGATGCGCGAACCGGTGACTTCGATGCGGTCGAGGGTGGTGGCTTCCTGCTCGGCGGGCGTGTCCTGGGCAAGTGCAACGCCCGTGCCGACGAGGGCGGTGGTGCCAACGGCGAGCGCGAAGGTGATCGCGTCGCGGAGCTGGGTGGTCTTCAAGGTCATCTCTCTCTCCAAGTCAGTCTTGGTGTTTCCCATGGGAACCCCACCGGGCGGCGCAAAGTGAAACGCCCAAATCGGCAAGGCCGGCCCGATAGTAGCCACGTTTGGCCAGTAATTAAAGTGTTGTTAACAATTGGGAAGAAACGAGTGCACAGGCATGGCCAACGCGGATAAAACTGAATGGGGAGGATCATCGCTCACAAAAAACTACGGCCCCTTGTGGGGCCGTAGTCGTTGTTGCATCAGCGATACAGATCAGAAGCGCTGGGTGTACTTCATGTACAGGAACCGGCCGATATCGAATCCACCGTAGTAAGACACGTTGGCTTGTGGCTGGGTGTACATCACCGGGCCAACCTTTTCGAACACATTGTTGGCACCCAACGCCACCGTGGCGTTCCACGGCGCTTCCCAACGGAACTGCACGTCATTGAACGTGGTCGAGCCAACACGGCGGCGACGCGAGATTGCGCTGACCGGATCACCCGAGGCGGTGAGCGCACCGTTGGGAGCGAACACGATCTCGTTGCACTCCAGGTTCGGCGTGGTCGAACCCGGGACGAAGTAGGTGCAGCCTTCCTTCATCGACGAGTAGTAACGCGCCATCCAGCTGACGCCGAACGCGCCCATGGTCCAGCCGACGTTCAAGTTGGAACGCACGCGGAACGCGGTGCTGGCGTTGGCGAAGCCGACGTTCGACGTGGCGTACGTCGGCGAGTTGGTGCTGACGAAGTAGTCCTTCGCCGTGTACGTGCTGTTGGAGGCAACGGTGAAGTTACCCATGCTCTCGGTCTGGAAACGGTAGCTGACATCGAAGTCGAAACCCTCGACCTTGCGGAAGCCTGCGTTCTGGCCACCGAACGTTACCGTCGGGATGCCGAGCGCCGGATCACGCGTGAACAGCGCCGGCGAGCAGCGGCTGGTGATGCCCTGGACATAGCAGTCGTTGAGGATGTTGTTCGGGCTGTCGGCGACGATGGTGTCGGCGATGCGAATCTTCCACCAGTCCAGGGCAATGTTCAGGCCCTCGACAAACGACGGGCTCCACACGGCGCCGATCGTCTGCGACTTCGACAGTTCCGGCGTCAGGGTCGGGTTGGAGCCCGAGGTGAAGGCCACCGGCGTCTGGGTGTTCGGAGCGCCGGCCGGATTGAAACCCTGGCCGAGCTGGCGGTAAGTGGCCGCGAGCGCGCCGAGGTCGCGTGCACAGTTCGCGCGAACGGTCGAACCCGGGGTGGACTGGCCGAACACCGTGTCGCACGGATCGGTGTAGTTGCTGAACGTCTGCGAGCCGCCGCCGAACAAGTCGGCGATGGTCGGCGCACGGAAACCGTCGGACGCGGTTGCGCGCAGCAACAGCGAGTCGACCGGCTTCCACTTCAGGCCGAACTTGTTGTTGGTGGTCTCGCCGAAGGTGTCGTAATCCGAGTAGCGGCTGGCGATGTTGAGGCTCAACTCGCGCGCGAACGGCAGGTCGGCCAAGATCGGAATCTGCAGCTCCGCATAGACCTCGTCGACGGTGTAGTCGCCACCGGTCGGGCCGGCCGACAGGTTGGTCGAGGCACCGGTCACGGCCAGCGCGTCGGGTACGAACTTGCCTTCTTCCTTGCGGTTCTCGACGCCGACCGCGAAGCCGAGATCACCGGCGGGCAGGGTGAGGATCGCACCGGCCAGGTTGGCCGACAGCACCGTGGTTTCGGTTTCGCCGGTCGAATGCTCTTCCTGGAACAGGTAGTTGCTCAGCGCCTGGTTGTTGGTCAGGCCGCCCTGGCCCACGCGGCCGAACGGCAGGAACGGGTTGAACGGCACGCAGCCGGCGACGATCGTCGGGTCGTTGGCCGGCGTGGCGGGGTTGTCGGGCGTGCCGCAGACCACCTGCCCCGTGGCGGGATTGAGGAACGAAGGGCCAACGGCCAGCCGGGTGTTCGGCAGATTGAGGTTGCCGAACGAGGACTGCACCAGCTTGTTGGTGTTGTTGAGGTAGGACACGTCCCAATCGAAGAAGCGATCGGCGAACTCGAAGCTGCCTTCGAAGGCCCCGGAGAAGCGGTAGGTGGTCAGATCGCTGTTGGACAGGCGCGGCTGCTCCCACGTACGGCGCCACCAGTTGGAGATCGTCGCGCCCGTCGGGTTGAAGTAGCTCTGCGCCGACATTGGCGTGTTGAAAGACGCGGCCTGCATCGGATAGCCGGCGACCGTGCGATCGCTCGAACGGTTGCTGTACAGCAGGTTGGTGCGGAAGCGGATGTCGTCGGAGATGTCGAAGATCCCATCGACATACAGCGACTTGCGCTCCAGCGGGGTGTGGATGTCGGTCTGCTGGTTGGTGTTGCTCTTGTGCAGCGTCGAGCCGGGCGTGCAGCCGGTGGCTGCGGTCGCGCCAACGCAGGTGCCGGCGTTGATGTTCTGGCGGATGTAATCGGCACGATTGCGCGGATCCCCACCTTCGCGCAGGACGACGCGCGTCCCCACAGGCACTCCCGGGACCATCGTGGTCGCCGTGGTCTGGAAGCCACCGAACTGACCTACCGGGGTCCAGTTGTCGGTCGGGTGCAGGTGCGAGCGCGGGAAGGCGCCATATTCGCGATCGCTGGCCTTGACCACGTCTTCCTTGGCCCACTCCGCGGCAGCGGTCAGCGAACCGCGCTCACCATTGAAACCCATGACGAAGTCGGCCTTGGTGATGCCGCCGTCACCTTCGCTGTACTGGCCGTAATAGGCGCTGGCTGCGGCACCCTCGTAGTTCGAGCGGGTGATGACGTTGATCACGCCTGCGATCGCGTCGGAACCGTAGATCGACGAGGCGCCGTCCTTCAGCACTTCGATGCGCTCCACGGCCGCGGCGGGGATCGTCGACACGTCCGACAGGCCGCTGGTCGAGATGCCCAGGCGCTTGCCATTGAGCAGAACCAAGGTGCGAGCCGCGCCGAGGTTGCGCAGGCTGATGAAGGTGCCGCCGGCGTTTTCACCGGCAGTCAACGGCGCTGCGCGGCTGATCGGCGGGGTGCCCGTGGCACTGATGTTCTGCAGGATGTCGGCGACCGACTGGAAGCCCTGCTTCTCGATGTCCTGGCGGCTGATCGTGAGCACCGGCTGCGCGGTCTCGAGATCGACCTGGCGAATGCGCGAGCCGGTGACCTCGATGCGATCGAGGGTCTTGGCTTCTTCCTGTGCCGCGGTTGTGTCCTGTGCGAATGCAACGCCAGTGCCCACAAGGGCAGTGGTGCCAACGGCGAGCGCGAACGAAATCGCGTCCCGGAGCTGGGTGGTCTTGAAGGTCATTTTTCTCTCTCTCCGAAAAAATTGGTGTCGCCCCATGGAACCCGGCTGATTGCGTCTAAGAAGACGACAGATTGAGCAAGGTTGGCGGATCCTAACCGTGTGTTCGGAAAAAGTAAAAGTGCCGTTAATTGTCCGCTTTTCACGCACGGCAGTGCCGCGCGCGTTCAGCTACGAACGTACGCGAGCGGATGGGGGCTTCGATTTGACCGCGGCGGCGGCCAGCCAAGGCAAGCTGAGGCGGCCTTACAGGTCCTGCTCGTACCGGACGTAAGGAACGGTGCCCTCGTCCTTGTCGGCGTTATCCGGCGAGAACGGGTTCTTGCCACGGGTGACGACGTTCTCCGCCCCCACGCTGAGCTGGCCGCTCCAGGGCGTGCGCCAGGTCAGGCCGACATCCAGGCCTTCCCAACGACCGGGCTGGTTCGGGGTGTCGACCACGCGGCCGACGATGTTGGCGCCGAAATTGCCCACGCCCGCGCCGACGGCGAGGCTCTTGGTGCTCCAGCGGTCGGCAAGCGCCGGCACGTCGCCGGCCGGGATCAGGCGCGCGCGCGCCCAGGTGCCGCCGATCGACACGGTGGCTTCGCGGCCGATGTTCTTCTGGCCGTAGACGGTCAGGGTGTTCTGGTCGACCTTGCTCGCCTTGCTGTTGGGGCTGAGCCAGGCGGGCAGGAAGTCGCGGCCGCTGCCGATGTTCAAGCCCAGCTTGCCGCCGGGGCGGCTCAGGCTGGCGCCGGCCGATGTCTGGCGGCTGGCGCCGTCGTCCTGGTCCAGGGCAGCCAACATGCAATGGTTGGCAAGGTTGCCGATCGCCCCGGCCAGGCCGGTCTTGCGATCGCAGACCAGGCCCAGCGTGTCGCCGGCCTCGAGGCCGAAAGCGGCATCCAGCGAGGTGTTGCCCACCCGCCAACGGGCGCCCGCGACCGGGGTGCTGGTCGGCTCGAGCAACAGATAGGCTTCGAGCTTGCCACTGGCTTGGTTCCAGACCGGCAGCACGGTGGAATCGTTGCGCGCCTTGGCGGTGGACTGCGCGTGCGCGCCGGCGGCCACGCCTAGGGCGAGGAGCAGGGCCAACGGCAATCGGAGCAGGCGTGCGTGCATGGTGTGGTTACGACCGGACGGTGCCGGCAGAGTTCCCCGAATCCAACGACGACGACTATAGGGCGTTTATGTTTCTTTAACAATCTGTCAACGAAAGGTGAAGGTCGCCCGGCGCGCTGGGGACAGGCGCTACTGCAGGCGATCTGGTGCGGAAAGCTCGGCGGAGGCCGAGGCGAGCAGCCCGACGATCTCGTCGGCCCCAAAGCAATACGTCTGCCCACAGAACTCGCAACGCACCTTGGCCTCGCCGTCGGCCACCGCGGCCAGGGCCTCGGCCTCGCCGAGCGACACCAGCATCGATTCCACCCGCTCGCGCGAACACGAACAGGCGAAGCGCAACGGTCTGGAACCCAGCAACTGCACCCCGTCCTCGTGGAACAGGCGGCCGAGCAGGGTCTCGCCCGGCCACTCCAGCAGTTCCTGCGGTTTCAGGGTGTCGAACAGCGCCCCGGCGCGCGACCAGCCATCGTCGTCGCCCTGGTCGCCGGGCAGCTTCTGCAGCATCAGGCCGGCGGCGCGTTGCCCGTCGACCGCCAGCAGCAAGCGGGTCGGCAATTGCTCCGACTGGCGGAAGTAGTCTTCGAACGCGCCCGCCAGCGAGTCCGATTGCAGCGACACCAGCCCCTGGTAGCGCACCGGCTCGCGGCCGTCGATCGGCGGGTTCTCGATCGTGATCGCCAGCACCGCGCCTTCGCCGAGTTCGCGCAGGTCGCGCGAGACGTCGCCGTGGTCGGCCAGCTGCGCGATGCCGCGCAGGGTGCCGGCGGCGGTGCACTCGGTGAACAGCGTCCGCAACGCGCCCTGGCTGTGCAATTGCACCGACAGGCGGCCCTCGACCTTGGCGTGGCCGGTGAACAGTGCCGCCGCGGCTGCTGCCTCGCCGAGCAACTCCAGCGCCGCGGCCGAGGCGTTTTCATGGGCGAAGCCCGCTGCGCGCTCGCGGATCTGGCGCCAGGTGTCGTCCAGGTGCACGCGCACGCCACGCACCCCCGCGCCATCGATGAGGAAGCGGGTCAGCTGGTCGCGGTCGTGGTGCGCAGCAGGGGACGGGGAGGCATCGGTCATGTCGGAACTCGTGCGGCGAATGGGTGTGCATCGCGGATAATGCAGGCGGACTGGTGAAGCAACGGGGCGAAAGATGGGGTCGGCAAGCAATCGGTGCAAGGCATGAGCGATCCAGGTAGGGGGGGCAAGCCACGCAAGCGGCGTCGCTGGTGGCGTTGGCTGCTGGCGTTGCCGTTCCTGTTCGCGCTGGCGTCGGTGCTGCAGGTGCTGGCGCTGCGCTTCATCGACCCGCCGTTCAGTACGTTCATGGCGATCAGGCAGGCGCAGGCCTGGGGTTCGGGCGACTGGCGCTTCCGCGTGGCCTACGACTGGCGCGACCTGGACGAAATCTCCCACAGCGTGCCGCTGGCGCTGGTCGCATCGGAGGACCAGAACTTCGCCAACCATTTCGGCTTCGACCTCAAGGCGATCGAGAAGGCCCGCAAGAACAACGCCCGCGGCCGCAAGGTACGCGGCGGCAGCACGATCAGCCAGCAGACGGCGAAGAACCTGTTCCTGTGGAGCGGCCGCAGCTGGGTGCGCAAGGGCATCGAGGCCTGGTACACGCTGCTGATCGAGGCGTTGTGGCCGAAGCAGCGGATCCTCGAGGTGTACGCCAACATCGCCGAGTTCGGCGACGGCGTGTACGGCGCACAGGCCGCGGCCCGCACCTATTACCGCACCAACGCCAGGAACCTCGGCCCAGCGCAGGCGGCGCGCATGGCGGCGGTACTGCCGAACCCGAAGCGCTACAGCATCGCGCGCCCCGGGCCGTACGTGCAGCGCCGCAGCAAGGCGATCCAGCGGCAGATGCGCTACATCGGCGGCGCGGCTTACCTCAAGTCGCTGGACTGAGCCGGGGGTTGCGCCAGCGGCGTGTCTTCCGGCTGGCCGCGTAGCGAGCCAGGCAGCGGCGCCAGCAGGAAACGCGCCGCCAGCAGCGCGAGCAGCATGCCGACGCCCTGCGCGACCACGAAGCCGGGGACGTCGGCCATGCGGATGCCGGCGAAGCTCTGCGTCAGCGCGCGCGCCAGGGTCACGGCTGGGTTGGCGAACGAGGTGCTGGCGGTGAACCAGTACGCGGCGAAGATCCAGCCCGCCACCAGCGCCGGCAGCGCCGCCGGTCGGAAGCGCGCGCCCAGCACGATCGTCAACAGCAGGCCGAACGTCGCCACCGCCTCGCTCAGGTGCTGCGCGAAGCCGGTGCGCACCCGCGTGCCGGGTTGCCACAGCGGCAGTTCGAACATCGCGTGCGCCAGCCACACGCCGACGATCGCCCCGAGCACCTGTGCGAGCAGGTAGGCCGGCCACGGCGCGGGCAGCATTTCGCCGCGCAGCCGCATCGCCAGCGTGACCGCCGGATTGAAGTGCGCGCCGGAGATCGGCCCGAGCAGCACGATCAGCACATACAAGCCCCCCGCGGTCGCGGCGGCGTTGGCGAGCAGGGCGATCGCCTCGTTGCCGCCGGACAGGCGCACGCCCATGATCCCACTGCCGACCACGATCGCCAGCAGCAGCCCGGTGCCGAGGAACTCGGCGACGACGGCCTGGCCCGCCTTCATGGGGTGACTTGGCCGATGGCGCGGATCTGCTGCTGCGCGGCGAGCTGGTCGAGCTGGTCGATCGGCAACGCGACCAGCAGTTCGACCCGTCGACGCAAGACGGTGAATGCCTGCAGGTAGGCGCGGCGGCGGGATTCCTCGTTGCCGACGACCGCAGCCGGATCGTCCACGCCCCAGTGCGCGGTGGTGGGACTGCCTAGCCACAACGGGCAGGCTTCGCCGGCGGCGTTGTCGCAGACGGTGACCACGAGGTCCATCGGCGGCGCGCCGTCGCCGGCGAACTCGTCCCAGCTCTTGCTGCGCAGTTGGCTGGCGTCATAGCCGATCTTCGCGGCCAGTTCCGCCGCCATCGGCTGCACCGCGCCGCTGGGGTGGCTGCCGGCGCTGTAGGCGCGGAAGCGGCCTTCGCCGAGCACGTTGAGCAGCGATTCGGCGATCACGCTGCGCGCGGAATTGCCGGTACACAGGAACAGCACGTTGAACACACGGTCGGTCACGGGGCGGTCTCGGGCAGTGGGAGTCAGCCGCAGCAGGCGGCGGCGTTCGAGGTGACCTGCGCAGCCGGCGGCACACTGCACGCGGTCGCGCAGCTGGCCGTGGCCGGGCCGCAGCAACTGTCGCGCTCGACCGCGCTGCCGGCCGGATCGGCGTAGTAGGTGGTGGCGTCGCCGTGGGTGTGGAAGCTTTCCCACTGCACGCCCTGCGGGTCCTGCGCCCAGAACTTGTCCGAGCGCGCGTAGCAGCAGGTGGTGCCGGTTTCGGCGAGGCTCACCGCATCGGCGGCCTGCAGACGGGCGCCAATCGCGGCGAGCGACTGCTCGGATTCGGCCTGCAGGCCCAGGTGGGCGATGCCGAGCGCGCCGTCCTTGTCGGTGGAGATCGCGAAGTTGACGCGGGGGTCGTCCAGCATCCACTTGGCGTAGTCGTGCTTGCGCACCGTTGGCTGCGCACCGAACAACTGCGAGTAGAAGCGCAGGTTGGCGTCGAGGTCGGCGACGTGGATGTGCACGTGGAAGCGGGTGGTGGGCTCGGTCATGTCAGCAGCTCCTGCAGTCGACGGAAAGTTCGGGGGTGCACGCGGCGTCGGCGCAGCCGGCTCCGGCGCAGCAATTTTCGGTGAGGTACGCGATCAACGCGTTCATGCGCGCGAAGTCGGCGCGCACGCGGATCACCCGGCCCTCGCGCTCGTCGCCGGCCAGGCCGGCGCTGCGCAGCACGTTGAGGTGGGCGGTCAGCGTCGCCGGTGGCAGCTCGAGCTGCTCGCGCAACTCGCCGACCGCCAAGCCGGCGGGGCCGGCCTGCACCAGCGCGCGGAACGCGGCGAGACGGTGCACCTGGCCGAGGGCGCTGAGGGCGTGCAAAGCGGTGTCGGTATCCATGATTCGATATTTCCGGAAATATCGAATCATGTCAAGCGTTGCAGGCGGCCCGCTACTATTCCGGGCATGACCCGCGACCCGCTCACTGTTGTCATCGCCGCCTTCAACGAGGCCGAAAGCCTGCCGTTGCTGCAGCCGCGCATCGCCGCCGCCCTCGACGCCCTGCCCGGGGTGGACGGGCGCGTGCTGTATGTAGACGACGGCAGCAGCGATGCGACCTGGGCGGTCTTGCAGCGCCTGGCCGCAGCCGATCCGCGCGTGGCGTTGCTGCGGTTGTCGCGCAACTTCGGCAAGGAGGCGGCGCTGACCGCCGGCCTCGACCAGGTCGAGCAGGGCGCGGCCTTGATCCTCGATGCCGACGGCCAGGACCCGCCGGAGCTGATCGGGCAGTTCGTCGCCAAGTGGCACGAAGGCTTCGACGACGTGCACGGCACCCGCATGGAGCGAGAGGGCGAGGGCTGGCTCAAGCGCTCTACCGCGCACGCGTTCTATCGGGTGATCGGCTGGTTGTCGAAGACCCCGATCCCGGCCGACACCGGCGACTTCCGGCTGCTCTCGCCGCGTGCGCTGGCCGGGCTGCGGCAGTTGCGCGAACGCCACCGCTTCATGAAAGGCCTGTTCGGCTGGGTAGGGTTCAACCGGGTTGCGATCCCGTACCACCGCGAGCCCCGCGTGGCGGGCGGCAGCAAGTTCAATTTCTGGCGGCTGTGGAACCTGGCGCTGGAGGGCATCACCAGCTTCTCGACCGCGCCCCTGCGGCTGGCAACCTACACGGGCCTGCTGACGGCGCTGGTCGCGTTCGTGTTCGGCGTGTGGGTGGTGCTCAAGGCGCTGCTGTGGGGCGACCCGGTGGCCGGTTACCCGACGATGATGGCGGTGATCCTGTTCCTCGGCGGCGTGCAGCTGATCGCGCTGGGCCTGATCGGCGAATACCTGGGACGCCTGTACGAGGAATCCAAGCAGCGCCCGCTATACCTCGTCGACGCCTGGCAACCGGCGGCGGGAGTATCCTCGGCGCAGGATCCGATCGAACCCGTCTCGCCAGGATCCACTAAGCTCGAACCAGCCCAGCTCGAAGGAGAAGGCCATGCGCAGCGTGCGGCAACTGCTCGAAGCAAAAGCGCCTGAGATTTTCGCGATCGGCCCCGACGTGCCGGTCATCGACGCGATCCGGCTGATGGCCGAGAAACGCATCGGCGCGGTGCTGGTGCTGGAGGCGGGGCGCCTGGTCGGCATCCTGTCGGAGCGCGATTACGCCCGCAAGATCGTGCTGCAGGGGCGCTCGTCGGCGGATACGCCGGTGCGCGACATCATGACCGTCGACGTGGTCACCGTCGGGCTCAACGACACCGCCGAACACTGCATGCAGATCGTCACCGACCAGCGCATCCGCCACCTACCGGTGACGAGCGGCAACGAGGTGCTGGGGGTGGTGTCGATCGGCGACCTGGTCAAGGCGGTGATCGAGGACCAGCAGCTCGAACTCGACCAGCTGCAGCGCTACATCAGACACGCCTGAAGCAGGCACGCCTGTGGCAGCCCCGCCTGGCGCGGGACTACTTGGCGTAGCGCCCGCCGCAGTTGCTGTCCTCGCCCGGCCCCAGCTCGATCGTCGCCAGTAGCGCCGCCGGCGGCGCGATGCTGCCCAGTGCCAGTGCGATCGCGCCGCGCAGGCCGACGCGCTTGAGGTCGGGGCGGAAACTCGGGTCCTTGAACGTGCCGCTGACCAGCAGCGGCGAGCGCAGCACGAACAGGCTGCGGTCCTTGGGCCGCGGCCGTAGGCGCAGGTCCAGGGTTTCATCGCGCAGGCTGATGGTGCCGTCGCCGATCAGGATGGTGTCGGTGGTGTCGAACGCCAGCGCGCGCGTGGTCATGATGCCGTTGCTTACCGCGAAGTCGCCGAACGCGCAGCGGACCGGCACCTTGCGGTCCTTGCCGATCAGGAACTTCAGCGCCTCGGCGATATCCAGCCCGGCCAGTTCCATCAGCAGGTTGCTGATCTGCCCGCGGCCCATGCCGACGGCGATGTCGCCATCGGCGCTGGCCAGCATCCTGGCGATCGAGTTGCCGCTGCCGGTGACCGTGATGTCGCCGCCGATCCTGCCGATCGCGTCCTGCGCGAGCTTCACATCGGGCAGCAACTTCGGCAGGTTCAGGCCGCGCGCGGCGATCTGCGCGCGGGTGCGGATGGTGGCCTCGCGCGCGTCCATGCGGATGATCGAGCGGATGTCGCCGCCGGCGACACCGAAGTTCAGTGGCTCCAGTCGCAGCAGGCCGTCCTCGAGCTTGAGGTGCGCGTCCATGTCGTCCAGCGGCAACTTCGGCGAGTCGATGCGGTGCGCCTTCCAGCGCACGTCGGCATCCATCGCGCGCAGTTTGTGCAGCTCGTACGGCGTATCGGGCAGCATCCGCGGGCGGGCCTTGTCGCGCGCGGCCTTGGCGGCCAGTTCGGGGTTGGTGGTCTCGCCGCCGCCGGCCTGCGGCGCGCCGCCTACGAAACCGGCGAGGTCGTCGAAGTCCAGCCGCTTCGAGGTCAGGTTGGCGCGCAGGTAGGGGCGCTTGCCCCCGGTCTCGACGCTGGCGCTGCCGGCCAGGTCGCTGTCGCCGACCTTGCCGGTGAAGCCGTCGTAGTGCCAGGTGACGCGGTCGTTCTTGAGGTCGCGGGTGAAGCGGCCGTCCAGCGAATACGGGCCGGTGGCCGGCGTCGCCACGCCGATCAGCGGGTACAGGTCTTCCATGTTCTTGCCGCGCAGTGCCAGCTTCAGGTCGAAGTCGCGCAGCCGCAGCGGGTCGAGCAAGGTGCCGCGCGCATGGGCGTGGGTCGCGCCGGCGCTGGCGCGCGCATCGATGCGGTACGGACTCTCGCGGTCGCGCAGTGCCAGCGGCGACTGCGCGCGGCCGTTGACCGTGAATCGGTTGCCCTCCCAGCTGCCGCCGCCCTTGGCGGTAATCGGCGGGGCAGTCTCGTCGCCCTTGGGCTGGGCGCTGGCGACGTCGACCTGGATGTCGGTCTTCCGGGCCGCATCGAGGAACGCGAGCTTGCCGTCGTCGATCCAGACGCGCCGGAACTGCGGCTGCATGCCGCCGGGCTCGCCGAACTTCCAGTTGCCGATGCGCTGGGGGCCGACCTCGAGGTTGAGCACCGGCTGGCTCAGGCGCAGCTCGGGGATGCGCACGTTGCGGCGGAACAGCGGCCGCAGCTCGATGTCGAATTCGACCCGTTGCGCCGAGGCCATCGTCGGCTGCTTGGACCAGGCGGCATTGCCGAACGTCACCTGGTCGGCGCGGATCGTGGGTACCCAGCCCAGATCGACATCCAGATCGCCGCCGATCTGCAGTTCGCGACCGGTGCGTGACTGCACCTGGCGTTCGATCGGTCCCTTGAACCAGTTCCAGTCCCACAACCACAACAGCACGATCACGCCCACCACGATGACGGCCAATGCGGTCAGCCACGGATGACGCGCTATAGGCGCCAGCGCCGCCGCACGGCCGGCATTTGCCGCTGCGGGTTGGCCGGCTTGAGGCGTGCCCGTGCCTGTCGGATTCATGGCCTGGCCGGGCGTGTTGCAACTGCAGCGAGGCGGGCGAAGCTGTGCGGTCTTGCGCGCATGTCAATGGTTCCGCGTCGATCCAGCCCCCACCATCGGTGGCGTGCGGTCAAGCGGGGGTGAACTCGTTGCGCGAGGTTCAGCGGGACGGCGCCCCAAGCCGTAGCCTCAGCCCGGTATGACCTGCGCCATCACCGCGACGTAATGGCAGACGCTGCCGGCAATCACGAACAGGTGCCAGATCGCGTGCGAGTAGCGCAGCGACGGCCGGTGGTAGAAGAACGTGCCGGCGGTGTAGCAGATGCCGCCGGCGAACAGCCAGCCCAGCGTCCACGCGTCGAGCGCGCCCCACAGCGGCTTGATCGCGACGATCACCAGCCAGCCCATCGCGACGTAGATCAACGTCGACAGGCGCTTGAAACGCCCGGTGTAGAACAGCTTGAACACCACTCCGGCCAGCGCCAGGATCCAGATCGCCGCGAACAGGCCCCAGCCCCACGGCCCGCGCAGCCCGATCAGGGTGAATGGCGTGTAGGTGCCGGCGATCAGCACATAGATCGCGCAGTGGTCGAATACCTTCAGGCGTGCCTTCGCGACCGGGTGCGCGGTCACGTGGTACAGGGTCGAGGCCAGGTACAGCAGCAGCAACGCGATCCCGAACACGATCGCGCCGACCAGCTGCCAGCGGTCGCCGCGCAGGGCCGCCAGCGAAATCAGCACCGCGCCGCCGGCCAGCGCGGCGGTCGCGCCCAGGCCGTGGGTCAACGCGTTGTAGAACTCCTCGCGCAGGTGGTGTTCGTGGCCGTGGCCCGGGTCTGCGGGGCTGCCGATGGCGATGGGGGTATCACCGGGTGGCTGGCTGCTGCTCATCGTTGTCGCATCCTGGCGGGGTCGGGGGGCATGCCGCGTCGTGCGTCGCAGGCGCGCGTTGCCTATCATGCGCGCATCCCTGCATCGAACGCGCGCATGATCATTTCCCACCAGCACCGCTTCGTGTTCGCGGCGATCCCGAAGACCGGCACGCACTCGGTGCGCCAGGCGTTGCGCGAACACCTCAGCGCCGACGACCTCGAGCAGGTCGGGCTGTTCGTCAACAAGCGCTTCCCGTTCGAGGAGCTGGCCGCAATCAAGCACGGCCACATCACCTTGGCGCAGATCCGGCCGTTCCTCGGCGAGGAGGCGTTCGCGGGCTATTTGAAGTTCGCGTTCGTGCGCAATCCGTTCGATCGCTTCGTCTCGTACTGTGCGTTCATGACCCGCGCCAACGGCGCGTTCCTGGCCAAGCCGCAGGAGGTGATGCGCCACATCCTGTTCGAGGCGCGGCCGATGGAGCACGTGCTGTTCCAGCCGCAGCACACGTTCGTGACCGGCGAGGACGGCCAGCTGCTCGCGGACGTGGTCGGCCGGGTCGAGGAGATGCAGGCGTCCTACGACGCTCTATGCGCGCGCATCGGCATTCCCAGTGCGGCGCTGGGGCAGGTCAACAGCTCGCGCCGTGGCAGCTACCGCGACTACTATGACCAGCCGCTGATCGACGGCGTGGCGCAGCTGTACGCGCGCGACCTCGAACTGTTCGGCTACCAGTTCTGACCCGTTACTTTCATCGCGAATCCCAGCGCCACCGCCAAGCCGCCATGCCCGCCACCGTCGTCCAGCCCAATCCACGCAAGACCACCTCGATCCGCCGGCTCGGCGATGTCGATATCAATGCGTTGCGGGCGGCGGTGCTGGCGATTCCAGAAGAACAGTGGGACGCGGAAAACGCCGACAAGCCCAACCGCTTCGAGGCGCTCGACCGCACCCGCCACATCGTGTTCCGCTTCGTCAGCAGCTTCCAGGACTGGCGCCAGTCCTACGAGCGCCCACTGTGGGCGCAATGGCGCGAGCTGCTGGAGCCGGTGATGGCGAAGGCGGTGCAGCCGTACCAGTACGCGCGCGCGCAGTTCCCGCGGGTGATGCTGGCGCGGATGGCACCCGGTGGGGTGATCAAGCCGCACCGCGACGCCAACCCCGCGGCGAAGTGGCCGCACAAGATCCACGTGCCGCTGGTGACCAACGACCGGGTCACGTTCTTCGTCGACGGCGTCGGCTACCACTTCGGCGAAGGCGAGGCGGTCGAGGTCAGCAATATGGCCGTGCACGCGGTCGAGAACAACGGCGACAGCGACCGGATCCACCTGATCTTCGAGTACTACGACCTCGACCAACCCGCCCCGGATTGGGTGAGGTGAGGCCGTTTGCGCGGCACTGCCGCGCGGCCTCACCGAACGCACCGCGCGCTGCGCGGGACCGGAAGAGCGCAGGGCGCTGACGCGGCACGGCCGCGTGCCCTGTGCGAACGCCCGGCGCGCTGCGCCGGGCCGGATGAGGTGAGGCCGCTTGCGCGGCATTGCCGCGCGGCCTCACCGAACGCACCGCGCGCTGCGCGGGGCCGGACAAGCGCAGGGCGCTGACGCGGCACCGCCGCGTGCCCTGCGCGAACGCCCGACACGCCGTGCGGGGCTGGACGAACTCAGGGCGCTGACCGCGAACAGCAAGATCAGCCTTCGGCTTGCCCCACGCGCAGCCGGATTTCGCGCATCGTGGCCTGCGCCAGCTCGACCATCGTCGCCACATCCTCGCTGCGCCAATGGCGCGGCTCGAAGTCGATCGCGCAGAAGCTGCCGATGACCTCGCCATCCTCCATCACCAAGGGCACGCCCAGGTACGAGCGCACGCCCAAGGTGGTGACCGTGGGGACATCGCGGTAGACCGGGTCGCGGGTGGTGTCGTCGATGACCAGCGGCTGGTCGGAGCCGATCGCGTAGTGGCAGAAGGTGCGTCCTTCCAGCTGCCGCACCGAGTTCAGCGGCTCGCCGAAACCGAAATGGCTCTTGTAGAAATCCCGGTCGCGATCGACCAGGGAAATGAAGGTGGCTGGGACCCCCAACCGCTGGGCCGCCAACGCGGTTAGTTGGTCGAGGCTGGGCTCCGGCGGCGTGTCCAGCAGTCCCGTGCGCACCACGGCCGCGAGGCGTTGCGGGCGCTCGATGCGGGTCTGGATCGGGTCGCGGTAGGTCTTGCTCATTGATGGCCCAGGATGCCGGAAAAGGGGGTCGTACGCTGCATCAGTCGAGCGCAATCGCGTGCGCATGCTCGCGCGTGGCCAGGAACTGCACGTCCGGCGCGCGTTCCTGCGCGAGCTGCAGGTTGACCCGGGTCGGCGCGAGGTAGACCAGGTGGCCTGCCGCGTCGAGCGCGAGGTAGCTCGCGTTCTTGTCGCGGAACTCCTCGAGCTTCTTCGCGTTGTCGCAGCGGATCCAGCGCGCGGTCGACACCGCCACCTGTTCGAAGCTGGCGTCGACGCCGTACTCGTCCTTGAGGCGGTAGGCGACGACCTCAAACTGGAGCACGCCGACTGCGCCGAGGATCAGGTCGTTGCTCATCAGCGGCTTGAAGAACTGGGTCGCGCCTTCCTCCGACAGCTGCGCCAGGCCCTTCTGCAGCTGCTTGAGCTTGAGCGGGTCGCGCAGGCGCGCGCGGCGGAACAGCTCCGGCGCGAAGTTCGGGATGCCGGTGAACGACAGTGGCTCGCCCTCGGTGAAGCTGTCGCCGATCGAGATCGTGCCGTGGTTGTGAATGCCGATCACGTCGCCGGAATACGCGCTCTCGGCGATCTCGCGGTCCGAGGCCATGAACGTCAGTGCGTTGGCGAGCTTCACTTCCTTGCCGGCGCGCACGTGGAACGCCTTCATGCCGGCGCTGAACTTGCCCGAGCAGATGCGCATGAACGCCACCCGGTCGCGGTGCTGCGGGTCCATGTTCGCCTGGATCTTGAACACGAAGCCGCTGAGCGGCTCCTCGTTGGGGGCAACGTCGCGGGTGGTGGTCGCGCGCTGCTTCGGCGGCGGGGCGTGCTGGACGAAGAAGTCGAGCAGGATCTGCACGCCGAAGTTGTTGACCGCCGAGCCGAACGACACCGGCGTCTGCTTGCCGGCCAGGTAGGCCTCCTTGTCGAACGGGTGCGAGGCGCCCTGCACCAGTTCCAGTTCGTCGCGCACTTCGCGCAGCGCGTCGGCACCGATCCGGGCTTCCAGTGCCGGGTCGTCGATCGAGGCGAAGATGGTGGAGTCCTGGCGGGTGAAGTTGCGGCCCTGTTCGAACAGGTGGACCTCGCCGGTAAGCAGGTGCACGACGCCCTTTAGGCGTTGGCCCATGCCGATCGGCCAGGTGATCGGCGCGCACTGGATGCCGAGCACGCTTTCGACTTCATCCAGCAGGTCAATGGGATTTTTACCCTCGCGGTCGAGCTTGTTGATGAAGGTCATGATCGGCGTGTCGCGCAGCCGGCAGACCTCCATCAGCTTGATCGTGCGTTCCTCGACGCCCTTGGCCACGTCGATCACCATCAGCGCCGAGTCGACCGCGGTCAGCACCCGGTAGGTGTCCTCGCCGAAGTCGGCGTGGCCGGGGGTGTCGAGCAGGTTGACGATGCGGCCCTCGTACGGGAACTGCATCACCGAACTGGTCACCGAGATGCCGCGCTCCTTTTCCAGCGCCATCCAGTCCGAGGTCGCGTGGCGCGCGGCCTTGCGGCCCTTGACCGAGCCGGCCATCTGGATCGCGCCGCCGAACAGCAGCAGTTTTTCGGTCAGCGTGGTCTTGCCGGCGTCGGGGTGCGAAATGATCGCGAACGTGCGGCGGCGCAGGGCTTCGAGGGAAACGTCGGACATGGGCGCGGCGCGCGGGAAGGCGCGTCGGGAAGCGGGGAAGGGGGCGGATTATAGCCGGCGCCGGGATTTTTCCCTTCTCCCCTCGGGAGAAGGTGTCCCCTTCGGCGTTGCTCAGGACAGGCTCCGGGCGGACGCCCCGCAGGAAGCACCCCTGGGGTGTGAGGGCTCGGCGAAGGGATGATCTCGAACGTGCTCGCGTCAGGTCATCGTTTGCGGCGAGGGGTCGAAGGTCTGCCGCTTCGCCGAACCCTCACCCCAGCCCTCTCCCGGAGGGGGAGGGAGCCTAACGGCCCGGGCGCACCATGCGCGCGGCATTGCCGCCGTCGCTGATCCGCAGCGGGCCGCCCGGGCCGGACATCTGGAACGGCAGCGATTCCAGCCGCATGCCGCGGTTGACCTGCACCGCGAAGTGCAGGTGTGGGCCGGTGGTGAAGCCGGTGTTGCCCGACAGGCCGATCTGCTGGCCGGCGCGCACGCGCTGGCCGACCCGTGCCAGCACGCCGTCGGCCTTGAGGTGCGCGTACAGGGTCATGCTGCCGTCGTCGTGCAGGATGCGGATGAAGTTGGCGCGGCCGCCGTACTTCTCCAGGTTCAGCCCCGCCTTCTCGAAATCGGATTCGACCTGCATCACCGTCCCCTCGCGCGCGGCCAGCACCGGGGTGCCGATCTGCGCGGCGAAATCCACCGCGTAGCGGTTCTGCGGGTCGGTGTGGCTGAAGCTGCCGCCGTAACCCTGGTCGATGCGCAAGCTCGCCTGCCGCAGCGGCAGCAGGTACTCGACCTCACGCGGGCGCGCGCTGGGATCGCCGGGCAGGCTATCCATGCGCAGCTCGAAATCGCCGCCCCGGCTCGGGTCGGCGGTGCTCAGCACCGCGACCAGGGTGCTGCCGCGCGCGCCGACGGTGGCGCGTGCCGGCAGGTCGGGGTCGCCGGCCATGTTGTTGTTGCGGCCGAAGCGCAGCATCACCTCGATCGGCCCGGCCAGGCTGTTGTCGGCCCAGGCCAGGTAGCGGTGGCCGTCGGCCTCGACCCGCAGCCGCGCGATCGCGCCGGGCTCGACCGGCACCGGGATCACCTTGACCTGCGACAGCGGCGCGTCGGGCGCGCGGTCGCCGTAATGGGTGACGCCGTTGCGGTCGGTCCAGCGGTAGACCTTGGCGGCATCGGCCACCGGCACCGCGCCGGCGAGGGTGGCCAGCGCGAGTGCAAGTGCGAGGGAGGCGGGCGCGCGCATCGGGCTACTCGATGCAGCCCCGCGTGAGCGACAGCGCCTTGGCGACGTCGCGCAGGTCGAACGCGGTCACTGCCTTGTCGTCGTGGACCGCGAACAGCGCGCCGCCGGGGAAGCTCGGCGTGGCCGCCGCGTGCAGGGCGACGCCGTCGGTGTGGGCGGTGAGCTGGCCCTGGAAGCTGCCACGCGGCTCGAGCGTGACCCGATCGAACAGGTGGAAGATCGTCAGCGGCGCAAGCTGGTCGACCGCGATCCAGTAGCCGCTGCCGTCCGGGCAGGTCCACAGCGCGACGCCCTCGGCCTCGGCGCCGAAGCTGGCCTGCGGCAGGCTGCGGCCGGTGTACTTGCCGCTGAAGGTGTACTCGCGCAGCGTCGATTCGTGGCGGCGGTCCTCGTCGGCGACCAGGATGCGGTCGTTGGCCGGATCGCCGGCGATCGATTCGACCATGCGCAGCGCCGCGGCCTCGCGGGTGTCGCCGAACGAGCCGCCGTAGTTCGCCATCAGCCGCCCGGCCTGGTCGAACTTGACGCGGTAGCGGCGCACGCGCTGGTCGAGTTCGGCGAACGGCGGGACTTCATCGAACCGCTTGCCGTACATGAAGCTGTCGGTGATGTAGACCTCCAGCTCGCCCGGCTCGGTCTCGGTCAGCCAGATGCCGTAGGGGCTGCGCAACTCGCTGCCGCCGAAGCTGCCGATCGGGGCGAGGTCGGGCAGCGAGAACACCTGCACCCGGTGGTTATCGCGCTCGACCACGAACAACTGGTCGCCGTGCACGGCCACGCCGTTGGGCCGGTTGAACTGGCCCGGGCCGTTGCCTTCGCCGCCGAACGTGCGCAGCCGCTCGCCGCTGTCGGCATCGAACACCACCAGCCGGTGGGTCGACTTGGCCGACGCGATCAGCCAGGTGCGGCCGTCCTCGGCCGGCCAGGTCGCGAGCGAATCCAGTTCGTCCTGGGTGCTGTCCTCGGAGCTGTAGCGCTCTGGCACGGTGAGCAAATCGGGGGGCGGCCGGACTGGAGTCGAATGCGCGACGGAGGTGGGGTCGGGTTGCGGCGCGGTAGTGGCGCAGGCGCTCAACAGGGCGGCGAGCAGCGCCGCATTCAGCAGACGGGGATTCATGGTCGCAGTGTATTCGCGGCGTCGCGGAATAGGCGACCGCGATCGAGACCGCGATTACATATCTCTGTATGCGGATAGAGCGATTGACATACGCGCCGAGCCGCTGGCAGACTGCGGCCATCCATCGAGACCGGCAGAGGGACAGGCCCTTTGAAGCCGGGGCAACCAGCGCAGCGCGAGCCGCGCCAGGTGCCAAATCCTGCGGTGATCCGCGCGCCCACGGCGCGGAGCCACCGGAAGATGGTTGCGTCGTGCACCCCGGTGCGCGCGGCAACGCCGGCTCGATGGCCCCGCCACCACGGAAGCCCGCCATGAGCCTGACCAGCCAATCCGCCCGCAGCGAATCCCCGCACGCCTTCGTCGACCTCGCCACCGCGCTGCGGCGGTTCGGCAGCACCGCGGCGCCTGCCGCGACCCGCGGCGAGCGCTTCGTCGAACTCGAGCTACGCCACGCCGGCCGTCAGCGCATCGCGCTGCGCTACGAGCTGCTCGGCGACCTCGCCCAGCCGGCGGTGTTCGTCGCCGGTGGCATTTCCGCGCACCGCCACGTCGCCGCGAGCATTCAGTTCACCGAACCGGGCTGGTGGGACGCGCAGGTCGGCGCCGGCCGCGCGCTGGATCCGCGCGCGCACTGCGTCGTCGCGTTCGACTGGCTCGGCAGCGACGGCAAGTTGGACGTCGTAATCGACCCCGCCGACCAGGCCGACGCGGTCGCGGCGCTGCTCGACGTGCTCGGCATCGCGCGCCTGCACACGTTCGTCGGCAGTTCGTACGGGGCGATGGTCGGCCTGCAGTTTGCCGCGCGCCACGGCGCCCGCCTGCAGCAGCTGGTCGCGATCAGCGGCACGCATACGTCGCACCCGTACTCCAGCGCGTGGCGCGCGGTGCAGCGGCAGGCGGTGGCGCTGGGCGCATTGCAATGCGACGAGGCGCATGGCTTGGCATTGGCGCGGCAGCTGGCGATCCTGAGCTACCGCACGCCGGAGGAGTTCGCGACCCGCTTCGGTGCGGCACACGTCGTCAACGGCCACGTGCGCGTAGGTGCCGAGGACTACCTCGACCACGCCAGTAGCAAGTACGTGGCGCGCACGTCGCCGACCGCGTTCGTGCGGCTGTCCGAATCGCTGGACCTGCAGTGCGTCGAGCCCGAACGGATCCGGGTGCCGGTGACCGTGGTCGCGGTCGCCGAGGACCGGCTGGTGCCGCTGGAGGACGCGTACTCGCTGGTCGAGCGCCTGCGCGGGGAGACCCGCTTGCACGTGCTGCGCTCGGCGTACGGGCACGACGCATTCCTCAAGGAAGACGGCGCGGTCGCCGCGGTGCTGCGCGAGGCGCTGTCGGACTGCGCGGAGGTGGCGGCATGAACACCCACGTGATTTCGCCTGGCCCGCACCAGGCCGCTAACCGCCCGCTGCACCGCTGTACCGCGGCGGTGCGCGCGGGCATCGACCGCGACAGCGCGTTTGGCGCGGTCACGCCACCGATCGTGCTGTCGTCGAACTTCAGTTTCGCCGGCTTCAACGACAAGCGCCGCTACGACTACACGCGCAGCGGCAACCCCACCCGCAACCTGCTCGGCGAGGCACTGGCCGAACTCGAAGGCGGCGCCGGCGGCGTGGTCACCGCGACCGGCATGGCCGCGATCACGCTGGTGCTGCACGCGTTCCTGAAGCCCGGCGATCGGATCGTTGTACCGCACGACGGCTACGGCGGCAGTTGGCGGCTATTCAACGCACTCGCTGCCAAGGGCGCGTTCGAGCTGGTCACCGCCGACCTCACCGACCCGCGTGCGTTGACCGAAGCGCTGGCGCGCAAGCCGGCGCTGGTCTGGATCGAGACGCCGTCGAACCCGCTGCTGCGCATCACCGACCTGCGCTTCGTGATCGAGGCCGCACACGCGGCCGGCGCGCTGGCGGTGGTCGACAACACTTTCCTGTCGCCCGCGCTGCAGCAACCCATCGCGTTCGGCGCCGACCTGGTGGTGCACTCGACCACCAAGTACATCAACGGCCATAGCGACGTGGTCGGCGGCGCAGTGGTCGCGCGCGACCCGGCGCACCACGAGCAGCTGGCGTGGTGGGCGAACGCGCTGGGGCTTACCGGTTCGCCGTTCGACAGCTTCCTCACGTTGCGTGGCCTGCGCACGCTCGACGCGCGCCTGCGCGTGCACCAGGAAAATACGCAGGCGCTGGTCGCGTTGCTGGGCGCGCACCCGGCGGTGCGCGCCGTGCACTACCCGGGACTGGAAGGCGATCCGGGCCACGCGGTGGCCGCCCGCCAGCAGCACGGGTTCGGCGCGATGCTGAGCGTCGAGATCGACGGTGGCGGGCATGCCGATGTCGAGCCCGCGGTGCGCGCATTCCTCGGCGGCCTGCGGTGCTTCACCCTGGCCGAATCGCTGGGCGGCGTCGAAAGCCTGATCGCGCATCCGGCGACGATGACGCACGCGGCGATGTCGGCCGAAGCGCGTGTCGCGGCCGGGATCGGCGATGGCCTGCTGCGGCTGTCGGTGGGCATCGAGCACGCGGACGACCTGTGCGCCGATGTCGCCGCCGCGCTGGAGCGGGTGCAGTTGGTGATCGACGCTTCGAAACGCGTGGTGAAATGAGCGCGGTCATTGCCGGGGTCGAGCACGCCCGAGACGCGCGCGCCGTCGCCGCGCCGGCTCGCGTCGCCTTGCTCGGCACCGGCACGGTCGGGCGCGCGGTGCTGGCGCGGTTGGCGGGGTGGTCGGGTACGCCGCTTGGCACACGCGTATCGCTGGTGCATGTCGCCAACACGCGCCGCGTGCTCGCGGACGCCGGAGGGTTGTGTCCGCGCCGGGCCGGGGCGGCGTTCCACGCGCGCTTGGCGGAAGCGCCGGCCTGTGGCGTCGACGCGTTGCAGGCACAGGACGCGAAGGCCGAACGTTACGGGCTGGTGGCGACGCTGGGCCAGCTTGGCACCCGCATCGTGATCGACGCCACTGCCAGCGAGGCGGTCGCCGGGCAACACGCGCAGTGGCTCGCGCAAGGCATCCACGTCGTGACCGCCTGCAAGCTCGGCCAGGGCACGTCGCTGGCGCGCTGGCGGGCGATCCAGGCAGCGGCCGCGCACGGTGGCAGCCAGTACGGCGACAGCGCCACCGTCGGCGCCGGCCTGCCGCTGCTGCGCTCGCTGCGCGAACTGCAGGCCGGCGGCGACCGCATCCATGCGGTCGCCGGCGTGCTGTCGGGCTCGCTGGCGTGGCTGTTCAACTACTACGACGGTCTGCGGCCGTTCTCGGCGTTCGTGCGCGCGGCGCGCGTGGCCGGTTACACCGAGCCCGACCCGCGCGACGACCTGTCGGGCGAGGACGTGCGGCGCAAGCTGCTGATCCTGGCGCGCGCGGCGGGCGTGCAGTTGGAGGCCGGGGAGGTCGAGGTAAGTTCGTTGGTGCCGCCGCAGCTGGCCGCGCTGTCGGCGGGCGAGGTCGACGCCGCGCTGCCGTCGCTCGACGCCACCCTGCGCGAGCGCTTCGCGCAGGCTTGGAAAGCCGGCGGCAAGCTGCGCTTCATCGCCCGGCTCGAGCGCGATGCGTGCGGCGGAGCCCAGGCTCGCGTCGGACTCGAAACCCTGGCGTTCGACCACCCGCTCGCCGGCGGCACCGGCACCGACAACCGCGTCGCGATCTGGTCGGACCGTTACCGCGAACAGCCGCTGCTGATCCAGGGCCCCGGCGCCGGCGCGCAGGTCACCGCCGCGGGCCTGCTCGACGACGTGTTGCGCATCGCCGGCCGGTAACGCCAGATGCGACCAGCCGCCGGCGCGGCGTTCGGTGATTCCGTCTCGATCCGCTCGTTCCGCCCGCTCGATGCCGGCTCAGCGTTTGATCGCCGCGGCGCATTCCTCGGGCCGGGCCTGCAGCAGGAAATGCGGGCCTTCGATCTCGATGCATACCGCGTGGCGGCTGCGGTCGCGGATCGTCACCCACGCCTCGTACGGCACCAACCGGTCGCGACTGGCCTGCAGGTACAGCAGCGGGCAGTTAATTTCAGCGACCAGCGCGCTCACGTCGACCGTGCCGACGTCCAGCAAGCGGCGCCGCAGCACCGCGGGCTGCACGGCGCGGACCGCGTCGTGCACGCGGCGCGACCAGGCGCGCGACGACCACCGCCCCATCAGCAGCGGCATCAGCAGGCCAGTGGGGAACCAGCGGAAGGGCAGCGCCCGCAACAGGCCGGTGAATGCCCGCAACCGTGGCCGTGGCGCGGTCGCGAACGAGGCGCACAGCACCACGCCGAGCAATCCTTCCGGGCGCGACGCCGCCAGCATGATCGCGACCGGGCCGGAGAACGATTCGGCGACCAGCGCGAACGGCTCGTCGCGCGGCAGCCGTTCGCAAACGAGGGCGGTGAGCGCAGCGTAGTCCAGGCCGACGTCGCGCGGGTAGCTCACCACGGTCGCGGTGAATTCGGGCGCGAGCGCCGCGGCGAACTCGGCCAGCAACTCGCCGCCACCGTCCAGCCCGGGCAAGAGGACGACGCGGGTCACGCCATCAGCACTCGATCACGTTGACCGCCAAGCCGCCGCGCGAGGTTTCCTTGTACTTGTCCTGCATGTCGCGGCCGGTGTCGCGCATGGTCCGGATGACCTTGTCCAGCGACACCTTGTGCTTGCCGTCGCCGCGCATCGCCATGCGGCTGGCGTTGATCGCCTTGACCGAGCCCATCGCGTTGCGCTCGATGCACGGGATCTGCACCAGCCCTCCAATCGGGTCGCAAGTCAGGCCGAGGTTGTGCTCCATGCCGATCTCGGCGGCGTTCTCGATCTGCCCGGCGCTGCCGCCGAGCGCCGCGGTGAGGCCCGCGGCGGCCATCGAGCAAGCCACCCCGACCTCGCCCTGGCAGCCGACTTCGGCGCCGCTGATCGAGGCGTTTTCCTTGTAGAGGATGCCGACCGCGGCCGCGGTCAGCAGGAACGTGCGGATGCCCTCGATGTTGGCGCCCGAGATGAAGCGGTCGTAGTAGTGCAGCACCGACGGAATGATCCCGGCCGCGCCGTTGGTCGGTGCGGTTACGACGCGGCCACCGGCGGCGTTCTCCTCGTTGACCGCGAGCGCGTACAGGTTGACCCAGTCGAGCGTGGTCAGCGGGTCGCGCATCGCCGCCTCGGGCTTGCTCGACAGTTCGGCATGCAGCGCGGGGGCGCGGCGCTTGACGTGCAGTCCGCCGGGCAGGGTGCCTTCCTCGCGGATGCCGCGCGCGACGCAGGCCTGCATCGCGGTCCAGATCTCGTCGATGCCCGCTTCGATCTGCGCCGGCGTGCGCCACGCCTGCTCGTTGGCGAACATCAGTTGGGCGATGCTCAGGCCGCTGGCCTCGGCGCGCGCGAGCAACTCGTCGCCGGAGTGGAACGGATGCGGCAGCTCGGTCTCGTCGGCAACGATGCGGTCCTCGGCCGCCTCGTCCTGGTTGACCACGAAGCCGCCGCCGACCGAGTAGTAGTCGCGCGTGGCGATCACGTCGCCGGCCGCGTCGAACGCGGTGAAGCGCATGCCGTTGGTGTGGAACGGCAGCTTCTGCCGCTTGTTCATGACCAGGTCGCGCTTCTCGTCGAAGCCGATCTCGTGGCGCCCGAACAGCTTGATGCGCTTGCTGGCGCGGATGCGTTCGAGCGCGGCGGGGATCACGTCGGGGTCGATCTGGTTCGGCCAGTGGCCCTCCAGGCCCATCAATACCGCCTTGTCGGTGCCGTGGCCGCGGCCGGTGAGGGCGAGCGAGCCGAACACCTCGGCGCGGATGCGCGTGGTGCGCGCCAGTTCGCTGCCATCGCCGGCACCGCCTTCGAGCAACCAGCGCTCGACGAAGCGCGCGGCGGCGCGCATCGGGCCGACGGTGTGCGAGGAGCTCGGCCCGATGCCGATCTTGAACAGGTCGAAGGTGCTGACGGCCACGTGCGGGTTACTCCAAGAGGCCCCGCGAGGGATGGCAAACGGGGCGAAACCGCTATTCTACGCGCCGCCACCCGCGGGCCCCCGCCGTACCTCGCCGCATTGCCGATGACCACGCTGACGCTGTTCCAACGCGACGACTGCCACCTGTGCGACCTGGCGCTGGAGGTGCTGGCGCGCGCGCCCGCGCCGGAGTTCGAGAGCGTGTTCATCGATGGCGACGATGCGCTGGAAGTGCGTTACGGCGTGCGCGTGCCGGTGCTGCGCGACGAGGCGCGGGGCATCGAGCTGGAGTGGCCATTCGATGTCGCGATGTTGCAGGCATTTCTAGCGGCCTGAGGCTTGGTTCCCCTCTTTGAAAAAGAGGGGCTAGGGGAGATTTGCTTTCGCCGTTACCTTTGGGAGACATCGCGGCCGAGGCGTTGCTCGAGCAGAAGCGAATCTCCCCCGGCCCCTCTTTTCCAAAGAGGGGAGACAGGCAGCTTCTCCAAGACGGGCAGACAGGCCGCCGCTTTCAGCAGGGAGCGACAAGCAAGCTCACTTCGCCGGCGCGAACACCACCTTGGTGCTGACCGCGACCTCGTTGGGCAGCAGTTCGGTATCCGCCCACTCGCCGCCGCCGACGCCGAAGTCCAGCCGCTTCACCGTCGCCTGGCCGAGCAGCACCGGCTTGGCACCCGCACTCCAGCTGAAGTTCAAGGTCACCGGCTTGCTGATCCCGCGCAGGGTCAGGCTGCCGTCGGCGGCGTACTTGCCGCCGCCGAGGCTGCGGAATTTGCTGGCACTGAAGCGCGCCTGCGGGAACTTGGCGACGTGGAAGAATTCCGCGCCCTTGAGGGTGTCGTCGCCGTCGGGGTTGGCCACGCTGACGCCGGCCAGCGGAATGCTGACCTCGAGTTTCGCGCTAGCCAGCTGCTTCGGATCGAAGCTGAGCCGGGTGCTGAAGCCCGGCAGTCGGCCGACGAACACCTCGCCCTGATACCTGGTCGCGAACGTCAGCGTGGAGCCGGGCGCCTGGACGTAATCGGCCGCCTGCGCGGGCGCGGCGATCGCGAACGTGGCCGCGCCGATCGCAAGCGCGGCCATCGAGCGGAAAATCCAACAGGCAAACGATTCAGACGACATGGCGGTTCTCCGGAGCATCGGATGGGGGCGCACGACGGCGCGGCAACATCCGCGTCAGGGTGGCGTCGTGCTGGAACAGGTGGTGGTAGAACGCGGCGCCGGCGTGCGCGAGCACGAGCGCCAGCAGCAGCCAGAAGCCGGCCTCGTGCAGGGACTCGGCCAGCTCGTGCAGCTCGGCGTCGTTGGCGACGATGCGCGGCAGGTTGAACAGCCCGAACCACTGCAGCGGGTAGCCGGCGGCCGAGTTCAGCACCCAGCCCGACACCGGCAGCGCGAACATCAGCACGTACATCGCGGCATGCGTGGCGGTGGCGATGCGTTCCTGCCAGGCCGGGGTGCCAGCGACCGGGTGCGGCGCGCCGGCGTACACCCGCCAGCCGATGCGCAGCAGCAGCAACCCGAGCAGGGTCAGGCCCAGCGACTTGTGCAGCGAGTACAGCTTGATCTTGTCGGGACTGTTGGGCAGGTCGACCATGTACAGGCCGAGCACCGCGATCGCGGTGAGCAGCACCACGATCGACCAGTGCAGCAACTGGCTGATCGCGCCCCAGCGGTCGACGGGATTCTTCCAGGTCATGGCACGGGCTCCGGGCTCGGGTCGGTGGGCGGGTCTTGCACGGGCTCCGGCGGCGCCGCGGGTTCGGCGATCGGTGCGGCGACCTCGTCGCTCGCGTCGAGGGTCTCGTCGGCGCGGTTGCTGCGCACCGCCTCGGCCTCGATCCGCAACTCGACTTCATCGCCGATCACCGACTTCCACGCATCGATGCCGTAGTCGGCGCGGCTCAGGGTGGCGCTGGCCGAGAACCCCACGGTGCGGCGGAACGGCGGCAGCGGGTGGCGCTTGAGCTGGTTGAAGGTGACGTCCAGGCACAGCGGGCGGGTGACCGCGCGCAGGGTGAGCTCGCCGCAGACCAGCGCTTGGTCGGCATCCACCGGTTCGACCGTGCGCGAGACGAAGCGCGCTTCGGGATGGCGGTCGCCGTCGAGCAGGTTGCTGGCCAGCGCGGCGGCATTCCACTTCGGATCACCGAGGTCCAGACGTGCCAGTGGCACGCGCACGTCCAGGCGGGCGCTGCGCCAGTCGTCGCGATCGAACCAGAGGGTGCCGGTGCTGCCCGAGACGGTGCCCAGCGCCTGGGAGAACCCCGCGTGTGAGACCGCGAACAGCACCCGCGTGTGCACCGGGTCGAGTGCGTAGCCCGCCGGGTCCGCGGCGATCACGCGCATCGGCACGGCGGCGACCAGCAGGGCCGCGAGGGTCAGGACAGCTGCGCGCGCGGATGGCATGCGGGGCTCCAGCGACGCCCGGTCTGGGCACGCGCACATGGTAGGCGCAGCGGGCTGAATGCGTCGGGTTGCGCCGGCAACGCTGCGTTGCGAGCATGCGGCCAGGGATTCGCGGCTGCCGGTGCGGGGCGGCGCTGGCAATGGATGGCAAGGGGAAGCGATGGAACGCATGCGCTGGTGGCGGCTGGCCGCCGTGGTCTTCGTGGTCGTGCTTGGCGGGATCGGGCGCGTGGACGCCGCGATCCCCGAGTCCCCGCGGCTGCGCTTGATCGGCGTCGAGGACGGCTTGCCGTCGAGCAACGTCAACGGCATGGCGCTCGACCGCGCCGGCTACCTCTGGGTCGCGACCACCGATGGCCTGGCGCGCTACGACGGCGTCGGCATGCGCGTGTGGCGGCACCTGCCTGGCGAGCGCGGCGCGCTACCCGGCAACTACATCGCCGCGTTGCACGTCGACCCCGACGACCGCGTCTGGGTCGCGATCGAAGGCCGCGGCCTGAGCGTGCTCGACGCCGACCGCGCAGGCTTCCGCCACTACCGCAAGGCCGCGCATCCGGCGATCGGCAGCGACGACACCTGGGCCATCGCCAGCCACGCCGGCGCGCTGTGGTTCGGCACCTTCGGCGGCGGCCTGCACCGGCTCGAGCGCGATGGCCGCATTACCCGTTTCATGCCGAAGGAAGGCGACAGCCGCAGCCTGCCTTCGGATACCGTGCTGTCGCTGAGCGTCGACGGCGCCGGTCGCCTCTGGGTCGGCACCACGCTCGGCCTGGCACGCTGGAGCGGGCGCGATTTCGAGCGTGTGGGTTTGCCCGGCCACAACCCGGCGCCGACGATCTTCTCGATCACTGCCGAAGGCCGCGCGTTGTGGGTCGGCGCGGGCAGTGGCGTGCATCGGCTCGAAGCCGACGGCCGCTGGTCGCAGCCGGCGTGGTCGGCGATGTTCGCGTGGCCCAACGCGGTGTTCGCGGTGGTGCCCGACCGTGGCGGCCACTGGCTGGCCAGCCACCGCAACCTGTGGCGCGTCACCCCCGGCGCGGTGCCGCACCCGGTGCCGGTCGGCGAGCACGGCCCGGTGCGGCCGATGTACCAGATCCTGCGGCAGCCCGATGGCGCGTTATGGTTCCCGGTCTCGGGGGCGGGCCTGGGCTACCTGCGACCGGACTGGCGGCGGATCGCGCAGTTCGCACGCGCGCCCGGAGCGCTGGCCAGCGACCTCTACCGCGGCGTGGCCAACGCGTCGGCCGGCGGCGTGTGGCTGGCCGGCCATCGCGGCGAGATCCAGCGGCTGGCTGCCGATGGCACCGTGGAGTCGCTGCCGCCGCGCGTCCAGGCGCGCATGGAGAATCGGCGCGCGGTGTCGGTGGCCGAGGACCGGCAGGGCCGCGTCTGGGTCGGCGAACGCGCGGCCCTGCTGCGCATCGACCGCCACGGCGCGGTGCGCGAATGGCGGGCCGATGCCGCGCGCGACGCGCCGCTGGCCGGGCCGGTCGACCTGATGCAGGTCGCGCCCGATGGCAGCGTGTGGCTGTCGTGTTCCGGCGCCGGCATCCAGCAGCGCGATCCCGACAGCGGCCGCGTGCTCGCCACGATCCTGCCCGGGCCGGAGCAAGGCCTGGGCGTGGGCGACATCGAGGCGATGAAGTTCGCGGCCGACGGTGCGCTGTGGGTCGCCGGCGAGGCGGGCCTCAGCCGCTGGGACGCCGCAGCCCGGAAGCTGCGGCCGGTGGCGGGCATCGCCCGCGGCGACCGCGCGTTCGCGTTCGCGTTCGACGGCGCTGATGCCCTGTGGTTGCAGCGCCTGTCGGGCCTCGAGCACTACCGACGCCACGGCGCGAGCTGGCGCCTGGTCACGCGGGTCGGCAGTGCGCAGGGCATCCCCGGCGTCGAAGGCTCGGGCCTGCATGTCGACGCCCGCCACCGGGTGTGGCTGGCGAGCCTGCGCGGTCTGTTCCGCTGGGATCCGCAACGGCGGATGCTGCGCCGCTTCGGGCTGGCCGACGGCCTGACCAGCCAGGAGTTTTCCGACCACGCGATCACGCTCACCGACGCCGGCGTGCTGGTCGCCGCGCTCGCCGACGGCGGCGTGGTGCTGCTCGACACGACCGCCGACGATCCGGCGCCGCGGCAGCCAGCGTTGCAATGGGATCGCGTCGAGGTGCGTCGCGATGGCCAGTGGCAGGCGCTCGACCCGGCCGCGCCGGTGCTGTCGCCGCACGACCGCGAACTGCGCGTGCAGTTGCGGCTGCTCGCGTTCGACGATCCGCAGGCGAGCCGCTATTTCACCCGCCTGGAGGGCTACGACCACGGCTGGGTGGCGCAGGGCGACAACGGCGAGCGGGTGCTCGCCGGCTTGCCCGCGGGCCACTACACCTTGCGCGCGCGGGCGACCGACGGCGCCGGCAACGCCGCGCGCGAGCAGCTGTTGCGCTTCCGGGTGGAGCCGTCGTGGTGGCGCACGCCGTGGGCCTGGGCGGGGTTCCTCGCGCTGCTGGGGTTGCTGCTGTGGTGGGCCGCCGACGAGTACTTCGGGCGCCTGCGCCAGCGCCACGCCTGGCAGCGCGCCGAGCACGAACGCGAGGTGGACCGGCAGGCCTCGCTCGCCAAGACCCGGTTCCTGGCCACCCTCGGCCACGAGGTGCGCACGCCGATGACCGGGGTGCTGGGCATGAGCGAGCTGCTGCTCGCCACGCCGCTGGATCCGCAGCAACGGGGCTATGGCGAAGCGATCCGCGGCGCCGGCGAACACCTGCTGCGGCTGGTCAACGACGCGCTGGACCTGTCGCGGATCGAGTCGGGCAAGCTCGAGCTGGCCGACGAACCGTTCGACCTGCGGCACCTTGTCGAGGGCGTCGCCGCGTTGATGGGGCCGCTGGCGCGCGAGCGGGGACTGCGGTTCGACCTCGACATCGCACCGGCCTTGCCAGGCGGCGTGCGCGGCGATGCCAACCGCGTGCGGCAGATCCTTCTCAACCTGCTCGGCAACGCGATCAAGTTCACCGAACACGGCCGGGTCTCGCTGCGGGTAACGATGGCGTCGGCCGATGACAAGGCCGGCAGCACTGTCGCGTTCGAAGTTGCCGACACCGGTCCCGGCCTCAATCAGGAACAGAAGGCGCGGCTGTTCCGGCGCTTCGAACAGGCCGAGGGCGCGCGCACCGCGGCGCGCTACGGTGGCAGCGGTCTGGGCCTGGCGATCTGCCAGGAACTGGCCGCGGCGATGGCGGGCCGCATCGGCGTCGACAGCACGCCGGGGGTGGGCACCTGCTTCCGCGTCGCGCTGCCGTTGCCCGCCGCCGAGCTGCCGGGCGCGGTTGCGAGCGCGGTGCCATCGTCGCCTCGCGCAATTGGTCAGTTGTCGGTGCTGCTGGTCGAGGACGACGCGATGGTGGCGCAGGTCGTGACCGGCCTGCTGCGCGCGCAGGGCCACCGCGTCACCCATGCCGCGCACGGCCTGGAAGCGTTGACGTCGGTCGCCACGGCGCGCTTCGACGTGCTGTTGCTCGACTTGGACCTGCCCGGCATGGACGGCTTCGCGCTGGCCCGCTACCTACGGGGACAGGGGTACGACGCGCCGCTGGTCGCGTTGACCGCGCGCGCCGACGCCGAGGCCGAACCGCTGTCGCGGGCTGCCGGCTTCGACCGGTTCCTGCGCAAGCCGGTGACCGGCAGGATGCTCGGGGAATTGCTGGAGGCCTGCGCCGGATCGACGGCCTGAGGTTCCGGGCCTGGCGCGCCGGCTTGCGCGCGATGGAGATCAACAGGATCACCGCGATCACCGCGCGCAAGGGCGCATCTGCCCTCGACGCGGTGGGCTTGAGCCGCGCTTGCCTGCCTGCGGGACGGGGCGGATGATCCGGCGGGTGCCCTCGTGGGAGCAGCACCATGGCGATCTTCGGACGACGCGCGTGTCGCGTCCTGGCTTTCGTGGCGATGGTGGCGGTGCTGTCCGCCTGCGGCGGTGGCGGCAGCAGGGGTCGCGGCGGCGGGCCGGCGGTGCCACCCCCGGCCAACCGGGCCCCGGTCTTCACCTCGCCGGCAGCGCAGTCCGTTCCCGAGGACACCAGCGCGGTCTTCTACACCGCCACGGCGACCGATCCCGACGGCAACGCGGTCAGCTTCTCGCTGGCGGGAGGCGCCGACCAGGGGGCATTCCGCATCACCGGCGCCGGCGCGCTGTCGTTCCTGGTGCCGCCGGATTTCGAAGCGCCGAACGACGCCAACCGCGACAACGCCTACCAGGTCCAGTTGGCGGCGAGCGACGGCAGCGCCAGTGCGACGCTGCTGCTGACGGTGACCGTGACCGATGTCGCCGGCAGCGGCTTCCGCGTGCGCCGGGTCGCGCTGGGTTACCAGGAGCCGGTGTTCCTGACGCCCGTGCCCGATGGGTCGGGGCGGGTGTTCGTGATCGAGTTGCCCGGGCGGGTGCAGATCCTCACCCCCTCCAGCGGCAGCACCGCCGCCGTGCCGTTCCTCGACCTGAGCGGCCAGCTGAGCATCGATGGCGAACGCGGCCTGCTCGGCTTCGCAACGGCGCCGGACTTCGCCACCAGCGGCGTGTTCTACGTGTTCGTCACCGATCCGCAGGGCACGATCGAGGTGCGCCGCTATCGCACGCTCGCCGGCAACCGTGATCGCGCCGATCCGGCCAGTGGCGACGTGATCCTGCGCGTGCCCCATCCACTCAGCAACCACAACGGCGGTTGGATCGCCTTCGGCCCGGACGCGGCGCTCTACATCGCGATCGGCGACGGCGGCGGGGTCGGCGATCCGGACAACAATGGCCAGAACGTCAATGTGCTGCTGGGCAAGATCCTGCGCATCGATCCCTCCCGCGATGCGTTTCCCGCTGATTCCAACCGCGACTATGCGATCCCGCCCGGCAACCCGTTCGCTGGCGGCGGCGGTGCAGCCGAGATATGGGCGTTCGGCCTTCGCAATCCGTTCCGCAACAGCTTCGATCCGGCGACCGGCAACCTCTTCATCGGCGATGTCGGCCAAGGCGCGGTCGAGGAGATCGACCTGATGCGGCCGGGCGATGGCGGCGCCAACTTCGGCTGGTCGGTGCTCGAGGGGACGCAACCGTTCAAAGGCCAGCCGGGCGCGGGCTTGACGCCCCCGGTCACCGAGTACGGCCACGGCGCCGGCCTGCGACAAGGCAACTCGGTCACCGGCGGCCATGTCTACCGCGGGCCGGTCGAGTCGCTGCGCGGCCTGTACATCTTCGGTGACTTCGTCCGCCCCAATGTCTGGTCGGTGCCGGTAGCGCGCTTCGCGATCGGCGCGACGTTGCCCAGCACGGAATTCACCGTGCGAAACGGCGACTTCGCGCCCGACGCGGGTGCCTTCACCAACATCGCGAGCTTCGGGGTGGACGCGGCGGGCAACCTGTACCTGCTGGACCTGGATGGCGAAATATTCGTCATCGAAGCGGCCCCGGCCGTGCTCAGCGGCAACGCAGCGAGTGCGCAGACGATGGCGGACGCGCGATGGCGGGGAACATTCCGCAGGGCCGGACGACCGTCGCCTTAGCCGCTACGTGGTTGCCGCGCCGCGTTCAGCGCGCGCTGAGCTCATGCACCGCATCGACCAGCGCGCCGACGTGGCTCGGGTCCATGTCCGGCGACAGGCCGTGGCCGAGGTTGAAGACGTGGCCTTCGCGCGAGCCGCCGTTGCCGGCGGCGTAGTCGTCGAGCGCGCGTCCGACCTCGCGGCGGATCGCATCGGGCTGGGCGTACAGGGTGACCGGATCGAGGTTGCCCTGGATCGCGACGCGGCCACCGGCGCGACGCGCGGCCTCGCCCAGGCCAACGGTCCAGTCGACGCCGACGCCTTCAGCACCGCTGGCGGCGAGTTCTTCCAGGTAGGGATCGTTGCCCTTGCCGAACAGGATCAGCGGTGCGTGCTCGGCGCCATCGCCTCGCGGCAACTCGGCGGCGATGCGTTGCAGGTAGCGCAGCGAGAACTCGCGGTACATCGACGGCGACAGCACCCCGCCCCAGGTGTCGAACACCTGCAGCGCCTGCGCGCCGGCGAGGCGTTGCGCATTCAAGTACGCGATCACCGCGTCGGTGGTGACCTCGAGCAGCTTGTGCATGGCCTGCGGGTCGTTGAGCGCGAGCGCCTTGACCTTCGCGTAGTTGTCGCTGCCGCCGCCCTCAACCATGTAGCAGGCCAGGGTCCACGGGCTGCCGGAGAAACCAATCAGCGGTACGCTGCCGTCGAGCTCGCGGCGGATCACGCGCACCGCGTCCATCACGTAGCGCAGGTCGGTTTCCATGTCCGGCACGCCGAGTCGGTCGATATCGGCGGCGGAGCGGATCGGGCGCTCGAACTTCGGGCCTTCGCCCTCGACGAAGTACAGGCCAAGCCCCATCGCGTCGGGCACGGTGAGGATGTCGGAGAACAGGATCGCCGCGTCGAGCGGGAAGCGCCGCAGCGGCTGCAGGGTGACCTCGCAGGCCAGGTCCGGGTTCTTGGCCAGCGCCAGGAAGCTGCCGGCCTGGGCGCGGGTGGCGCGGTACTCGGGCAGGTAGCGGCCGGCCTGACGCATCAGCCACACCGGGGTGTGGTCCACGGGTTCGCGGCGCAGCGCGCGCAGGAAGCGGTCGTTCTTCAACGGGGCTGGCACAGGGCTTTTCCTAAGGGGTTCGGGTGGCGGACTGTAGGGCGGGTTTCAACCCGCCGCGTTGCACGATCGGCGGGTTGAAACCCGCCCTACGACTACGACGGGAGGATCACCGCGGCGCGTCGGCGGTCCGGCCCGGCCTGGTGGCCGCGCGTGCGGAAGCGCACGAATCGCCGCTAGGGCGATTCATGAGCGCGCTTCCTCGGCCCGGCCCGGCCTGGCGGCCGAGCGTTCGAAAGCGCATGAATCGCCGATAGGGCGATTCATGAGCGCGCTTCCTCGGCCCGGCCCGGCCTAGCGGCCGGACGTTCGAAAGCGCATGAATCGCCGATAGGGCGATTCATGAGCGCGCTTCCTCACCCTGCGCGAACATCAGCTGCAGGCCGCGCTTGAGCTGCTGGTCACGCGCCTGCTCCAGCGCGTGGAAGGCCGCGTCGCGATCCAGGAACTGCTCGCGCCGCAGCGTGCTGCGGCCGCCGATCTGGCCGCTCTCGCGCACCAGGGTCCAGCCGCCCAGCAGGTCGGGTTGCAGCATCAGTTGCACGAAGCGCGGGGCTTCGGGGCCGTCGGGGCGTTGTTGCAGGAGCAGGCGCATGCGGCGAATTGTAAGCGCGGACGCGCTTGCCCGGCCTTTTGCCGGCCGGTCAGCCCGCGCGTAGCACGTCCAGCACCACGTCCTCGGCCACCCCGCTGGCGATCCGCGCCGCGCCGGCGTGGTCCCAGAGGATGAAGCGCAGGCCGGCCGCGTCGGCCTTCTTGTCCAGGCGCATGCGCTCGAGCAGGGCGCCCGGGTCCAGTCCCGGCGGGATCGCGGTCGGCAGGCCGAGCTTGCCCAGCAGCCGGCCCAATCGCAGCGCATCGGCCTGCGGCGCGCGGCCGAGCGCGGCCGACAACCGTGCGGCCAGCACCATGCCTACCGCCACCGCCTCGCCGTGGTTGAGTCCGCCGCCGGTGGTGCCGGCGTAGCCCTGTTCGGTCTCGATCGCGTGGCCGAACGTGTGGCCGAAATTGAGCATCGCCCGGTCGCCATGCTCGTACACGTCGCGGGCGACGACGTCGGCCTTGTGCTGGCAGGAACGCGCGATCGCCTCGCCCAGCACCGCCGGGTCGCGCGCCAGCAGCGCCTCGGCGCGGGCGTCGAGCCAGTCGAGGAAACCGGCGTCGAAGATCGCCCCGTACTTGACCACCTCGGCCAGGCCGGCGCGCAGCTCGCGGTCGGGCAGGGTGGCCAGGGTGGCGGTGTCGGCGATCACCGCGCGCGGTTGGTGGAACGCGCCGACCAGGTTCTTGCCGGCGGGCAGGTCGACCGCGGTCTTGCCGCCAATCGCCGAATCGACCATCGCCAGCAGTGTGGTCGGCAGCTGCAGCAGGTCGATGCCGCGCATCCAGCACGCGGCGACGAAACCGGCCAGGTCGCCGACCACGCCGCCGCCGAGCGCGATCACGGTCGCGTCGCGGGTGGCGCCCAGCGACGCCAGCGCATCGAGCGCCTCGCCGAAGCGGGCCAGGGTTTTTTCCTGCTCGCCAGCGGGGATCACGAAATGCGCCAGCGCCAGCCCGGGGCGCGCGAAGCGCAGGCCCGCCTCGACCCGCTCGGCGTACAACCTGGCGACGTTGTGGTCGCTGACCAGCAACGCGTGGCGGCCGCGCACTTGCCGTGCCAGGCGCGCGCCGTCGCCCAGCAGTCCGGGGCCGATCACGATCTCGTAGCTGGCATGGCCAGTGACTTCCACCACCCGCGTGTTGTTCATGCTGCCGCTCCGGTGCGCTGCCAGCGCGTGACGAGTTGCTGGGCCAATTGTGCCGCCGCATCGGCCGCGGCCATGTGGTCGGTATCGAAGCGCAGGTCGGCGACCTGCGCGTACAGCGGCGCGCGGGTCACCGCCAGCTCGCGCAGTACCTGTTCGCGATCCGGGCGCGCCAGCAGCGGCCGGCTGCGGTCGCGGGCCAGCCGCTCCAGTTGCTGCTCGACGCTGACGTGCAGGTGCACCACGAAACCGCGCGCGCGCAACAGGGCACGGTTGTCCGGGTCCAGCACCGCGCCACCGCCGGTCGCCAGCAGCAGCCCGTCGCCGGCCAGCAACTGCTCCAGCGTCGCGCGCTCGCGGGCGCGGAAACCCGGTTCGCCCTCGCATTCGAAGATGGTCGTCACCGCCGCGCCGGTGCGTTGCTCGATCTCGCGATCGGCATCGGCCAGCAACAGCCCGAAGCGTTCGGCCAGGCGTCGGCCGATGCAGGATTTCCCGGCGCCCATCGGGCCGACCAGTACCAGGTTCGAGGCGGGATTCATTGCCCCGATGCTAGCAGCGCAATGGCCCGATAGCGTCGCTTTAACAAGCCCGCGCCTAGGCTGCCCGCTCCTGCACCGCAGGCTCCGGCGGCGGCCACGCCGGCCGGATGCAACCCCAGGAGAGTCCCATGTCGGTAGCCAAGATCATCGAAGTCAATTCCTCGTCCAAGACCAGCATGGAGGACGCGGTCAAGAGCGGCCTGAAGAAGTGCGCCGAGTCGGTCAAGAACATCAAGGGCGCCTGGGTCAACGAGATCAAGGTCGTCACCGACGACGCCGGCAACGTGCAGGAGTGGCGCACCAACCTGCGCGTGACCTTCATCGTCGAGTGATCGACGCGCGGGGGCGCGCCTTGCGCAAGGCGCGCCCCCGCGGCCAGGCGCTCCTACATTTCGCTGCGGCGACGGCCCACAATAGGCCGATGACGACACCCCTCCTGCTTGCCGAAGCCCACGAGACGTTCGCGCAACTGTTCGCCGAAGCGCACGCCGCCGGCGAACCCGACCCCACCGCGATGACCGTCGCCACCGCCGGCCTGGACGCGCGGCCGGCCGCGCGCACGGTGTTGCTGAAGGCACACGACGCGCGCGGCTTCGTGTTCTACACCCACCTGGACGGGCGCAAGGGCCGCGAGCTGCAGGCCAACCCGCACGCGGCGCTGCTGTTCCACTGGCCGCGCGTGCGCTTCGGCGTGCAGGTGCGGGTCGAGGGTACGGTCGAGGTGGTCGGCGACGCCGAGGCCGATGCCTATTTCGCCTCGCGACCGCGCGGCAGCCAGCTTGGCGCCTGGGCGTCGCGGCAATCCGAGACGCTGGAGTCGCGCGAGGCCTTCGCGCAACGCCTGGCCCAGGCCGAGCACGAATTCGAAGGCCGCGATGTGCCGCGGCCGTTGCGCTGGAGCGGCCTGCGCGTGCGCCCGGAAAAGATCGAGTTCTGGTACGGCGCCGATTTCCGCCTGCACGAGCGCTGGCTGTACGAGGTCGACCGCGCCGGCGACTGGTCGAAGCGGATGCTGTATCCGTGACGGGCGGGGAACGGGGAACGGGGAACAGGGAAGCCAAGGCGCAGCGCGCCTCGCTTTTGCGGTTGCGTCCCCGTTCCCCGTTCCCCGTTCCCGCATTTGAACGCTACAAAGGAACCGGCGCATGACCGCGCGCCCGCAGTCCGGCCCGCAACGCATCGTCTGTCTCACCGAGGAGCCGACCGAGACGCTGTACGCGCTCGGCGAGCAGCACCGCATCGTCGGCATCAGCGGCTTCACCGTGCGCCCGGCGATCGCGCGCAAGGAAAAGCCCAAGGTCAGCGCGTTCACCAGCGCCAAAATCGGCGAGATCCTCAAGCTGCAACCCGACTTCGTGGTCGGCTTCTCCGACATCCAGGCCGAGATCGCCGCCGAACTGATCAAGCACGGCATCGAGGTGTGGATCAGCAACCACCGCAGCGTCGAGGGCATCCTCGATTACGTGCGCCGGCTCGGCGCGCTGGTCGGGGCGGCGGACAAGGCCAACGCCTACGCCGACGAACTGCGCCGTGGGCTCGATGTCATCCAGGCGCAGGCCGCGACCTTGCCGCGGCGGCCGAAGGTGTACTTCGAGGAATGGGACGAGCCGCTGATCAGCGGCATCCGCTGGGTCGCGGAACTGGTGCGCATCGCCGGCGGCGATGACGTGTTCCCGGCGCAGGCGGCCGAGTCGCTGGCCAAGCACCGGATCCTCGCCGATCCGGCTCAGGTGATCGTGCAGGCGCCCGACATCATCTTCGGCTCGTGGTGCGGCAAGAAATTCCAGCCCGGCAAGGTGGCCGCGCGCGCCGGCTGGGACACGATCCCGGCGGTGCGCGACGGCCAGCTGCACGAGATCAAGTCGCCGATCATCCTGCAGCCCGGGCCGGCGGCGCTGACCGACGGCGTGCGCGCGATCGCGGGACACATCCACGCGTGGGCGCAGACCCACGCCTAGTACTCAGCGCGGGTAGAACTCGCGGTTGAACTGCATCGTCGAACTGGCGCCGCCCTCGCGGACGATCGTCAGGTCGAAGCGCAGCGTGTCGGGCAACGTCACCTCCACCGTGCCGACGTAGTCCAGCAGCTCGCCGCTGCGCAGCTCGCGCATGGCGATATCTTGTCGCCGCCCGCGCAGGTCGGTGACGGTCGCGGTGATGCGCGCCGGCAGCGCGGTTTCCTGTGCCTCGGTGCCCTGGCGCACGGCGACCAGCAGCAGCACCGTGCGATCGTCGCGCGTGATGCCGTACTGCGCAGCGACGCTCTGCGCCAGCGCCGAGGTCTGGATCACGCTGGCGCGGATGGTGACGTCGCCGACGCGGCTGACGGCATCCTGGTAGCCGGCTGCGGCGGTCGCGACGGCGGGCGTCGCGGGGCTTTCGCGGCCTTTGCCGCAGGCCAGCAGTCCCACCCCGACCAGGAGCGACAGCAGGTAGCAGCGGATCGGTGGGCTTCGCATCGGTCTGGCCTCGCTTCGTTCGAATCGGATCGGGGATGACGCGTCGCGGGACGGACGGGCCGCGCCGCGTGCTCAGTCGTTCGCCGCCGACAACTGGCGGCCGCGCTCGGTGGCCGCCGCGATCGCGCGGTCGACCAGGCTGCGGAAGCCACCGGCCTCGAACGTCTCGATCGCGGCCTGGGTGGTGCCGCCGGGCGAGGTCACCCGCGCGCGCAGCACGCCGGCCGGCTCGGGCAACTGCGTCAGCATCGTCGCCGCGCCCAGCAGGGTCTGTTGCACCAGCGTGCGTGCCGCCTCTGGGGGCAGGCCCTGGGCCACGCCTGCGGCCTGCATCGCCTCGGCCAGCAGGAACAGGTAGGCCGGCCCGCTGCCGGACACCGCCGTGACCGCGTCCATCTGCATCTCGTTGTCGAGCCACACGGTCGGGCCGACCGCGTCGAGCAGCTGCGAGGCGCGTTCGCGCTGCGAGCGGTCGGTCTCGGCGTTGGCGTACAGCCCGGTGATGCCGGCGCCGAGCAGCGCCGGGGTGTTGGGCATCGCGCGCACGATCGGCAGCGGCCCGCCGAGCCAGCGCTGCAGCTGCGTGGCGGTGATCCCGGCGGCGATCGACACCGCCACCGGGTGCTGCGCCTGGGCGATCGTCGTCAGTTCCGCGCAGACCGCGCGCATCACCTGCGGCTTGACCGCGAGCAGCCACAGTGCCGCGCCATCGGCCGCGTCGCCGGCGTTGTCGAACACCTGCACGCCGAAGTCGGCGGCCAGCGCGTCGCGCAACTCCGGCACCGGTTCGGCGACGCGGATCGAGGCGGCCGCATGGCCGCGCGCGACCAGGCCGCCGATCAGGCTGCGGGCCATGTTGCCGCCACCGATGAAGGCGATCGTGGGCTTGTCCATGCAGGGCGCGCTCGTCTGGAAAGTGGGGTCAGGGGTGGTGGGGCTTGCCGGTTCGCGCGCCGAACAGCGCGGTGCCGACCCGCACCATCGTCGCACCTTCGGCGATCGCAATCGCGCAGTCGTCGCTCATGCCCATCGACAGGGTGTCGGCGTGCGGGTGCTGGCCGCGCAGCGCCTCGAACAGCGCGCGTGCGCGCGCGAATGCCGGGCGCCGGTCCTCGATGTCGGCGTGCGGTGCCGGAATCACCATCAGCCCACGCAGCCGCAATCGTGGTTCGGCCGCGATGGCCTGCGCGAGTGCCGTCATCGCGCCCGGCTCGCAGCCGTGCTTGCTGGTTTCGTCGTCGATGTTGACCTGGATCAGCACGTTCAGCGGCGCCCGGTCGGCGGGCCGGTGCCGCGCCAGCGCCGCGACCAGGCCCGTGCGGTCGAGCGTCTGCACCCAGTCGAACAGCACGGCGGCGTCGCGTGCCTTGTTGGACTGCAGGTGGCCGATCAGGTGCCACTCCAGCTCGGGCAAGTCGGGCAGCGTCGCCAGTTGCGTCTGCTTGGCCGCGGCTTCCTGAACATAGTTCTCGCCAAACGCCCGTTGCCCGGCCGCGGCCAGTTCTGCGACGGCCGTCGCAGGCTGGGCTTTGGCTACGGCCAACAGTTGCGGCGCTGGCCGGCGGGCGGCCAGCGCCGCGTTAGCTAGTCGTTGCCGGACCTCGTGCAGGGCGGGGGCGAGCACGTCGGGGATTCCTTGTTCAAACCGTGTGGTTGAAACGGGCAATCGGGCTGGATTGGCGGCCCGGGTCCGGGGCTATACTGCCTCGCAGGGGTAAGCTCAATCCAGTTTTTTCCAGTCGTTTCGCTTGCAGTGCGGGGGAGCACGCAATGGATATCGCCGAGCTGTTGGCGTTTTCGGTCAAGAACAAAGCATCCGACCTGCACCTGTCGGCCGGGCTGCCGCCGATGATCCGTGTCGACGGCGACGTGCGTCGCATCAACATCCCCGCGCTGGACCACAAGCAGGTCCACTCGCTGGTGTACGACATCATGTCGGACAAGCAGCGGCGCGATTACGAGGAATTCCTCGAGGTCGACTTCTCGTTCGAAATCCCTGGCCTGGCGCGCTTCCGCGTCAACGCGTTCAACCAGAATCGTGGCGCCGGCGCGGTGTTCCGCACCATTCCGTCCGAAGTGCTGACTCTGGAAGACCTGGGCTGTCCGCGCATCTTCAAGGAGCTGATCGACCAGCCGCAGGGCCTGATCCTGGTCACCGGGCCGACCGGCTCGGGCAAGTCGACCACGCTGGCGGCGATGATCGACCACATCAACAAGCACGAGTACGGCCACATCCTGTCGGTCGAGGATCCGATCGAGTTCGTGCACACCTCGCAGAAGTGCCTGATCAACCAGCGCGAAGTGCACCGCGACACGCACGGCTTCAACGAGGCGTTGCGCTCGGCGCTGCGCGAAGACCCCGACTACATCCTGGTCGGCGAGTTGCGCGACCTGGAAACCATCCGCCTGGCGCTGACCGCCGCGGAAACCGGCCACCTGGTGTTTGGCACCTTGCACACCTCGTCGGCCGCGAAGACCGTCGACCGCATCATCGACGTGTTTCCCGCCGGTGAGAAGCCGATGGTGCGTTCGATGCTGTCCGAGTCGCTGCGTGCGGTCATCTCGCAGGCGCTGCTGAAGAAGGTTGGCGGCGGCCGCACTGCGGCGTGGGAAATCATGGTCGGCATCCCGGCCATCCGTAACCTGATCCGCGAGGACAAGGTCGCGCAGATGTACTCCGCGATCCAGACCGGCCAGAACTTCGGGATGATGACCCTCGACCAGCACCTGCAGGACCTGGTCAAGCGCGGCCTGATCCTGCGGCCGCAGGCCAAGGACTACGCCAAGGACAAGCGCCTGTTCGAGTAATTCGCCTGTCGCCCCGCGCGCGGTGCGGGGCGTGTTTTTCCGCCGGTCGCACGAGAATCAAGCCTCACGGAGGCAAGCATGAGCGCAATTGACTTCACCTCGTTCCTGAAACTGATGGCGCACCAGAAGGCGTCGGACCTGTTCATCACCGCCGGCATGCCGCCGTGCATGAAGGTCAACGGCAAGCTGTCGCCGATCACCGAGAACGCGCTGACCCCGCAGCAGAGCCGCGACATGGTGCTCAACGTGATGAGCCCGTCGCAGCGCGAGGAGTTCGAGAAGACCCACGAATGCAACTTCGCGATCGGCGTGTCCGGCGTGGGCCGCTTTCGCGTGTCGTGCTTCTACCAGCGCAACCAGGTCGGCATGGTGCTGCGCCGGATCGAGACCAAGATCCCGACGGTCGAAGAGCTGAACCTGCCGCCGATCATCAAGTCGCTGGCGATGACCAAGCGCGGCATCATCATCTTCGTCGGCGCCACCGGCACCGGCAAATCGACCTCGCTGGCGGCGATGATCGGCTACCGCAACATGAACTCGACCGGCCACATCATCACGATCGAGGACCCGATCGAATTCGTGCACAAGCACGAGGGCTGCATCATCACCCAGCGCGAAGTCGGCATCGACACCGACAGCTGGGAAGCCGCGCTCAAGAACACCCTGCGCCAGGCGCCCGACGTGATCATGATCGGCGAGGTCCGCACCCGCGAGGGCATGGACCACGCGATCGCGTTCGCCGAGACCGGCCACCTGGTGCTGTGCACGCTGCACGCCAACAACGCCAACCAGGCGATGGACCGCATCATCAACTTCTTCCCCGAAGACCGCCGCGGCCAGTTGCTGATGGACCTGTCGCTGAACCTCAAGGGCGTGGTCGCGCAGCAGCTGATCCCGACCCCGGACGGCAAGGCGCGGCGCGTGGCGATGGAGATCCTGCTGGGCACGCCGCTGGTGCAGGACTACATCCGCGACGGCGAGATCCACAAGCTCAAGGAGGTCATGAAGGAATCGACCCAGCTGGGCATGAAGACCTTCGACCAGGCCCTGTTCGAGCTCTACCAGGCCGGCGAGATCACCTACGAGGACGCGCTGCGCTTCGCCGACTCGCAGAATGAGGTGCGCCTGCGCATCAAGCTCGCCCAGGGCGGCGACGCGCGCACTTTGGCGGCGGGCATGGACGGGATCGAGGTCGCCGAAGTGCGCTGAGCGCACCGCGTCGATGCCTTACGAGAGGGACGGGCAGCCGTCCCTTTCTCGTTTCAGGCCGTTCGATCCGGCGACCCGCGCAGCCACGGCGGATCGAGCGCGGCGATCCGCGCATACACCGGGCAGCTCTCGCGGTGGGTGCCGGGCAGGTATCCCAGGCTCATCAGGAACTCGTTGGTGATCTCGCCGCCGGTGAAGCGGAACGTCTGCTTGAACAGCTTGATCCAGCCGGTCTTATCGCGCGGCCGGCCGTCGAGCAGCAGCTGCGCATCCAGCCAGTTGGCGAAGCTGCCGTGCGAGGCGCGCAGGCGCTGGATCACGCCGGCGTTGTGGATCGCCGCGTCGACCTTGAGGCGGTTGCGGATGATCCCGGCGTCGTTGAGCAGGCGTTCGCGGTCGGCGTCGCCGTAGGCCGCGACCGTGTCGACGTCGAAGCCGGCATACGCGCGGCGGAAACCATCGCGCTTGCGCAGCATGGTTTCCCAGCTCAGTCCGGCCTGGTTGATCTCCAGCAGCAGGCGTTCGAACAGCACCGCCTCATCGCGGCTCGGGAAGCCGTATTCATGGTCGTGGTAAGGGCCGTGCAACGGGTGGCCGGTGGCAGAATCGCAGTAGCCAGACATGGGCATGCCCGAGGGTGGGTGTTGATGTTGCAGGAGGGGACTCGGCCCCGAAGTTGTCCGATCCGAGCGTTGAAGTTCGAGCCTTCCAGGACGGAGGAAGGCGAACCGCTCGATCCCGGATCCCTCGCTCACGGTGCCAAGCCGGGTACCTGAAGGCAAGCGCGAAGGGGCACGACCGGCTGGAGCAGACCGCAGCGGGCACCGGCCCGGGCCGCGCAGGCGTCCGACCCATGCTACGCCCGCCCATCACGATGCCGCGATGCGGGTCGCGCGATAGAATGCGGCCCATGTCTCTGATGCCCACACCGCTGGCCAACCAGCTGCTGATCGCGCTGCCGGCGCTGGCCGACACCAATTTCTCGCGCAGCGTCGCGCTGATCTGCCAGCACGACGACGACGGCGCGATGGGCATCATCGTCAACCGCCCGTCCGAGTACACGCTGGGCGAGGTGCTCGGGCAGATGGGCGTGGAAGGCGGCGACGAGGCGCTGCGCGCGCAGGTCGTGCTCGCCGGCGGCCCGGTGCATCCCGAACGCGGTTTCGTGCTGCACGACGGCGGCATGCACTGGGACTCGAGCCTGGCGATCACCGACACCCTGTTCCTGACCACCTCGCGCGACATCCTCGAGGCGATGGCGCGCGGTGACGGACCGGAGCACGTGATCGTCGCGCTGGGCTGCGCGGGCTGGGGCACCGGCCAGCTCGAGCACGAACTCACCGAGAACAGCTGGTTGACCGCGCCGGCTGATGCCGAGCTGCTGTTCACGTTGCCGCTGGACGCGCGCTGGCAAGCCGCCGCGGGCCGCATCGGCGTCGACTTCGCCCACCTGGCCCAGTACGCCGGCCACGCCTGATGGGACGCCCATGACAGCGGGCGCCACCAACCCGGGGGCGATGCGGCGCGACGGCACCGTGCTCGGCTTCGATGTCGGCGCGCGCCGGATCGGGGTCGCGGTCGGCAGCGCGTTCGGCCACGGCGCGCGCGCGCTGGCTGTGGTCGACGTGCACGGCCACGGCCCGGACTGGACCACGATCGACCGCCTGCACAAGGAGTGGCGGCCCGACGGCCTGATCGTCGGCGACCCGATGACGCTCGATGGCGGCGACCAGCCGATCCGCACGCGCGCGCACGCGTTCGCGCACGAGTTGCACGCGCGCTACCACCTGCCGGTGGTGCTGGTGGACGAGCGCATGAGCTCGATCGAGGCCGCTCAGCGCTTCGCCAGTGACCGCGCTGAAGGCCGCAAGCGTCGCCGCGACGCCGAAGCGCTCGATGCGGTGGCCGCCGCGGTCATCGTCGAACGCTGGCTGGCTTCGCCGGACGACGCCATCGAACTTTCCCAATTGCCAACCGCATGACCCAGCACGCCGATTCCGCCATCCCGCTGCCGCACCTGCTCACCCTCGAACACCTGCCGCGTCCGCGACTGGTGGCACTGCTCGATCGCGCGCAGCGGTTCGCCGACGGCGCCGACGATCGCGCCGCGCTGGCCGGTATGGCGGTGTGCACGCTGTTCTTCGAACCGTCCACGCGCACCCGGTTGAGCTTCCAGCTCGCCGCGCAGCGGCTCGGCGCCGACGTGCTGAACTTCGACGCCTCGAGCTCGTCGACCAGCAAGGGCGAGACCGCGCGTGACACGCTCAAGACCATCGAGGCGATGGGCGTGCGCGGCTTCATCGTCCGCCACAAGGACGACGGCGCGGTCGCCGCACTGGCCGCGGCCGCCGATCCCGGCACCGCGCTGATCAACGCCGGCGACGGCCGCAGCGCGCACCCGACCCAGGGCCTGCTCGACATGCTGACCCTGCGCCAGGCCAAGGGCGACGACTTCGCGCGGTTGAAGGTGGCGATCGTCGGCGACGTGAAACACTCTCGCGTGGCGCGTTCGGACCTGCACGCCTTGCGCACGCTCGGTGCCGGTGACATCCGCGTATGCGGGCCGGCGTCGCTGCTGCCGGACGACGCCACGCTCGACGGCTGCACCGTCACCGCGGACCTGGACGCGGCCCTCGACGGCGTCGACGCGGTGATGATGCTGCGCCTGCAACGCGAGCGCATGGCCGAAGGGCTGGTGGCCTCGCTCGACGACTACCACCGCGACTACGGCCTCAGCTCTGCGCGCTTGCGGCGCGCGGCGCGCGATGCGGTGGTGCTGCATCCGGGGCCGATGAACCGCGGTATCGAGATCACCGACGACGTCGCCGATGGCCCGCAGTCGCTGATCCTGAAGCAGGTCGCCAACGGCGTCGCGGCGCGGATGGCGGTGTTGGAGGCGCTGCTGGCGCGTTGACGCCATCGTGAGCGGCGCTGGTTCGCGGAGCGCTGGACGCAGGGTGTGGTGAGCCTGCGAACCGCTTCGTTCGCCGACAACCCGGTTCGCAAGCTCGCCAAATCACGCCGGCCTGCTTCTGATCGGCGACGCCGTCAGCGCCAGAGCACCCACCAGCCCAGTGCTGCGCAGTTGACCGCGACCGCCAGCCAGAACCCGACCCGGTAGCGGGCCTTGCGGGTCTTGTGCCGCATCACCCGTTGCGCGAGCAGGGCACCGGGCCAGCCGCCGAGCATTTCGAGGCCGTGCAGCGTGCTTTCCGCGACGCGCCAGCGGCCGTTCTGCGCCGCATGCTTGTCGATCGCGTAGGCGATGTACGCGGCCACGCTCAATCCGGCCAAGACAAAGGCGGCGAGGGTCGGCAAGCGCTCGACCTGGATCGCCCAGGCGATAGCGGCGGCGTACGCGGCGATCAGCGGCAAGGCGACCGGGGTTGGAATCTCCCGCGCCGGAGCCACTCGATGCGTGCCTGCCGTGGTTCGTGGCGCGGGTCGCTTCGCCTGCACCGCGCGCCGCACCCAGTCCGCGCGTGGACGACCGTCGGCCCGGCGCGCCGGACGATAGCGGACCAGTTCGCCGATCTGGGGACGACGCCCGGCGCGTTCGTAGTCGCGAATGTGGAAGAACACGCGGTCGCCCGCACTGGCGTCGCCGAGCGCGGCAATGAAGCCGTAGCCCTTGTCGTCGTGCCACGCCTGTACCTTGCCCAGCTGCTCCATTCGCGTGTGCTCGTGCAGGCCGGTCAGCGCAGCAGGATCAGCGTGGCCAACCCCAGGAACGCGAGGAACCCCATCGTGTCGGTGACCGTGGTCAGGATCACGCCGCCCGACAGCGCCGGGTCGAAGCCCATGCGCTTGAGCGTCAGCGGCACCAGCACGCCGGCAGTGGCGGCGAACAACAGGTTGATGGTCAGCGCCGAGCCGATCACCAGCGACAGCGCCGGGTCGCGGAACCAGAGCCACACCACCGCACCCAGCAGCACGCCCAGGGTCAGGCCGTTGATAAGCGCGATCGACAGTTCCTTGCGCAGCAGCGGGCGCACGTTGGACGCGCCGATCTGCCCCAAGGCGAGGCCGCGCACCATCAGCGCCAGCACCTGGGTGCCGGCGTTGCCGCCCATGCCGGCGACGATCGGCATCAGGATCGCGAGCGCGACGATCTTCTCGATCGTGTCCTCGAAGCGGCCGATCACGCTCGCGGCCAGGAACGCGGTGCACAGGTTCACGCCGAGCCAGATCAGGCGGCGCCGGAACGCACGCCGCACCGGGCTGAACAGGTCCTCGTCCTCGTCCAGGCCGGCCGCGCTGAGCGCCTGGTGCTCTGCCTGGTCGCGGATGATGTCGACCACGTCGTCGATGGTGATGCGGCCGAGCAGGATGTTGTTGTCGTCGACCACCGGTGCACTGATCCAGTCGTGGTCGGAGAACTGCCGCGCCACCTCGCTGTCGGTCTCGCCGACGTCGATCGCGGGCTGCTCGTCGTCGATCAGCTTGTTGATCGGCGTGCCCGGCTCGTGGGTCAGCAGCGCGGCCAGCGCGATCCGCCCGAGGTACTGGTGGCGGCGGCTGACCACATACAGGTGGTCGGTGTGCTCGGGCAACTCGCCGCGCAGGCGCAGGTAGCGCAGCACGACGTCGATGGTGGTGTCGGCGCGCACCGTGACCACGTCGGGGTTCATCAGGCGCCCGGCGGTGTCCTCCGGGTACGACAGCACCTGCTCGAGCCGCTCGCGGTTCTCGCGGTCCATCGACTTGAGCACTTCGTCGATGACGGTGTCGGGCAGGTCCTCGACCAGGTCGGCGAGGTCGTCGATGTCGAGATCCTCGACCGCGGCGACGATCTCGTCGGTGTCCATGTCCGCGAGCAGGCTTTCGCGCACCTCGTCGCCGACGTGGACCAGCACCTCGCCGTCGTCCTCGGGGTCGACCAGCCCCCACACCACCACGCGCTTGCCGGGGGGCAGCGACTCGAGCAGGTTGCCGATCTCGGCCGGGGAGAGCGTGTTGACCAGCCGCCGTACCGGGCCGAGGCGACCGCTGTCGAGCGCGTCGGAAAGCAGACGCAGCTGGCGCGCGGTCTTGTCGTGGCGGACGGCTTCGGCCATACGGCGCTCCGTGGGCGGGCTCGCGAACACTGCCGGGCAAGGTTCGCAGGGAGCCGCATCCGCCACCGTTCAACGGCAATGACGAGAGCTGCGGCCGGGCGTTATGCGTTCATCGCGGCATTATCGCCTGCAAGCCGGGGCATGCACACCCCGCCCGGCGCATGGATCAGCCGCAGTCGTCCATCCATTGCAGGATGGCGGCGCGATCGCGCGCGCGCAGCAACGCCGGTGCGCGTGCCTTCAGCGCCGCGAGGTCGCACGCGCGGATCTTGCGGCGCACCTCCAGCAACGTCGCCGGGTGCAGGCTGAACTCGTTGAGGCCCAACGCCAGCAGCAACGGCGCGAACATCGGGTCGCCGGCCATTTCGCCGCAGACAGCGATCGGCTTGCCGCGTGCGTTGGCCAGTCGGATCACGTCGCGCAGCAGCCGCAACACGGCCGGGTGCAGCGGCGTGTACAGGTCGCCGAGCGCGTCGTTGTTGCGGTCGGCAGCGAGCAGGTACTGGACCAGGTCGTTGGTGCCGACCGACAGGAAGTCGACCGCGCCGATAAAGCCCGACAGCGCGATCGCGGCCGCGGGCACCTCGATCATCGCGCCCAGCGGCACGTGAGTGGCGATCTCGTGGCCCTCGTGGCGCAGGTCGCGGGCGACGCTGTCGAGCTTGGTGCGGACCTCGCGCACTTCCTCGCGCGAGCTGATCATCGGCAGCAGGATCCGCAGCGGGCCGTAGCCCGAGGCGCGCAGCAACGCGCGCAGCTGGGTTTCCAGCAGGCCGTCGCGTGCGAGCGACAGGCGCACGCCGCGCAGGCCGAGCGCGGGGTTGGGTTCGTCGCGCAGCGCCAGGCCGGTGCGGTCGGCCTTGTCGGCGCCCAGGTCGAGCGTGCGGATGGTGACGGTGCGGCCGGTCATGCCGAGCACGACGTCGCGGTAGGCGCGGAACTGCTCGTCCTCGTCGGGCAGTTCGGCGCGCTGCAGGAACAGGAACTCGGTGCGGTACAGGCCGACGCCGGCCGCGCCCTGGGCGTGGGCCTCGGCGACGTCCTCGCGCGACTCGGCGTTGGCGTACAGCTTGATGTCGACGCCGTCGAGCGTGCGCGACGGTTCGCGGCGCAGGCGGTTGAGCTGCTTGCGCTCGCGCGCGTGGACGCGCACGCGCTGGTGGTGCGCGCGCAGGTCGGCGGCGTTGGGTTCCATCACCACCAGGCCGCTGCTGCCATCGACGGCGAGCACGTCGCCGTCGTTGACCCGCTGCAGCGCGCCGGCGGCGCCGATCACCATCGGCAGGTGCAGGCTGCGCGCGAGGATGGCGCTGTGCGACAGCGGGCTGCCGGCGGTGGTCACGATCGCCAGCACGCCCTGCGCCTGCAGCTGCACCAGCTCGGCCGGGGCGACGGTCTCGGCGACCAGGATCTCGCCGGCGATGCCCTGCATGCCGGCGTCGCGGCGGTGCAGGGCGGCGTGGATGCGGCCGATCACCTGGTCGATGTCGTCGATGCGGCTGCGGAAGTAGGGATCGTCCATCGCCTCGAACACGCCGGCGATGCGGTCGCGCTGCAGGCGCAGCGCGTAGTCGGCGCTGAAGCGGCCGCTGCGAATCAGCCGATCGAGGCCCTGCAGCAGCTCGGGGTCGTCGAGCAGCAGGGTGTGCAGGTCGAGGAATTCGCCAACCTCGTGCGCGAGCGCGCCGTGCAGGCGTTCGCGCAGCGCGTGCATCTCGCCGCGCACGGCCTGGATCGCGGCGTGCAGGCGCGCCAGTTCGGATTCGACTGCGTCGGCCTCGATGTGCTCCTCGGCGACGTCCAGCGCGTGCGGCAGGCGCACGCGGGCGTGGCCGAGCGCGGCGCCGCGCGATGCCCCGTGGCCGTGGAACGCCTGCCTCATGTGCCGGCTACCTGCATGTCATCGCGCCACGCCCTGCGCCGCTCAAGCGTCTTCGTCGAAACGGCGGTCGAACAGTGCGGCGACGGCCTGCGCCGCGTCGCCCTCGTCATCGCCCTCGACCCGCAGCTTCACCTGGGTGCCTTGGCCGGCGGCAAGCAGCATCACCCCCATGATGCTCTTGGCGTTGATCTCGCGGCCCTTGGCGATCAGCGTGGCGTTGCAGCGGTACGCCGACAGCAGCTGCACCAGCTTGGCGGTGGCGCGCGCGTGCAGGCCCAGGCGGTTGGAGACGGTCAGGTCGCGTTCGATCATGGTGGTGTTCCCGGGGTGGTTCGCGCGTGGTCGTCTTCAGGTCGAACGTCAGGTGGTGCGGGGGTTCGGTGGTGGCTCAGGCATCGTCGACGATCACGCCGTTGCGCGCGCCGGCGGCGGCCACGGCGGGCAGCTCGTCGAGCTCGAGCTCGGCGTAATTCATCACCCGCAGCAACATCGGCAGGCTGAGCGCCGAGACCCGCCGCACCGGCGTGCCCAGCCGCGCCAGCCGTGCGGCCAGGTTGCTCGGGGTCGCCCCGTACAGGTCGGTCAGCACCAGCACGCCCTGGCCGTCGTCGACCCGGCGCAAGGCCGCGCTGGCCTGCGGCAACAAGGCATCGGGATCACCTTCGAACGGGATCTCCAGCGCCTCGACGCGCAGCGGCAGCGGTTGCATCAGGCGCGCGGCCACCGCGACCAGCGCGCTGCCGATGCCTTGGTGGGTGATGAGCAGGATGCCGACGGCCATGCAGGCAACTTAACAGACCAATGCGACGCTCCGGAAGCGCAGCGGCGGGTCTTCGGCGGGCGCGGAAATGCCCGCAGCCCGACCGCAGGCATGCCGCTCAGTCGAGCTCGCGGTGGTGCACGGCGACCTCGTCCCAGCCGCGCTGGCGCGCGTGCGCGGCCAACCGCTCGGCCAGGTACACCGAGCGGTGGCGGCCGCCGGTGCAGCCGAACGCGACAGTGGCGTAGCTGCGGGTGCTGTCGGCCTGCAGTTTCGGCAACCAGGTGTCGAGGAAACTGCTGATGTGCTCGACGAACAGGTTCACGTCCGGCTGCGATTCCAGGTACTCGCGCACGCCGGCGTCGCGGCCCGACAGCGGCCGCAGGATCGCGTTCCAGTGCGGGTTGGGGAGGGCGCGTGCGTCGAACACGAAGTCGGCGTCGGCCGGCACGCCGCGGCGGTAGGCGAACGACTCGAACAGCAGCGACATGCCCGCGTCCAGGCCGATGCCGAACTCGGTGATCACGTGCCGGCGCAGCACGTGCACGTTCATGTCGCTGGTGTCGACGACCGCGTCGGCGATCTGGCGCAGGGGCTTGAGCACCTGCCGTTCGAGCGAGATCGCGTCGGCCAGCGACAGCCCCAGCTGGCTCAGCGGGTGCCGGCGGCGGGTGTCGGCGTAGCGCTTGAGCAGCACGTCGTCGCCGCTCTCGAAAAACACCAGGCGCGGGTCGAAACCCAGCGCGCCCACCGCGGACAGCCAGTCGGGGATGTTGGCCAGGTCGGCATTGCGGTTGCGCACGTCGATGCCGACCGCGAGCTTGGCCGGCGCGCTGCTGTCGGCGGCGAGCACGCTGCGCACGAAGTCCGGCAGCAGGTTGGCCGGCAGGTTGTCGACGCAGTAGAAGCCCAGGTCCTCGAAGGTGTTGAGCGCCACGGATTTGCCCGAGCCGGACATGCCGGTGACGATCACCAGGGTCGGCGCGGCGGTCGCCGGCGTGGCGGCGGTGGACGTGGTCGCGGCGGTCATGCGGGGCTTACCGCGGTCATGCGGAACTCTCGAGGAAATGGCTGTGTCGGGCCATGAATGCGGCGGCCGGGTCGACGCCCTTCGCGCGCAGGATGTGGGTGCGGGTGGCCGCTTCGGTCAGCACCGCCAAGTTGCGGCCGGGCATCACCGGGATGGTGATGGTGGGCACGTCGAGGTCGAGCACGCGACGCACGCCCAGGTCGCCGGTGAGGCGTTCGATCCCGCCGGGTTGTGGCTCCAGGTGCGGCTTGGTCAGGTGCACGACCAGGCGCAGGTACTTGTTCTTCTTGACCGCGGTGTCGCCGAACATCTGGCGGATGTTTAGCACGCCCAGGCCGCGCACTTCGAGCAGGTCCTGCAACAGGTCCGGGCAGGTGCCGTCGAGCACATCCGGGGCGATCTGGGTGAACTCGGGTGCGTCGTCGGCGACCAGGCGGTGGCCGCGGCTCACCAGCTCCAGCGCCAGTTCGCTCTTGCCCGATCCCGATTCGCCGGTGATCAGCACGCCGATCGAATAGATCTCGACGAACACGCCGTGCAGCGTGACCTTGGGCGCCAGCTTGCGTGCGAGGTGGTACTGCAGGTGGTTGAGCAACTCGTGGCCCCGGCGCGGCGCGACCCACAGCGGGGTGTCGGTTTCCTCGGCGGCGATGCGCAGGTCTTCCGGACACGGCTGAGCCTTGCTGATCACCAGCGCCAGCGGCCGGAACTGGATGATCTTCTCGATCGTCTCCCAGCGCAGCCGCGAGTCCAGGCCGTCCAGCCAGGCCAGCTCCTCGCTGCCGAGGATCTGCACCTTGTTGGGGTAGATCGCGTTGAGGTAGCCGGCCAGCGATGGCCGGCGCGCGACCGTGTCGACCGCTTCGAGCACGCGTCCCTGGCCGTCCTGGCCGGCCAGCCAGCGCAGGTCGAGGCGCTCGCGCAGCTGTTCGAACAGTTCGCCGGCGCTGATGCGGGTGGTCATGCAATCACCACGGTGCTGTCATCCTCGGGCATGAAGGGAAGGACCTGCCAGCAGGCGCCGGCGCAGCTGGTCGACGTTGGCCGCGTCGCGCAGGTCGGCTCGGAAGGCCGGATCGGCGAAGTGCGCGGCCAGGTCGGCCAGCTGCTGCAGGTGCTGCTGGATGTAATGCTCGGGCACGACCAGCGCGAACACCAGGTCGACGCGCTCGCCATCGGCGGCGGCGAAATCGACCGGCTGCGTCAACCTCAGGAACGCGCCGCGGCTCTCGTCGATCGAACTGATGCGCGCGTGCGGGATCGCCACGCCGTGGCCGATCGCGGTGCTGGCGAGCTGTTCGCGCGAGCGCAGGCTGTCGCCGATGGTGCGGGTCGCCAGTGCGCCGGTGTGGCCCGGCGGCGGATCGGCCAGCAACCGCGCCGCGGCCTCCAGCACCGTGGCGCGGTCGCCGGGTTCGACCAGGATCGTAATGCGCTCCGCGCTGAGCAGCTCCTGCAGCATCGGCGACACCGGCATCGTCAACGCGGGGCTATCAGGCGTCTCGCGGGCGCGGGGCGATCAGCCCAGCTCGCCGCTGCGGGCGAGGCTCTCGCCGCGGTGGTGGTCGACCAGTTTTTCCTTGTGCTTGACCATCAGGCGGTCGAGCTTGTCGGCGAGCAGGTCGATCGCGGCATACATGTCGATGGCGCTGGATTCGGCGTGCATGGTGCGGCCGGCGATGGTGATGGTGGCTTCGGCGCGGTGGTTGGGCTTGTCGAGGACCAGCAGCGTGCGGACGTCGAAGGGTTGCTCGAAATGGCGTTGCAGCCGCGCCAGCTTGGCGTCGACGTAGTCGCGTAGGGCGGGGGTGACTTCGATCTGCTGGCCGTGGGTTTCGATACGCATCTCAGACCTCCTCAACGTTGCGACAGGATGGTGGCAAAGCCCTGGATGGCGCCGTTCATCGGTCGACAGGCCGATCGGAGCAGGCCGATCCAGGGTGCCAGCATCGCACGTCGGATGTTAAACGGCGTGGGCCGGAAGTCGCGGCGATGCACGAGCACGGGAGATTCACCCACGCGGTCCCGCTGCGTGGCGGCGGTGTCGCCTGCCGCGATCAGCCGATGCGCACCCGATCCTGCGACGAGGGGATGCTCATCGCCTCGCGGTACTTCGCCACCGTGCGTCGCGCCACCGGCACGCCGGTGGCCTTGAGCGTCTCAGCCAGGCGTGCGTCGGAGAGCGGCTTGCGCGGATTCTCGGCGTCGATCAGCTGCCGGATCATCGACTGGATCGCGGTGCTGGACGCTTCGCCGCCACCGCCGGTGTCGATGCCCGAGGCGAAGAAGCTGCGCAGCGGCACGGTGCCGCGCGGGGTGCGGGCGTACTTGCGGGCGATCGCACGCGAGACGGTCGATTCGTGCAGGCCGACTTCGCTGGCGACCTCGCGCAGGGTCAGCGGGCGCAGCGCGCTGTCGCCGAACTCCAGGAACGCCGCCTGCTGCTTGAGCAGGCAGCGCGCCACCTTGAGCAGGGTGTCGCCGCGCGCCTCCAGGCTCTTCAGCAACCAGCGCGCCTCCTGCAGGTGGCCGCGCAGGTAGCTGGCATCGGCGCTGCTGGCGTGGCGGATCATGCCCTCGTAGCCGCGGTGGATGCTGATGCGCGGGCGCACACCGTCGGCCAGGGCGACCCGCCACAGGCCGTGCTGGCGCCAGATCACGACATCGGGGGCGACATAGGTGTCGTTGCTGATCGCACCGATCTGCGCGCCCGGGCGCGGGTCGAGCGAGCGCAGCAGCTGCACCGCGGTTTCGACCGCGTCGACCGGCAGCTTCATCTCCGCGGCAATGCCGGCCACGCCGACCTTCGGCAACCGCTCCAGTGGGCCGTTGGCCAGGGTGTGGGCCAAGGCCTGGCCGGGGGTATCGCCCGGCAGCATCTCCAACTGCAGGCGCAGGCATTCACCGAGCGAGCGCGCGGCTACGCCGACCGGGTCGAAGCGCTGCACCTGGTGCAGCACGGTGGTGATCTCGGCCTCGTTGGCCTCGATGCCCGGGGCCAGCGATTCGGCGATCGCCGCCAGCGGCTCGCGCAGGTAGCCGTCGTCCTCGATCGATTCGATCAGCACCACGCCGATCAGGCGGTCGCGCGGCGACAACGGGCTCAAGTGCAACTGCCACAGCAGGTGGTCGTGCAGGGTTTCGTTCTCGGCGACCTGTTCGGCGGCAGGGGAGTCATCGTCCTGGTCGCTCGGCCCGGTGCGCTCATACCACGGCTCGCCGTCGGTGGTGTTGCCCCAGGGGTCTTCGGCCGCAGTCGGCGCGACCACGATGTCGTCGTTGCCCGCGCGGGTGTCGTCGCTGGCGGTGATCTCGGTGGCGGTTTCGGTCCAGTCGAGAAGCGGATTGCTTTCCACCGCGTTGACCAACTCGGCCTCAAGCTCGATCGCCGACAGCTGCAGCAGGCGGATCGCCTGACGCAGCTGTGGCGTCATGACCAGGTGTTGTCCGAGCGAGGCTTGGAGGCGGGGCTTCATGTTCAATGGCAAACGCGACCTGGGGGAGTCGACGGCCGTAAGCGCGTTTGGCCCATGCCGGAAAAAACCCCCGCGAAGGGGTCGCTCCGGAACACGAATCAGGCGACGTGGGCAGGCGGGCCTGGTTCGTGCGCGGTGCCTTCGTGCACCTGCCTTTGCTGATCCAAAGATTACAGGCGGAAGGTTTCGCCGAGATAAACGCGACGTACGTCGGAATTGGCCAGCAGCGCGTCCGGAGCCCCCTGCGCGAGCACGCTGCCTTCGTTGAGGATATACGCACGATCGCAAATGCCCAAGGTTTCGCGCACGTTGTGATCGGTGATCAGTACGCCGATGCCGCGATTCTTGAGGTGGCGCACGATTCGCTGGATCTCGCCGACCGAAATCGGGTCGACGCCGGCGAACGGCTCGTCGAGCAGCATCAGCCGCGGCTTGGCCGCCAGCGCGCGCGCAATCTCGACCCGGCGCCGCTCGCCGCCGGACAGGCTGGCACCGATCTGGTCGGCGACGTGGGTGACCTGCAGTTCCTCCATCAGGCTGCCCAGCTCGCGCTCGATGCCGGCCTTGTCGAGGTCAGTGCGCAGCTCCAGCACCAGCCGCAGGTTGTCGGCCACGCTGAGCTTGCGGAACACCGACGGCTCCTGCGGCAGGTAGCCGACGCCGTACTTGGCGCGCGTGTACATCGGGTCGGCGGTGATGTCCTTGCCATCGAGCAGGATCTGCCCGGCATCGGCCGGCACCAGGCCGACGATCATGTAGAAGCAGGTGGTCTTGCCGGCGCCGTTCGGCCCGAGCAGGCCGACCACTTCGCCGGCGTCCAGGGTCAGGCCGAAATCACGGACCACCTCGCGCGAGCGGTAGGCCTTGCGCAGGCCCTGCGCGACCAGCATCAGGCGCCACCCTTGCCGCTAGTCGGCGCAGGAGTGGCCGGTGCGTTCTTCGGCTGGATCCGCATCTTCACCCGGCCACTGCCCTGACCACCGCTCTGCACCTGGCCGGTCTTCATGTTGTAGACGACACGCTGGCCGCTGAGCGAGCCGCTGGGTTGCTGGATGCTGACGCTTCCGGTCAACACCACGATCTCGGTGGTCAGGTCGTAGTCGATCCTGCTCGCGACCGCGCTCATCGGCGTGCCGTTGTCGAGCTGCTGGTTGAGCTTGACCGGCGCGCCGGTCAGCACCGCGCGCACCGGGTCGCCGCGGCGCTGGGTGATGTCGGCGCGGCTGGAGGTGATGCGCAGCGAGCCCTGGGTGATGGTCACGCCACCGGAGAGCACGGTGGGGCGCTTCTCGTCCATCGAGTAGTCGGCATTGCCCGCGTCGATGTCCATCGGCTGGTTGCGGTCGGAGGATCGTGCGAGCACCACCGTGGGGGCGGTGGATACAGCCGCCAGCAACAGTGCCAGCAGGCTAGCGGGCAGAGCTTTCATATCGCGCCTTGACGTCGGATTTGAGGATCGCGTGCTTGGCGTCGAGATTGGCCTCGAGCCCACGGCCGTTCAGTATAAGTCCGGGCTGCGTGACCGTGACCGCAACGGCCGACGTCGCGCGCTTGGCGTCGGGGAATACGTTCAGTTGCTCGGTGGCGATCTTGATCGGTTTGCCGTCGATATCGGTGCTGGTGGCGAGGACCTCGCCGCGCAGGCGCAGTTCCTCGCCCTGCGCCGCGACCCAGCCGGTGTGCGAGCGCACTTCCCAGGGCGCGCCCTGGGTGCCCGCACGCGGCGGGATCAGGAACAGCGGCGTGGCGATGTCCATGGTCTTGGCATTGGGGTCGCGCGCCAGCCGCGGCGCGCGCAGGGTGAACGACTCGCGGCCCTGTTCGTCGAGCGCGACCAGCTCGAAATCCTCCAGCACGTAATCGGCGCGCCCGGTGGCGACGCCGTCCGGCTCGCCCTTGCTGCGCTGGCTCCACAAGGCCCAGCCGCTGAGCGCCGCGGCGGCCAGCAGGACCAACGTGAAGATCCCGCGCCAACTCACGCAGTGCCCTCGATGCGCAGGCCTTCGACGCGGCTGACATCGGCGAGCAGCGCCTCGGCATGGCCCTGCGCGGCCAGCAGCAGGTCGCAGAACTCGCGCGCCGCGCCATGTCCGGCGCGCGCGCTGGTGCGCCAGTGCACGCGCTCGCGCACCCAGGCGTGGGCATTCGATGGCGCGATCGACAGGCCAACCTGCTGCATCACCCGCAGGTCCGGCAGGTCGTCACCCATGAACGCGACCGCCTCCAGGCTGATGCCGAGCCGCGCCGCGATCGCGCTGACGCAGGCGAACTTGTCGGCAACCGCGGTGTGCGCCTCCAGCCCGAGCTCGGCTGCGCGGTGCTCGGCGATCGTGCTGGCGCGCGCGGTGACGAACGCCACCGCGATGCCGGCCTTGCGCAGCAGCACCAGCCCCTGGCCGTCGTGGACGTGGAACGCCTTGAGCTCGCGGCCTTCGCTGTCGAAGAACAGGCGGCCATCGGTCAGTGTGCCGTCGACATCGAAACAGGCCAGCCGAATTCGTTTCGCGCGCTCGCGGATGTCGGCGGGGTAGTCGTTGAGATGCGAGTAGGGCATGGCGTCGGCGGCTCGAGGTTGGCGGTCGTCTGCTGGCGTGCGATCAATCGATCACACCACCCGCGCGCGCAACAGGTCATGAATGTTGAGGGCACCGACCACGCGGGACTCCGAGTCGATGACCAGAAGCCCGCTAATCTTGTGCGCCTCCATCAGCTGCGCCGCCTCGACCGCGAGCGCGTCCGGGCCGATGGTGCGCGGCGAGCGCGTCATCACCTCGACGATGCGGGTCGAACGCAGGTCGACGCGGTCGTCATCGAGGCTGCGGCGCAGGTCGCCGTCGGTGTACAGGCCGAGCAGGCGGCCGTCGTCGTCGACCACCGCGGTCATGCCCAGGCGCTTGTGGCTCATCTCCACCAACGCCTCGCTGACGCTGGCATCGGCGTGGATCCGCGGCACGTCGTCGCCGGCGTGCATGATGTCGGCGATGTGCAGCAGCAGGCGACGGCCGAGCGCGCCGGCCGGGTGTGAGCGGGCGAAGTCGTCGGCGGTGAAGCCGCGCGCCTCCATCAGCGCCACCGCGAGCGCATCGCCCATCGCCAGCGACGCGGTGGTGCTGGAGGTCGGTGCAAGATCGATCGGGCAGGCCTCGGCCGGGACGCTGACATCCAGGTGCACGTCGGCCTCGCGCGCCAGGGTCGACGTCGGGCGGCCGGTCATCGTGATCAGCTTGTTGCCCTGGCGCTTGAGCACCGGCAGCAGCATCAGCACTTCGTCGCTCTCGCCGGAGTACGACAGCGCCAGCACCACATCGGCATCGGTGATCATGCCCAGGTCGCCGTGCCCGGCTTCGCCGGGGTGCACGTAGAAGCTCGGGGTGCCGGTCGAGGCCAGGGTCGCGGCGATCTTGCGCGCGACGTGCCCGGACTTGCCCATGCCGGTGCAGACCACGCGGCCGCGGGCGGCGAGCATCAGCCGGCAGGCGGCGCTGAACTCGCCGTCGAGGCGGGCGGCCACCGCGGCCAGCGCCTGGCCTTCGATCTCGAACACGCGCCGGCCGCTGGCGGCCAGGCCCGCGCCGTCAAGGACCACGGGATCGACCGTGAGCGGGCGCAGGGGGGCTGGGGGGGAGGGGAGTGTTGCCATTTCGGAGCAGGGGGCTTTCCGCTAGGCTAATCCGGCGCATTTTACCCGCATCCGTCCGACAATAGCTGCCAGGCCGGAGCCCGCCACGCGGGCCGACCGGCAATCCACGACGCACTCGCTGCCCGTTTTCGTTGTCCGCATCCGCGGCGGTGGCGACGGCGAAGCGCCCGACCCGCAGGGAATCCACTACTTGAACGCCGACACCATCCGAACCCTGATCGAACACGGCCTGCCCGGCGCCCGCGCCGACGTGCGCGGCGACGATGGTGTGCACTTCGAGGCCACCGTGGTCGCCGACGCGTTCCGCGGCAAGCTGCCGCTGGCCCGCCACCGCCTGGTCTACGCCACCTTGGGCGAGCGCATGGGCGGCGAGATCCACGCGCTGGCGCTGAAGACGCTGACCCCGGAAGAAGCTGCCTGATGCGTGCGGGGCGGGTTTCGACCCGCCTCCTTTCCACCGCGATGCAAGCCCCACGGCGGGTCGAAACCCGCCCCAACGAGAATTCACATGCAGAAGATTGTGGTCGAGGGCGGCCAGCCGCTCCAGGGCGAAGTGCTGATCTCCGGCGCCAAGAATGCGGTGCTGCCGATCCTGTGCGCGACGTTGCTGGCCGACGGCCCGGTCGAGATCAGCAACGTCCCGCACCTGCACGACGTGGTGACGACGGCCAAGTTGCTGGCCGAACTGGGCGCCGGCATCACCATCGACGAAGGCACCCTGATCGTTGACGGAAAGACCGGCAAGGGCAGCGGCATCACCGTCGATCCGACCACGGTGCACAGCCAGGTGGCGTCCTACGAGCTGGTCAAGACCATGCGCGCCTCGGTACTGGTGCTCGGGCCGCTGCTGGCGAAGTACGGCACCGCCGAAGTGTCGTTGCCCGGCGGCTGCGCGATCGGCTCGCGCCCGGTCGACCTGCACATCAAGGGGCTGCAGGCGCTCGGCGCGCAGATCACGGTCGAGGACGGTTTCATCAAGGCGCATGCGAAGCGCTTGAAGGGCGCGCGCCACGTGTTCGACATCGTCAGCGTCGGCGCCACCGAGAACGTGCTGATGGCGGCCACGCTGGCCGAAGGCACGACCGTGCTCGAGAACACGGCGATGGAGCCGGAGATCGTCGACCTGGCCGAGTGCCTGAAGGCGATGGGCGCGCGGATCGAAGGCGCGGGCAGCAACCGCATCGTCATCCACGGCGTCGAGCGCCTGCACGGCGGCAAGCACCAGGTGGTGCCCGACCGCATCGAGACCGGGACGTTCCTGGTCGCAGCGGCGATGACCGGCGGCCGCATCACCGTGCGCCGCGCGCGCCCGGACACGATGGACGCGGTGCTCGACAAGCTCAAGGAGGCCGGCGCGGAGCTGGATTGCGACGGCGACCGCATCACCCTCGACATGGGCGGCCGCCGGCCGCGCGCGGTCAACCTCACCACCGCGCCGCACCCGGCATTCCCGACCGACATGCAGGCGCAGTTCATGGCGATGAACTGCATTGCCGATGGCGTGGGCGTGATCAACGAGACGATCTTCGAAAACCGCTTCATGCACGTCAACGAACTGCTGCGGCTGGGTGCCGACATCCGCGTCGACGGCCACACCGCGGTGGTGCGCGGCGTGCCCAAGCTCAGCGGCGCCCCGGTGATGGCCACCGACCTGCGCGCCTCGGCTTCGCTGATCCTGGCCGGGTTGGTCGCCAGCGGTGAAACCGTGATCGACCGCATCTACCACCTCGATCGCGGCTACGAGAACATCGAGGAGAAGCTGTCCGGGCTCGGCGCGCGGATCAAGCGGATTGGGTGAGCCACGGCGCTTGCGAGCCACCGGCTCGCGCCGTGGCGAACGCCCGAAGCGCTGCGCGCGCAGGGCTGGCGCGCGAGTTCAATCCGATCGCGATAAATTCCGCCTGGCTGGCTCGCGCCTTGGCGAACGCCCGGAGCGCTACGCGCGCAGGGCCGGACGCGCGAGTTCGATCCAGTAGCAACGAAATCCCGCCAAGCTGGCTCGCATGCCGCCGAACGCCCGGAGCGCTGCGCGCGCAGGGCCGGACGCGCGAGTCCGGTCCGGTCGCGATGGAAGAAGCAGCACTGGCTCGCGCCGTGGGGAACGCCCGTAGCGCTACGCGCGCAGGGCCGGACGCGCGAGTTCGATCCAGTCGCGCGGTACAGTCGGGCTGATGTGTAGACAATCCAAAGCGATGAAACACGGACCTATAAAAAAGCCCCGCAAATGCGGGGCTTCTTCATCGCGCGGCTTGAGCGGCGCTCAGCGCACCGATTTCACCCGCAGGTCGATCGCGTCCTGGCCGTCCTTGCGCTGCAGGATGCGCGCCGGCACCGGCATGCCTTCGACCACCCAGGCGATGGTCTGCTTGCCGCCGTCGGTGTTCATGACCTTGGTCGCCTGCTTGGACTTGCCGCCGACGTTGATCTGCTCCTTGCCGGCGACGGTGTAGTGGAGTTGCTTGACGCGCCCGTCCTCCACCATGCGGTAGCGCAGCGGCTTGCCAGCGGCGAGGTCACGCACCAACGCTAGGTTGATCAGCAACGCATCCATGTCACCCGCCTGCAGTTTGATCGGGCCGGCACGCTCGGGCTTGACGTCGCCGGTCCAGCTGGCGACGCCGCGCGACCAGTCGTAGGTCGCATTCTTGTTGGACTTCTTGACCAGCACCTTGGTCGAATCGCTGCCCGACAGCGGACGCCATTGCCCGCCGTTCTCCTCGAACGTGGTGGTCTGGTTGAGGTCGGCGAGCTGGTTCTTGACGCTCAAGGTGTAAAGCCAGCGGCCACCACCGGCCGGGGCCAGGGTCATGCGGCCGTTGCCCTGCATGCCCATGTAGCTGGCCTGGTAATCGGCGGTGAACGGTTCCATCGCGAGCGCGGGCGCGCTGGCGGCCGTGAGGGCTGCGGCGATCAACAGGCCACGCATCTTCGAACTCGTCATCGTCATCATTGAATTCCCTTGTATTCGACCAGGCGCAGGTCGTAAGTGTCCTGGCCGTTCTCGCGTTGCAGCATGCGGATCGGCGTCGGCACGCCATCGACCACCCAGATCACGGTTTCTTCGTTGCCAGCCTGCACGCGGGTAACGCGCATGGCGTTGTAGTTCATGTCGCCGACGGTCATCGGTTCGAGCTGCTCGGCGACGGTGTAGTGGTGGTCACGGACCCGGCCGTCATCGACGAACCGGTAGTGCAGGGCTTTTCCGGGTTGCGCGTCGCGAATCACGGCCAGGTTGATCAGCAGGCCACTCATGTCGCCGTCGCGCAGCGGCACGGCGGCGGTGCGGGTTTTCTTGACGTCGCCCTTCCAACGGGCTTTGCGTAACTGCCAATCGTAGGTGCCGGTGGTGCTCTTGCGCGTGAACAAGGTCTTGCGCACCGTGCCCTGGCTCAGCGGGCGGTAAGTTTCACCGACCGTATCGAACACGGTGCTCTGCTCGGCATTGATGCCGGCGATCCTGAACAGCCCGGTGCCGCGCATGCCCAGGTCCACGCGCCAACGCTGCGGATCGTTCTTGACGACCTGCATGGTGGCCGCGCCGAGCGTCTTGCCGCCGTTGAGCACGTGGTAGTCGGCAACGAAGGATTCCAGTGCCTGCGCGGGCACGCTGCACAGCAGCGCGGCGCCGGCGAGCAGCAGGGAAGAGAGCAAGGTCGGTCGGTTGCGGTCGGTCATCGGTTGAATTGGATGCGCAAGAAAATCAGTGCGTGGCGGTCAGTCGGTCGTGGTCGTCGAGCCGCAACGGCGCCGGCAACAGCTGGCCATCCAAACACACGCCGTGCGCGCCCAAGGTGACGCGACCGTCGCAGAGCAACCGCGTGGCCGCGACCAGCAACGGATGCTCACGTTGCAGCACCCGCGCGGCCAGCGTCGCGGCATCGTCGCCGTCCAGCACCGGCACGCGCGCTTGCGCGATCACCGGGCCGCCGTCGAGTTCCGCGGTGACGTAGTGCACGCTGCTGCCGTGCACGCGCGCGCCGGCGGCGAGCGCCTGCTCGTGGGTGTGCAGGCCCTTGAAGGCGGGCAGCAGCGAGGGGTGGATGTTGATCATGCGGCCGCGGTGGGCATCGACCTGGAGTTCGCCGAGGAGCCGCATGTATCCCGCACAGACGATGAGATCGGGCTGAACCTCGTCGATGCGGCTGAACAGGTGTTCATCGTAGGCAGCGCGGGTGGCGAAATCGCGCGGCCGGCAGGCGACGGCCGCCACGCCCGCAGCGCGCGCCAGGTCGAGCGCGCGCGCACCGGGTCGATCCGAGAACACGCCGACGATTTCAGCGTCCAGCGTGCCGCCGGCGATCGCGTCGAGCAGTGCCTGCAGGTTGCTGCCGCGGCCCGAGGCCAGCACCGCGATCCTTCGCATCGCGCTCAGCCGATGCGGACGCGTTCGCTGCCGTTGGCCGTTACCACCGCGCCGATCGCGCGATGGGCTAGGCCGAGGCGGTCGAGTTGCGTGCCGATCGCGGCCACGTCGGCGGGCGCCACCACCAGCACGAAGCCGACGCCGCAGTTGAAGGTGCGCCACATTTCCTCGCGCGGCACCGAGCCTTCGCGCTGCAGCCAGTCGAACACCGGCGGCAGCACGAGCGCCGACGCCTCGATATCCAGGCCCAGGCCGTCGGGGATCACCCGGATGATGTTCTCGGTGAGGCCGCCGCCGGTGATGTGCGCCATCGCGTTGATCCGGTGCGCGCCGTCATTGGCGCGCAGCAGTTCGAGGATCGGCTTCACGTACAGCGCGGTCGGCGCCATCAGCGCGTCTTCCAGGCTCACGCCACCCACGTCCTCGCCCAGCGGGCTGCCGGCGCGGGCGAGAATCTTGCGGATCAGCGAGTAGCCGTTGGAATGCGGGCCGCTGGAGGCGATGCCGAGCAGCACGTCGCCGGCGCGGACCTTGCTGCCGTCGAGGATCTGCGACTTCTCGACCGCCGCCACGCAGAAGCCGGCCAGGTCGTATTCGCCCGGCGGGTACATGTCGGGCATCTCGGCGGTCTCGCCGCCGATCAGCGCGCAACCGGCCAGTTCGCAGCCGCGCGCGATGCCGCCGACCACCGCGACCGTGGTGTCGACGTGCAGCTTGCCGGTGGCGAAGTAGTCGAGGAAGAACAGCGGTTCGGCGCCCTGCACCAGCACGTCGTTGACGCACATGCCGACCAGGTCGATGCCGATGGTGTCGTGGCGGCCGAGTTGCTGCGCGAGCTTGAGCTTGGTGCCGACGCCGTCGGTGCCCGAGACCAGCACCGGCTCGCGGTACTTGCCCGACAGGTCGAACAGCGCGCCGAAGCCGCCCAGGCCGCCCATCACCTCGGGCCGGAAGCTGCGCTTGACCAGCGGCTTGATGCGTTCGACCAGTTCGTTGCCCGCGTCGATGTCGACGCCGGCGTCGCGGTAGGTCAGTGGGGTGGGGGCAGGGGGGGCGGGGACGGTCACGAGGGCCTGCGCGGGCGCGGTGGCGGAAAGTGCGGCGATTTTAGCAGCCTCGCGCAGGGTGGCCGGCGGCGCGCACGGGCGATCGGCGCAGGCGCGGGAAGCCGGCCGTGGCCGCCTGCAGCAGCCCGTCATGGACGCGCCGCCGCCACTGCGGCACCATTTCCGGCAGATTTCTTCGAATCAGGGACGCACGATGCCCACCATGAGCGGCGCGATGACTGGCGCAAGGGTTGCTGCGAGCGTTGCCAGGACCAAGGCGCTGGGGCTGGCGATCGCGCTGGCCATCCTGCTGCTGGCGAGTTTCGTGGCGACGGCCCAGCGCGTCGAAGGCGACCGCGCTGCCGCGCAAGGCGTGTACTCGGCGGAGATCCAGGTCAACGGCCAGGGCGAGGCGCAGCGCAACACGGCGTTTGCGCGCGGCCTGGCGCAGGTGCTGGCCAAGCTCAGCGGCGACCGCGCGGCGGCCGGGCGCCCGGGCGTCGGCCAGGAACTGCGCCGCGCCAGGGACTACGTCGACGGCTACGACTACCGCCAGGACGAAGGCGTGTCGGCCAGCGGCGCCCCCAGCTTCAAGACCACCCTGGTGATCCGCTACGACGCCGACGAGGTCAACGAGCTCGCCTCGACCCTCGGCCTGCCGCTGTGGCCGCAACCGCGACCCAAGCCGGTGCTGTGGCTGGCGATCGACGACGGCAGCGGTCCGCGCCTGGTCGGCCTGGGCAAGTCCGATGCCGCGCGTTCGACCCTCAACCGTGCGCTCGAGCGTGGCTACAAACTCGGCCTGCCGGCGGGCAACGCCGCCGAGCAGGCGGTGGTCGGCGCGATCTGGCGCGGCGACAGCGCCGCGGTGGCGCGCGCCTCGGCGCGCTACAGCCCGCCGATGCAGCTGATCGGCAAGCTCTACCGCGACAAGAAGGATGGCTGGAGCGCCGACTGGATCTTCGTCGACAAGGGCAAGGTGCTGTCGCGGTGGTCGAGCAACGACCGCGACGCGCGCCGGGCGATGGCGGCCGGTGCCGATGGTGCCGCCGATGCGCTGATGCGCCGCTACGCCAAGCCCGGCAAGGGCGCCGGCCCGCCCGGGCGCTACGCGATCGAATTCACCGGAATCGACAGCAGCGACGACTTCATCCGCCTGTCGGGCTACCTGCAGAAGCTGGCGGTGGTGCGGCGGATCACCCCGGTGCGCGCGACCCCGCAAGGCGTGGTGTTCGAGCTGGAGCTGGTCAGCGGCCTGGCCGGCTTCAAGCGCGCCACCGACGGCGATGGCGTGATCGACGCCAGCGAAGGCGACGCGCCCAGCTACCGGTTGCGCTGATGGAGGCGTCGAACTCGCTGTTCGAGATCGCCCGCTTCCTCAAGCGCCTGCAGTGGGCGGCGGTCGGGCTCGGGGTGTGCTGGCTGGTGTGGTTGCTGGCGCCGGTGCTGACTCCGTTCGTGATCGCGGCGATGCTCGGCTGGCTCGGCGATCCGCTGGTCGACCGGCTGCAGCGCACCGGGCGCTCGCGCAACGTCGCGGTGACCCTGGTGTTCACGCTGATGGCGTTGCTGGTGCTGCTGGCGCTGCTGATCCTGGTGCCGCTGATCGAGCGCCAGATCGCGACCCTGGTCGAGTCGCTGCCGCGCTACCGCGACTGGTTCATCGGCACCGCGCTGCCCTGGGTCGAGGCCAAGACACGCCTGCAACTGACCACCTGGTTCGACCTGGACCACCTGATCGAGCTGGTGCGAAGCAACTGGGAGCGCGCCGGTGGCGTCGCGACCACGATGCTGGGCTACCTGTCGCGTTCGGGCTTCGCGGTGCTGGCCCTGGTCGCCAATGTCGCGCTGCTGCCGGTGCTGGCGTTCTTCTTCCTGCGCGACTGGGACGTACTGGTCGCGCGCGCCGCGTCGCTGGTGCCGCGCGACCACCTGGCCACGGTGAGCCGGCTGGCGCGCGAGTCGAGCGACGTGCTCGGCGCGTTCCTGCGCGGGCAGTTCCTGGTGATGCTGGTGCTCGGCGTGATGTACGGGCTGGGGCTGTGGGCCGTGGGCCTGGACCTGGGGCTGCTGATCGGCATCATCGCCGGCCTGTTCACGTTCGTGCCCTACCTCGGTCCGGCCAGCGGCATCATCCTGGGCACGATCGCGGCGCTGGTGCAGTACGGCGACTGGCAGCACGTCGCCGGTGTGCTGGCGGTGTTCGGCATCGGCCAGGTGATCGAAAGCTACTGGCTGACCCCGAAACTGGTCGGCGACCGCATCGGCCTGCACCCGGTGGCGGTGATCTTCGCGGTGCTGGCCGGCGGGCAGCTGTTCGGCTTCCTGGGCATGCTGTTGGCGCTGCCGGTGGCGGCGATCGCGAACGTGCTGCTGCGCTATGCGCAGGAGCGCTATACCAGCAGCCGCCTGTACGCGGGCGAGCATCCGACGATCGTGCTCGATTCGTATGTGGGCGCGCCGCTGGCCGCGCCGGGAAACACGCCGGAAAGCAGGCGGGAGCCCGGCGAAGCTTGAGCACGCAGCTGCCGCTGGCGCTGCGCTACCCGCCCGACCAGCGCCTGGAAACCTACGTGGCCGCGCCCGCCGGGGCGTTGCCGCAGTTGCGCGCGCTGGCGACCGAGCCCGCCGGCGACTGGCTGCTGCTGGCCGGTCCGCCGGCAGTCGGCAAGACCCACCTGCTGCTGGGCACGTGCGCCGCGGCCGATGCCACCGGCCGCCGCGCCGCCTACCTGCCGCTGGCCGCCGCCGCCGGGCGCCTGCGCGAGGCGCTCGACGCGCTGGAGGGCAACGACCTGCTGGCGCTGGACGGCATCGAGGCGATTGCCGGGAATCGCGACGACGAGGTCGCGCTGTTCGACGCCCACAACCGCGCGCGCGCCGCGGGCACCGCGTTGCTCTACGCCGCGCGCGAGCAGCCCGATGCGCTCGCGCTCGGCCTGCCGGACCTGCATTCGCGGCTGTCGCAATGCACGCGCATCACCCTGGCACCGCTCGACGATGCCGGCCGCCGCGAGGTATTGCGCCAGCGCGCGCAGCGCCGTGGCCTGGTGCTGGAGGACGCCGCGCTCGACTGGCTGCTCAAGCGCGTCGGCCGTGACCTGGCGTCGTTGACCGGGCTGCTGGACCGGCTCGACCGCGCCTCGCTGGCGGCGCAGCGGCGCATCACCGTGCCGTTCCTGCGGCAGGTGCTGGGGTTCGACTAGCGGCGAGGCAGCGCGCTACGCCTGCGCGCGCAGTTGCGCATCCAGCTCGGCCAGGCGCTGCGGCGTGCCGACGTCGGTCCAACGGCCGGGGTGGTAGTCGCCGGTGATGTGGCCGCCCGGCATCAGCGCCTTGAGGATCGGCGCCAGCCGGAAGCGCGGTGGTTGCCGGTCCACGCCCGGTTCCGAACCGACCATGTCGCGCCACCGGTCGAGCAGTTGCGGGCGGTACACGCCAAAGCCGGCATAGGTCAGCAGCTGGGCACCGTCGGCGCGCACGTGGCCGCCGTCGTCGAGCGCGAAATCGCCGTGGCTGGCGTGGCCCGGACGGTCGACCATCACCAGGTGCGCCAGGCCCGCGGGTTCGCGCGGCAGGCGCGCGAAGTTGTAGTCGGTCCAGATGTCGCCATTGACCAGCACGAAGGGCTCGCTGCCGAGCAGCGGCAGCGCGTGCAGCATGCCGCCGCCGGTCTCCAGCGGCGTGTCGCCTTCGTAGGAGTAGTGCAGGCGCAAGCCCCATGCCGCGCCGTCGCCCAGCGCCTCGGGAAATTTCGCGGCCAGCCAGCTGGTGTTGACCACCACGTCGCGCACGCCAAGCGCGGCCAGGCGTTCGAGGTGCCACGCGATCAGCGACTTGCCGCCGACTTCGAGCAGTGGTTTGGGCGTGTGGTCGGTCAACGGCCGCATGCGTTCGCCGAGGCCGGCGGCGAAGATCAGCGCCCTCATCTCAGGCGAGGCCTTCGTGCGCGCGGGTCTGCTCGGCGATCGCCGGCTTGACCCGATGCTCGATCAGTTCGACCAGCGGCGCGAGTTGCGGGTATTTCGGCAGCACGCCGTCGAGGTAGGCAAAGAAGCGCGGCACGTCGGCGAGGTACTTAGGCTTGGCGTCGCGGTGGTTCAGGCGGGCGAAGATGCCGATGACCTTGAGGTGGCGCTGCACGCCGATCAGGTCGGCGTCGCGACGGAACTGCGCCAGCGATGGCAGCGGCAGGCCGGCGGCGCTGGCGCGCGCGTGGTAGCGGTCCAGCCACGCGTCGACGCGGTCCTCGGGCCAGCTCAGGAACGCGTCCTTGAACAGGCTGATCGGGTCGTAGGCGATCGGGCCGCGCACCGCGTCCTGGAAGTCGAGCACGGCCGGGCCACCGTCGACCGGCATCAGGTTGCGCGGCATGTAGTCGCGGTGCACCAGCACCTGCGGCTGCGCGAGCGCGCTGTCGATCAGCTGGCGGTAGACGAGGTCGAGCTTTTCCAGGTCGCCGCAGTCCAGCGACAGGCCCAGGTGGCGGCCGAGGTACCACTCGTCGAACAGGCGCAGCTCGCGTGCCAGCAGTGCTTCGTCGTAGGCGGGCAGGTCGCTGGGGCAGGCGATCGCCTGCAGCTTGAGCAACTGGGCAACCGCCGCGTCGAGCAGTTCATCGGCGTTGTGCAGGCCGATCACATGCAGGTAGGTGTCGGCGCCCAGGTCCTCGAGCAGCAGGAAGCCGGCCTCGACGTCCTGCGCGAGCACGCGCGGCACGCGCACGCCGCCGGCTTCGAGCAGCGCGCGGACGCGCAGCCACGGCCGCACGTCCTCCTTGTCGGGCGGCGAGTCCATCACGATTACGCTGGTAGAAGCCGCACTGTTGGGTGCCGCACTGCCGGAGGCTGCCCCACCCGGGATGATGCTGCCGGCGGCGGTGGCGCCACGCCAGTAGCTGCGGAAGCCGGCGTCGGTGGAGGCGCGGTGCAGGTCGAACGTGGCATCGCCGGTCGCGGCGCGCGCCCAGGCCTGGCGCGCGAGTTCGCGTGTGGTCGGGGCGGGGGTAGGCAGGGTCATTCGGTCCAGGCTCGTCGGGGAGGGCGCTGCGGCGCGGACCGCAAGCGCACAGGGTAAACGGCCCGGCGCGTGCCCGGGAATGCAGCGAGCGCCGGCACGCCGGTGTGGTCGGCCGACGGCAGCACCGTGGAGCAGTCAGAATGGCGGAGCGGACACGGCGGCGGCTCGGGTACGCGATGCCGGCCGTCGGGATAACGCCACAGCGGGACCGAACGGACGTCCGCTCGTGCGCTTGTCCCTTGCGCACTTCCAGCGCGGGCATGGCGTTCCGCTACTGCCCACCATCCCCGCGCCTGATCCGGTATCGAATCGCCGCCAATGGAACTGCCCCCCGACTTCCTGCTCTACCTCGCGATCGGCTTTGCCGCGCAGCTGATCGACGGCGCGCTCGGGATGGCCTACGGCGTCACCGCGTCGAGCCTGCTGATCGGTGTCGGCGTGCCGCCGGCGCTCAGCAGCGCCACGGTGCACGCGGCGGAATGCTTCACCACCGGCACCTCGGCGCTCTCGCACCATGCGTTCGGCAACATCGACAAGCGCCTGTTCCGGCGCCTGTTGCTGCCCGGCGTGGTTGGCGCGGCGGTCGGTGCCTACGCATTGACGCGGCTGGACGGCGACGTGCTGAAGCCTTGGGTCGCCGGCTACCTGCTGCTGATCGGCGCGGTGATCGTGCTCAAGGCGTTCCGCGAAGTGCTCCCCCGCGAGGTCACCTCGCACCTCACCCCGCTGGGGTTTTTCGGCGCGCTGGTCGACGCGATCGGCGGCGGCGGCTGGGGACCGATCGTGTCCAGCAACCTGCTGGCGCGCGGCAACGAGTTCCGCGTGACGGTCGGCAGCGTCAATGCGGTCGAGTTCTTCGTCACCCTGACCGCGTCGCTGGTGTTCCTGCTGACGCTGGGGCTGGGCCACTGGGAAATCATCGTCGCGCTGGCGCTCGGCGGCGTGGCCGCCGCGCCGCTGGGTGCGTGGCTGGTCAAGCACGTCAATCCCAAGCCGATGCTGTGTTTCGTCGGCCTGCTGGTGATCACGCTGAGCCTGCGCACGCTGCTCAAGCACTTCGGCTTGGTTTGAGTCAGGATTCGCCGTGAACCTTCCTTTTCCTGCGACGTCCGATCCCTCCGTGTCCAAGCCCGCCGTTTCACAGCTGCCCCATCCTGGCCTCAGCCACCTCGAACGCCTCGAGGCCGAGAGCATCCACATCCTGCGCGAGGTCGCGGCGAGCTTCCGCAACCCGGTGATGCTGTACTCGGTCGGCAAGGACAGCTCGGTGCTGCTCCATCTGCTGCTGAAGGCGTTCGCGCCGGCCAGGCCGCCGATCCCGCTGCTGCACGTCGACACCGGCTGGAAGTTCGCCGAGATGATCGCGTTCCGCGACCGCCGCGCGGCCGAGACCGGCGTCGAGCTGCGCGTGCACACCAACCCCGAAGGCGTCGCCCGCGGCATCGGCCCGGTCAGCCACGGCGCCAGCGTCCACACCGACGTGATGAAGACCCAGGCGCTGAAGCAGGCGCTCGACCAGCACGGCTTCGACGCCGCGATCGGCGGCGCGCGCCGCGACGAGGAGAAGTCGCGCGCGAAGGAACGCATCTTCTCGTTCCGCAGCGAATCTCACCGCTGGGACCCGAAGAACCAGCGCCCCGAGCTGTGGAGCCTCTACAACACCCGCATCCACGCCGGCGAATCGGTGCGCGTGTTCCCGATCTCGAACTGGACCGAGCTGGACGTGTGGCTGTACATCTACCGTGAGCAGATCCCGGTGCCATCGCTGTACCTGGCCGCGCCACGCCCGGTGGTCGAGCGCGACGGCGCGCTGATCCTGGTCGACGATGAACGCCTGCCACTGCGCGCGGGCGAAACCCCGCAGATCAAGCAGGTGCGCTTCCGCACCTTGGGTTGCTACCCGCTGACCGGCGCGATCGAGTCCGGCGCCGACACCCTGGAGAAGGTCATCGCCGAGATGCTGGTCGCGACCACGTCCGAGCGCCAAGGCCGGATGATCGACCACGACCCGTCGGCCTCGATGGAGAAGAAGAAGCAGGAGGGCTATTTCTGATGTCGACCCCGATTCGAGAGGGCATCCACCAAGCCGGCATCGATGACGCATCCGCGGCGGTCGCGGCCTACTTGCGGCAGCATGAAACCAAGGGCCTGCTGCGCTTCATCACCTGCGGCAGTGTCGATGACGGCAAGAGCACGCTGATCGGCCGCCTGCTGCACGACACCAAGGGGTTGTTCGTCGACCAGCTGGCCGCGCTGGAGTCCGACAGCCGCCGCCACGGCACCCAGGGCGAGGAGATCGACTACGCGCTCCTGCTCGACGGCCTGGCGGCCGAACGCGAGCAGGGCATCACCATCGACGTCGCCTACCGTTTCTTCAGCACCGACAAGCGCAAGTTCATCGTCGCCGACTGCCCGGGCCACGAGCAGTACACCCGCAACATGGCCACCGGCGCATCGACCGCGGACGTCGCGGTGGTGCTGGTGGATGCGCGCAAGGGCCTGCTCACGCAGACGCGCCGGCACAGCTACATCGTCTCGTTGCTCGGCATCCGCCAGGTGGTGCTGGCGGTCAACAAGATGGACCTGGTCGGCTTCGATGCGGCGGTGTTCGAGGCGATCGCCGCCGAGTACCGCGCGCTCGCCGTGCAGCTCGGGATCGCCAACGTCACCGCGATCCCGCTGTCGGCCCTCAACGGCGACAACCTGCTGCAGCCCTCACAGGCCATGCCGTGGTACCACGGCCCGAGCCTGCTGGAGTGGCTGGAGACCGTCGACGTGGCGCGTGGCGACAGCGACGTCGGCTTCCGTCTGCCGGTGCAGTGGGTCAACCGCCCGGACCGCACCGATGAAGGCCGCAATTTCCGCGGCTTCGCCGGCACCATCGCCGCCGGCGAGGTGCACCCCGGCGACGAGGTCGTGGTGCTGCCGTCCGGGCGTCGCTCGAAGGTCGCGCGCATCGTCACCGATCGCGGCGATCTCGCAGTTGCCAGCACCGCGCAGGCGATCACCCTGACCCTCGCCGACGAGCTCGACATCAGCCGCGGCGACGTCATCGCCAGCGCGGCGCGGCCGCCGCAGGTTGCCGACCAGTTCGCCGCGCACCTGCTGTGGATGGGCGAGCACGCGCTGCTGCCGGGCCGTCCGTACTGGCTGAAGATCGGCGCGCGCAACGTCGGCGCCAGCGTCACCGAGATCAAGCACAAGGTCGACGTCAACACCCAGGAGCATCTGGCCGCCAAGCACCTGGAACTCAACGAGGTCGGCTACTGCAACCTCTACCTCGACCAGCCGGTTGCGTTCGAGGCCTACGCCGACAACCGCGAGCTCGGCGGTTTCATCCTGATCGACCGCCAGGACAACGCCACCGTTGCCGCCGGCACGCTCGATTTCGCGTTGCGCCGCGCCGGCAACATCCACTGGCAGCACGTCGACGTCGACAAGGCCTCGCGCGCGCGCAGCAAGGCGCAGGCGCCGCGCTGCGTGTGGTTCACCGGCCTGTCGGGCGCGGGCAAGTCGGCGATCGCCAACCTGGTCGAGAAACGCCTGCACGCGCTCGGCCACCACACCTACATCCTCGACGGCGACAACGTCCGCCACGGCCTCAACAAGGACCTGGGCTTCACCGACGAGGACCGCGTCGAGAACATCCGCCGCGTCGCCGAGGTCGCCAAGCTGATGACCGACGCCGGCCTGATCGTGCTGGTGAGCTTCATCTCGCCGTTCCGCGCCGAGCGGCGCCTGGCGCGCGAGCTGTTCGACGCCGGGGAGTTCATCGAGGTCCACGTCGACACGCCGCTGGCGGTCGCCGAGCAGCGCGACGTCAAGGGCCTGTACGCGAAGGCGCGCGCGGGGCAGATCCCCAACTTCACCGGCATCGATTCGCCGTACGAAGTACCGGAAGCGGCGGAACTGGTGCTCGACACGGTCGCCGAGAGCGCGGCGGCATTGGCCCAGCGGGTGGTGGCGCGAGTGCTGGGCGGGTGAGGCGTTCGCGGCCTGCTTGAGGCCGGGTCGTTGCCCCCCAAGGGGACTTCCTTGGGGGGGGCGTAGATCCGAGCCTGCTCGGATTGCTCTTTCCATCTCGCGCGAAAGGCAATTCGAGCAGGCTCGGATCTACAAAAAAAAACACCCCGGCTATGGCCGGGGTGCGTTTTGGTTCGAACCACCGCCGCGATCAGGTGACCGGGCGCTTCGCGGTGCGGCTGCGGATCATCTCGTAGACGAACAGCAGCACGATCGCGCAGACGATCGAAATCGCGAAACCAATCACGCCGCCGCCGGCGTACAGCAGGCTGCCGATGTAGGCACCGGCGATGCCGAGCAAGATGGTGAGGATCCAGCCCAAGGGATCGGCGCCGGGTTTGAAGAAACGTGCGAGGACACCAATAACCGCACCGATGATGATCGTGTACAGGATACCGCCCATAGCGTTCCCCTCCTGAGGGTGGTGGTGTTGCGCGGGCATCCTAGCCCGGCCGGGCGGGGACAAGCCAACGCGCGCGGGCGGGGGTTGCGCCGGACCGAAAGCAGCACACCCGGCGTGGGCCGGGTGTGCTGGGGCGAGCACGCGCGGGTGGCTCAGCAGCAGCCGTGGTCGCCACGCTCCGCGCCACCGGCGACCGCCGCCACACCCGTCGTCTCGCCGCGCTGGCTGGCGCGGTGGTGGGCGGCCAGCACGTGTGCCACGCACGCGGTCACGCGCTTGCCCATCGGTATGTGCAGGAACTCGTTGGGGCCGTGCGCGTTGGAGTGCGGGCCGAGCACGCCGGTGATCATGAACTGCGCACCGGGGAACTTCTCGCCGAGCATGCCCATGAACGGAATCGACCCGCCTTCGCCCATGTACATCGCCGGCTGGCCGAAGTACTGGCGGCTGGCGTCATCGATCGCCTGGGTCAGCCACGGCGATTGCGCCGGCGCGTTCCAGCCGGAGCTGGCCTTCTCCAGTTCCAGCGTGACCTGGGCGCCGTTGGGCGGATCGCGCAGCAGCACCTCCTTGACCAGGTCGCCGGCGGTCTTGCCGTCCAGCGTCGGCGGCAGGCGCAACGACAGCTTCACCGCGGTGTGCGGCCGCAGCACGTTGCCGGCCGACGCCAGTGGCGGCATGCCGTCGACGCCGGTCACCGACAGCGCCGGGCGCCAGGTGCGGTTGAGCACCAGTTCGGTCAGGTCCTCGGCCATCGGCGTCATGCCGGGCAGGAACGGGAATTTGTCGAACACCGCGGTGTCGAGCACCTTCGCCGCTTCCTGTGCCTGCGCCATGCGCTCGGTCGGTACTTCGGCGTACAGGGCGTCGAGCAGGATCTTGCCGGTGGCCTCGTCCTCCAGCCGCGACAGCAGCTGGCGCAGCAGGCGGAAGCTCGAGGGCACCACGCCGGAGGCATCGCCCGAGTGCACGCCTTCCTCGAGCACCTTGACGGTGAAGTTGCCGCCGGCCAGGCCGCGCAGCGAGGTCGTGCACCACAGCTGCTCGTAGTTGCCGCAACCCGAGTCCAGGCACACCACCAGCGACGGCTTGCCGATGCGCTCGGCGAGGTGGTCGACGTAGGCGGGCAGGTCGTAGCTGCCCGATTCCTCGCAGGCCTCGATCAGCACCACGCAACGCGAATGCGCGATCTGCTGTTCCTGCAGCGCCAGGATCGCGGTCAGCGAACCGAAGATCGCGTAACCGTCGTCGGCGCCGCCGCGGCCGTAGAGCCGGTCGCCCTTGATCACCGGCTTCCACGGGCCGAGGTCATCGTCCCAGCCGGTCATCTCCGGCTGCTTGTCCAGATGGCCGTAGAGCAGCACGCAATCGTCGTTGCTGCCGCCGTGGGCCGCCGGGATCTCGACGAAGATCAGCGGCGTGCGGCCTTCCAGGCGCACCACCTCGATCTGCATGCCGGCAATCGACTGGGCGCGGGCCCAGCGCTCCATCAGCGTGACCGCCTCGTCCATGTAGCCGTTCTTGACCCAGTCGGCGTCGAACATCGGCGATTTGTTGGGGATGCGGATGTACTCGACAAGCTGCGGGACGATTTCGTCGTCCCACTTGGCGGCGACGTAGCTGTCGACCTTGCTGGCGTCCATGGGGGCCTCGGGGGAAGTGGGGAAGTGCGGGGGAGATGAAGAATCGGTGGGCTGCCCCGCAGTTTAGCGTCCCATGCCGGGGTAGGACTTTTCCGACCCCGGCCAGCGACGTCCCCCGAGCCCGCGGCTGCCGGTCCGACGATACGGCGAACCGGGGGCGATGCCGACACTGGCCACACCGGCGGCATGACGCTCCAGGCCGGTCGACACGAGCCCCATTGCATCCCCGCCAACCAGGAGTCGCGCCATGAAATCGTTCGCCACCACCCTCAAGTCACTGGTCCTGTCGCTGCTGCTTGCCGGCAGTGCGCTCTCGGCCAGCGCTTTCGCCGCCGAGACGGTCAACATCAACTCCGCCGACGCCGCCACCATCGACCGCGTCCTGCTCAACGTCGGCCCGTCCAAGGCCGAGGCGATCGTCGCCTACCGCAAGGCCAACGGCGCCTTCCGCAGCGCCGAGCAGCTGGCGCTGGTCAAGGGCATCGGCCTGAAGACGATCGAGAAGAACCGCGACCGCATCGTGGTCGGCGGCGGCGGCGCGGCCCGCAAGCCGGCGGCCGCCGCGCGCGTGGCACCGCGTGCCGCACCGCGCTCCACGGCCAAGCGCTGATCCAGACACTGCCGGCAGCGCACGGACGCGGTCGCCGGTAGCGCGTTCGGGCAAGGACGCCCGAGGAGTCGGGGGGAGTCCCTGGACATGGAAGTGCGCCGCCCCGTCGCAGAGGGACCTGCCGCGGGGTGGCATTCGTTTGCGCGCGCGCAGCCGCGCGCGGGGCTGGGTTGCAGCCAGCTAGACTTCGGCAACGCCCGCCGAGCCGCCGCGATGCCAGTCCAGCACAGCCCCTCGCGGGTGATTCCCGCCAACGAGTACCGCCGCGAGCGCTGGCGCAACCAGCTGGGCTGGACCCGCGAGGTCTGCCGCTCGCCCGAGCGCGATGACTGGGACTGGCGCCTGTCGATCGCCGAGATCGAGCGCGATGCCGCGTTCTCCGCCTTCCCCGGGGTCGAGCGCGAGCTGGTATTGCTGTCGGGCAACGGCCTGCGCCTGCGCTTCGACGACGGCGAGGTTCACGAGCTGCAGCCGCCGCACGACAAGCTCCGCTTCGCTGGCGAACGCGGCGTCTCCGGCGAACTGCTCGACGGCCCGACCCACGACTTCAACCTGATGTGGCATCGCGACCGCGTGGACGCGCAGCTGTGGCACCGGCCGCTGGTCGGACCGATGGTGATCTTCGCCGAGCCGGGCACCACCTGGGCGGTGTACCTGATCGCGGGGCAGGCGCATTTCGCCGACGAGTCGGGCCTGCCGCCGCTCGCCGCCGGCGACACCGCGATCCTGGTCGCCGGCACCCAGCGGCTGCGACACGTGCTCGAAGGCGGTGGCGAGGCCTTGCTGATCCGGATTGCGCCGGTCGGCGTCGAAGTGTGACCCGGTAAGCCAAGCCGAGCCGTAAAGCGGGCCCGGCTGCCCGGCATCTCCAGCTACCATCCAGAAACCTTTTCTGTTCGTCATTCCTGCGAAGGCGGGAATCCAGGGACGTTGCTTTCTAGGCGCTAGAAGTCACTGGATTCCCGCCTTCGCGGGAATGACGAGCAAAAGCGAGTTGCTCAGGCCTTCCCTGGAGCGGCGGGTTCAAGGCGCTGGGCTCGGGTCGTTCTTGTGCATCGGTACGAACTCGATGCTGAGTCCATCCCCCAGCGGGTGCTGGATCGGACTGCCCGACGCATAGCCGCATGCCTGGTAAAGCCGGACGCCCGGCAGCGTGGCCATGAGCGCGAAGCGGGTGAAGCCGCAGGCGCGCGCCTCGGCCTCGCAGCGCTCCAGGATCGCCCGGCCAATGCCTTGACGGCCGTGCGCGGGATCGATGAAAAAGGCCCGGATCCGCGCCGCATCCACGCGTGGGTCGAGCTCACCGGCGTCGCGCTGCGCGTGGGCGTCGCCACCGAACAGGGTGCGCCGCCGGCTCCAGCCGCCGCAGCCCACGATCCGGCCCTCGTGCTCGGCGACGAAATAGGTGCCGTCGCTGACCAGCTGGGTATCGAGCCCGAAGGTCCCGCGCAACGCGGCTTCGATCTGCCGTGGCGTGTAGTCCACGGCGCCGAACGCCCGCGCCGAGCGGGCGATCAGATCCTCGATCGCGAACAAGTCTTGCGCGGTTGCCTTGCGTAACGAGTGGCCCACGGCGACCCCTTGGCACGGAATTCATCGATCAGTGCCGCTCGCACGCGGCCGCAGGGGTGAATGGTGCCTGACGACTGCCTGCGATTGCTGCTGCCTGCCCTAGTACACGTCGCGACGATACCGGCCATCCTCGGCCATGGCTTCCAGCGCGTCCACGCCGACAACCTCGCGTAGCACCGCGTCCACGCCCGGCGCCATGCCTTCCAGGCTGCCGCAGACGTACACCGCGGCGCCGGCGGCAAGCCATTCGTCCAGCCGCGCCCGCTGCTCCTGCAGCAGGTGCTGCACGTAGCGGCGCGGTGCGTGGTCGCGCGAGAACGCCAGGTCGAGGTGTTGCACCTGGCCTTCGCGCTGCCAGCGTTCGATTTCGTCGCGGTAGTGGAAGTCATGCAGGCCGCTGCGCTCGCCGAACAGCATCCAGTTGCGGGTGTGGCCCGCGGCGATTCGCGCCTTGAGCACGGCACGCAATCCGGCCAGGCCGGTGCCGTTGCCGACCAGGATCAACGGGCGGGCGTCGGCCGGCGGATGGAACGACGGGTTGGGGCGGATGCGCAGGGCGATGTCGTTGCCCAGCGCCGCGTGCTCGGTCAGCCAGCCGCTGCCGCTGCCCAGCCGGCCGTCGGGATGGCGCATGCGACGCACCAGCAGCTGCAGGCTGCCGTCGGCAGGCAGCGAGGCGATCGAGTACTCGCGATGCGGCAGCGGCGCCAGGGTAGCGGCCAGCTGCTGCGGGGGCAGGCCGCGTGCCGTGCTGGGATCGGGCAGGCGCGAGCGCGCCAGCACCGTACGCAGCGGAAGAGGCGTATCGGCTTGGACCACGTCGCTGTCGCCGTCGAACCCCGCTGCAGCCAGCCACGCGTCGACGCTGGCGTCGTCGTGGCGCGGGCCGATCTCGGCGATGTCGCCGGCCTGCCACGCGAGGTCGGCCGGATCATGCGGGGTCAGGGCTAGGTGGTAGGCGCGGCCGCCGGGGCTGCCGATGTTGAGCCACTCGCGCTGGATCAGGTGCCAGGCGCCGTAGCTGGGCGCGCTCCAGTCGGGCAGGTCGGTGCGGCCGGCGAGCTGGCCGATGTGGTGCTGCCAGTGGCGCAGCGCGCCGGCGTCGCCGGCATCGACGTCGATGCGGTCGAACAGCGGTTGCGCGCCGGCGTGGTGAAGCCAATGGTCGAGTTCGCGGCCGAATTCGCAGTAGCTGTCGTACTCGCGGTCGCCGAGCGCGAGCACGCCGTATTGCAACGTCGCCAGCGAAAGGGACTGCGCGCGCATGCGCCGGGCGAAGCCACGCGCGTCGTCCGGCGGCTGGCCTTCGCCGAATGTGCTGACCACGAACAGCGCACGACCCGCGTTTGCCAGTTGCTCGGGCCGCAGGCGGCCCAGGCGTTCGACGCGCACGTCGAAACCGCCCTCGCGCAGCGCGGCCGCCGTCTGCCACGCCAGCCGCTGCGCGCTGCCGGTCTGGCTGGCGTAGGCCAGCAGCAACGGCTCGCCACCCGACGCCGCCGGCAGCGCGGCCTGCGCCGTAGCCAGCGCGCGTGCTGCGTGCTGCTTGCGACGCCGGTCGAGGTACAGCATCCAGCCGGTGATCGCGAACAGTGGCATCAGCAGGCTCGCGAGCATGAACGCCAGCACGCCGGCGGTACCGAAGAAGCTGCCGCGGTGCAGCGCGAACATGCTGCCGACGATCTTCTGCCGGGTCGGCTTGGCGTCGTAGCGCTCGTGCTTGGTGACGGCCAGGGTCGCCGCGTCCAGCTCGATCGTGTTGCGCGCGCGCTCGTGCGGCGCGTCGACATCGAGGTAGGCGAACTGGGCGCCGCCGCCGTCGCGCGGCCATTGCAGGGTCGCGGTGCTCCAGGCCGGCGCGGCGTCCTCAAACGCGACCCAGGCGGCGCCGACATCGAGCACGGCCGCGTCGTCGGCCTTGCGCTCTTCACGATCTGCCCCGTCGCGCCCCTTGCCGCGCTCGCCAGCGGGTGGTTCCTTCTTCTGCGATTGCTGTGACGGCACGCCCGCCCAGCGGTTCAGGCCATCGCGGTACCAGTCGTACGACCACCACAGCCCGGTCAGCGCCATCACCAGGTACAACACCAGCACCCAGGTGCCGACGATCGAGTGCAGGTGCCAGAGGAAGTTGCGGCCCTTCTGCCGCCAGTCCAGCGCCAGCCACACGCGCACGCTGCCCCAGCGGCGCGGCCAGCGCAGGTACAGGCCCGACAGGCAGAAGAACACCAGGATCACGGTCGACGCGCCGACGATCTGCTTGCCGACGTCGTCCATCACCAGCCAGCGGTGCAGCTGCATCGTGGTGCGGAAGAAGCCTTCGCCGCGCGGCTTGGCCAGCAGCGTGCCGGTGTAGGGGTCGACGTAGCGGCTCTCGCCGCGCGCCCGTCCCCCCGGTCCCTTGGGTGCGTCGGCCTTGGGCGCGAAGCCGGCCTTGGCCGCCTCGTTCGGGTCGGCGGACAGCGCCAGCGACTGCAGCTTCGCCTCGGGTTGCTGTGCGCGGATGCGCGCGACCAGCGCATCCGGCGCCAGCGCCTGGCTTTGCGCGGCGACGGTGATCACGCCGGGGTTGAGCGCCTTGAGCAGCTCGTGCTCGAAGCTGAGCATCGCCCCGGTCGCGCCGACCAGCGCCAGCACCACGCCGGCGGTGATGCCGAAGAACCAGTGCAGCTGGAACATCGCATTGCGGAAGGTGGGCAGGGTCATGGCGCGTCAGTGGGATGCGGTTGATCATCGACCCAGCCAAGGCTGGGATTCGTCGGGAAGGGGGTTTTTGGTGTGGCCGTCGGGGCAGGCGTGCCTGCAACCCCGCTCGCACGCATCAGGTGTCGGCCCAGCGCCGCAGCAGGTTGTGATACACGCCGGTGAGCTGCACCAGCGCGGGATGCTCGGGTACGTCCTGGGTGAGGCGGCGGATCGACACATCGAGTTCGAACATCAGCCGCCGCTGCGCGTCCTCGCGCAGCAGGCTCTGGATCCAGAAGAACGATGCCAGCCGCTCGCCGCGCGTGACCGGCGTGACCTTGTGGAGGCTGGTGCCCGGGTACAGCACCAGATCGCCGGCGGCCAGCTTAATGCTCTGGTTGCCATAGGTGTCCTCGATCAGCAGTTCGCCGCCGTCGTACTCGTCCGGCGCGCTGAGGAACAACGTTGCCGACAGGTCGGTGCGGATTGCCTCGGCGCCACCGCGGCTGCGGTCGTAGCGCACCGCGTTGTCGACGTGGAAACCGAACGACTGGCCACCGGAATACCGATTGAACAGCGGCGGAAAGATCTTCTGCGGCAGCGCGGCCGAGAAGAACGTGGCGTTGCGCGACAGCGCGTCGAGCACCAGCGCGCCGAGCTCGCGCGCGACCGGGTCGGCTTCGGGCAGCTGCGCGTTGTCCTTGGCCTTGGCCGACTGGTGGCCAGCAGTAATGCGGCCGTCGGCCCAGTTGGCCTGCGCCAGCCGCGCGCGACAATGCGCCACCTGCTCGGCGTCGAGGACCTGGGGAACCTGCAGCAGCATGGGCATTGCCTCAATGCGACCGCCCGGGACGGGCCCGAGCGGTACGTGGATCGGTGCCGGCGATTATGGAGTGGCCATCCGTGGCCGCGACAGCTCCCGAGCCTGGTTTAGAACGAGAAGTTCGCGCTCAGCACCACCGAGCGACCTTCGCCCGGCGTCGCCCAGCCGTTAGCGTTGTTGCGGATGCGCGTGTAGTACTGCTCGTCGAACAGGTTGTTGACGTTGAGCTGTAGCGACGCATGGCGGTTGAGCTTGTAGGCAGCCATGGCGCGGTGCACCCAGTAGCTTGGCGCGGTCAGCAACGAGCCGGCGACATTGGTGGCCGAGTGCTGGGTCAGCGTCAGTTCGCCCTGGTAGGACGCGCCGTAGCCGACCTGCCACTTCGGCGACAGGTCGTAGGTGGTCCAGAGGCTGAAGGAGTTCTCCGGAACGTTGAGCAACCGGTCGCCGCGGGTGTAGTCCTGGCCCTGTCCGGCTACGAAGTCGGATGCGCCTTGCAGCACTTCGCTGTCGAGATAGGCGTAGTTGGCGAAGATCGACCAGTGGTCGGCGATCAGGCCCGACACGCCCAGCAGCAGGCCATCGACGCGCGCACGGCCGTCGAGTTGCTGGAAGCCCGACGGATTGTCCGGGTTGTTCGGGTCGGCGACTTTGTAGTTGCTGCGCTCGTTGCGGAACACCGACGCGGTCAGCGACAGGCGTTCGCCGAGGACGTCCCACTTGGTGCCCAGCTCGATGTTCTGCGCGGTTTCCGGGTCGACCGCGCAGGTCGCCGCAGTGCAGGCGCCGTTGACCGAAGCCTTCGATGGGGTTTTCGCGTTGCCGTAGGCCAGGTAGATGCTGCCGTTCTCGACCGGCTTGAACACCAGTCCCGCGCGGTATGAGAACAGGTCCTCGTCGTTGATCAAGGTCGGCCCCGGCGTGACCGCGCCACCGGCATTGGGCGTGGCGACCGCATCGGTGCGGTGGCTGCCCTCGTTGCGCTCGTAGCGCACGCCGGCGTTGAACTGCCACTGCTCGTTGAACTTGAGGGTGTCGAACACGTACAGCGCGCGGTTGTCGAGCGAGCCCTGCTGGCGCGAGTTGGCGATGAACTTGATCCGGCCGGTATAGAACGAGTCGGGGTTGGCGATGCTCGTCAACGGAAGGGTTGGCAGCAAGTAGTTGTCATCGCGCAGCGAGCTGCCCGACACCAGGTCGAAATTCTCCTGGGTGGTCGAAAATCCGGCGACCAGGTCGTGCTCGATCGCGGCGGTGCGGAAGCCGACCAGCGCGTCGAACTGGCTGTGCAGCACGGTGTTGCGGGTGTCGCGCGTCGTGCCGCGGTTGCCGCTGGGGCGGTAGGTGCCGGGCGCGGTGCCATTGATGCAGGCGCCACCGGTGGCCGCATCGGTGCCGTTGGCGAGGCAGTAGTTGCCCGACGGCGCATCGACCACGGTCAGCGAACCGACGTCGGCGCGGCGGGTCAGGTTGCGCAGCGAGAAGTTGTCGCTGAAGGCGTGCTTGATCTCGGAGGTGAACACGTCGACTTCGGTGTCCTGGCGGTCGACGTTGCGGTAGCCGTAGTAGGCCCATGGGTCGACGCCCGGCACCGGCGCGCCGTTGACGAAGGCCACGCCGTACTGCGGCGTGTTCTCGTCTTCCTGGTGCAGGTAGCTCAAGGTCCAGGCGGTGTCGCTGCCCAGCCCGAACGCGATCGACGGTGCGAACCCCCAGCGCTGCATCTGCTCGACGTCGCGACCGGGGATGTCGTTCTGATGCGCCATGACGTTGAGGCGCAACGCCGCGCCTTCGCCGATCAGCAGGTTGCTGTCGGCGGTCACGCGCGCGTAGCTGTCGGTGCCGGCGGCGATGCTGGCGTGGTTGAACTCGTCCGCACGCGCTGCCTTGCTGACCAGGTTGACGCTGCCGCCGACCGAGCCGGCGCCGGTGTACGCCGAGTTGGCGCCGTTGGTGACCTCGACCGATTCCAGGTTGAACGGGTCGGTGCGGCTGTACAGCCCGCTGTCGCGGACACCGTCCACGGTGATGTCGCTGTCGCCGCTGAAGCCGCGCAGGTTGATCTTGTCGCCAAAGCCGCCGCCGCCTTCGCCGGCGCCGAAGGTGATGCCGGGCAGGGTGGCCAGGATGTCGCGCAGCGATAGCAGGTTCTGGTCCTCGATCGTCTCGCGATCGATCACGTTGATCGTCTGCGGGGTGTCAAGCAGCGGCCCGGTGTACTTGGGCGAACTGGCCTTGAGCACGCGCTGGCCGGTGACGTCGACCCGGGCCAGGTCGGTGGCCGCGGCGGCCGGCTCGGGCGCTGGAGCGGCCGCCGCGTGGAGGCTGAGCGCGAACGCCAGAGCACCGGCGAGCGGCGAGATTGCGTGGCGGGGGTGGGGCGGCGACTGATGGGACACGAGAACCTCGGATGTCGGACGAAACGAAAAGGCATGCACGCGCCGCCGGATGGACGGCGAGGCGCTGAAGTGGCTGGCTTCGATGCCGTTCCGGCGTCGACGTTGGCTGCGCTGAATTTCCCGGCCGCGCGCAGGACGCGACCGGGCCGGGATCAGAACTTGTAGTTCAGGCCAAAGTAGTAGCTGCGCGGCACGCCGGGCAGGATGCCGCGGGTGCGGTCGGCAATGTATTCGCGGCCGGTGATGTTCTTCACTGCGGCGTAGAAGCCCCAGCCGGTGTCGGCGAAATCGTAGTTCAGCGCCAGGTTGAGCGTCGTGTACTTCGGCAGTTTGCCGAACTGCCCGTCGCCATTGACGGCGGCGACTGGGGTATTGGCGAAGTCGGCGTACTGGCTCGCCACATGCACCGCTTCCAGCGAGGCATCGAAGCCACCCAATTCGGCGCCGAAACGCAGCGTCGCGGTGTGCTCCGGCGCGTACGGCATGCGGTTGCCGGCGCGGCTGCCAGCCACCAGCTGGCGATTGTCGACTCGGATCAGCGCGCTGCTCTGTTCCGCTTCCGGCAGCGCGGTGTAGGCCAGCTGCAGGTAGGGATTCCAGTCGAGGCTGACCAGCGTGCCGAAGTCGGCGCGCGCGCCCAGCTCCAGGCCACGGTAGCGCGCCTCGCCCTGTGCCAGCGGCGTGCTGCCACCGGCGATCGAGCCGACCGACACCTGATTGTCGAAGTCGTTGTCGAACAATGCGACTTCGTAGGTCAGGCCGTCGAGCGGGCGGCCGCGCAGGCCCAGTTCGATGTTGCGGCTCTCCTCCGCATCCACGTCGACGCTGCCGCCACTGTTGCTGATCAGGTCCTCGGCGCGCGGCGGGGCGAAGCCCTCGTGTACGCCGGCGAACAGCACGGTGTTGTCGGTGAGTTCGAAGGTGGCGCCCAGGCCCGGGATCACTTCGTCAAGCGAGCTTTGGCCACGGGCACCGGCGCCGAGGCGGTTGGTGCGGCTGAAATCGACGCTCTCGAAGCGCACCGCCGGGATCAGCGCGAAGCGACCGAAGTCGAAGCGGTTCTGCACGAAGCCCGAAACAGCCTCGACATCGCGCAGGTTGTGCTCGGCCAACGCGCCGGTGGTCGCGGTCGGACCGGTGCCGTTGAGCTGCAGGCGCTCCTGCTTCTCGCGATGGAAGCGAACACCGGCCTCCAATTCACCGGCAACCGAGCCCCAGGTGTAGTTGGCGAGCAGGCGCGACTCCACGCCCCAGGTGGTGAAGTCGCGGTTACGCAGTTGGCGGGAGTTGCAGGCATCGACATTGACGCGAGCGCCGGCAACGCGTGCGGCAGTGAACGCAGCGCCGCACTGGCCGTCCGTCGTGCTGCTGGACTGGCGCCACCAGTCACGATGGAATTCGTAGTAGTACGCATTGGTGGCCAGCGTCACCGCGTCGCTGAAGGCCACGCCCCACGTTGCCGACGCACCGAAGCGCTCGAGGTCGAAGGTGTCGTTCTTGAACGGGTTGTAGCGCGCGCCGAAGTTGCGGTGCTCGGCATCGGTCAAGCCCGAATAGGTGACCTGCGAGTCCTCGTTGAGGTAACTGGCACGCAGGGTCAGCTTCTGGTTGTCGCCGATGGCGACCGAGTACTTGTAGTTGAGGTCGTTCTGCTCGAGGGACTGGTTGTCGCGCGCACCGTCGCCCTGCTTGTGTATCAGGTCGACCCGGTGGCCGGCGCCGCCAATCTGCACGAGGCCCTTGCGATAACCGCGATCACCGGCAGCCAGTTCGATCTGGCCCTCGAAGTCCTGAGGCGGCTCCGGGGTGATGTAGTTGATCACGCCGCCGATGGTTTGCGGCCCAAAGCGCAGCATGCCGCTGCCCTTCAACACTTCGACACGCTCGTAACGCTCGATCGGGGCGTGGAAGTAGCTGGCGTTGTCGCCATAGGGCGCGTAGGTGAAGGGCAGGCCGTCTTCGAGCAACAGCACCTTAGTCGAGCGGGTCGGATTCAGGCCGCGTACGCCGATGTTCGGTCGCAGCCCGAAGCCTTCCTCGTCGCGGACGTGGACGCCCGGCACCTTGCGCAGCGCCTCGTTGACCGTCGCCACGCGCGCCGAGCGCAGATCTTCCGCACTCAGCACGTAAGCGCTACCAGGCTGGGCGGCGGCCTGTTCCCTGGTGCCGACCACAACGACGCGGTCGAGCGAAGTGGCCTGGTCTGCCGGCACATCCGGGGACGCTGTGGTTTCGGCCAGCGCAGGCAGACCCAGGGCGAAGGCGAGGGCGCCGGCGAGCGGCGAGACAACGAACTTCCTGTTGGTCATGGAATCCCCGGAACATGGTCATCAACGCGGCTCGTTGGCCGCTTCGTTGGCAATGTTAGTGAGATTGATTCGCATTTGCAACGGTTGATGAATGCGGGCGGCGCGTGCGCCTAGCCTCAGTCGCGGTCGTCGCGGGTCCACACCGCGTCGTCCTCGACCTTGACCGGGAACTTCACCACCGGCGTGTAGGCCGGCGCCGACAGCGGCCGGCCATCGCGCACGTCGAACTTGGCGCCGTGCAGCACGCATTCGATCGTCGCTTCGTCGCCGTCGAAGCTGCCGGCCGACAGCTCGAAGTCTTCGTGCGAGCAACGGTCCTCGAGCGCGTAGAAGTCGCCGTCGTAGTTGAGGACCAGGATCGGGGTGTCGCCGTCCCAGGCGACGATCGACTCGCCCGGCAGGAGCTCCGAGGTCGCGCAGACCCGGACCCAGGCAGCATTCACAGCGCCTTCTCCAGCACCTCGAAGCGCAGATCGTCGCGCTTGGGCAGGCCGAAGCGCTCGTCGCCGTAGGGGAAGGGCTTGTGGATCCCGGTGCGGTGGTAGCCGCGCCGTTCGTAGAACGCGATCAATTCGTCGCGGATGTCGATCACCGTCATGCGCATCGTCGGCAGGTTCCAGTCGTCGCGCGTGATGCGCTCTGCCTCGGCCAGCAGGGCCTTGCCGACACCGCCCCCCTGCAGGTCCGGGCGTACCGAGAACATGCCGAAGTAGCCGGCGCCGTCCTCGCAGGCGACGTGCGCGCAGGCGAGCAGCAGGCCGTCGCGTTCGGCGATGAGGATCACGCTCTGCGTGCGCTGGATGCAGGCGCCGATGTCGTCGGCGCCGGTGCGGCGGCCGTCGAGGAAGTCGGCCTCGGTGGTCCAGCCGGCGCGGCTGGCGTCGCCGCGGTAGGCCGATTCGACCAACGCGACCAGGGCCTCGGTATCGGCGTGGGTGGCGGCGCGGAACTGCAGGACGGTATGGGTCATGCGAGCAACTTGCGTACCTTGGTGAGCGCGGCGACGAAGGCTTCGACCTCGTCGTGGGTGTTGTAGAACGCGAACGAGGCGCGGCAGGTCGCGGCCACGCCGAAGTGCTGCATCAGCGGGTGCGCGCAATGGTGGCCGGAGCGGATCGCGACGCCTTCCAGGTCGAGCAGGGTGGCCAGGTCGTGCGCGTGCGCGCCGGCGACCAGGAAGCTGATCACCGCGGCCTTGTCGCGCGCGCTGCCGAAGATGCGCAGGCCGTCAAGCTTCGAAAGCTCCTCGGTCGCGTGGGCCAGCAGCGCCTGCTCGCGCGCCTCGATGTGGGCCATGCCCAGGTCCGACAGGTAGTCGACCGCGGCGCCAAGGCCGACGAAGCCGGCGATGTTCGGGGTGCCCGCCTCGAACTTGTGCGGGGCGTCGTTGTAGACCGTGCCGTCGAAACGCACTTCCTTGATCATCTCGCCGCCGCCGAGGAACGGCGGCATCGCGGCCAGGTGCTCGCGGCGCGCCCACAGCGCGCCGGTGCCGGTCGGGCCGGCCATCTTGTGGCCGGTGATCGCATAGAAGTCGCAGCCGAGCGAGGCAATGTCGAGCGCCCGGTGCGGCGCAGCCTGCGATCCGTCGATCACGCTGGCGATGCCGCGCCTGCGGGCCTCGCGGCAGATTTCGCGCACCGGGTTGACGGTGCCCAGGACGTTCGACACGTGGGTCACGCCGAGCAGCTTCACCTCGGGCGTCAGCAGCGTGTACAGCGCGTCGAGGTCGAGCTCGCCGCGGTCGTTGAGTTCGGCAACCTTGATCGTGGCGCCGGTGCGCTGCGCGACCAGCTGCCACGGCACGATGTTGGCGTGGTGCTCCATGCGCGTGAGCACGATCGCATCGCCGGGCTGCAGGCGCGGCAGGGCCCACGAGTAGGCGACCAGGTTGAGCGCGAACGTGGTGCCGCTGCACAGCACCAGTTCGTCGCTGCGCACGTTGAGGAACCGCGCCAGCTTGGTACGGGCGCCCTCGAACGCATCGGTGGCCTCCGCGCCCAGTGCGTGCACCGCGCGGCTGACGTTGGCGTTGTGGCGGCGGTAGAAGTCGTCGACCGCGGCGATCACGGACTCGGGCTTCTGCCCGGTGTTGGCCGAGTCGAGGTAGATCAGCGGCTTGCCGTGGACCTGGCGCGTGAGCAGCGGGAAATCGGCGCGGACGCGTGCCCAGTCGATCGCCTCGGTGGCCGATGCACTGCCAGCGGCGACGTCGGGCGCGTTCATGCCAGCTCCGAGCGCGCCAGCGCTGCGTCCAGTCGCGTCGCCACCAAGTCGCGTAACGCGGCATCGTCGAGCACGGCCAGCGTCTCGCGGCAGAACGCGGTGGTCAGCAGTGCGCGCGCCTGGGCGGCCGGCACGCCGCGCGAGCGCAGGTAGAACATCGCGATCGGGTCGAGCTGACCGACCGTGGCGCCATGCGCGGCCTGGACCTCGTCGGCGTGGATCTCCAGCACCGGCTGGGTATCGATCTCGGCGCCCTCGGACAGCAGCAGGTTCTTGTTCGAGAGCATGGCGGCGGTGCCGTCGGCGCCCTCGCGGATCAGGATGCCGCCGTGGAAGGCGGCGCGCGAACGGCCGGCGCCGAGGCCGCGCCAGGTCAGCTCGCAGGCGCTGTCGCGACCGACGTGGTCGACGCCCAGGCGGGTATCGAGGTGGCGCTTGCCGGTGGCCAGCAGCACGCCGTTGGCGTGCAGGCGCGCGCCTTCACCGTGCAGGGCGACGTTGAGTTCGTGCCGCGACAGCGCCGCGCCCAGTTCGAGGTCGAGCCGGCGGTAGCTGGCCGCGCGCGCGAGCACTGCGTCGGTGCGGGCGATCACGGTCGCCGCGGCCGCGTCATCCTGCATGCGGGCGTGGGTCAGCCGGCTGTCGGGGCCCAAGTGCACGTGCATCAGGCTGTTGGCGAGGTGGCCGTGTGCGCCGCTGGCCAGCTGGTGCTCGACCAGGGAGAGCGAGGCGCCCGCGCGCAGTTCGACCAGATGGCGCAGGTGCCAGGCCAGGTCGCGGCTGGATTGGTCGGAGGCTTCCGAAGGCGCGCCGACGAAGACCAGGTGGATAGGGTGCGTCGACTGCACGCCCGCGTCGGCGCGCAGGACCACGCCGTCCTCGGCAAGGGCGGCGTTGAGGCGCGCGAACACCTCGTCACCGCGCTCGAAGCGGCGGGCGAGGAAGCTGGTTTCGCGGCCATCGCCTTCGTGCAGCAACTCGGCCAACGGGCGCAGCGAGACGCCATCGGGCAAGCCAGCAAGGTCGGAATGCACCGCATCGAAGCGGCCATTGACGAACACCAGCCGCGGCGACGGGATCGCGGCCAGCAGCTGCGGGTCGATCGACGCCGGCGTGGAAGCGCGGCCGGCGTCGAACGCGCGGCGCTCGAACGCGCGCAGCGGAGTGTACTTCCAGGTTTCGGTGCGCGGGCCGGGCAGGCCGTCGCGCAACGCGGCGTCCAGCGCCGCGCGCCGGGCCACGCCATGGCCGCCGGCCTCGCGCAGGGGCAGCGCGTCGAAGGACGAGGCGAGCGATTCGAGCAGGGCACTCATGTCAGGCCGCCTGCCCAGGCGCGATCCGGTCCTTGATCCAGGCGTAGCCGTGCGCCTCCAGTTCCAGTGCCAGTTCCGGGCCACCGCTCTCGACGATGCGGCCGTCGGCGAGCACGTGCACCACGTCCGGCTTGATGTAATCGAGCAGGCGCTGGTAGTGGGTGATCAGCAGGAACGCGCGCTCGGGCGAGCGCAGCGCGTTGACGCCCTCGGCGACGTTCTTGAGCGCGTCGATGTCCAGGCCGCTGTCGGTCTCGTCGAGGATCGCCAGCTTCGGTTCCAGCACCGCCATCTGGAAGATCTCGTTGCGCTTCTTCTCGCCGCCGCTGAAGCCTTCGTTGACGCCGCGGTTGAGCAGTTCGTCCTTCAGGTGCAGCACGGCGAGCTTCTCGCGCACCAGCTTGAGGAACTGCATCGAGTCGAGCTCGGCCTGGCCGCGCGCCTTGCGCTGGGCGTTGAGCGCGGCGCGCAGGAAGTAGGTGTTGTTGACCCCGGCGATCTCGACCGGGTACTGGAACGCGAGGAACACGCCTTCGGCGGCGCGTTCCTCCGGTTCGAGCGCGAGCAGGTCGCGGCCTTCGAACAGCACCGAGCCCTCGACGACCTCGTAGCCCTCGCGCCCGGCGAGCACGTTGCCCAAGGTCGACTTGCCGGCGCCGTTGGGTCCCATGATCGCGTGCACCTGGCCGGGCTGCACGTCGAGCGAGAGGCCCTTGAGGATGTCCTTGCCGGCGACGCGGACGTGGAGGTTTTCGATCTTCAGCATGGTTCGTTTTCCGTGTTAAGCCCCTCTCCCATCGGGAGAGGGATTGGGGTGAGGGGTCAACGAAGCGGTGGAACGCCAATCCGCTTCCGCGAATGCGTGACCATCTGCCTGTGTTCGCCAACGCAACTCCGCCGGCCCCTCATCCGCCCTTCGGGCACCTTCTCCCGGCGGGAGAAGGGACAAAGCAGAACAAAATCAGCCGACCGCGCCTTCCAGCGACACTTCCAGCAACTTCTTCGCCTCAACCGCGAACTCCATCGGCAGCTCGCGGAACACCTGCTTGCAGAAGCCGTCGACGATCATCGACACCGCGTCCTCCTCGGCCAACCCTCGCGAACGGCAATAGAACAGCTGGTCGTCGCTGATCTTCGAGGTGGTGGCCTCGTGTTCGACGGTCGCATTTGGATGCTTGACCTCGATGTACGGGAACGTGTGCGCGCCGCACTTCTTGCCGATCAGCAGGCTGTCGCACTGGGTGTGGTTGCGCGCGCCCTCGGCCGTGCGCTCGACCTTGACCAGGCCGCGGTAGCTGTTCTGGCCGAAGCCTGCGCTAATACCCTTGCTGACGATCTTCGACTTGGTGCGCTTGCCGATGTGAATCATCTTGGTGCCGGTGTCGGCCTGCTGGCGGTGGTGGGTCAGCGCGACCGAGTTGAACTCGCCGGTAGAGTCGTCGCCGAGCAGCACGCAGCTGGGGTACTTCCAGGTGATCGCCGAGCCGGTCTCGACCTGGGTCCAGCTGATTTTGCTGCGCGCGCCGCGGCACTCGCCGCGCTTGGTGACGAAGTTGTAGATGCCGCCCTTGCCGTTCTCGTCGCCGGGGTACCAGTTCTGCACGGTCGAGTACTTGATCTCGGCGTCGTCCAGCGCGACCAGCTCGACCACCGCGGCGTGCAGCTGGTTTTCGTCGCGCATCGGCGCGGTGCAGCCTTCGAGGTAGCTGACGTAGCTCTTGTCCTCGGCGATGATCAGGGTGCGTTCGAACTGGCCGGTGTTGAGCGCGTTGATGCGGAAGTAGGTGCTCAATTCCATCGGGCAGCGCACGCCCTTGGGGATGAACACGAAGCTGCCGTCGGAGAACACCGCCGAGTTGAGCGCCGCGAAGTAGTTGTCGCCGGTCGGCACCACGCTGCCCAGGTACTGCTTCACCAGCTCCGGGTGGTCGTGGATCGCCTCGGACATCGAGCAGAAGATCACGCCCTTCTCGGCCAGCTCCTTGCGGAACGTGGTGCCGACGCTGACCGAGTCGAACACCGCGTCGACCGCGACGCCGGCCAGCTTCGCCCGCTCGTGCAGCGGCACGCCGAGTTTCTCGTAGGTGTCGAGCAGCTCCTGCGGCACCTCGTCGAGCGAGGCGTACTTGGCCTTCGGCGCCGAGTAGTAGCTCAGCGCCTGCAGGTCGATCGGGGCGATGTTGAGCTTGGCCCAGTGCGGCATCGGCATGGTCAGGAAGTGCCGGTACGCCGCCAGCCGCCAGTCGGTCATCCATCGCGGCTCGTTCTTGATCGCCGACAGCGCGCGGATGATGTCCTCGTTCAGGCCCGGCGGCAGGCTCTCGGACTCGATCTGCGTGACGAAGCCGGCCTCGTACTTGCGGCCGAGCTGGGCGTGGATGTCGGCGTTCGGCGCGGGCACGTCATGGACGAGCGCGTTGGCGTTGGTGGTTTCGTCGGTGCTTTCGATTGTTTCGGTGGCCATCGGGGCTGCCTACTGGATTTGCTTCTGCATGGCGGGTGGAGTCCGCCACGGGGTGTGGCATGGCGGGTTGAAACCCGCCCTATTTGCCGAGCGGCGGGTCAAGACCCGGCTAGGCGTTGGCCAGGCGCAGGTCGATGCGCCTCGCGTCAGGTGGGAGGGGCGGCGGTGCCGGCGCGAGCATCTGCGCCAGGGTCACGCTGCGCAGCGCCTCGACCACCACGTCGTTGATCCGGCGCCAGTTGGCGCGCACGCCGCAGTGATCCTCGATGCCGCAGTTGCCGGCGTGGACGCTGCACTCGGTCATCCCGAGCGGGCCTTCCATCGCGGTCACGATGTCGAGCAGGCCGATCTCGTCGGCCGAACGCGCGAGCCGGTAGCCGCCGTTGGCGCCGCGGAAGCCCTCGACCAGGCCGGCCTGCGCCAGCGGCTTGAGCAGCTTGCTCACGGTTGGAGCCTCCAGCCCTGCGCGCTCGGCCAGGTCCGACGCGCTGAGCACGGCGTCGGGCTGGGCGGCCAGGACCGTCAGCACGACCGTGGCGTAGTCGGTGAGTTTGGTGACGCGAAGCATGGGCGCGGGGCCAGGGTTTGAATCCGTACCGGAATTGTACGGTTTAAGCCCGGCGCGGCCAAGCGCCCCGCGCGCTAGGGTTCATGCGGTCGCTGGGCCACATTCCATGGGCGGCCCGCTGAGCCCCCAGGACGGGCGCCGGTCAGCGTTGCGCGATCGGCGCGGCCGGCAGCACCAGCTCGTAGTACGGCGCTGGCGGCTTCCGGTCCGGGGGCAAGTAGGCCGGCGCCGGCTCGCCGCCCGGGCCGAGCGACTTGATGAAACGGTAGATCGCGCGGCGGTCGTCGGGGCTCATCGCCCGCAGCGCGAAGTCCGGCATTAGCGGTCGCGTGCGCAGCGTCGCGCTGTAGTCCAGCCACTGCGCCTCGTCCATGTCGGCCAGTCGCAGCCGCAGGTTGGTCGCGTAGGTCGTGCCCCACGGTCCCTTGAAGCCCATTGGCGAGCCGGTCAGCCATTGCGCCGGGTCGATGTTGCCCTGCGCCTGCGCATAGCCGGCGGTGTGGCAGTCGTTGCAGCCCGTGGTGCGGACCAGGTACTCGCCGCGGGCGACCAGGTCCGGTGCGCCGGCCGCTCGCGCGGTCGGGCTGGCGACGGCGGCAGGCGCGGCCGCGGCGGTGTCGGGGGCGCGTTGGCAGGCCGCGCTCAACAACAGGCTTGCGGCCAGGGACGAAACCAGGAGGTGGTTCATGGACGTGCTCGCAGAAGGGAACGCCGATCCAACGGCCTGGCGCGGCGCGGGCGGACAGTGCGCGATGGCCGTGGCCGCGCATCCGGGTCAAAATGCCGGCAGCAATTCCGTGCACCAGCCCGCAACCTCATCTGGAAACCCGCATGCCGCGCAAGATCGTCGCCCGTCGCTCCGCCATCCACGGCAATGGCGTATTCGCCCTCGAACCGATCGCGAAGGGCGAGCGCGTGGTCGAGTACAAGGGCCGCCGCCGCACCCACGAGGACGTCGATGCCGGCGACAGCGGCGATGCCGACTCGGGCCACACCTTCCTGTTCACGCTCAACGACGAGTACGTGATCGACGCCAACTTCGAGGGCAGCACCGCGCGCTGGATCAACCACAGCTGCGCGCCGAACTGCGAGGCAGTGCTGGAAGAGCATGATGGCGACGACCGCCGCAAGGACCGGGTGTTCATCGAGGCGATCCGCGCGATCAAGCCCGGCGAGGAACTGGCCTACGACTACGGCATCGTGCTGGCCGAGCCGCACACCGCCCGGCTGAAAAAGATCTGGGAGTGCCGCTGCGGCGCGAAGAACTGTACCGGCACGATGCTCAAGCCCAAGCGCAAGCCGGCGAAGAAGAAGTAGCCCGCCACGTACCAAGGTGCGATGGCGCCGCGACAACGGCGCGGGGACACTGACGTAGGGCGGGTTTCAACCCGCCATCGCCTTATCCCCGTGCTGCGTCAGCCACGCCCAGAAGACGGTGGCGGCCGCGAACACGCAACGGCGGGCTAGAGCCCGCCCTACAAACGAAGGAATTCCATGAGTTCGCTCGAAGGCAAGGTCGCGGTCGTAACCGGCGCCGCCAGTGGCATCGGCAAGGAAATCGCGCACGAACTGGCCCGCGCCGGGGCCACGGTCGCGATCGCGGACCTCAACGGCGATGGCGCCCACGCCGTCGCCGCGCAGATCGCCCAGGCCGGCGGCCGCGCGCTGGGCATCGCGATGGACGTCACCGACGAGGCCGCGGTCGACGCCGGCATCGCCACAGTGGTCGCCCGGTTCGGTGGCATCGATATCCTGGTGTCCAACGCCGGCATCCAGATCGTCAACCCGATCGAGAACTACGCCTACGCCGACTGGAAGAAGATGCTGGCGATCCATCTCGATGGCGCCTTCCTCACCACCAAGGCGGTGCTGCCGCACATGTACGCCGGCGACCGCGGCGGCACCGTGGTCTACATGGGCTCGGTGCACTCGCACCTGGCCTCGCCACTGAAGTCGGCCTACGTCACCGCCAAGCACGGCCTGCTCGGGCTGGCGCGGGTGCTGGCCAAGGAAGGCGCGGCGCACGGCGTGCGCAGCAACGTGGTGTGCCCCGGGTTCGTGCGCACGCCGCTGGTCGACAAGCAGATCCCCGAGCAGGCGCGCGAGCTGGGCATCAGCGAGGACGAAGTGGTTCGCAAGGTGATGCTGGGCAATACCGTCGATGGCGTGTTCACCACCGTCGAGGACGTGGCGCGCACCGTGCGCTTCCTCGCCGAGTTCCCGAACGCGGCCCTGACCGGGCAGAGCATCACCGTCAGCCACGGCTGGCACATGCAGTAGCGGCTGGCGAGCGTGAGCGGCTCAGCCGAATCCCGGTAGGTCCGAGCCTGCTCGGACGGCCTTTCGTGCATGAGCAAGGGCGATCCGAGCAGGCTCGGATCGATACGGGCACGCCGTTCCCGGATTCTGCCCAGCCACTGCGCCGGCCTGCCTTCCGGCGGGCATGCCAACACCGGCAAGGCGGATAGCCGATGCCGCAAGCAGACGATTGGTTGCCATGACTTATGCCAGTCGGTAACCCCCGCGTACCCGACTAGCCTGCGCGGCATTGCTGCGGGATTGCCGCGGCCGACCGCATGGATGCGGATTTTCCTCCACGGGTTCACGCCGTCTGCCAGCGCGTTCCCGCGGACACTTCACTGCATTCCGGGACTCCCATGCGCGCTCCACTGACCCTCGCGATCCTCGCCGCGCTTGCCGCGCCCGCCGCCCACGCCATCGAGGTCGACGGCCGCATCGATCCGGCCGAATGGGAAGGCGCCCAGCACGTCACCGATTTCCGCCTGACCGAGCCGCTGTCGCGCGCGCCGGCGCCGCAGCCGACCGAGGCCTGGATCAAGGCCACTCCCGAAGGCCTGGCGGTGGGCTGGCGCAACACCCAGCCGGCCGGCGTGCCTCGCACCCGCCAGCGCGCGCAGCGCGACCAGGGCGGCAACGCCGACCGCGTCAACATCTATGTCGACTTCGACGGCGACGCGCGCACCGGATACAACTTCACCCTGCTGCTGTCGGACAGCATCGTCGACGGCACCATCACCAACGAAAACCAGTTCAACAACGACTGGGACGGCGACTGGCGCCACGCGACCTCCGAGGACGGCGACACCTGGTCGGCCGAGATCCTGCTGCCCTGGCACATCGCGCCGATGCAGAAGGCCGGCGGCCAGACGCGCGTGATCGGCTTGTCGCTGGACCGCGTGATCGGCGAAACCGGCGAGCGCATGTCGTGGCCGGCGATCGGCTTTCGCGAACAGCGCTTCATGTCCGTATTCGAGAAGGTGACCGTGCCGCAGTACAGCCAGTCGCTGCTCGCGATCACGCCGTACGCGGTCGGGGTCTACGACGCGGTCAACGGCAAGACCGACTTCGACGGCGGCGGCGACCTGTTCTGGAAGCCCAACGGCCAGTTCCAGGTCAGCGCCACGATCAACCCCGACTTCGGCCAGGTCGAGAGCGACCAGCTGGTGGTCAACTTCGGCGCGATCGAGAGCTTCTTCAACGACAAGCGGCCGTTCTTCACCGAGAACCAGAGCTTCTTCGACGTGCCGTTCGGTTCGCTCAATACCGCCAACCGGCTGATCTACACCCGCCGCGTCGGTGGCAACGCCGACGACGGCAGCGGCGCCGGCGACGTGGTCGCCGCGGCCAAGGTCAACGGCAGCCTGGGCAGCTTCAACTACGGCGTGTTCGCGGCCAACGAAGGCGACGACGTCGGCCGCGACTTCTACGCCGCGCGCGTGACCCGCGATTTCACCCCCAAGCAGGGGCTTGGCGCGATGGTCACCCGCGTCGACCGTCCGTTCCGGGACCGCACCGCGACCGTGTACGAGGCCGACCACCGCTGGACCCCGACCACGCAGCTGAGCGTGCGCACCACCGTGGTCGGCTCCGAGGTGGAGATCGGCGGCAACGGCACCGCGCCGCGCCGCGACCTGCGCGACAGCGGCGGCCAGGTGCGCATCGACTACGACATGGGCAACAGCTGGCGCCAGCAGCTGTACCTGCTGCACCTGGGGCGCGACCTGCAGCTCAACGACTTCGGCTTCCTGGAGCGCAACAACTTCAACTACGGTCGCTACGAACTGGGCCATCGCATCACCGACCTGCCCGCGGACGGGCCGTTCGCCGCGCACGACTGGCGCTACGCGGTTTCGCGCCGGACCAACGACTCCGGCGTGCACATCGGCGATGCCTGGGCCTTCAACCGCTTCAGCGAGCGCCGCGACGGTGGCAACCAGTTCTTCGAGGTCGCCGGCTGGACCGCGGGCCACGACGACCTGATCACCCGCGGCAACGGCGTGGTCAACGTGCCGAGCAAGCTGTTCCTGTTCGCCGAGCGCTTCCGCCCGCGCAAGGGCCACTGGGCGCTGTACGGCAGCGTGCGCTACAACGCCGACGGCCTGGGCGGCGTCGACGAAGGCGCGACCACGCTGTTTTTCGAGCCGACCTACCACGTCAACGACACGCTGAGCTTCTTCTCCGGGCTTGAGCTGCGCCACAACCCCGACTGGCTGCTGTGGCAGCCCGGCGACGACATCGTGGCCAACGGCAACCGGCTGGGCAGCTTCCGTTCCGACATGGCGTTCCTCAGCGGCGGCATGACCTGGCTGGTCGACAACAAGCAGGAACTGCGCGTGCGGCTGGAGGCGATCGGCCTGGACGCGCAGGCACTGCAGACCTGGCGCGTGGCGCCCGACGGCACGCCGGTGGCGTCGACCGAGCCGCTTCCCGACTTCGGCCTGCGCAACCTCGGTTTCCAGGTGCGCTACCGCTACGAACTGGCGCCGCTGTCGTACCTGTACGTCGCCTACGTGCGCGGCGGCTCGCTGTTCGAGGAGGACATCGGCAGTTCCTTCGATGCGACCCGGCAGTTCACCGACGCGTTCGACCTGCGCGACAGCGAGCAGCTGCTGGTGAAGCTGTCGTACCGGTTCGAGATCTAGCGGCGTTGGATGCCGTGATGTAGGTCCGAGCCTGCTCGGACTGTTCTTGCCTTTGGGGCAGAAGCGGTCCGAGCAGGCTCGGATCTACGGACGACAGCAGCAACGGCAGCGGAGCAAGCTCCGCTCTGTATCCCGGCTTTCGCCGGGATGACGAGCAAGGGCAATCCGGAAGCCACGTCCTACGGATTGTCTGCCGGCAATCCCACCCACGCGTCCGGCGTCACGATCTCGAACAGCCCATCGCGGCGCGTGCGCCGACCCAGCGCCAGCACGTGGCGGTCACGGCTGACCAGCCAGCGCGCGCCGGCGGCGAGCGCGAGCTGCAGGAACTTCTGGTCGTCCGGGTCCTTGCAGCGCGGCATCGGCAACGTCGCTGGCGCGGCATCAGGCACGCAGTAGACCTGCGCATCGAACGCCGCGGTCGCCGCCGCGCGCGCCGCATCGTCGAGTTGCAGTTGGGGGTAGTCCAGCACGCGCAACCACTCGCTGCGGCACTCGGCGTTGGTAACCGCGACTACCTCGCCGACCCGAATCGCGGAGTGCAGCGCCGCGGCACGAGGATCGGCGAACACGAACAGGTCGAGGCAGGCGTTGGTGTCGAGCACGGCGCGCGGTACGGGATCGCTCATCGCGGCTTCGGGCGCCTTGCGGACGGGGCCCTTTACGGCCGCACTTCGCGGATGTCCGCCGACGCGATCCGCCACGCGCGTTGCTCCGGGGTTGCGCCGCCGACCACCGAGCGACGCAGGGTGTAGGCACCCACATAGCGACGCTCGCTGCCGTCGCTGCGGGTGGTGGTCAGGGCGATGGGCACCTCGACGTAGCGCGCCCCGGCGGCGGCATCCACGCGTCCGGGCTCCATGATCTCCACCGATACGCCTTCGGTCTGCGCGAAGCCGTCGGCGAACTGCTGTGGCGACTGCCCGGCGGCGCGGCCGCCGTCGGACCACAGCGCGAACGCGCGCGCATAGGCGCGCGCGTTGATCGCGCCGTAGTAGTCGCGGACCACCGCGATCGCGTCGGCCACGGTCGGTTCGTCGGGGGCGATCGCCGAATCGCCGGTTTCCGGGTTGATAGGCGCGTTGGCGTTGTCGACCGGGGCATCGACCACGCCGTTCTCGGGCGGCAACGGCAGCGGGTTGCCGTTCTCATCGAGCGGTACGTCCGCCGGTAAGGTTTCGCCCGGCACCGGCGGGCCGACCTGGCCCGGCCCGGGCGCGTCGGGCATGCCGGTAATGCTGCCGGAGCGGCCTTCGGGCGCGGGCAGCGTTTCGTCGGCCTCGCCGTCTACGGTGTTGCGGCCGGCCTTGTCGCCGGCGCCGCCGCAGGCGGCCAGCAGCAGGGACAGGGTGATAGCGGTGAGCAAGGTGGAAACCGGGCGTTGCAGGTGCATGTCAGTTACCGAGGTGGACGACCACCAGCCCGTTCTCGATCTGGGCGTCGCCGACCCGGCGCGAGCCGAGCTTGCCGAGCAGGCTGTTGTCGAATTGATAGACCGGCTCGTCGCGGGAGTAATCCTGCAGCCAGGTGTTGAGCGCGCTGCGCGCAGTGGAATTCATCACGCCGCCCATGGCGGGCACGTCGACGCTGTCGATGGTCGGGTCCATCAGGTGCAGGCCGCGCGTGTTGGCGTCGTAGCGCAGGCCGCTGGTCAGGGCGAAGTGGCCCGACGGGCTGCGGCTGTCGCTGCCCAGCGCGCCGATGCCGATGTCGAAGTCCAGTCGCAGCCGCGACTGGCCGGGCGGGATCGAGAGGCGCGGATTGAGCAGGCTCAGCGAGACCAGCCCGCCGAGTTTGTCGTAGTCGCGCGGGAAGCGGCGGTCGAGGTACTGCTGCAGCTGCGGCGCAGTGAACGAGACACTGTTGCCGAGCAGCGCGCCGACCGCGTTGAGGGTCGAGCAACCGGCGATCACCGTTGCGGCCAGCACGGCGAACAGGAAGGTGGCGATGGCGGGCTTGCGCATGGGGCATTCCTCGTGGGTGTGCAGTGGCGGGCGGACCTGCCGCGCTGCGACGGCGCCACCTTACCCGGCGGCGGTGAATGGTGGGTTAGCGCAGCAGCGACGGCAATAGCCGCGCAACGCGGCGCTTCGGGCTCAGCGAATCACCGGCGATAACGAGGCCGCGGTCATTTCCCAGTGGGTCGTGACCGGGTTGTATCGCAACCGGTACCAGCCTCGGTAGCGATAGCCCTGGCCGGTCTCGAGCGCGGCTTGCAACTCGACCGGTATCTCCAGGTAGTTCGGCACGGCCTCGGCATCCAGCGGATTTGGCGTGCCGTTCTGAATGCGTAACGACTGCAATTCGCCGAGCGCGCGCAATCCGGCTTCCTCATCGACCGATGGCGAACGCTGGTAAGCCCAGTGCTGCGCGGCTGCATCGTGCTGCCCGCTGCCGAGTTTGCGCAGGTAGCTGTGCAGCGCGTCGACCGCGTCGCCAATCCTGCGCGCGCGTTGTCCTTGTATCTGGTCGGCCCGGGCGGTCTCGGCGGCGGCCTCGTTGCTCCTGACCGCATCGGCGGGGGTGGGGGAATGGACGCCCGTCCCCGCGGCGGCAGCAACTGCGTCGGGTGCGCGTTGGCAGGAACAGGCGCCAAGCAAGGCGGTGTACAACAGCGGTAGCACGACGCGCATGGCTATGTCCGGGGTAGAGCGGCGGCCGGCCGGTCGCCGGCCGCCGTGGGTGGAAGGATCAGGACGTGCGCGAACGCGGGTTGAGGTACGCGACCAGCACGCCGAGCACGATCATGCGCAGGCTGTCGAAGATCAGCTGCTTGTGCACCAGCGACGCCGGCAGCCGCTGGACCGTGTAGTAGATGAGGAACTGCGGGATCACCGTCAGCAGCGCCACCGCCACGCCGAAGCGCAGGCCCTGGCCGAGCATGCCCTTGCCCGAATCGATGCCCTGCCGGTAGATCCAGGTCATCGCAAACCCGATGCAGACGTCGGCGAGCAGCATCCAATACATGTACTGGCCCGACTCCTCGGGAGTGCGCATGATCGTGCCCGTCAACGGGATGTACTCGCCGGCCAGCAGGAAGCCATGCACCACCCACCCCAGCAGCATCGTGGCGATGGTCATCACCACGCCGGAAATCCAGAAACGCTTGTCCATGTTGACTCCGTGATCCAATGGATCGGCAAGGGAACGAAGCCGGCAGGTAGGGGATCTGGCGACCGCGCGATGCTAGCGCGTCGGCGGGTCGGTCGATACCGGCGACGAGGCCGGGTTGGATGTACCGGCGCGCAGCCGCGGCAGCGGATCCAGCGCGCCGCCGTCGCCGTAAACGCTGTAGTGCAGGTGCGGCGGCGTGCCGCGCGCGTTGCCGGTGTCGCCGACCTGGCCGAGCAGTTGCCCGGCTTCGAGCACGTCGCCGCGTTCCAGGCCGGGCGCCCACGCGTCCAGGTGGGCGTAGTAGTGGCGTTCGCTGGCCGGGCCGATCACCCATACCTGCTTGCCGCCGATCCCGCTGTCGCGCACCGACAGCACCACGCCGCGGGTGGCACTGCGCACCGGCGTGCCGCGCTTGGCGAAAATGTCGATACCGTGGTGGCGGCGGTTGCCGCTGCGCGACGCGCCGAACGTCGGGGCGATGGCACCGGCGGCCACGCCTTGCACGGGCACTATTGATGCGGTCGGGATCGGCATCCGCGCCAGCGCCCACAGCGTGCGCGGCCCGTCCATGACCGGCAGCTGCCAGACCGTGACCGCGACGATCGCCAAGCCAGCACAAAGCAGCACGGCCTTCGCCAGCCGCTGCAGCGGCCCGGCGCGAGCCTGGCCCACACGGGGTTCGTCGACGGTCATGCCGCGACGCTACCCAGCGCGTCGACTGCGCCGCGTCAACGTCGCCGCGCGCGCTTCTTCACGCCGGCGCCGCGCGGCCCGGGCTTAGGCTTCGGGCTGAACACTCCCGGAGATGCCGCCATGGCCCAGACCCGTCTGCCCCGTCCCGCCCGGCTCGCGGTGCTGGCGTGCGCCTTGCTTGCGCCTGTCGCGGCCAACGCGGCCGAGCTCAAGCTGCGCGCGCTGCTCAGCGGCAGCAACGTCGTCTCCGCCACCGAGTCGCCGGCCGTCGGCGAAGCCCGCGTGATGCTCGCCGACGACAACGGCGTACGCGTCGATCTGGTCTATTCCGAACTCGAGGAGAAGGCCATCGGCGCCGAGCTGCGCATCGGCAAGGCGAACGAGAACGGCAGCGTGATCGAGAAGCTGGACCTCGACGTCGACGAAAGCGATGGCCGCGTGGTCGGCGCCTTGTTCGACACCAGCCCGGAGGAGGCCGCGCGCATCCGCGCCGGCGAGGCCTACCTGGTGATCACCACGATCGAGCACCCTAACGGCGTGATCCGCGGCCAGCTGGTTCCGCAACCGGTGCGGCTGCCAGAGCCGCCGCCGGAGTTGCCGCTCGCGGACGACTGACGGCGCCTCCCCGCCGATCTCGCGATGCCCCGCGCCTAAGCGCGTTGCTGCAACGCCATGCGCACTCCCAGCCGATGAACGCCGTGCCCAGCAACCGCTGCTTCCAGCGCGATGCGCCTTGCACCAGCACCGTCGCCGCGGCGAGGTAGGCGAGCAGGGTGGGCGTGTCGAACAGCGGTGTGGCGGGAATCCGGATGGCAGGGCGCGAACTGGCGGGGTACGGGAGCAGAAGCCGCGTGCCCCGTCAGCACCGATAGGGCTCAGGCTGGCTCGGCGGGAGCGGTGCGCAGCTTCTCGATTGCCGCGACGAACGCTTGCGGGCCCGGCCACTGGCCGATGCGGCCGAGCCGGCGCGCACCCCGGAACACGATGAACGCCGGGATGCCGTGCAGGCCGAAACGCGTGCCCATGGTCGGGTCGTCGTAGACGTTGTCGTGCAGCCACTGCACGTCGGGCCACTGGAAGCGCTGCGGGGTCAGCAGCATCTGGCCCTTGGCGATGTCGCAGTTCGGGCAGTCGCGGCCCCACAGGAACAGGATGCGCAGCGCGTCACCATGCGTGGCCAGCACCGCGTCCAGCCCGGCGTCGCTGACACGCTGCATCGGGAAGCGGTCGAAGAACGCGGGGTGGACGGTGTCGGCCATTCGGCAAGGGTCGGGGACGCGCGGGCGGGATGCAAGGCGCGTCGAGAAGGCGAGGGCGCGCCTTCGCACGAGTTCTGAGGGTGCCCTTGAACGAGGCTCCGACTCCCCTCGAGGACCCACCGGCTGCCCGAGCGCACCCATGGAGGGCCCGAGCGACCGCCGCGCAGGCTGCCGGATGCGCGCGCGCACCCGCCTGGAGCAGCGGCCGGATCCGTTGACCTGCTCGTTCGAAGGCCTCGCTGACCGCGTCCAACGGCTAAGCTCGGTGGGCAGCTATAGCGATTTCAGATACTCGACGAGATCGCGTTTCTGCTCCGCAGCCAGTTGCAGCCGGCGCGCCTGGTCGTAGTGCGCCACCACGTCATCGAGCGTCGCCGCGCTGCCGTCGTGGAAGTACGGCGGGTGCTGCCAAAGCCCACGCAGCGGCGTGGTGCGGTAGGCCTTGTTGGTAGTGCGCGCGGCGTAGGCGCCGTCCATGCCGGTGTCCGCCGGCGCGTGCAGCTTGCCGGCGTCGTTGTCGGTGCCGTTGCCACCGACGTGGCAGCTGCTGCAACTGCGGTCGAACACCACGCGGCCGCGGCTTGCGGCAGCGGTATCGAAGCTGCCGGCCGGGGGCCGGGGCGTGGGCAGGCTGTGCTGGTACGCGCGCAGCGCCGCCAGCTTGGGCGTCACCAGGTCGGGCGAATGCGTGACGTCGAGGCCGAGCCGCGGGTCGGCGAAGTTGCCCTGGCCGCCCATCTGGGTCACCGCGACGTAGGCGTTCCAGTACGAGATCGGGCCCTCGGCGGTGTAGGTCTCGTTCTTGACGTGGGCCAGGCCGTACGCGGGCGGCAGCACCAGCGGCGTGTTCTTGCCGTCGATGTTGTAGCGCGGGTCGTACTTGCCCGGTCCCCAGCCGTTGTAGACCGCCTTCTTGTCGGCCGGCAGCGCCGGCGACAACGCGATGATCTTGCCGACGTCGAGGTCGCGGTTGGGCCAGCCGTCGAGGCGGCGACCGATGCCGGGCATCACCGAGTCGTCGACCGTGGAATGGCACAGCGCGCAGGTCACGCCCAGCCTGGTGATGTGGTTGTTGGCGTCGACGCTCGCCTGCAGCCCGACCACGGCATTCATCTTGAGCAGGGCCACGGTCGTGGCCGGGCTCTTCAGGTCGACCTTCTCCAGGATGCCGGGCGGCAGCACCGCGGAATCCACCTTGAGCCCGACCGCGAGTGCGGTGGTCGGGTCGACGTTTTTCTCGACCACTTCATGCAGGCGCAGCTTGTCGGTCCACAGCTGCTCGTCGCCGAAGGTGTCGAAGCGGAACACGCGCTGGCCTTCGGCGATCAGGGCCGGCGACATCTCGGTCTCTTGGGTGGGTTCGGTGGCCGCAACGCCGCCATCGGAGGCGATCGGCGCGCAGCCGTTCAACGCGAGAAGAGTGGCGGCCCCGGCCAGCGTTCCGGCAACCGCAAGGGATGTGCGAGCAGACATGGCTTTCCTCCGGTTATAGCGAAGTAGCGAGTGGCGACGGCTTTTGCCGAAGCCGGCCCAGGATCGTCCCGGCACGGTGACATTGGCGAAAGAAATCGCTCGATGCGACCGCTATGGCGAAGTGACGTTGCCGCGCGACGGACTCGACGCAGGATTGGCGATATCGGCGGCGATGGCCAGCGATGGGTGTGTAAAGCCCGCGCCACGCCGAATGCGTTTCGGCAGTCGCGGACCGGGACGATCCGCGCGAGCTCGCCTGGGTCTGAGGTTTCGTGCACTGGCCCTCAATTCTTTCCGGCCGGTGCCGTTACCGCGGACGGCGGCGCGGATCCGACGCCCGTTGCTGCCCTCATCGCCGAGGCCCGAGAAATCAAGATGATGCGTTGGCTCGTTCTCGTCGCATGCCTGGCCGGGTCGTCGATGGCCCACGCCGCCGATGCGCCGGGCACTTACTCGTTTCGCAGCTATGGTCCGGACCAGGGGCTGCGCAACCAGGCGGTGACCTCGTTGGCGCAGGACCGCGCCGGGTTCCTCTACGTCGGGACCGAGGACGGCCTGTTCCGCTACGACGGCGAGCATTTCCAGCGCCTGGGCGTCGCCAACGGCCTGCCCAGCGACAGCGTGACGGTGCTGCATGCGACCCGCCAAGGGCGCCTGTGGGTCGCCACGGGCAAGGGCATGGTCGCGTGGGCTGGGACGCTGCCCGACCCGCAGGTAGGCGGCGTGTTGTTGCCGGACCAGGAAGTCCTCGGCATTGCCAGTTCCGATTCGGGCCGGTTGCTGGTATCCACCAGCGCCGGCAGTTTCGAGGGCGACGCCCCCCAGCTGAAACCGGTACCCGGCCTGCCACGGCAAGCGGGCGCCGGCTGGCTGGCGCCAGACGGCCGGGAGGCGCTGCTCGCGGTGCGAGGCGTGCTGCATCGACGCGATGCCGCCGGACGCTGGCACGCGCGCCGACTGCCGGCGGCCGTGGCCGGCGAAACCGCCCAGGCGTTGCTCAAGGACAGCCGTGGCCGCATCTGGATCCGCGGACGGCAGATGCTGCTTCGCCTGGACCGATTCGATGCGCCCGTGCAGGACCTCAGTGCGCGCTTGCCCGGCGCGGCCGTGCAGAAGGGCGAGTTGCACCACGATGCGGCGGGCCGGGTATGGGCACCGACCAACCACGGCATCGCGTTTTTCGACGGCGCCGAGCAGGGCCTGATCGACGACGTTCGCGGGCTGCCGAACGAATGGGCGACCACGGTGCTGATGGACCGCGAGGGCAGCTTGTGGGTGGGCAGTGAAGGCGTGCACCGGCTGCAGGGACGCCTGGCCTGGACCTCGTTCAGCCGTCGCCAGGAGCTGCCCTCCGATACCGTCTGGGCGGTCATGCGCGATCGCGCCGGCACGCTGTGGGCCGCCACCAACCGCGGCGTCGCCCACGCATCCGCGCGCGGCTGGGTGGCGTTGCCGGCGACCCAGGCGCGCTCCTTCTACGCCTTTGCCGAAGGTCCCGCCGGCGATCTGTGGATTGGCGGCAACAGCGGCCAGGCCGGCACCAACACCCTGCTGCGGCGCGCTCCGGGCGCGGCGGATTTCCGGCCGGTGCCTCTGACCAGCGCGCGCGGCCCGAGCACGGTCAACAGCCTGGCGTTCGGCGCGGACGGCGCGTTGTATGTCGCCACCATGGCGCACGGCCTGCACCGGCTGACGCCCGCCGGCACCGGCTTCGCCAGCCAGGCCGTGGTCCTGCCGGGCGGGGCGGTCGACGAGCAGATCAACCAGCTGGCGCGCGACCCGGGCGGCCGGTTGTGGGCGGCCGGCATGCGCGGGCTGGCCGTGCACGACGGCAGGCAATGGCGCCGGCTGGGCACCGCTGACGGCCTGCTCGAGTCGCAGGTCGAGACGATCACGCCGGCCGGCGCGCACGGGCTGTGGGTGAGCTACTGGAACGTCGACGGCTTGAGCCGCGTGCGCGTCCTGGCGGGCGGCCCGCGGGTCGTCGAGCACGTCACCCGACCGGACGCTCTCGTCGGCGACACGGTCTACTCGGCCGGACTGGACCGGCACGGGATTGTCTGGCTGGGCACCGCGATGGGGGTCAAGCGCTGGCGCCACGGGCGGATCGAGCGCTTCGGCCGCGCCGACGGCTTGCCGGGCGACGATGCCTCGGCCAACGCGTTCTGGGCCGATGCCAACGGCGACCTGTGGTTCGGGATGGCCAACGGCCTGGCGCACTTCGATGCACGCCACGACGCCGGAGTGCCCAAGCCACCGGTGACCCTGGTGACCTCGGTCCAGGATGGCCAGGCTCGGCACTTGGCCGCGGCCATTGCGCAGGTGGCCTGGGACGACCGCGCGCTGACCTTTCGTTTTGCCGCGTTGAGCTTCCTCGACGAAACCCGGATCCAGCGCCAGGTCCGCCTGCTCGGCTTCGAGAATGCATGGCGTGACACCCGCGTCAGCGAGGCCCGCTACACCGGACTGCTGCCGGGGCGTTATCGGTTCCAGGTGCGCGCCCGCTACGGGGCCGGCGCGTTCGGTCCGATCGCCACCCGCACCGTCGCCGTGTTGCCGCCCTGGTGGCTGACGTGGTGGTTCCTGGCGCTGACGGTTGCTGCGGTCGTGCTGCTGGCGGTGCTGGCCCTGCGCTGGTGGCTCCGGCGCCTGCGTCGCAAGAACCTGCAGCTGGAGGCGCTGGTCGCGGCACGGACCCGGGAATTGCAGGTCGCCAATGCAGCGCTGGAGGAAGCGAGCATGGTCGACCCGCTGACGGGCCTGAAGAATCGGCGCTACCTGGCGGTCTTCATGCCCGAAGAACTGGCCCGCTGCCTGCGTCAACGGCGGGTCGACGCGGACGAAGCGCGCGACGCACGCGGACGCAATCTCGACCTGTGCCTGCTGATGGTCGACCTGGATCACTTCAAGTCGGTCAACGACACCCACGGCCATGCCGCGGGCGACCTGGTGCTGCGGCAGGTTGCGCAGGTGATGCGCGCGGCCTGCCGCGAGTCGGACGTTGTGGTGCGGTGGGGCGGCGAAGAGTTCCTGATCCTCGCGCGCAATGCCGATCGCGACCAGGCGCAGGTGCTGGCGGCGATGGTGTGCGACGCGGTGCGCGCGCACCCGTTCGACCTGGGCAATGGCGTGGTGCTGCGCAAGACCTGTTCGCTGGGCTTCAGCGCCTTTCCGCTGGTTCCCGGCCAGCCGGAGCGGTTCGGCTGGGAGGCGGCGGTTGAGCTGGCCGACCAGTGCTTGTACGCGGCCAAGAACAGCGGCCGCGATGGCTGGGTGGGCTGCCTGGTGCAGGATCCGGTGGCGGCGGCCGACGGCGCGTTACCGGCCATGCAGGAACTGGCCGGGGATGGGCAGGGCCGGATCCTGAGCTCGTTTCCCGAAAGTTCCGTGCCCGCAGGAACCAACGGAATAGCGGCTACGCGGGGCGAGGCGCCGCGGTGGCAACCCGGGATTGGCCGCGAGGCCGCCGCGCTGCAGCCCGGGCCAGTTTGCACGGAATAAATTCCCCTGCCGCGCACGGCCACTGCGCCAGCTGGCCCACGCCGTCAGCCGAGGGCGCGGCGCAGCGGTTCCCAGTAATTGGCGTGCCATCCATTGGCTAGGTGCTCGCGCGCATCTTCGGGAAAGCCCGTGTGGTCGAACACCAACTGCGTTTCCGCGCCGCGCGGGGCAAGTTCAAACCGGGCAATCGAATACACGCCTTCCGGCCAGTTGCCGACACGCCAGGCTTGGACGATGCGTCGATCGGCAACGAGTTCGACGTTCCTGCCGGTAATCATGCCGCCGAAGCACGAAAACGCGCCGCCCGCGCGGCCGTCGATTTCGGTCGGGGCACCCCCGCTCATGGCGCTGAATTGCGCGGCGTCGAGCAGCGCCGCATAGACGCGGTCGGGGCTCGCGGCAATCGCGATTTCCTGATGGATCGAGGTGGGCATGAGGTCGCCTCCAGCGGGAGTGGCGCGGCCGGAACCACCAAGGCGGTGGAGCCGGGGCGTCGGCGCTTTGACAGCTTACGTCTCGCGTAGAGCCGAAGCCTTGCTCGCAACGGCTGAACTGCTTTGCCGGAATCGGGGGCGGTCGTCGGCGATTTCGAACCACGGCAGTTGGTGCTGGGTCCAGACGTGGTCGTCGGGGCGGACGCGCTCCGGCGCATCCAGGCTGCCGACCGCGACCTGCACGCGCTCGGACAGCACTTCCTCGTGCATCGACAGCGTGCTGCCGCGGCGCGGGCAGAAGCCGCGCTCGGCGTACTCGGACGATCGGTAGCGGCTCGGCTTGCCCCCGATCCATGCGAACGCGTCAGCCGGGAAGTGCGCGAACGCCAGCGCCGTCGCGCCCGAGTGGCGGCGGCACATCGGGCAGTGGCAGATGACCACGCGCAGCGGCGCCGCGCTGGCGCGATAGCGGATCGCGCCGCACAGGCAGCCGCCTTCGAACACCTCGGTGGCCGGCATCAATCCTCTTCCGCCTTGGGCTTGTACGCCGCGATCAACTTCTGCTGCACCGGTGCCGGCACCGGTTCGTAGTGGCTGAAGTCGAGCGAGTAGCGGCCGCGCCCCGCAGTCACCGATTTGAGTTCCGCCGCGTAGCCCTCCAGCTCCGACAGCGGCACCTGCGCCTTGACCACGATCTCGTTGCCGCGCACCGCGTCGGTGCCGTTGATGCGCGCGCGCTTGCTGGCCAGGCCGCCGCTGATGTCGCCCATGTGCTGCTCGGGCGCGCTGACCTCCAGGTCGACGATCGGTTCGAGCACCTGCGGCCGGGCCTTGGCAATCGCGTCGAGGAAGGCCTTCTTGCCGGCGGCGATGAACGCGATCTCCTTGCTGTCGACGCTGTGGTGCTTGCCGTCGTAGACGATCACGCGCACGTCCTGCATCGGGTAGCCGGCCACCGCGCCGCCGTGCAGCACCTGGCGCACGCCTTTCTCGACCGCGGGCAGGAACTGGCCGGGGATGGTGCCGCCCTTGACCGCGTCGACGAACTCGAAGCCGCCGCCGCGCGGCAGCGGTTCGATCCGCAGGAACACCTCGCCGAACTGGCCGGCGCCGCCGGTCTGCTTCTTGTGGCGGTGGTGGCCTTCGGCCTTGCCGCTGACGGTTTCGCGGTAGGCGATGCGCGGCGGGCGCGAGCTCACGTCGACGCCGTACTTCTCCTTCAGCCGCTCCAGGTTGACGCGCAGGTGCAGGTCGGACAGGCCGCGGACCACGGTCTCGTTGGTCTCGGCCTCGTGTTCGACGTGGAAGCAGGGGTCCTCCTCGGCGAGCTTGTGCAGCGCGGTCGCGAGCTTCTGTTCCTGACCCTTGCTGGTGGCGTCGATCGCCAGCCCGAACATCGGCTTGGGGAAGTCGAGCGGCGACAGGTGGATGTGGTCCTCGTCGTGGCTGTCGTGCAGCACCGCGTCGAAGTGCAGCTCGTCGACCTTGGCGATCGCGGCGATGTCGCCGGGGATGGCCTGCTCGATCTCGACGTGTTCCTTGCCCTTGAGCTTGAACAGGTGGCCGACCTTGAACGGCTTCTTGCCGTCATCGACGTACAGCTGGGTGTCGCGCCTGACCGTGCCCTGGTAGACGCGGAACACGCCGAGCTTGCCGACGAAGGGGTCGTTGACGATCTTGAACACGTCGGCGATCACGTGCGCCTTCGGGTCGGGCGTCGCCTCGATGCGCTGGCGTTCGGGGCCTTTCTCGAAGGGCGGCGGGTTGGCCTCGGCCGGGTTCGGGAAGTGCTGCTCGGCGGCGTCGAGCAGCTCCCTGACGCCGACGCCGCTGCGCGCCGAGCAGAACAGCACCGGCACCAGGTGGCCCTCGCGCAGGCATTGCTCGAACGCCTCGTGCAGCTCCTCGCCTGACAGGCCACCCTCGCCGAGGTCGAGGTAGTGCTCCATCACGCTCTCGTTGATCTCGACCACCTGGTCGATGATCTTCTGGTGCCAGTCGGCGACCGGTCCCAGGTCACTGTCGCCGCTGGTATTGCCGAAGCAGTCGACGACCTGCTTGCCGCCGTCGGCGGGCAGGTTCAGCGGCAGGCATTCGTTGCCGAACACCTCGCGCAGTTCGGCCAGCACGCGCGCGTTGTCGGCCTCGGCGTGGTCGATCTTGTTGACCACGATCACCCGGCACAGGCCGCGTGCCTTGGCGTGCTCCATCATCCGCCGCGCGCCGTACTCGACGCCGGTGCCGGCGTCGACCACCACCACCACCGTCTCGACCGCGGCCAGCGCCGACAGCGCGGGGCCGCGGAAGTCGGGGTAGCCCGGGGTGTCGATCAGGTTGAGGTGGATCGGTTCGCCGTTTGCTGCGGCGTGGTCGATGCTGGCGATCGCGGCGTCGAGCGAGTGGCCGCGCTGCTTCTCGATCGGGTCGAAGTCGGACACGGTGCTGCCGCGTTCGATGCTGCCTGCCGTCTGGAGGGTGCCGCCGGCGTGCAGCAGGGCTTCGAAAAGCGTGGTTTTGCCGGCGGCGGGGTGGCCTGCCAAGGCCACGTTGCGGATGGATTGAGTGCTGTACGGCATGACCGGACTTCTCCCTGTCGTGAGGGTGGGAAGGCCGTCATGGCTGTCCGCGCTTCGCGCCGAAGCACGGGGCGCTCGGCGGGCGGTCATGGCGGGTGCCGGCGCAGGAGGCCGGAGGAGCAAGCCTCGCGCCGCGGGGTGGGCGCGGTCAAGTACAAGGTGCTGCGCCGGATTGCCGGTCCGCGTTTGCGCCCTCCCTTGCGCAGCAGGGGAGGGTTGGGGAGGGGTGCTCTTGCTCCTGATCTTCTGCTCCGCTGAGCACCCAGCAAGGACAAAGCACAAAGCACCCCCTCCCAACCTCCCCCTGCTGCGCAGGGGAGGGGCTCAAGGCAAGCCGCACGCGCCGCTAACACCCGCGTCGTTACGCTGCCGCCTTCCCCACGCAAGGAGTCGACCATGGGCATTTCCCGCCACGCCACCGCACATTGGGAAGGCGACCTCAAGAGCGGCCGCGGCCAGCTCAGCACGCCGCAGAGCGGCCTGATGGACAACACCCGATACGCGTTCAACAGCCGCTTTGGCGACGAGAAGGGCACGAACCCGGAAGAACTGATCGCCGCCGCGCACGCGGGCTGCTTCACGATGGCGCTGTCGGCGAAGCTGACGGAGGCCGGGCACCCGCCGACCACGCTCGACACCCGCGCCGAAGTCGACCTGTCGATGGAAGGCGGGCCGTCGCTGTCGCAGATCCGGCTCAAGGTCAACGCGCAGGTGCCCGGCATCGACGACGCGAAGTTCCAGGCGATCGCCAAGGATGCGAAGGAAAACTGCCCGGTGTCGAAGGCGCTAAGCGCGGTGCCGATCAGCCTGGAAGCGAAGCTGCTGGGCTAGCGCTGCAGCCGGTACGCGCTGACGGTGCTCGGTTCCCAGTTCGGCACGATCAGGCGGTCGCCGAGCAGGATGAAATCGTTGAGGTAGTGCTTGGCCTCGCGCTGGTCGAGCAGCACCGTCGAGGCGCCGTCGCCGGCGACGTGGAACAGCCGGCCGGGCCACTCGCCGACCAGGTAAGTGCCGTCGCGCAGCGCGACCACGCCATCGGCGTTGCCCAGGCCCTCGGCGAGCGGGGTGATCGCGCGCGTGTTCCAGTCGACCGCCAGCAGGCGGCCCTGCATCGTGGTCACGATCAGGCGTTCGCGCTCGGGCAGCAGGCCGTTGATGCTGCGCAGCAGGTCGTGCTCCAGCCACAGCTGCATGCGGCCGTCGCGCCAGGCGTGGATGCGCGCCTTCGCCGAATCGCTGACCAGCACCGTGCCGTCGGCGGTGACCGCGACGTCGTTGAGGAAGCCCGCGCCCTCGACGGCGTGCCTGGCGACGGTGCGGCCGGTGCCGGCGTCGATCTCGACCAGTGCGGTCACGTCGGACACGAACAGGCGCGCGCCCGCCAAGGCCAGGCCCTTGGGGGCGTCAAGTCCGGTCGCCCATTCGCGTTCGAGGATCGCGCCATCCAGCGACACCCGGGAGATGAAGCCGTTGCCATCGCGCGCGTCGCCTTCGCCGGCGACGTTGGAGACGTAGAGGAACTCGCCGGTTGCGTCCGGGATCGCGCTTTCGGGGTTGGCGAATCCGGGCGTCGACCACAAGGGCGTCAGCGTGGGCAGGCGCGACTGGGTCGCGCAACCGGACAGGGCGAGGACGCACGCGATTGCCAGGGCAGTCTTGGGCACGTTCTGATCCTCGTTGGGTAGGGATGCACCGTAGGCCCCGCTACCTGGCAGCGGCATGTGCTGGAAGTCCGGCACCCGTCCGCGCTGCCAACGGTTTTGCCGCACTGATGCGGACAGGGTCGCGCGGTAGGCTGTGCGCCCACGTTTGCATGGCATGCCCATGAGCGATGACGAACCGATGTTCGATACCGAGCCTGTCGCTGCCGGCACGACGGCGTTGGGCGCATGAGCGCGGCGGTGCGCGAAGCCTTGTTCGTGCACGGCGCCGGCGGCGGTGGCTGGGAGTGGAATGCCTGGTGCGCGGCGTTCGCCGCGCACGGCATCGCGTGCCACGCGCCGGACCTGCAGCCGTCGCCGGCCGGCCTCGGCGCGACCACGTTCGCCGACTACCTCGCGCAGGTGCGTGCCGCGATCAACGCGCTGCCGCGGCCGCGCGTGCTCGTCGGCGCCAGCCTCGGTGGTCTGCTCGCGATGGCGTGCGCGGACGCCGCCGATGCGCTGGTGCTCATCAACCCGATGCCGCCGTTGCCATGGTCCGCGCAGTTGCCCCAACGTGAGTGGCCCGGCGTGGTGCCGTGGCGGCGCGACGCGCGGCTGGTCTCGACCCGACGCGTGTTGCCCGATGCCGACGATGCCAGCGCACTGTTCGCATTCCGCCACTGGCGCGACGAGTCCGGCGCGGTGCTGCGCGCGGCCGGCGAGGGCATTGCGATACCGATGCCGGCGTGCCGGGTGCTGTGCATCGCCTCGACACGGGACGACGACGTGCCGCCAATGCTCACTGCCTCGCTCGCCGACGCCTGGGGCGCGAGCCTGCTGCGGGTGCCGTCGCCCAGCCACGTCGGCCCGTTGCTGGGGCGCGAGGCGGCCACGGTCGCGGCCCAGGCCGCGGCCTGGCTGTCGGCCAGCTAAACGTTTCACGCCGCCTTTTCCGGGTTCAGCTTCGGTTGACTCCGCTGACCCGAGCATCCGCCTACGCCATCCCGGCGTGTGGAGCCCCGACATGAAGCGCCTGTTCGTTTCGATCCTTGCCCTGAGCCTTGCGGCGACGACCGCCACGGCGTCCGCACAGTCCTATGGCTATGGCCAGCCCTATCCCGATCGTTACGGCCAGAGCAACAGCTCGCAGTACGACTATGCGCGCGTGATCCGGGTCGACCCGGTGTTCGACTCGCGCTCGGGCTATGGCAACTCGGGCTACAACAACTCGGGCTACAACGGTTCTGGCTACAACCAGGTCAGCAACGGCCAGAACTGCTACGAGGATCGCAGCTACGTCGGTGGCAACGACCCGTACTACGGCAATGGCAATGGTTACGCCAACAGCGGCTACAACGATGGCTATGGCCGGAACGACGGCTACTACGACCAGTACGGCAACCGCCGCAGCGTCGGCACGGCAGGTGGCAGCACCATGGCCACGGTGATCGGTGGCGTGGTCGGCGCGGTGCTCGGCAGCCAGGTCGGTGGCGGCAGCGCGCGCTACGCGACCTCGGCAATCGGCACCATGGTCGGCGGCGTCGCCGGTCGACAGATCTACGAGCAGACCCAGCGCAACCGCAACCGCAGCGGCACCGTGCGCGTGTGCGACCCGGTGCCGAGCAACGGCCGCTACGCCTCCAACAGCTACAACGACCGTTCGGTCAACGCCTACAACGTGACCTACGAGTACGCCGGTCGCCAGTACACCACCCGCACCAACTACCACCCGGGCGACCGCATCCGCGTGCGTGTGGACGTGCGGCCGGAATGACCGGAGCGCCGGCGCGGTAAACAACGAAGGGGCCCGCGGGCCCCTTCTTCATTTCTTGGTTGAAACCCGCCCTACGGCCAGTCGATCGTGCCCTGCACGACGTTGCACACGCGGCCGCCGGACCAGACCTCGCCGGCTTCGTCGACACGCAGGTCGATGATCGCGTCGTGGCCGACTTCGCGGCCCTGGCTGACGCGGTAGTGGCCATCGCCGCCGGGCAACGCGTCGCGCGTGGCCAGCCAGGCGGCGAGCGTAGCGTTGGCCGCACCGGATGCGGCGTCCTCGAAGCGCGCGGGCGCGCCGACGAACGCGCGTACCGCGTAGTAGTAGACCGGGTCGGTGCTGCGCGCGTAGACGAACAGCCCCATGCTCTCGGTGGCCTGGGCGAGCGCGGCGACCGCGTCCCAGTCGGGCGCGGCGGTGCGAAGCGCGGCCTCGTCGGCCAGTTCGGCCAGCCACCAGCGCCGGCCGCCGTCCATCAGCACCGGCGGCAACGCCCCGAGCTTCAGCCCCTGCAAGGCCGGGCGCAGGCGCGGGTCGTCGGGGGTGGCGGTTTCCAGCACCCTCGCGCGCGGCGTGCGCACCGCGATCGTGCGGCTGCGGCCTGCGCCGACCACGCGCAGCGGCAGCACCCCGGCGCTGCCTTCTTGGTGCAGCAGGCCGTAAGCATCGGGCTTGGCCAGCCCGGCCTCGAGTACCACGTGCGCGGTGCCGACGCTCGGATGCCCGGCGAACGGCACCTCGCGGCGCGGGCTGAACATGCGGATGTGGTAGCTGGCGCCGGCCTGCGTCGGCGGCAGCACGAAGGTGGTCTCCGGCAGCCGCGTCCACTTCGCGATCGCCTGCATGGTGTCGTCGTCCAGGCCTTCGGCATCGAGCACCACCGCCAGCGGGTTGCCGGCGCCGGGACGGTCGGCGAATACATCCAGTTGCAGGTAGCGGCGCAGCGTCATCGGCGGGGGTCCGAGGTGGGTTGTTCGACTAGAATCGACGGTTCGTACCCGGGCTGGCGAGCCATGCCCCGGGCGAACGCGCAATTCTACGGCTGGGGACGGGTGTGGTGGCGGAAGCGAATCGTTGGCTGGTACTCAAGTTCGGCGGCACTTCGGTGTCCCGCCGCAACCGTTGGGACACCGTCGGACGCATCGCCGCCAAACGCATGGCCGACGAGAACGCGCGGGTGCTGGTGGTGGTGTCGGCGCTGACCGGGGTCACCAACGAGTTGCAGGCCATCGCGAGCGCGCCGGCCGGCGCCGGCGACGATATCGCCGCGCGCGTGGCCGCTCTGGTCGAACGTCACCGCGCGTTCTGCGCCGAACTCGAGCTGGATGCAGACACCGTGCTCGGCGAACGCCTGGCCGGCCTGCAGGCACTGGTGATCGATGCGCGCGCCAGCGAACGCACGCTCGATTGGCAGGCCGACGTGCTGGCGCAGGGCGAGTTGCTGTCGTCGACGCTCGGCGCGGCTTACCTCGCGTCGCAAGGCCTGGATTTCGGCTGGTGCGATGCGCGCGGCTGGCTCGACGCGGTTTCCCTGCCCAACGCCAGCCCATGGGCGTCGCGGCTGTCGGTCAATTGTCGGCGCGAGGCCGATGCCGGCTTCGGCGAGCGCTTCGCGCAGCAACCCGCGCGCATGCTGATCACCCAGGGCTTCATCGCCCGCCACGCCGATGGCGGCACCGCGATCCTCGGACGGGGTGGTTCTGACACGTCGGCCGCGTACTTCGGGGCGCTGCTGCAGGCGCAGCGGGTGGAGATCTGGACCGACGTGCCCGGCATGTTCAGCGCCAACCCGCGCGAGGTGCCCGACGCGCGCCTGCTCGCGCGGCTGGACTACGCCGAGGCGCAGGAGATCGCCACCACCGGCGCCAAGGTGCTGCACCCGCGCTCGATCGCGCCGTGCCGCGACGCCAACGTGCCAATGAGTATTCTGGACACCGAGCGCCCGGAGCTGCCCGGCACGCGCATCGACGCGAGCGCCGCGACCGTGCCCGGCGTCAAGGCGATCAGCCGCCGCAACGGGATTGTCCTCGTGTCGATGGAAAGCATCGGCATGTGGCAGCAGGTCGGCTTCCTGGCCGACATCTTCGAGCGCTTCAAGCGCCACGGCCTGTCGGTCGACCTGATCGGCTCGTCGGAGACCAACGTCACCGTCTCGCTCGACCCCAGCGAGAACCTGGTCACCACCAACGTGCTGGAGGCGCTGTCGGCCGACCTGTCGGAGGTGTGCCGGGTCAAGGTGATCGCGCCGTGCGCGGCGATTACGTTGGTCGGGCGCGGCATGCGTTCGCTGCTGCACCGGCTGAGCGACATCTGGGCGACGTTCGGGCAGGAGCGCGTGCACCTGATCTCGCAGTCGTCCAACGACCTCAACCTGACCTTCGTGATCGACGAGGCCGACGCCGACGGCCTGCTGCCGCAGCTGCACGCTGAACTGGTGCGCGGCGGGGCGATGCCGGTGCTCGACGCCAGCGTGTTCGGCCCGAGCTGGCGCGAGATCGCGCACGGCAAGCCGCAACGCGCCACGCCGTGGTGGGTCAGCGCGCGCACGGCCTTGCTGCAGCACGCGCAGGCCGGCACCCCGCGCTACGTCTACGACCTGGCGACGGTGCGCGAACGTGCGCGGTCGCTGGCGTCGGCGCCCGCGGTCGACCGCTGCTTCTACGCGATCAAGGCCAATCCGCACCCGGCGATCCTGGGCACGATCGCCGATGAAGGCTTCGGCCTGGAATGCGTGTCGCAGGGCGAACTCGAGCACGTGTTCGCGACGCTGCCCCAGCTGTCGCCGCAGCGCGTGCTGTTCACCCCGAGTTTCGCGCCGCGTCGCGAGTACGAGGCCGCATTCGCACGCGGTGTCACCGTCACCCTCGACAACATCGAGGCGCTGCAGCGCTGGCCCGAGGTGTTCCGCGGCCGCACGATCTGGCTGCGGCTCGACCTCGGCCACGGTGAGGGCCATCACGAGAAAGTCCGCACCGGCGGCGTCGCGGCCAAGTTCGGCCTGCCGGTCGCGCGCTTCGACGCGTTCCTGGCCGAAGCACGCAAACTCGGCCTGCGCATCAGCGGCCTGCACGCGCACCTGGGCAGCGGCATCGACGACCCGCGCCACTGGCGCGAGGTCTACGCCCACCTGGCCGGCCTGGCCGACAACGTCGGCACCGTCGAGACGCTCGACATCGGCGGCGGGTTGCCGGTGCCGTACACGCCCGACGCGCAGGACTTCGACCTCGCGAACTGGCGTGCCGGCCTGGACGAAATCAAGGCCGCGTACCCGCGCTACGGGCTGGCGATCGAGCCGGGCCGCTACCTGGTCGCCGAGGCCGGGGCGTTGCTGCTGACCGTCACCCAGGTAGTCGAGAAGGACGGCGTGCGCCGCGTCGGCGCCGACGCCGGCATGAACGCGCTGCTGCGCCCGGCGATGTACGAGGCCTACCACGGCATCCACAACCTGAGCCGGCTCGATGATGCGGTTGCCGCGGCGTTCGACGTGGTCGGGCCGATCTGCGAGACCGGCGACGTGCTCGGTCGCGACCGCCTGCTGCCGCTGGCCACCAGCGAGGGCGACGTGCTGCTGGTCGCCGACGCCGGCGCCTACGGCATGGCGATGGCCAACACCTACAACCTGCGGGCATTGCCGGCCGAGCATGTGATCGCGTAGGGCGGGCCCTGGCCCGCCTCCTACTCACGCATTGATGCAACGGCGGGCCTGGGCCCGCCCTACGATGGTTCCGAGATGACTGACTGGAAATTCCAACGCGACGCGATCCAGACCTTCCGCTTCGTGCGTTGCACGTTCGACGCGGCGACTGGCGTGGCACAGCTGGTGTACGCGTTCGACGACGGTCCCGAGCTGGTCGAGACGATCACCGTGCCCGGCGCCCCGTTCACGCTCGATGGCGAACGGGCGGCCGCGGTCGAGCGCGCGCTGCAGTTGCTGCACCTGATCACCGGTGTCAGCTACTACAAGGCCGCGGTGCCCGACGAGATCCGCATCGATTCGTATGCGATCGACGCGGACACGGCGGCATTGTTGACCCTGATCTACGAGAACGGCCTGGGCGAGTTCGCCTACCGCAACGGCCTGAACCTGCACGGCAGGATCCGCTTTCCGCACGGCGCGAATGCCGGCGACGGCGCACCGGTGCTGGGCCTGCGCGAACACGCGCTGGTCGCGATCGGCGGCGGCAAGGATTCGCTGGTCAGCATCGAGGCGCTGCGCACGCTCGGCGTCGCGCAGACCGTGACCTGGGTCGGCGGCTCGCAGCTGATCAAGGCCTGCGCCGAGCGCACCGGCCTGCCGACGCTCAACGTCGGCCGCGCGCTGGCGCCGCAGCTGTTCGACTACAACCGCGAAGGCGCCTGGAACGGCCACATTCCGGTGACCGTCCTGAACTCGGCGATCCTGGTGCTGGCCGCGCTGCTGCACGATGTTGACCAGGTGGTGTTTTCCAACGAGCGCTCGGCGAGCTACGGCAGCCTGATCGAGGGCGCCGGCGAGGTGAACCACCAGTGGTCGAAAGGCTGGGCGTGCGAGTCGGCATTCGGCGACCACGTGCAACGCCGGATCGCGGCGGACCTGCACTACTACTCGCTGCTGCGCCCGCTGAGCGAACTGGCGGTCGCGCGCCAGTTCGCGAAGAGCGACCGCTACGACGCGCATTTCAGCAGCTGCAACCGCAATTTCCACATCCTCGGCGAACGCCCGGCCAACCGCTGGTGCGGCGTGTGCCCGAAGTGCCACTTCGTGTTCCTCGCACTCGCGCCGTTCATGCCAAAGCCGCGGCTAGTCGGCATCCTCGGCCGCAACCTGCTCGACGATCCGGCGCAGACCGCGGGTTACGACGCGCTGCTCGAGTTCCAGGACCACAAGCCGTTTGAGTGCGTCGGCGAGGGCCGCGAATCGCGAGCAGCCCTCGCGGCGCTGGCCGAACGCCCCGAATGGCGCGAGGACGCGCTGGTCGAGCGTTTCGCGCGTGAGATCCGTCCGCAGCTCGATGCCGGCGACCTGCGCATCGAACCGCTGCTGGTGCTCGACGACGAACAGCGCATCCCGCCTGCGCTGTGGGAAAGACTGCGTGCGCATCTCTCAGCTTGACGGCCGCCGGGTCGCGCTCTGGGGCTGGGGGCGCGAGGGACGCGCGGCGTACCGCGCGATCCGCGCGCGCCTGCCCGCGCTCGCGCTGACCCTGTTCTGCAGCGAACAGGAAACCGTCGACGCCGGCGCATTGCGCGACGCCAACCTGTCGATCGAAACCGCCGCCACCGCCGAGCGCCTGTCGGCGTTCGAGGTGGTGGTGAAGTCGCCCGGGATCAGTCCGTACCGCGTCGAGGCCGTCGCGGCGGCGGAGCAGGGCACCGCGTTCATCGGCGGCACCACGTTGTGGTTCGCCGAGCATCCCGACGCACGCACGGTCTGCGTGACCGGGACCAAGGGCAAGAGCACGACCTCGTCGTTGCTGGCGCACCTGCTGCGCGCCCGCGGCCACGCCACCGCGCTGGCCGGCAACATCGGCCTGCCGCTGCTGGAGCTGCTGGACCCCCCGGTGGATCCCGAGTTCTGGGCGATCGAACTGTCGAGCTACCAGACCGGTGATGTCGCCGCCAGCGGCGTGCGGCCGGTAGTCGCGGTCGCGCTCAACGTGTTTCCCGAGCATTTGGACTGGCACGGCTCGCAGGCGCGTTACGTCGCCGACAAGCTGCGCCTGCTGACCGCAGCCAGGCCGCGGATCGCGGTGCTCAACGCCGCTGATCCGACGCTCGCGGCGCTGCGACTGCCCGACAGCGAGGTGCACTGGTTCGGTCGCAGCGATGGCTGGCACCTGCGCGGCGACGCGCTGTTCCGCGGCGAGCTGTTCGTGTTGGACACGCTGCCGCTGCCGCTGCCCGGGCGCCACAACCGCGGCAACCTGTGCGCGGTGCTCGCGGCGATCGAGGCGCTCGGCTTGGACGCGGTCGCGCTGGCGCCGCATGCGGCGAGTTTCCGGCCGTTGCCGCATCGGCTGCAGCTGCTGGGCACGCGCGACGGGATCGGCTACGTCAACGACTCGATCAGCACCACGCCACACGCGAGCCTGGCCGCGCTCGATTGCTTCCGCGAGCGGCGGGTGGCGATCCTGGTCGGCGGCCACGACCGCGGCATCGACTGGGATGCGTTCGTCGCGGCGATGCGCGTGCAGGCGCCGCGCGCGGTCATCACCATGGGCCAGAACGGGCCGCGCATCCACGCACAACTGGCGGCGCTGTCGGAGCCGTCGAACTTCGTGCTCGGCGCTGCGCGGGACCTGGCCGATGCGCTGGCGCAGGCGCGCATCGCGTTGCAGGGCGAGGGCGTCGTGCTGCTGTCGCCGGGCGCGCCCAGCTTCGGCGCCTACCGCGACTACGTCGCGCGCGGCCGGCATTTCGCGCAGCTCGCGGGCTTCGACCCGGAGGACATCAGCGCGATCCCCGGGCTCGGTGTCGCCTAGCCGCGATCGGGCGCCGCGCCGCGCGCGGCAGGTCCGCCGAGGCGACGCGTGTGGTCCTCGACGTGACGGCATCTTTCACGCCCGCGGAACGCGGCTCTCGTAGGCTGCCGGTCTTCCGAGCGGAGAAGCCCGCCATGCGTCGACTGATCGCTGCATTGAGTCTTGCGTTGTGCGCCGCGCCGGCGTTCGCCGCGATGCAGGCCAGGCCGGTCGAATGGAAAGTCGGCAAGGACCGCTTCAGCGGTGTGCTGGTCTTCGACGACGCCAGCACGAGCAAACGCCCGGGCCTGGTGATGGTGCCGAACTGGATGGGCGTCAACAACTCCGCGGTCGAGAAGGCCAAGCAGGTCGCCGGCGACGACTACGTGGTGCTGGTCGCCGACGTCTACGGCAAAGGCGTGCACCCGAAGAACGCGAAAGAGGCGGGAGCACAGGCGAAGAAAGCGTATGCCGATGGCGGCGTCAGCCTGCGTGCGCGCGCCAACGAGGCGGTGAAGGTGCTGAAGGCGCAGGCGGGCAAGGCCCCGCTGGACGCCACCAGGATCGGTGCCTTCGGCTTCTGCTTCGGAGGCTCGACGGTGCTCGAGCTAGCCCGTAGCGGCAGCGACGTGGCCGGTGTGGTCAGCCTGCACGGCGATGTCGACACCTACCTGCCGGCGGCCGCCAACACGGTCCGGACCTCGATCCTGGTGCTCAACGGCGCCGACGACAGCAGCGTCAGCGACGCGCAGATCGCCGCGTTCGAGAAGGAAATGGACGCGGCCAAGGCCGATTGGCAGTTCGTCGACTTCAGCGGCGCCGTGCATTGTTTTAGCCAGCCCGAGTCTAATGATCCGCCGAATTGCGTCTACAACGAGCGCGCCGCGAAGCGCGCGTTCGAGATGCTGCACGACTTCTTCCGTGAGCGGTTCGCGACCAGCCAGTGATGCTTATCCCCGAGGGGGACTTCCATCGGGGTGCAGGAGCGGCTGAAGCCGCTCCTGCAAAACTGACGTTCATCAGTGATCGCGGCTGACGGCGTAATGCGCCAGGCCATGCAGCGCGGCGACGTAGTCGTTGTCTTTCAGACCGTCGAGGGCCTGCCCGGCGGCGCGCGCGTAGCCGCGCGCGCGTTCCCGGCTGTACTCCAGGCCGCCGCTGGCGTGGATCGCGGCCAGGACTTCCGGCATCGCGCCGGTGTCGCCGTGCTCGACGGCCGCGCGCAGGCGCTCGCGGGTGGCGGCGTCGGCGCGTGCGATCGCGTGGATCAGCGGCAGCGTGGCCTTGCCTTCGGCCAGGTCGTCACCGAGGTTCTTGCCCATCGTCTGTGCATCGGAGGCGTAGTCGAGCACGTCGTCGGCGATCTGGAACGCGTAGCCCAGGTTGAGGCCGTACTCGTGCAGCGCGTCGCAGGTGGCGGCGTCGGCGCCGGCGAGCAGGGCGCCCAGCCGGGTCGCGGCGGCGAACAGCACCGCGGTCTTGCGTTCGATCACGCGCAGGTACGCGGCCTCGTCGGTGTCCGGGTTGCGCACGTGCAGCAGCTGCAGCACCTCGCCTTCGGCGATCTGGTTGGTGGTGTCGGCGAGGATCCGCATCACCTCCGGCCGCTCCAGCTCGACCATCAGCTGGAAGCTGCGCGAGTACAGGAAGTCGCCGACCAGCACGCTGGCGGCGTTGCCCCACACCGCATTGGCGGTCTTGCGGCCGCGACGCAGGTCGGACTCGTCGACCACGTCGTCGTGCAGCAAGGTGGCCGTGTGGATGAACTCGACCACCGCCGCGAGCTGGTGGGCATCGGCATCAAGACCCTTGCCGCTGCGGTCGAGCGCGCCGGCCGCGAGCAGCAGCAGCATCGGCCGCAGGCGCTTGCCGCCGGCGCCGACGATGTACTCCGCGACCTGGTTGATCAGCACCACGTCCGAGGCCAGGCGCCGCCGGATCAGCGCGTCGACCGCCGCCATGTCGTCGCGGGCGAGGGACTGGATGCTCGCCAGGTCGGTGGCAGGCCGGGTCGGGACGCTCGAATGCATGGGGCAGTTCGGTTCGTGGGATCCGCGATTATACGAGGCGCACCAAGTCCGGTCGGTTCCCGCGCGGATTGCTGGATCTGGCTCTTGAACGACCGAGGCGAGCGCCGGCACGACCAGCGCGCCTGCTCCCCCAAACAGGCGTATCCCGCCCGCCGGACGCAGGCCGACAGCGGCGTCCTGGCCCGGCGCCACGCGCCGCAACGTAGGAAAAAACCTGACCCTCCGCCGCGGAGCGAACCGATGGGCAGGGGCTGGCGGTTATACTCCAATGTCGCTCGACCGCTCCCGGCAACCACCTCAGGACTGCATTCCATGGCACGTGGCATCAACAAGGTCATCCTGGTCGGCAACCTCGGCAACGACCCCGAAACCAAATACACCCAGGGCGGCATGGCCGTGACCACGCTCAGCCTGGCCACCACCAGCGTGCGCAAGGACAAGGACGGCCAGCAGATCGAAAAGACCGAATGGCACCGGGTCAAGCTGTTCGGCAAGCTCGGCGAGATCGCCGGCGAGTACCTGAAGAAGGGCCGCCAGGTCTACATCGAAGGCTCGATCCGCTACGACAAGTTCACCGGCGCCGACGGCGTCGAGAAGTACTTCACCGACATCGTTGCCGACGACATGCAGATGCTCGGCGGCAACCCGGGCGAGGGCGGTGGCGGAGCCCGGAGTGAGTTCCGTGGCGGTGGCGACCGCAACGAGCGTCCGGCCCGTCCCGCGGCGCCGCAAGGCGCGGCCCCGCGCCGCGAGGCGCCGGCGGCCAAGTCCAACGACTTCGCCGACGATTTCGCCGACGACGACATCCCGTTCTGAAGCTCCGCGTCGACGAGTCCTTGAGTTCCGCATCCAACCTGGAGTTTCCTGAGTGCCCACTTGGCTCGTGACCGGCGGTGCCGGCTTTATTGGCGGTAATTTTGTCCTCGATGCGGTGCAGCGCGGCGTCCGGATCATCAATTTGGACGTCCTGACCTACGCCGGCAACCTCGACACCCTGAGCCCGCTGGAAGGCAATCTGAACCACCTGTTCGTGCATGGCGACATCGGCGATGCGGCATTGGTCGAGGCACTGCTACGCGAGCACCAGCCCGACGCGGTGGTCAACTTCGCCGCCGAAAGCCACGTCGACCGCTCGATCGATGGCCCGGCCGCGTTCGTGCAGACCAACGTGGTCGGCACGCTGAGCCTGCTCGAGAAGGCCCGCGACTACTGGAAATCGCTGGATGCGATGCGCCGAGATGCGTTCCGCTTCCTGCACGTGTCGACCGACGAGGTCTACGGCACGCTCGGCGAGACCGGCAAGTTCACCGAAGAGACGCCGTTCGCGCCGAACTCGCCGTACTCGGCGTCCAAGGCCGCGTCCGATCACTTGGTGCGCGCGTTCCACCACACCTATGGCCTGCCGGTCCTGACCACCAACTGCTCGAACAACTACGGGCCGTACCAGTTCCCGGAGAAGCTCATCCCGCTGATCATCGCCAAGGCGCTGAATGGGGAGCCGCTGCCGGTCTACGGCGACGGCCTCAACGTGCGTGACTGGCTGTTCGTCGGTGACCATTGCGCGGCGATCCGCGCGGTGCTCGACGGGGGCCGCATCGGCGAGACCTACAACGTCGGCGGCGACGCCGAGCGCCAGAACATCGTCGTGGTCAAAACGATTTGCAAGCTGCTCGACGAACGCCGGCCGCTGGCCGACGGCCGCGCCCGCGAATCGCTGATCACCTACGTCACCGACCGGCCGGGCCACGACCGTCGCTACGCGATCGATGCCTCCAAGCTGCAAGGCGAACTGGGTTGGGCGCCGACCGTGACCTTCGAGCAGGGCATGGCGCAGACCGTCGACTGGTACCTGGGCAATCAGCCCTGGGTGCGACGCGTGCTCGACGGCAGCTACCGCCTTGAACGTATCGGAGGCGCCGCATGACGGTCGCAGTCACCCATCCCCGATCCCAGTTGCGGCATTGGAATGTCCGCACAGGGATGTGCGGGTTTTTGCGAGGGACTCGCGTATGAATCGCAAGGGCATCATCCTCGCCGGCGGCTCGGGCACCCGGCTGTATCCGATCACCCAGACCGTGAGCAAACAGCTGCTGCCGGTGTACGACAAGCCGATGATCTATTACCCGCTCAGCGTGCTGATGCTGGCGGGGATCCGCGAGGTGCTGATCATCAACACCCCGCACGAGCAGGCGCTGTTCAAGTCGCTGCTCGGTGATGGCTCGCAGTGGGGCATGAAGATCGAGTACGCGGTGCAGCCGAGCCCCGACGGGCTCGCGCAGGCGTACCTGATCGGCGAGGAATTCGTCGACGGCAAGCCCAGCTGCCTGGTGCTCGGCGACAACATTTTCCACGGCCCGGGGCTGACCGCAATGCTCAAGCGCTCGGACCAGCGCGAGATCGGCGCGACCGTGTTCGGTTACTGGGTCGCCGACCCGGAGCGCTACGGCGTGGCCGAGTTCGACGCCGAAGGCCGGGTCGTTGGTCTGGAGGAAAAGCCGGCCCAACCGCGCTCGCATTACGCGGTCACCGGTCTGTACTTCTACGACGGACGCGCGTCGAAGTTCGCACGCGAGCTGAAGCCCTCGGCGCGTGGCGAACTGGAAATCACCGACCTCAACCGCCGCTACCTCGACGAAGGCTCGCTGCACCTGGAACGGCTCGGTCGCGGTTACGCGTGGCTCGACACCGGCACCCACCAGTCGTTGCTGGAGGCGTCCAACTACATCGAGACCATCGAGGCGCGCCAAGGCCTGCGCGTGTGCTGCCCGGAAGAGATCGCGCACGACAGCGGCTGGATCGACAACGACCAGCTGCGCGCGTTGGCCAAGCCGCTCGTCAAGAATGGCTATGGCCAGTACCTGCTGTCCTTGATCGACCGCGGGCACGTTGCATGAAAGTGATCGAGACCGACCTGCCGGGCTGCGTGGTGTTCGAGCCGCGCGTGTTCGGAGACGACCGCGGCTTCTTCTACGAATCGTTCAACCACGACAAGCTCGCGTTACATGGCCTGCAACCGGCGTTCGTGCAGGGCAACGTGTCCTCGTCGAGCCGCGGCGTGCTGCGCGGCCTGCACTACCAGTGGCCCAAGCCGCAGGGCAAGTACGTCTCGGTGGTTGAGGGCGAGGTCTGGGATGTCGCGGTCGATATCCGCCGCGGCTCACCGCATTTCGGGCGCTGGACCGCGGTGCTGCTGAGCGCCGAGAACAAGCGCCATTTCTGGATTCCGGAAGGCTTCGCGCACGGCTTCGTGACGCTGAGCGAGCGCGCCGTGTTCACCTACCTGTGCACCGCGACCTACGACGCCCAGGCCGACGCCAACATCCGCTGGGACGACCCGCGGCTGGCGATCGACTGGCCGGTGGGTGCACCGTCGCTGTCGGACAAGGACGCGCGCGCGCCGTTGCTCGCCGACATCGCCGAGGACCGCCTGCCGCTCTACACACCGTGACGGCGCCTGCCATGAAGATCCTGCTGCTAGGCGGCAACGGCCAGGTCGGTGAGGAACTGCGGCGCAGCCTGGCGCCGCTTGGCACCGTCGTCAGCACGACCCGCACCGGCGAACTGGCCAATGGCGGGGCGTGTGAGGCGCTCGATCTGGGCGAGCTAGACGCCATCGCCCCGCTGATCGAGCGCATCGCGCCGGACGTGGTGGTCAACGCCACCGCGCACACTGCGGTCGATCGCGCCGAGGACGAGCCCGAGCTCGCGTTCCGCATCAATACGCAGGCCCCGGAGGCGATCGCGCAGGCCTGCGCGAAGCACGGCGCGGCGTTGCTGCACTATTCGACCGACTACGTGTTCGATGGCAGCGGCAGCCGGCCGTACCGCGAGGACGATCCGACTGCGCCGCTCGGCGTCTACGGCGCCAGCAAGCTCGCCGGCGAACGCGCGATCGCTGCGTCCGGTGCGCAGCATCTCATTCTGCGCACGGCCTGGGTCTACTCGACCCACGGCAACAACTTCCTGCGCACGATGCTGCGCCTGGCCCAGGACCGCGATGAGTTGCGCGTGGTCGCGGACCAGCGCGGCTCGCCGACCCCGGCGTGGCTGATCGCCGATGCCAGTGCCGCGGTCCTGCGCCAAGGCATCGTGCAGCCGGGCGTGCGCCACCTCGTCGCCAACGGCGAGACGAGCTGGCACGGGTTTGCCGAGGCGATCATGGACGAGGCACTGGTGCATGGCCTGATCGCCCGCAAGCCGCGCGTGTTGCCGATCACGACGGCCGACTTCCCGACCCGTGCGCAGCGCCCGGGGTACTCGGTGCTCGACACCTGCGCCCTACGGCGCGATTACGGGCTGGAGTTGCCTGCCTGGCGCGAGGCGTTGGCGACCACGTTGGACCATCCGACCCGGGGCTAATCTGCGACGCCAGCAGCTGCGTGACCACGGCCGGTTGCGCTAGGCTGGGTGCGGGGAAATGCCGGAGCATGCGCTGCGAAAACGCCATCTGGCGTGGATCTTTCCGGTCCACTACAGCCTGCGCTTAGTGGGGCGCGCGCTTCAAGCAGTTCTTGAATGCAGTACACGGCGGCCATCCTCGCGTGGCCGTCATTCTTTGGACGCACCACAACGCAAAGGGGAGTTTGCGATGAAACATCTGGGATGTGCCGTGTTGATGGCCTTGGGCCTGTTGAACGCGCCCACTGTGGCCGCAGTCGACGTGCAGGCCTACGTGAAGAAAGACCGCTTCAACGACATCAAGTTGTCGCCCAATGGCGACTACTACGCGGCGTCAGTGCCGCTTGAGGACCGGACGCAGCTGGTCGTCATCCGCCGCAGCGACAACAAGGTCACCGCCAACGTGGGTGGCGGCAAGAACAGCCATGTCAACAACTTCTGGTGGGTCAATCCGGGCCGCGTGGTGGTCAGTCTTGCGGAGAAGTTCGGTGCGCTCGATCAACCAGGCCTTACCGGCGAACTGTATGGGGTCAATGCGGAAGGTGGTAGCGAGATTCTTGTGGGACAGCGGCTTCAGGGCGCAGGGCTCGGGACCAAGATCCAGCCCAAGAAGGTCGAGCGCGTCGCTGCCTTCATGGTCGACACGCTACCGGCCGACCACGACAACGTGCTGATTTCGGTAAGTCCTTTCTCGGGCGATCCCTACACGCGCGTCGATCGAATGGACGTCAACAGCGGCCGGCGCCACCAAGTGGCGCGGGCGCCCATTCGCAATGCCGAATTCACCACCGACAACCGCGGCGTGGTGCGCTTTGCGCAGGGTTTTGGAGTGGATGGCATCACCAAGCTTTTCTATCGCAAGGGCGATGGCGCTGAGTGGCAGTTGATCAGCGACGAGTCGGCCAACAAGCGCAAGGAATGGCCGGTGGGTTTTTCGGCTGATGACCAGACTGCCTACCTCGAAGTGGAACAACTCCAAGGGCCGAATGCGATCGTCGCCTTCGACATCGCCAGCGAGACCCGAAAGGAGCTGATGCGCGACGACGACACTGATCCGGCCAGCATCATCTATCGCAACGGCACGTCCATCCCGGTGGGTGCGTTCTTCATCGACGGCAAGCCGCGCACGGCCTTCTTCGATATGAAGTCGCCGGAGGCGCGCCTCTACCGCAGCCTGGAGGCGGCGTTCGCCGGGCCAGTGCGCATCACGTCGCAGACGCTCGACGGGCGCCTGGCTTTGGTGCAAGTGGCGAGTGACCGTAACCCGGGGGATTTCTATGTCTTCGATACGCTGGCCAAGAAGGCCGATCATCTTGTCAGCCGACGCGAATGGTTCGACCCCGAGCAGATGGCGGGAATGCAGCCGATCAAGCTGCAAGCGCGCGACGACCTCACCTTGCACGGCTATGTCACGTTTCCGCGCGGGAGCTCAGGCAAGAACCTGCCGACGATCGTCATGCCGCACGGCGGGCCATTCGGTGTCCAGGACGTGTGGGGTTTCGACGGCGATGTCCAGATGCTGGCGCAGGCCGGTTATGCAGTGCTGCAGCTCAACTTCCGGGGCTCGGCGGGCTACGGCGCTGACTACATCCATGCGGGCGGCCGCCAGTGGGGCCTGAAGATGCAGGACGACCTCACCGACGCCACGCGCTGGGCAATCCAGCAGGGCATCGCCGACCCGAAGCGCGTCTGCATCTACGGCGCTAGCTATGGCGGCTATGCCTCGCTGATGGGGGTGGCCAAGGAACCGGGGTTGTATCAGTGCGCGGTCGGTTACGTCGGCGTGTACGACCTGCCAACCATGCACACCCAGGGCGACATCCAGCAGCGCGGTTCGGGTGAGACCTACATCAAGGAGTGGATCGGCGAACGCGAGGGTTTGGCGGCGACTTCGCCCAACCGTATTGCCGAGCGGATCAAGGTGCCGGTGTTCCTGGCCGCCGGTGGCGAGGACCAGCGCGCGCCGATCGAGCACAGCAAGATGATGGAGCAGGCCCTGCGCAAGGCTGGGGTGCCGGTCGAGACCTTGTACTACGACACCGAAGGCCACGGTTTCTACCTCGACGCGCACCAGCAGGAGTACTACACCCGGTTGCTGGCGTTCCTGTCGCGCAGCCTGGGTGGGGCGACGGCGACGACCAGCACGGGCGGCAGCAACGCGGCGAAGTAGTCTCGATGCTGCAGAAAAGAAAAACGGCGCCAGATGGCGCCGTTCTTTTTTGCCCAGTCGTCGGATCTTGCGTGCCCCGGCCATCGCGCACAGCGCGATGGCGTTCAGCGCCGCCCGACATGCGCTTCAACGCATGTCGCAAGCGCGTCACTTCACCCCATGCATCCAGCGCCGGATCAGTGGCGTCAGCACGAAGTACAGCAGGCCCGAACCCACGCCCACCCACAGCATCAGCTGGAATAGTTCACCGTACTTCGCCGCGGCCGCGGCCATGTCGATCGCGCCGCCCTCGGGGATGTCGATCGAGGCGAGCTTGCCGAACTGCGCGGCCAGCACCTCCGAGTACGCGGTGCCGAGCCAGAACGCGCCCATCATCAAGCCGACCACGCGCGCGACCGACAGCTGGGTCACCGCCGACAGGCCGATCGGCGACAGGCACATCTCGCCGATCTCCAGCACGAAGTAGGCCAGCACCAGCCACCAGACGCTGGCCATCGCGCCCCCGCCGGCGACCTGCGCAGCGAGCATCAGCGGGATGAACGACAGCCCGGCGAACACCAGCCCGATCGCCATCTTCGCCGGCTTGCTCGGGTTGAGGCCGCGACGATCCAGCCACGGCCACAGCCAGGTGAAGATCGGCGCCAGCACGACGATGAAGAACGCGCCCAGGAACGTCAGCGAGCCCGCGGTCTGCGGCACCAGCACCACGTCGTGCACGATCGCCACCGCCAGGCCGGCGGCCATCAGCATGACCAGCGTCTTGGCGATCCCGGTGCGGCCACGGTCGCTGGCCATCAGCGCCGCGATCATCAGCGGCGGGCTGGCGGCCAGCGAGAACACCGCCCACGGCAGCGCCGGGGTGTAACCACCGGGCGCGGTCGCGCCGAACAGGTCCTTGGTCAGCAGCCGGTCGGTGAAGGTCACCCACGAGCCATAGGTCTGTTCGTACAGGGTGAAGAAGATCAGCACGCCGAGGATCAGCAGCACCAGCGCGATCATCTGCTGGCGCTCGACGGTGCTGCACTTCTTGACCAGGAACCACACGAACCACGCCGCCAGCGCCGCGGCGATCAGGTGCATCGCGCCGTGCACGGTCCAGGTGCGCTGGATCAGCTGCCACACCACCGCCACGCCGCCGAAGCTGCCCAGGTAGATCCACCATTCGCGCGACAGGCCAGCGACGCGTTCGCGCAGGTGCGCCGGATCGTTGGGCTCGGCGTGGCCGTGCAGGTACTTCTGGCCCCACAGGAACATCACCAGGCCGGCGACCATCCCGATACCGGCCGCGCCAAAACCATATTTCCAGCCGTAGGTCTCGCCCAGGAACGCACAGATCAGCGACGCGAACAGCGCGCCGACGTTGATGCCGGCATAGAACAACGTGAAGCCCGAATCGCGGCGCGGGTCGTTCTCCGGATACAGCCGGCCGACGATCGTCGAGATGTTCGGCTTCAGGAAGCCCACGCCCATGATGATCAGCGCCAGCGACAGATAGAACACCTGCAGCGCGCCCTCGTCGCGCACCGCCACGCCGTTGACCAGGCGCGCCGCCTCGCCCTCGTAGGCCATGCCCAGGTGGCCGAGCACCAGCAGCACGCCGCCCAGCACCACCGCCTTGCGCATGCCCAGGTAGCGGTCGGCGAGCAGACCGCCGATCACCGGCACCGCGTACACCAGGCCGCCATAGGCGCCGAGCAGGTCGTAGCCGGCGTCGTCGCCGAACAGGTGGTACTTGAGGATGTACAGCAGCAGCAGCGCCTTCATCCCGTAGAACGAGAAGCGCTCCCACATCTCGGTGAAGAAGCACACGAACAGGCCCTTGGGATGGCCAAGGAACTCGCCGGTGTCGACGGCAGTGGGTACGGCGGTGGATGCGGATGCAGGCACAGCAGGCTCCGGAAGGCGGGCGGACACGCAAGCGCCCGAGTATAGCGGCGGCCCCGACCTCGCTGGATTTGCTGCTTGATGTGGCGGCAACGTGACCAGATCCACCGCGTTTTTGCCGCGGCCGCCCCGCGCGGCCTACCATCGCCGTTTCGCGCCTTCGCCCCGGAGCCATCGATGAACCTGCGTCACGCCGTCCTGCCGCTGCTGATCGCCACCGCGTTGCCGGCCTTCAGCGCCACCGCGCAGTCCGCCCCGCCCGCTGCCGCCAAGCCTTCAGCGGACGCGCCGCGCGGCCTGCAGGCGCGCGACCTGGCCACGCTCGACCGCGTGTCCTCGCCGACCCTTTCGCCCGACGGCCGCAAGCTGGTGTTCGCCAAGCGCGTGGTCGACTTCGACGGCAACAAGTCGGCGACCTCGCTGTGGATCGAGGACCTGCGCGCACGCGACGCCGCGCCGCCGGTGCGCCTGACCCCGGCCGGCTGGAACGTCAACACCCCGCGCTTCTCGCCCGACGGCAAGACGGTGTACTTCCTCAGCAGCAAGGGCGGCAGCTCGCAGCTGTACGCGATCGCGAGCGCCGGCGGCGTGCCGCGGCAGCTGACCGCGTTCGCGGTAGACGTCGGCGATTACCAGTTGTCGCCCGACGGCAAGCGGGTCGCGTTCAACGCCGAGGCGTTCGCCGACTGCGGCAGCGACCTGGCCTGCAGCAAGAAGCAGGTCGATGCCGCCGCCGCGAAGAAAGCCAGCGGCAAGGTCTTCGACCGCATGTTCATCCGGCACTGGGACGCGTGGAACGACGGCCGCCTCAACCGCCTGTTCGTGGCCACGCTGCCGACCGCGGGCAAGCAGGTGAGCCAGGCGACCGCGATCGCCACCGACGTCGCCGGCGACGTGCCCTCCCGGCCGTTCGGCGATGCCAGCGAGTACACCTGGGCGCCCGATGGCAATTCCCTGGTGCTCAGTGCGCGCAAGGCCGACCGCGCCGAGCCGTGGTCGACCAACTTCGACCTCTACCAGGTCAGTGCCGACGGCACCGGCGCGGCCAGGAACCTGACCTCGGACAACCCCGCCTGGGACACCGGCGCGGTGTTCGGCAAGGACGGCAAGACGCTGTACTACCGCGCGATGAAGCGCCCCGGCTTCGAGGCCGACCGCTTCGCCCTGATCGCGATGGACCTGGCGACCGGCCAGCGCCGCGAGATCGCCCCCGGCTGGGACCGCTCGGCCGACAACATCGTGCTGTCCGCCGACGGCCAGACGCTGTACATCACCGCCCAGGACCTCGGCCAGCACCCGCTGTTCGCGGTGCACGTCGCCAGCGGCGGCGTCACCAAGGTGATCGGGGACGGCAGCGTGTCCGCGTTCGATATTGCCGGTTCCGATCCGGCCGGGCAGACGCTCGCGTTCGCGCGCAATTCGCTCAAGAGTGGCGACCAGCTGTTCACCGGCGGCATTCACGGCGCGCCGCTGCGCGCGATCACCCCAAGCGCCTCCGAGCTGCTGCCGCAGGTCAAGTTCGGCGACTACGAGCAGTTCCAGTTCAAGGGATGGAGCGGCGATACCGTGCACGGCTACGTGGTCAAGCCGTGGAACTACCAGGAAGGCCGCAAGTACCCGGTCGCGTTCCTGATTCACGGCGGCCCACAGGGCAGCTTCGGTGACGGCTGGAGCTACCGCTGGAACCCGCAGACCTATGCCGGCCAGGGCTACGCGGTGGTGATGATCGACTTCCACGGTTCCACCGGCTACGGCCAGGCGTTTACCGACGCGATCAGCCAGCACTGGGGTGACCGCCCGCTGGAGGACCTGCAGAAGGGCTGGGCCGCGGCGCAGAAGCAGTACCCGTTCCTGGACGGCGGCAACGCCTGCGCGCTGGGCGCGTCGTACGGCGGCTTCATGGTCAACTGGATCGCCGGCAACTGGCACACCCCGCAATCGGGCGCGTGGAAGTGCCTGGTCAACCACGACGGCGTGTTCGACCAGCGCGCGATGGGCTACGCCACCGAGGAGCTGTGGTTCACCGAGTGGGAGCAGGGCGGCACCCCGTACGACGTCCCGAAAAACTACGAGAAGTTCAACCCGGTCAACCACGTCAAGGAGTGGCGCGTGCCGATGCTGGTGGTGCAGGGCCAGCAGGACTTCCGGATCCCGGCCGAGCAGGGCATCGCCACCTTCACCGCGCTGCAGCGCCGTGGCATCGAATCCAAGTTCCTGTACTTCCCGGACGAGAACCACTGGGTGCTGAAGCCGCAGAATTCGGTGCAGTGGCACGACACGGTCAACGGCTGGCTCGAGAAGCACCTGGGCCAGTAATTCGGGGATTGGGGCCGCGACGGCGGGGTGTCGTCGCGGCCGGTTGCCGGTGTGGTCGCGGGTCGGCGTTGTACCCGATGGGTACGGCGTGCGGAGCGGACCATGATCGGCAAATCCCCCACCGGCACCTCCGGCAGCGGACGCTCCGGGGCCGGAACACCCTTCAAGCTGAGTGAACAGCGCAGCGGCCGCGACCGGCGGCAGGGCCACGAGCGCCGCGAGGAGGTCCGCTACGAGCCGGCCAAGGCCGACCGCCGCAGCGGCAGCGACCGCCGCACCCACGGCGGCTGGGACGACGTGCCGATCCGGCGTTGAGGCGCAGCGGCGCCGCGCTGGAAGGCACCCCCGGCCCGGCCGCGGGGCAATGGCAGCCGTGAGCCTGTGCCGCATCGAAGCCGATCCCAAGGATGCGCCGACGGGTATGCGGGCAACCCTCCGAAGCGGTGGGCGCATACCTTTGACGCGGTGCCTGCCTACCTTCGCCGGTATCCGCGCATACCTCCCAAGCGCTCCCGCGGACCTGCAAAGCGGTGTCCGCATACCTCCGGAGCATTCGCGGACGGCTTCGACGCAATGCGCGGATACCTCCGAAGCAATGCCGGCATACCTCCCGAGCGGCTCGGGCGACCTGCAAAGCAGTGTCGGCTGCCTTGCGGGCATTCGCGGACCGCTTCCAAGGTATGCGCGCATACCTGCGAAACCCCGTCGCCTGCCTCAAGGCCGTGCGGCCAGGGCCGTGGGGCGGGTTTCAACCCGCCGCCCGTCCGCGGTGTCACTCCAGCGCTTGGCGCCCGGCCTGCCCCAGTGCCACGCCGGTGTCGCGCACCAGCGAATCGAACAGTTCACGCGCGTGGCGGTGACGCAGCAGCAGCGCCGCCTGGCCGGCCCATAGCGAGATCAGGTCGCCGCGGCCCTGCGCCACCGCGGCCGGCTTGAAGCTGCCGGTGAACCAGCTCTGGATCGGGTAGGGGAAGAAGCCGGTGCCGTGCGCCAGGCCTGCCACGCCCATGCCGTCGCGCATGTCCTCGACGAACCGATTGCGGATGCCGCGCGCCAGCCGGCCGCTGAACGCGCGCGTGAGCGCCGTGTACTTCGCCTGATCGCTGAACAATGCCGCGCGGTGGACCGCGCTGGCGTTGGATTCCTCGCAGGCCAGGAATGCGGTGCCGACCTGCACGCCGCGCGCGCCAAGCATCAGCGCCGCGGCGACGCCGCGCCCGTCGGCGATGCCGCCGGCCGCGATCACCGGCGCGCGCACGCGGTCGACGACCTGCGGCACCAGCGCCAGGGTGCCGGTCAACGAGTCCTCGGCCGAGCGCAGGAACGACACCCGGTGGCCGCCGGCCTCCATCCCGGTGGCGACGATCGCGTCGACCCCGGCCGCGTCCATCGCCAGCGCCTCGTCGACGGTGGTGACGGTGCCGATGGTGGCGATGCCGCGACGCCGGCACTGCTCGAGGATCTCGGCCGACGGGATCCCGAACACGAAGCTGAAGACCGGCGGCGCGACCTCGAGCAACGCCTCGACCTGCGCCTCGAACGCCTCGCCGTAGCGCGGCGGCATGGCGGGTGGTGGCAGCCCGAGTTCGTCGTAGTACGGCCGCAGGCGCGCGATCCCTGCCTCGAACTGCGCCGCGGTCAACGCGTCGCCGCCGAGGTCGGCGTTGGAGACCCACAGGTTCAGTGCGTACGGTTGGCTGGTGCGGGCGCGGATGCTGGCATCGAGCGCGCGGATTGCGTCCGGCGCGAGGTGGTGGATGCCGAACGAGCCCAGGCCGCCGGCCTCGGACACCGCGGCCAGCAGCTCGACCGAGGACAGGCCGCCGCCGAACGGGCCCTGCACGATCGGATGGCGCAAGCCGAGGCGGCGGCTAAGTTCGGTGTCGTTCCACATGGCAGGGTCCTTTGCGGTGGGGAGGTCGCGGCTGCTGCTTCTGGTTCGGCGGTCCGGGCACGCGCGGGGCCGCCGGGGTTGCATATCGCTCGTCATTCCTGCGAACGCAGGGATCCAGTGCCTTTGCTTGGAAAGGTGCCGAAGTCGCTGGATGTTCGGCTCCGCCGAAGTAAAGCGGAGCCTGCTTTCGCAGGAATGACGAGCAAGAAAACAGACGCAGTTCCACGGTGCCGAGAGATCGAGTGAGGCGTGTGCACCTGATGCCCGCACTCTAGGCGCCCACACGGCAGCAATGACAGCGCACTGCGGATCGGTGTGTTGCAGCGATCGCCCTGATCGGCGCCCCTCGCGGTCGATGGTGCGTCATCGAGCGCTGCCCTCGACGGCGGGATTACGCCGACCGGCGACTTTTTCAGCAGCAGCGGCTGCGGCCCTTGCCGTAGCGCGCCAGCATGCGCTCGTGGAAGAACGCATCGCGGCCCATCGGCTCGCGCCCGGGATGGCGGCGACGGACGTGCTCGACGTAGTGGTCGTAGTCGGGGATGCCGATCGCGGCCCGCGCGGTCTGCGCTGCCGCTCGCCACCAGCGCGTGGCCAGATGAAGCGCGCCGCGCGCGAGCCATGCCCCGGCCAACGCGCCGCCCTCAGCGCGCGATCGAATCGAGTGCGACATAAGCGCTCTCCCGCGACGATGGCGCCTGGCTGCTGCGTGCCGCGAACGCCGCGCGCAAGCCGAAGCACACGATCGCCACCACCACCGCCACGAACAGCGCGGTCAGCCCGGCATCGATGTAGTTGTTGAACACCACCCGCTGCATCTCCTCGATCGACTTGGCCGGCGCCAGCAGCTCGCCGCGCGCGGCCGCATCGGCGAAGCGCCGCGCGTTGGCGATGAAGCCGATTTTCGGGTTCGGGTCGAACAGCTTCTGCCAGCCGGCGGTTAGCGTGCACACCAGCAGCCACGCGGTCGGCAGCAGCGGGATCCACAGGTATTTCTCGCGCTTCATCCGCACCATCACCACGCAGCAGAACACCAGCGCCAGGCCGGCGAGCATCTGGTTGGCGATGCCGAACAGCGGCCACAGCGTGTTGATGCCGCCCAGCGGGTCGACCACGCCCTGGTACAGGAACCAGCCCCAGCCGGACACGGCCAGCAGCGTGCAGGCGATGTTCGCGCCCCAGCTGTCGGTGCGCCCCAGCGGCGCGTAGGCCATGCCGAGCAGCTCCTGGATCATGAAGCGCGCGACGCGGGTGCCGGCATCGATCGTGGTGAGGATGAACAGTGCCTCGAACAGGATCGCGTAGTGGTACCAGAACGCCATCATCCCCTGGCCCGGGATCAGCCCGTGCAGGATCTGCGCCATGCCGACCGCGAGCGTCGGCGCGCCGCCGGTGCGCGAGAGGATGGTGGTCTCGCCGATGTCGCGCGCGGTCGCGGTCAGCACCTCGGGGGTGAGCACGAAGCCCCAGCTGGAGATCGCCGCGGCCGCGGACTCGGCGCTGGTGCCGATCAGCGCCGCCGGCGCGTTCATCGCGAAGTACACGCCCGGCTGCAGCACGCACGCGGCGATCAGCGCCATGATCGCGACGAACGCCTCCATCAGCATGCCGCCGTAGCCGACCAGCGGGATATGCGCCTCGCTGGAGATCAGCTTCGGCGTGGTGCCCGAGGCGATCAGGGAGTGGAAGCCCGATACCGAGCCACAGGCAATCGTGATGAATAGGAACGGGAACAACTTGCCCGAGAACACCGGCCCGCTGCCGTCGATGAACCTGGTCACCGCCGGCATCTGCAGGTCCGGCATCGCGATCACTATCGCGAGCGCCAGCATCAGCACGGTGCCGATCTTGAGAAAGGTCGACAGGTAGTCGCGCGGCGCCAGCAGCAGCCACACCGGCAGCACCGCGGCGATGAAGCCGTAGCCGATCAGCAGCCACGCCAGGGTGGTGCCCTGGAGGTGGAACAGCTCGCCCCATACCGGATCGACCGCGACCTTGCCGCCGACCCAGATCGCCAAGAGCAGCAGCGCCAGGCCCATGATCGAGACCTCGAGGATGCGGCCGGGGCGGAAGTGGCGCAGGTACACGCCCATCGCGACCGCGATCGGGATCGTCATCGCCACCGTGAACGTGCCCCACGGGCTCTCGGCCAGCGCCTTGACCACGACCAGCGCCAGCACCGCGAGCAGGATCACCATGATCATCAGGATCCCGACCATCGAGATCACGCCGGCCGCCGGCCCCAGTTCGGCGCGGATCATCTCGCCCAGTGAGCGGCCGTCGCGGCGCGTGGAGAAGAACAGCACCAGCATGTCCTGCACCGCGCCGGCCAGCACCACGCCGACCAGGATCCACAGCGTACCGGGCAGGTAGCCCATCTGCGCCGCGAGCACCGGCCCGACCAGCGGCCCGGCGCCGGCGATCGCGGCGAAGTGGTGGCCGAACACCACCGACTTCTCGGTTGGCACGTAGTCGAGGCCGTCGTTGCGGCGCCACGCCGGGGTCGCGCGGGTCGGGTCGATGCCCAGCGCGTGCACCGCGATCCAGCGGCCGTAGAAGCGGTAGGCGATCGTGAACACCGACACCATCGCGACCACCAGCCACATCGCGTTGATGGTCTCGCCGCGCGCCAGCGCCACCGTGCCCAACGCGAAGGCGCCCAGCACCGCCAGGGCGATCCAGCCGGCCATGCCGATCCAGCTGATCGCGCCCCTGGATCCGGAAAGTCCCTTCATTCGCACGCCTCCGAGTCGAAGCGTGCAGCGTCGCGCGCGCCGCCGGCCGGGGTCAATGCGCAGTGCGGCATCGCAGCGGCGACTTTGGTCCAAGAGTTCGCTGGTGGTGGTGGCAGGTTGTGAGCCGGACGGCTTCCGGGCGCGCGCGCTGCTGTAGATCCGCGCCTGCGCGGATCGCTTGCGCTTGCGTGCGGGAAAGCAATCCGCGCAGGCGCGGATCTACAGCGTCACAGCCACTTCGCGCGGCGCAACATGCGGAACAGCGCCACGCACACCACCGCGGTGATCCCGATCAGGATGTAGTAGCTGTAGCGCCCGTGCAGTTCCGGCATGTGGGTGAAGTTCATGCCGTACCAGCTGGCGATCAGGGTCGGCGCGGCCAGCAGGCCGGCCCAGCCGGCCAGGCGTTTGACCACCTCGCCCTGGCGGATAGTGACCAGCGACAGGTTGACGCTCATCGCCGCGGTCAGCATCTCGCGCAGGGTGTCGGTGGTCTCGTTGATGCGCACCGCGTGGTCGTGCACGTCGCGGAAGTAGAGCTGGCTTTCCTCGTCGATCAGGCCGCCGCGGGTGCGCGCCAGCTGGCCGAGGATGTCCTGCAGCGGTGCCACCGCCATCCGCAGCCGGGTCAGCTCGCGCTTGAGGTCGTAGAGCTTCTGCACCGTGCCCTTGCGGAAGTCGACGGCGAAGATGTCGTGCTCGAGCTCGTTGAGCTCCTGGCTGAACTCGTCGACGATCGGGGTGAAGTTGTCGACGATCAGGTCCATCACCACGTACAGCGCGGCGCCCGGGCCATGGGGCATGTCGTCGGGCTCGCGTTCCAAGCGCGCGCGCGCCGGCGCGTAGCTGGTCGAGGCGCCGTGGCGCACGGTTACCAGGTAGCGTGGGCCGACGAACAGGTGGGTCTCGCCGAAGCGGATGTGGTTGTCCACCGACTGCGCGGTGTGCACGGCGATGAACAGCGAGTTGCCGTAGGTCTCGAGCTTGGGGCGCTGGTGTGCGTTGTGCGCGTCCTCGACTGCGAGGTCGTGCAGGCCGAATTCCTCCTGCAGCTTGTCGAGGATCGCCTCGTGGGGCTCGTACAGGCCGACCCAGACGAAGCTGCCGTCATCGACGGCGAGCACGTCGCTGATCGCATCCAGGGTGATATCGCGGCGCGTGCCGTCGGTGGCGTAGGCGGCGGCGTTGATCACGCACGCGGGCAGGGAAGGATCCTTCATGCCGGCATCGTGCCCGCGCCGCGGCATGCGGGCAAGGCGCTACGGGCGCCGGCGGCCCCAGGTCCAGGCCAGCGCCGCGTGGATCGGCAGCAGCAGCGCGATCCAGTGCGCGTTGCGTTGCGGCAGCAGCGGCAGCCAGTTCGCGAACAGCGCGATCACCGCGCAGGCGACGACCGCGACCAAGGTGATGCCGAACCAGCGCCGCGGCGTACGGCCGCGCAGCAGCGTCCACGCGCCCGGCAGCAACAGCCAGCACAGCGGGTTGAACAGCAGCAGGTTGTGGTTTTGCCAGCCGATGCGATGGTCGGTGCCGAACCAGATGAACAGCAGCAGCGCGCCGACCACGCCGCACAGCAGCCACAACGGCAACACCACGGCGGCCAGCACGCGCGGCTTGCGGCGGCCCAGCGCTAGCAGCCCGGCGCCGATCGCGAGTCCTGCCAGTGCCCACGGCCACCAGCGGATTGGCGCGTCCTGCGGTTCGGGTGCGATCGTGTGCGGCAGCAGCGGCTGCGCGGCGCGCACCACCGGCGTGCGATCGGCGGCGCGGGTCTCGCGCAGCGCGTCGGCCAGCCGCATCGGCACGAAGGATTCGGCCCACACCGACAACGGCCGGTCCGCATCCGGGCCCAAGCCGATGTCGAAGCCCAGCCACATCCACGGCGCCGGCGACGCCAGCCGCAGCGCCTCGCTGCGGTAGGTGCTGCCGTGCGAGCGCGACTCGCTCTGCCGGCGCAGTTCGCCACCCAGGGCGCGGTCGATCGCGTCGCGCACCCGGGTCGAGCAGTTGTCGAGGAAGTAGTCGTAGCGGTAATGCGCGTTCTCGGGCCGCGCGTTCTGCGCCAGAGCCGCGGCGAGCGCGCGCGCCTCGCTGTCGTCCAGCGCCAACCATTGCAGCGCGACGCCGCGGCCGACCTGCTGGTAGTACGCCAGGTCGTCCTCCAGTGGCAGCGCTACCAGCCGGTAACGCATGTCGCCGCGCACGAAGCGGGCGATGAAGTCGGACTCGCCCGGGTCGAAGAAACCGAAGTTGTACGAGGTCGCCGTGCCGCTGGCCGGATCCTGCACCAGCACCGCGTTGTGGCCGAAGCGCTCGAAGAAGATCTCGCCCGGCTGCATGGTGACCACGCCGATGCGCGGTGCCGGGGCCTGCGCGGTCGCGGCCGGCGGTGCCGCCAACACCGTCGCCGCGCCGAGCCACATCAGGCAGGCCAGCAGCAGCCGGAGCATGCGGCGGTAGGAAGCAGGGCGGAGCGGGGCGGACTGCGGCAAGGCGTCAGGCATCGCCGAGCACGCCAACATGGAACGCGTGCACGCGCCGCGCGTCGGCGCCGGAGACCCGGAACACGAAGCGCCCCAGCGTGAGTTCCTCGCCGGCCTCGGGCAGGTGGCCGATCGCGGCGGTGATCAGGCCGCCGATGGTGTCGTACTCGTCTTCGTCGAAATCGGCGCCGAAGCGTTCGTTGAAGTCGGAAATCGGGGTCAGCGCATCGACCACGAACTGGCCATCGGCCTGCGCCGCGATCAGCGCGTTCGGGTCCTCGGCGTCGTCGTGCTCGTCGTCGATGTCACCGACGATCTGCTCGAGCACGTCCTCGATCGTGAGCAGGCCGGCGACGCCGCCGTGCTCGTCGATCACGATCGCCATGTGGTTGCGCGACTGGCGGAACTCGCGCAGCAGCACGTCCAGGCGCTTGGATTCGGGAATCAGCACCGCCGGGCGCAGCAGTTCGTGGATCGTGCCGGGACCGTTGTCGGCGACCACGCCCAGCAGCAGATCCTTGGCCAGCAGGATGCCGAGGATTTCGTCCTTGTCCTCGCCGTGCACCGGGAAGCGCGAGTGGCCCGACTCGACCACCATCTTCATCAGGTCGATGAAGCGGGCCTCGGCCGGCAGCGCGACCATCTGCGCGCGCGGGATCATCACGTCGCCGACGGTGAGGTCGGACACGGCGATCGCGCCTTCCATCATCCGCAGCGTGTCTGCGGCTATCAGGCCGTCGGCCTGGGCATCACGCAGCAGTTCGACCAGGTCTTCGCGGGTGGTCGGTTCGCCGGACAGCGCCGAACTGATGCGTTCGAGCCAGGAGCGGCGGGGCTCAGGGTGCCTGGCAGCGTGGGTACTACTGTCGTCCTCGGACATTGCGTTCTTTTACGGCGTCTAAGCCCTGGGGGATGGGCGGCGGGGGCAGTCTAACTCGGAAGGGTCAATCGGGTGCCGGGCCGGGGCGCGCGACGGTTGGGTTGCCCGACACCCGTGCGCGGCGATTCCCGACCGCTGGCCCCGCACTGTGGCGATGCCGGCGCGCCACCGGACCCGCGATCGTGCAGGCACCGCGGCATGACGCCGCGATGCGACCGGCGTCGTGCCGCTCGCCACTTCAAGCAAGGAGCTTGCATGTCCCTCAATCGAATCCGACTGGCCCTGACGCTGGCCGCCACCCTCGTCGGCTTGATCCTGCTGTGCCGCCCGGCCGACGCCGCGACGGCGCGCTACGTCGACGTCTACGCCTACCTGCAGACCGACGCCCAGTTCGAGGCCTGGCATCGGGTGACGGCGGGCCTGCGCCGCGATTTCGACGCCATCTGCGGCGACACCTTCTGCGAGGGTGATTACAGCAACATCGCGTCGCTGCGCTACCGCTGTTCGGTCGAGCAGGCCAGCGGGCGCATCGGGCAGTGCCTGTGGGTGCTGGCCGGCAGCATGGAAGAAGTGGACCCGGCGACCGGCCGCATCCGCGTGACCGCGAAAGTCTGGCGTTGCCGCAGCCCGCTCGGGCGGCTGGTGAGGTTCGAGGAACTGCTGCAGGCGCTCGATGTCGCCGAACCGATCCGCGCGCAGCTGCCCGGCAGCGGCCGCTCGCTGTACGACGGCTTGGGCGAGTGTCTGTAGCGCGTCGGCGTCAGGACTCGCGGTACGGGTCGGCGATGCCGAGCGTGGCCAGGATCTCGCGTTCGAGCTGCTCCATGCATTCGGCGTCGCGGTCGTCGTCGTGGTCCCAGCCCAGCAAGTGCAGCGCGCCGTGCACGGTCAGGTGGGCGTAATGCGCGGCCAGCGGCTTCTTCTGCTCGCGCGCCTCGCGCGCGACCACCGGAGCGCAGATCACCAGGTCGCCGAGCAGCGGCAGCTTGACGCCCTCGGGCAGGCCTTCGGGCAGGTCGGCCGGAAAGCTCAGCACGTTGGTGGCGTAGTCCTTGCCGCGGTAGTGGCGGTTGAGCGCGCGGCCTTCCTTGTTGCCGACGATACGGATCGCCAGGTCCGCTTCGCGGATGCGGCTTTCCAGCGCGGCGGCGACCCACTTGCGGAAGCTCACCGCGGCCGGCACGCCGGTGCGCGGCACTGCATAGCTGATGCTGACATCCAGGCGGACCGGACCCACTGTCATGGCGTCGTCATTCCCTGCGTCGGAGAGGTGGTTCGAGGGGTGCTCATGGATCAAGCCGGGCCGGTCGCGGTGTCGTTGGCATCGCGCGCGTCGTAAGCCATCACGATGCGCGCCACCAGCGGATGGCGCACCACGTCGCGCGCCTCGAAGAACGTGAAGCTGATGCCGCTGACTTCGTGCAGCACGTCCAGCGCGTCGCGCAGGCCGGATTTCTGGTGCTTGGGCAGGTCGATCTGGGTGAGGTCGCCGGTGACCACGGCGGTGCTGCCGTAACCGATGCGGGTCAGGAACATCTTCATCTGCTCGATCGAGGTGTTCTGCGCCTCGTCGAGGATCACATAGGCGTCGTTGAGCGTGCGCCCGCGCATGTACGCCAGCGGCGCGATCTCGATGACGTTTTTCTCCAGCAGCTTGACCACTTTCTCGACGCCGAGCATCTCGTACAGCGCGTCGTACAGCGGGCGCAGGTAGGGGTCGACCTTCTGCGCGAGGTCGCCGGGCAGGAAGCCGAGCTTCTCGCCGGCCTCGACCGCCGGGCGCACCAGCACCAGCCGCTGCACACGCTCCTCGTTGAGCGCCTCGACCGCGCTGGCCACGGCCAGGAAGGTCTTGCCGGTGCCGGCCGGGCCGATCCCGAAGTTGACGTCGTGGGTGGCGATCGCGTGCAGGTACTTGGCCTGGTTCGCGCCGCGGCCGCGGATGGTGCCGCGCTTGACCCGGATCGCGACTTCCTGCGGCTCGATGTCGGCGTTAACGAATTCGTCGGCGCCCAGTTCGGCCAGGCGCAGATGGATCGCCGGCTCGCTGAGGGTCTCCTGCGCGGCGTCCTTCCACAGGTCGCGCAGCAGGCGTTCGGTCTTGTTGACCGCCGGCGGCGGCCCGACCACGCGGAACGCGTTGCCGCGGTTGCCGATCTCGACCCCGAGGCGCAGTTCGATCATGCGCAGGTGGCCGTCGAACGGGCCACTGAGGTTGGCCAGGCGTTCGGCTTCGGGCGGGTCGAGGGTGAATTCGGACGTGGTGCGTGAAGGCATCGGGGGCTGACTTCAGGGACGCGCGAACCCTGTCGCGCAGGCCCGACAGCTTGCGCCCGCCGCGGCGTTTTCGCAAAGCGGGCGCATCCTGCCGCAGCCCGCCGGCGCTGCTTGATTGCACTGGCGCGGTGTTGCGTGCACAGGGCCGGCCGTCTATCGAGATCGCTGCGATGAGTGCGGTGCGACCGGCGGTCAGCGCCGGTCCGTTGGTGGGCGGCCGCTGCGCGCGGCATGCACTATCACCGCCAGGCCCGCGATCGTCGTGATCACCGCCCCCACCAGCCACAGCCACGCGACGGTGTCGGGGGTGAAACCCTGATCGTCGAAGGCACGCACGAAGAAGCGCGCGAATCCGAGTGCGCCGATGGCGCAGAACCAGAAGCCGACGAGGCCGCGCTGGAGCAGGCTGGATTCGCGTCGGGTGGGGGGCATCGGTCCAGCCTGCAATGGAGGGGGGCGACAGGATATCGGCAGCCATTCGCGGCTTCAGGAAAGCGGCCCGTGGCTGCGCGACCGTTCATCGTCTCGGGCTTGCAAATAATTAATCGTTGAATTAATTAAGGCGAATGGCTCAGCACCCCGTCCCCGATCCGAAACGCCCGCGCGCGTCCGCGGCCAAGCGCGCCCGCACCCCAGGACGGCCCACCGGCGAGAGCCCTGACCTGCGCGCGCGGCTGCTGGACGCGGCGATCGGCTGCTACGTGCACCGCGGTATCGCCGCGACCTCGTTGCGCGCGATCGCGCTCGAGGCCGGGGTCACGCCGGCGTTGCTGCACTACTACTTCGGCGACAAGCAGCAGTTGCTCGAGGCGGTGATCGAGGAGCGCCTGATGCCGGCGCTGGAGTCGCTGCGCGAGCCTTTGCTGCGTGCGGGCGACGACGTTGCGGCGCTGGTGGTCGCGTTCGTGCGTGGCGTCGGTGAGGTGGTGGCGAAGCACCCGTGGCTGCCGTCGCTGTGGGTGCGCGAAATTCTCAGCGAGGGCGGCGCGCTGCGCGAGTTGCTGGTGAACCGTATTGCGCCGCAAGTGCCGCAGATGCTGGCGCAACGGTTTGCCAAGGCGCAACGCGAAGGCTCGATCAATCCCGATCTCGACCCGCGCCTGCTGGTCGTGTCGCTGGTCGGGCTGACCCTGTTTCCGGCGGCCGGCGCGCCGATCTGGCGGCGGATCTTCGATGCCGACGACCTCGATGCGGCCGCGCTGCGCGAGCACACGATCGCCTTGCTCGACCGCGGCATCGGCGGTAGGTGAAGGGTGCACGGATGAAGACCTCGATAGCGGTCGCCTCGCCGATTACGCCCGATGCCCACGCCGTGCCGACATCGGCGGGCGGGCAACCGGACGGGAGAATTCGATGAAAACTGCTGGCCGGATGATCGTGTTCGCCGCGATGGTCATGGCGATTGCGCTCGCGCTGGCCGGTTGCCGCGCCGAACCGCCGCAGGCGTTGGGCACGCTGGAATGGGAGCGGATCACCGTGCCGGCGCCGGTGGCCGAGAAGATCGTCCGCATCGACGCGCACGAAGGCCAGCGGGTCGCGGCGGGTGCGCCGTTGCTACAGCTCGAGCTCACCCGCACGCAATCGCAACTGGCTGCGGTGCAGGCGCAGGCGCGGCAGGCCGAAGGCGCGCTGGCCGAACTGCAGGCCGGGCCCCGCCGCGAAGCGATCGCCCAGGCCCGCGCCAGCCTCGCGGCCGCGCAGGCGCAGGCCGCCGATGCGCGTGCCTATTACGCGCGGCTGCAGCCGTTGGGTCGACGCAAGCTGGTCGCGGCGGCCGACGTCGATCGCGCGCGCGCCGCCGCCGGCCAGGCCGACGCGCAGGTGCGCGCCGCGCAGGCCGCGCTGCTGGAGCTCGAGCGCGGCACCCGCCGCGAACAACTCGCGCAGGGCGAATCCGCGTTCGCCGCCGCACAGGCGCAAGCCGCCACGCAGGCGGTAGCGCTGCAGAAACTCGCGTTGGTTGCGCCGCGCGCCGGGGTGGTCGACAGCCTGCCGTACAAGCTTGGCGACCAGGCCCCGATCGGTGCGCCGCTGGCGATCCTGCTGGTGGGCGACGCACCGTACGCGCGGGTGTACGTGCCCGAGCCGATCCGCGCCGACGTGCGCGTCGGCCGACGCGCCCTGGTGTTCGTCGACGGCCGCGCGCAGCCATTGGCCGGCGTGGTTCGCACGATCCGCAGCGAGCCGAGCTTCACCCCGTACTACGCGTTAATCGGCAAGGACGCCGCGCGCCTGAGTTACCTGGCCGAAATCGAACTGAGAGGCCAGGACGCGATGCAGCTTCCGGCCGGCCTGCCGGTGCGGGTCGAGTTCATCCAGGACGGACGTGGTGATTAGCGACGCGCCCGCCGCTGCTCTTGCTCGTCACTCCCGCGAAAGCGGGAATCCAGCGACTTTGCCCCTCGTCCCCAAGCCAGAAATCGAAAGGCACTGGATTCCCGCTTTCGCGGGAATGACGGTCTCAAACAGGACGGGGATCTGATGGCTCCGCCGGATCTTTCGGATATCGCGATCCGCGCCCGCGGCCTGACCAAGCGCTTCGGCGCGCTGGTGGCGGTCAGCGAAGTCGCCCTGACGGTGCCGCGCGCGCACGTCTACGGCTTCCTCGGCCCGAACGGTTCCGGCAAATCGACCACCATCCGCATGCTGTGCGGCCTGCTGACGCCCAGTGCCGGCGAGATCGAGGTGCTCGGCCTGCGCATCCCCGAACAGGCCGAGGCGCTGCGCCGCCGAATCGGCTACATGACCCAGAAGTTCTCGCTGTTCGACGACCTCAGCGTGCGCGAGAACCTCGAGTTCCTCGCCGCGGTGCAGGACATCCCCAGGGCGCCAGCGGCGCAGCGCATCGACGAGCTGGTGCGGCAGTACGACTTCGCCGATCGGCAAAAGCAGCTGGCCGGCACGATGAGCGGCGGCCAGCGACAGCGCCTGGCGCTGGCCGGGGCAGTGATCCACCGGCCCGAGTTGCTGTTCCTCGACGAACCGACCAGCGCGGTCGACCCCGAATCGCGCCGCGACTTCTGGGAAAAGCTCTTCGACCTCGCCGATGGCGGCACCACGATCCTGGTCTCGACCCACTACATGGACGAGGCCGAGCGCTGCCATGGCCTGGCGATCCTCGACCAGGGCGTGCTGGTCGCGCATGGCACGCCCGATGCCTTGACCGGCGCGCTGGCCGGGCGCACCGTCGCGGTCCATGCCGCGCAGCCGCGGCAAGCGCAACGCGCGTTGCTGGCGGTGCCCGGCGTGCTCAGCGTGGCCCAGATCGGCAATGCCTTGCGGGTGCTGACCGCCGGCGATGGCGATGCGGCGGGGCGGATCCGCGACGCCCTGTCGAAAGCGGCGTTGCGGGCCGAGGTCGAAGCATCGCAGCCGAACCTGGAGGACGTGTTCGTCGCCGCGACGCGCGGCCGCGAGGACGCGGATGGCAAGCCCGGGGAGCGCGCCGCATGAACTGGCGGCGGCTGTTCGCGATCGTGCTCAAGGAGCTGCGGCAGATGCGCCGCGACCGCATCACCCTGGCGATGATTGTCGGCATTCCGGTGCTGCAACTGGTGTTGTTCGGCTACGCGATCAACCTCAACCTGCGCGGGCTGGAGACGGCCATTGCCGACCAGGCCGGGACCGCGGGCTCGCGCGCGCTGGTGATGGACATGGTCGCGACCGGGGTGATCAAACCGGTCGCACAGGCCCGCACGCCGCAGGAAGTGATGGCGATGCTGCGACAGGGCCAGATCAGCATGGGCGTGGTGATCCCGGCGGACTTCGAGCGCCGGCGCATCGACGGCCGCGAAGCGGTGCAGGTACTGGTCGACGGCAGCGATACCGTCGTGCAGAGCGCGGCGATCCAGCTGGCGCAGATGCCGATCGACAGCGCCCGGCCGGGGGCGGCGATCGTCGCGCCACGGCAGATCAGCGTCGTTGCGTTCTACAACCCCGAGCGGCGCTCGGCGATCAACATCGTGCCGGGCCTGATCGGCGTGATCCTGACCATGACCATGGTGATGTTCACCGGCGTGGCAATCGTTCGCGAACGCGAACGCGGCAACATGGAACTGCTGATGGCCACGCCGGTCAGCCGCAGCGAGTTGATGATCGGCAAGGTGCTGCCGTATGCCGCGATCGGGCTGGTGCAGACCACGGTGGTGTTGCTGCTGGGGGTGAGCTTGTTCGCGGTGCCGATCCGCGGCAGCGTGTTCGACGTCTACATCGCGGCGGTGTTGCTGATCCTGGCCAACCTGACCATGGGCCTGCTGATCTCGACCAAGGCGCAGTCGCAGTTCCAGGCGATGCAGATGACGTTCTTCGTGTTCCTGCCGTCGATCCTGCTGTCGGGCTTCATGTTCCCGTTCGCCGGCATGCCCAAGGTCGTGCAGTGGCTGGCCGAGCTGCTGCCGCTGACCCATTTCCTGCGCCTGATCCGCGGCGTGATGCTGCGCGGCGCCGGCCTGTTCGAGCTGTGGACCGACGTGCTCGCGCTGCTGGCCTTCACCGTGGTGATGATGTCGCTGGCGATCCTCCGCTTCCGCAAGCGGCTGGATTGACCGCGAAGGGCCTGGTGGGCGCGGCTCCACCCGCGAGCTCTTGGTTGCGGTACCGCGCCCATGAAAAAGCTCGCGGCTGAAGCCGCGCCTACTCCCCGAAGGAAGTCCCCTTGGAAGACGGCAGCCGGCTCACGCTGCTCGTTCGTCGGTGGTCACTACCCGGCCACGCAACGAGTTCGACATCGCCTCCGTGACCACCACGTCGACGAACTGGCCGATCAGGCGCGGGTCGCCGGGGAAGTTCACGAAGCGCATGTTCTCGGTGCGCCCGGTCATTTCGTTCGAGTCCTTCTTCGAGGGACGTTCGACCAGCACGGTCTGCACGCTGCCGACCATCGCCTCGGAGATCGCCTTGGCGTTGGCGTTGATCGCCGCCTGCAGGCGCAGCAATCGCGCGCGCTTGTCGGCGTCGCTGGTGGTGTCTTCGAGATCGGCCGCGGGGGTGCCGGGCCGGCGCGAATACACGAACGAGAACGACTGGTCGAAGCCGACGTCCTCGATCAGCTTCATGGTCTTGTCGAAGTCGGCGTCGGACTCGCCCGGGAAGCCGACGATGAAGTCCGACGAGATCGCGATGCCGGGCCGAACGCTGCGCAGCTTGCGGATCTTCTGTTTGAACTCCAGCGCGGTATAGCCGCGCTTCATCGCCGCGAGCACGCGGTCGCTGCCGGCCTGCACCGGCAGATGCAGGTAGTTGGCCAGCTGCGGCACGTCGCGGTAGGCCTCGACCAGCGAGTCGGAGAACTCCAGCGGGTGCGAGGTGGTGAAGCGGATGCGGCCGATGCCGTCGATCTGGGCGATGGAGCGGATCAGCAGGCCGAGGTCGGCAACCTCGCCCTCGCCGTAAGGACCGCGGTAGGCGTTGACGTTCTGCCCGAGCAGGTTGACCTCGCGCACGCCCTGCGCGGCGAGCTGCGCGACCTCGACCAGCACATCCTCGAACGGCCTGCTGACCTCCTCGCCGCGGGTGTAGGGCACCACGCAGAAGCTGCAGTACTTGCTGCAGCCTTCCATGATCGACACGAACGCGCTCGGGCCCTCGGCGCGCGGCTCGGGCAGGCGGTCGAACTTCTCGATCTCGGGAAAGCTGATGTCGACCTGCGGCTGGCCGGTCGCGCGGCGGGCAGCGATCAGCTCGGGCAGGCGGTGCAGGGTCTGCGGGCCGAACACCAGGTCGACGTAGGGCGCGCGCTTGACGATCGCCGCGCCTTCCTGCGAGGCCACGCAGCCGCCGACGCCGATGATCACCGGGCGGTCGCCGCGCTTGTGCTCTTTCCAGCGCCCGAGCCGGCTGAACACCTTCTCCTGCGCCTTCTCGCGGATCGAGCAGGTGTTGATCAGGATGACGTCGGCGTCCTCGGCCTTGTCGGTCAGCACCAGGCCCTCGCTGGCGGCGAGCACGTCGGCCATCTTGGCCGAGTCGTACTCGTTCATCTGGCAGCCGTGGGTCTCGATGAACAGCTTGCCCGGGGCGGGCTGGGGGCTGTCATCGGCGCCGGGGAGGGTGGCGGGGAGGGTCTGGGCGTCGGTCATGGCTCGGTCCGGGGAGGGCGGCGGTTAATCCGCTCCGGAAGGGGGGCGCCAGTTTAGCGGCCGCTGGCCCCGAAAGGACCACCGTCGCGTTTTTCGAATCAAGGACTTGGCAACGCCGACTCGACGGGAGACACTCGCGACCATGAGGGGGGGCTCACTGCTGCTGGGGACCATCTGCCTGCTGGCCACCGTGCCGGCCGTGGCAGGCACCGTGTTCCGTTGCGAAACCGCCGATGGCGGCCGCAGCTACGTCAGCAAGCGCGTATCCGGCGGCAAGTGCACGCCCGTCAGTTCCTACAGCGCCAGCCGCTACCAGCCGCCTGCGGTGTCCATGCCGTCCAGGCCTGCATCGGTGGGCAGCGTCGTCCCGGTCAACAACGTTGCCGGTTCGCCCGCGTCGATCGACAGCGGTGCCCCCGCCACCTTCATGGACGCGCCGTCCGGTGGCGGTGCCAGGCCTGCCGCGGCGCCGGCTCCGGTTCGTTCCAGCACCGGGGCTCCGCGGCTGGTGCAGGGCCAGGTCTACTCCTACATCAAGGATGGCGTCCGCCACTACAGCAGCAAGCGCCCCAAAGGCGTGGCCAACGCCAGCGCGGTGCGCACGATCAAGTACAGCTTCATGGAGACCTGCTTCGCCTGCGCGGCCAAGCCGGGGGTCAATTTCGGCTCGATCCGCCTCAACACCGAGGCGTTCCGCCACGAGATTGCCGCCGCCGCACAGCAGTACGGCGTCGAGGAAGCCATCGTCCGCGCGATCATCCATGCCGAATCGGCCTACAACCCCAACGCACTGTCGCGCGTCGGCGCACAGGGGCTGATGCAGCTGATGCCCGCCACCGCGCGCCGCTTCGGGGTCAGCAATTCCTTCGATGCCGGCCAGAACATCCGCGGCGGCGTGCAGTACCTGGCCTGGCTGCTGAAGCGCTTCAACGGCAACCTGACCCTGGCCGCGGCCGGCTACAACGCCGGCGAGGGCGCGGTCGACAAGTACAAGGGCGTGCCCCCGTACAGCGAGACCCAGCGCTACGTAGTCCGCGTCGGACAGCTGGCCGAGCGCTACCGCGGCACCCCCCTGACGCGCTGACAACCGCATTGCGTCGGGCGCCGGCCACCCTGCGGCGCACGCGACAATGGTCAGGATCGATGCGGCGCGGATTGTCGGGTCGTTAACCGTTCCGTTACACTTCCCCGTCTATTTGAGCCGCGAGCCGTCGCCAGTGGTGCGGGCGGTGCGGCGAAACTTCGATACACACAAGTTTTGCGGAGTGCCGGATGGCCAACCAAGGGGTCACTGATCCTACCCATGAGCCGGTCAACAGCGGCCGTCGTCGTTTCCTGACCGCGACCACGGCGGTGGTCGGCGCGGTGGGCGCCGGCTTTGTCGCCGTGCCGTTCATCAAGTCGTGGAATCCCAGCGCGCGGGCCAAGCTCGCCGGCGCCCCGGTGACCGCCGACATCAGCGCGCTCGCCGAGGGCCAACGCCTGGTCCTGGAGTGGCGCGGCCAGCCGATCTGGATCGTCAAGCGCTCCAAGGCGATCCTGCAGGCGCTGCCGACCCTGGACAATTTGCTGCGCGACCCCAAGTCGACCAACCTCGACCAGCAGCCGGCTTACATCAAGGGCGAACTGCGCTCGATCAAGCCCGAGATCTCGGTGCTGGTCGGCCTGTGCACGCACCTGGGCTGCTCGCCGGAAATGAAGGCCGAGATCAAGCCCGAGCCGTTCGATCCGGCCTGGAAGGGCGGCTACTTCTGCCCTTGCCACAAGTCGAAGTTCGACATGGCCGGCCGCGTGTTCCAGGGCGTGCCGGCGCCGACCAACCTGGTCGTGCCGCCGCACTACTACGAGAACGACACCACGATCGTGGTCGGCGTGGACCCCTCGAACAGCCAGGGAGCTGCGTAAGTCATGGCGAACATCATCACCCGTAGCGCCACCGGCGTCTGGGACTGGGTCAATGCGCGCGCGCCCGGCATGATGCCGGTGTACCGCAAGCACATGAGCGAGTACTACGCGCCGAAGAACTTCAACCTCTGGTACTACTTCGGTTCGCTGGCGCTGCTGGTGCTGGTCAACCAGATCGTCACCGGCATCTTCCTGACGATGCACTTCAAGCCGTCCGCGGCCGAGGCGTTCTCGTCGGTCGAATACATCATGCGCGACGTCGAGTGGGGCTGGCTGATCCGCTACATGCACAGCACCGGCGCCTCGCTGTTCTTCATCGTCGTCTACCTGCACATGTTCCGCGGGCTGATGTACGGCAGCTACCAGAAGCCGCGCGAGCTGGTGTGGATCCTGGGCATGCTGATCTACCTGGTGCTGATGGCCGAAGCCTTCATGGGCTACGTGCTGCCCTGGGGCCAGATGTCGTTCTGGGGCGCCAAGGTGATCATCTCGCTGTTCGGCGCGATCCCGGTGATCGGCACCGGCCTGACCGAATGGATCATGGGCGACTACCTGCCCGGCGACGCGACCCTCGGCCGCTTCTTCGCCCTGCACGTGATCGCGTTGCCGCTGGTGCTGCTGCTGCTGGTGGTGCTGCACCTGGGCGCGCTGCACGAGGTTGGTTCCAACAATCCGGACGGCGTCGACATCAAGTACGGCCCGAAGGGCAACCGCTGGGACGCGAGCAAGCCGGCCGACGGCATTCCGTTCCACCCGTACTACACGGTCAAGGACCTGGTGGGGGTCGGCTTCTTCCTGATCATCGCTGCCTTCATCATCTTCTTCGCGCCGGCGTTCGGGGGGTGGTTCCTCGAGCACGACAACTTCGTCGAGGCCAACCGACTGGTCACGCCAGAGCACATCAAGCCGGTGTGGTACTACACCCCGTATTACGCGATGTTGCGCGTCATCCCGCACAAGCTCAGCGGCGTGATCGTGATGTTCGCCGCGATCGCGGTGCTGTTCACGGTGCCGTGGCTCGACCGCGCCAAGGTCAAGTCCTATCGCTACCGGGGCCTGATCTCCAAGCTGATGTTGGGCCTGCTGGCGGTGTGCTTCGTGTGGCTGGGCAAGATTGGCGCCGGCCCGGGCACCGACCCGGTCGAGACCATCATCGGCCGCGTACTGACCTTCCTCTACTTCGCGTTCTTCATCACGATGCCGCTGTGGACCAAGCTCGACAAGACCAAGCCGGTGCCGGAACGGGTGACGATGCATGACTAAGATCACTCTCAACAGCCGCGCTTTCCAGAAACTGGCGGTGTTCGCTGCAGGCGTGCTGGTGTCGGTGTCGGCGTTCGCCGCCGGCGGTGGCAACCTGCTGCAGGCCGGCACCGACCTGGGTGACCGCGCGTCACTGCAGCGCGGCGCCCAGCTGTACATGAACTACTGCTCGGGCTGCCACTCGCTCAAGTACCTGCGCTACTCGCGCATGGGCGAGGACCTCGGCCTGAGCGAAGAAGAGGTAATGAGCAACCTCAACTTCACCGGCGCCAAGTTCGGCGAGCAGATCCAGGTCAGCCTCACCGCCGACCACGCCAACCAGTGGTTCGGCAAGATGCCGCCGGACCTGAGCGTGATCTCCCGCGTGCGCGGCAGCGACTGGATCTACACCTACCTGAAGTCGTTCTACCTCGACGAGTCGCGCCCGCTGGGCTGGAACAACCAGCTGTTCCCGAACGCCTCGATGCCGAACCCGCTGTGGCAGATGCAGGGCCTGCAGCACGCCGAATACGGCGCGGCCGACCCGGCCACCGGCGAGCGCCACGTCGTCGGCCTCAAGGTCACTCAGCCCGGCACCCTCGACGCCGCCGGCTTCGACCAGGTTGCGCGCGACATCACCACATTCCTCGAGTACGCCGGCGAACCGGCCGCACTGCAGCGCCAGAGCATGGGCGTCTGGGTGATCCTGTTCCTGGCGATGTTCACGTTCATCGCCTATCTGCTGAAGATCGAGTACTGGCGCGACGTAGACAAGCACTGAGCACAGCTCCATCTGCAGGCACGCCGCGCATCCGTGTGCGGCGTGTCGGTGACCGCCCCGGTCCGGTTTCGGATGCCGGTGGGTGGCAACAGGGCGGGCTCGAGGCCGTGACGACCTTCCACACAGGGTGGATGGCGTCTTGCCACCGGCGGATTCCGGTGGCTGGAGAGGTCGATGATGGCGGCGAGCCCACGTATGCGTAATGCCCTGACGTTGTTTTCTTCCACCGACTGCGTGCTGTGCCACCGCGTGCGGCTGGTGCTGGCGGCCAAGGGCGTCACCTACGACCTGATCCCGGTCGACCCACAGAATCCGCCCGAAGACCTCGTCGACCTCAACCCGTACCACTCGGTGCCGACCCTGGTCGAGCGCGATCTGGTGTTGTACGCGGCAAGCGTGGTCAGCGAGTACCTAGACGAGCGTTATCCGCACCCGCCGCTGATGCCGGTCGACCCCTTGTCGCGCGCGCGCCTGCGGCTGGCGACCTTGCGGCTCGAACACGACTGGGTGCCGCAGGTTCAGGCGATCCAGCTGGGCAACAAGGCCCAGGCCGAGGCCGGCCGCAAGCGCCTGAAGGAACTGCTCACCGCCTCAGTGCCGTTGTTCAAGGCCTACAAGTTCTTCCTCAATCCCGAGATGAGCCTCGCCGACTGCGCGATGGCGCCGATCATCTGGCGCCTGCCGGCGCTCGGCATCCCGCTGCCTAAGGACGGCAAGGCGATCGAGGATTACGGCAACCGGATCTTCCGCAACCCCGGTTTCACCCGCAGCCTGACTGACCAGGAACGCAAGCTGCGCGACCTGCCGGCGTAGCGGCATTGCGGGCGCGATTTTCGTGCCCGCAGTTGCGCGCGCGGGATTCGTGGGCACGAACCCAGTGCCCACCCTGCGTCGCTTGACAGCGCGATTGGCGCTGTTGCCGTGCGCCATCGCCGATGCGCGGCGCTAGACTTCCCGCATGAGTGACGACAGCACCCCGATGACCAGCCACCGCCCGTACCTGTTGCGGGCGCTGTACGAATGGATCGCCGACAACGGCATGACCCCGCACCTGCTCGTCGACGCCACCCGGCCGGCGGTGAAGGTGCCCACGCATGCGATCAAGGACGGCAAGGTCGTGTTGAACGTGGCCGGGCGCGCGGTATCGCACCTGGAGATGAGCAACGACGTGATCAGCTTCAGCGCCCGTTTCGGCGGCGTGAGCCACGCGGTGTCGGTGCCGATCGGCGCGGTGTTGGCGATTTACGCGCGCGAGACCGGGCAGGGCATGGCGTTGCCCGAGGACGGCTCCCTGGGCGAGGAGGAGGGCGTCGAGGAAGATGCCCGCGACGGTGCCCCGGCGCCGCTCAGCGCGGTGCCGAGCGAGCCGTCTCCTGATGGGGACGATGACGGCCCCCCCCATCCGACCCATCCCACGCCGCGGCGCGGCGGCCACCTGCGCATCGTCAAGTGACGTTTCGGCCCGCGCAAGGCGCGGCTTAGCTGAAATGTCTTCCCCGCGAATGCGGGAATCCAGTGACTTCAATTATTTTCGGCCCGCACAAAGCGCGGCTCTGCCCAAGCGTCGTCCCCGCAAAGGCGGGGGTGCAGTGTCGCGCTTGCGATTGCTTTGAGTGACGCAAGTCGCGCGGGGCCGGACACCATCGCGCTGTGCGCGATGGCCGGGGATCGCCGGATCCACTGCTTCGGTTATGTGCGCCCCGCGCAAGAGCGGCTTCGCCGAAACGTCATCCCCGCGAAGGCGACCTGTAGGACGGGCTTAAACCCGCCGCGAACCATCGCTCGCAGCACGGCGGGTTGAAACCCGCCGTACGGCCTCACTGCAATGAAGTCGGTTCCGGCGTCACCGGCCCGCTGAAGGACACCAGCCGATCGCCGCGCAACACCAGGCGACCGACATGGCGGTCCTGCCCGTCGAGCGAATAGTCGAAGCGAAACGTGCGCTCCAGGCCCAGCCAGCCATTGTCGTGCCGACACAGCCGAAAACCCGTCTCGTGCACGGCCTGGTCGAGCCACTGCACCCCTGCGGCGCGGCAGGCATCGCGGCCCAGCACCTCGGCGCGTTCGGCCGCGGCACGGCTCGCGCTCCAGAATGCGAACGCGGTCGCAGCAACGATCATCAGAACCACTAAAGTCGGCATGCTACCAATGTGGCGGTGCGCGGCCCCATTCGCAAGCACCTTGGATCGCACTTTCAGGGAAGAGCCCAAGCCTGCATGAAACTCGTCTTTCCCGGTGGCGAACACCCGCAGGTCCTGCTCGGCCAGGGCATCAACCGGATCGGTTCCGATCCCGGCTCCACCATCGTCCTCGATCGCCCCGGCGTGCAGCCGCAGCATTGCCAGCTGCACGTCACCGCGCACGGGGTGATGCTGGATGTGCCGCGCGGCACCATGGTCTGGGTCAACGACCGCCAGGTGGACGGGCTGATCTCGTTGCGCGCGGGCGACACGATCGTCTTCGAGCATGTGCGCGCGCGACTGGCCTCGATGGAAGGTGTGACGGCGGTGGGGGCGGTGTTGGGTTTGCCCGGCGTGACGCATCCATCGGCCAATGACGATCCCGGTATCACCGCCGTGCGCGTGGTGCTGCCGAAGTACGTGCTGCGCGGCATCGACTCGGTCGGCGGTCGCAACTTCGCCGTGCATGGCGTGGCCACCGTGGGCCGCGCGAACGATTGCGCGCTGCATCTGGACGAGCCCGGAATCTCGCGCGTGCACGCGCGCCTGCTGCCGACCGACGACGGCGTGCAGATCGAAGACATGGGTTCGACCAACGGCAGCTTCATCAACGGCCGGCGCGTGTTGCGCGCGCTGGCCAAGCCCGGCGACGAGGTCGCCTTCGACGGCTTGCGGTTCCGGGTGTCGGCGCCGGGCCAGGCTGAAGCGGTAAAGGGCGCCGCGTTGCCCGCCGCCAGCCCATCGCGCCCCCGGTTGGCCTGGCCGCCGCGCGCGGTGCTGGCCGTCCTCGGCCTAGCGCTGATCGTGTTGCTCGGGTTCGCCGTGCCGCAGCTGATGCGCTGAGAACCCGCGCGTCAGCCCGGCGGCGGGCCGAGTTTCAACGACAGGTCTATCGCCCGCACGTGCTTGGTCAGGCCCCCGATCGAGATACAGTCGACGCCGTCCTCGGCAATCGCGCGCAAGCCCGCCAAGTCGACGCCCCCGGACACCTCCAACGGGATCCTGCGTGCGGCCGTGGCCGCGATCCGTACCGCCTCGCGCCGGGTCGGTGCATCGAAGTCGTCGATCAGGATCCGGTCGCAGCCTTCGGCCAGCGCCTCGGCGAGTTGCGCAAGAGTCTCCACCTCGACGATCAACGGCAGCGTCGGATGCATCGCCCGCGCCGCGTGGATCGCCGCGCCCAGCGAGCCGGCCGCGCGGACGTGGTTTTCCTTCAGCATCACCGCGTCGTACAGGCCCATGCGGTGGTTGACGCCGCCGCCGACGCGCACCGCGTACTTCTGCGCCAGGCGCAGGCCGGGCAGGGTCTTGCGGGTATCGAGGATCTGCGCGCCGGTACCGCGCACGGCCTCGACGTGGGCGGCGGTCACGGTCGCGGTCGCGGACAGCGTCTGCATGAAGTTCAGTGATGAGCGCTCGGCACTGACCAGCGGGCGCGCGCGGCCTTGCAGGGTCGCCAGCACGGTGCCGCGGGCGACGCGATCGCCTTCCTCGACGTGCCAGTGGATCTGCACGGCCGGATCGAGCGCGCGGTGGCAGGCGTCGAACCACGGCCTGCCGCAGACCACCGCATCTTCCTTGCACAGCAGGTACGCGCCGTCGGCGAGGTCGGGCAACAGCGCGGCGGTGACGTCGCCGCTGCCAAGGTCCTCGGCCAGCGCGTGCGCGACATCGGCCTCGACCAGTTCGGCCGGCGGCGGCGCGAAGCGGCTCATGCGCCGGGGAAATCCGCGACCTGCGCGGCCACGATGACCTCTTCGGCGAGCAGCACCGGGATGCCATCATCGACGCGGTAAAGCAGCTTGCGGTCGCGCGTTACCAGCGCCTCGCGCACCGGCTCGGACTGCGCGCTGCCGTCGCCCCGGACGACGCCGCCGCGTTCGATCGCGGCGTTCAGCGCCTGCAGCCCGCGGGTATCGAGCAATTGCAGCGGTTGGCGCGTGGAAGGGCAGACGAGCAGGTCGAGCAGTTTGCGATCCATACGGTGTGGTTCCGGGCGGCGCGGCGCGCTGGGCTTGGGGCGCTAGAATACGTCTTTGCGCCTCCCAACTGATCTCCTGGACCGGACCATGTCAGCAACCGATCGTGTCCCATCGCAGCCGGCCCCGTTGCCGCCGACGCCGTTGGTCGGCATCGTCATGGGCTCGCGCTCCGACTGGGAGACGATGCAGCACGCCGCCGCCAAGCTCGAGGCGCTCGGCGTGCCGCACGAGGTGCGGGTGGTCTCGGCGCATCGCACGCCCGACGTGCTGTTCGAATACGCAGCCAGCGCCGCCGACCGTGGCCTGCGCGCGATCATCGCCGGCGCCGGTGGCGCGGCGCACCTGCCGGGCATGCTCGCGGCCAAGACCGCGGTGCCGGTGCTGGGCGTGCCGGTGCAGAGCAAGGCGCTCAACGGCATGGATTCGCTGCTGTCGATCGTGCAGATGCCGGCCGGGATCCCGGTCGCGACGTTTGCGATCGGCAACGCCGGCGCGGCGAATGCGGCCCTGTTCGCCGCCGCGCTGCTCGCCCACGACCAGCCGATGATCGGCGAAGCATTGAACGCGTTCCGCGCACGCCAGACCGACGACGTGCTGGCCCACGACGACCCGCGGCGCCCTTCGACAGGCTCAGGGCTATCGGCGTGACTACGGTAGGCATCCTCGGCGGCGGGCAGCTGGCCCGCATGCTCGCGCTTTCCGGCGCGCCGCTAGGCTTGCGTTTCCTGGTGATGGACACCGCCGGCGATGCCTGCGCGGCCCAGTTCGCGCCGATGGTGGTGGGCGACTACACCGACACCGCCGCGTTGGCCGAGTTCGCCTCCAAGATCGACGTCGCCACCTTCGATTTCGAGAACGTGCCGTCCCAATCCGCGCAGTGGCTGGCCGACCGCGTGCCGGTGTTCCCGAGCCCGCGCGCGTTGGCGATCGCCCAGGACCGGCTGGCCGAGAAGACCCTGTTCCGCGAACTGGGCATCCCGGTGCCGGACTTCGTCGCGATCGACACGCGCGAGGACCTCGACGCCGCAATCGCGGCGATCGGCACACCGTGCATCCTCAAGACCCGCCGCTTGGGGTACGACGGCAAGGGCCAGTTCCGCCTCAAGAGCGCGGCCGACACCGACGCGGCATGGCAGGCGCTAGGCGCGCAGGCGGCCAAGGTCGGATTGATCCTGGAGGCGTTCGTGCCGTTCGAGCGCGAACTGTCGGTGGTCGCGGTACGCGGCCGCGACGGCGAGTTCCGCAGCTGGCCGCTGACCGAGAACTGGCACGTCGACGGCGTGCTGTCGGCCAGCCTGGCGCCGGCGTCGGTCGACGCGGCGATGGCCGAAACGGCGTTCGCATACGCGCGGAAGCTGGCCGAGGCGATCGACTACGTCGGCGTGTTCGCGCTGGAGCTGTTCTGCCGCGCCGGCGAACTGCTCGCCAACGAGCTCGCGCCGCGCGTGCACAACTCCGGGCACTGGACTATCGAAGGCAGCGAGACGTCGCAGTTCCAGAACCACCTGCGCGCGGTGCTCGGCCTGCCGCTGGGCGATACGCGCATGGTCGGCCGCGCCTGCATGCTCAACTGGGTCGGGGCGATGCCCGATGCGAACGCGGTGCTGCAAGAAGCCGGCGGTCATTGGCACGACTACGGCAAGTCGCCACGCGAGGGCCGCAAGGTCGGGCATGCGACGCTGCGGGCGGAATCGGCGCAGGACTTGTCTGCCGCAGTGCAGAAGGTCGGACAGGCACTGGGGCGTGGCGAGCAGGTGGCGCCGGTGATCGCCGCATTGCGGGATTCACCTGCCGATCGATGACGTCCTGCCGCTGCTGAAAAAAACAACGGCCGGGTTTCCCCGGCCGTTCGCACATCAGCCCAGGGCGGATCCGTTACTTCATGTTCGACGCGACGAAATCCCAGTTGACCAGGTTCCAGAACGACTCGACGTACTTCGGCCGCGCGTTGCGGTAGTCGATGTAGTACGCGTGCTCCCAGACGTCGCAGGTCAGCAGCGCGGTGTCCTCGCCGGTGAGCGGGGTGGCGGCGTTGGAGGTGCTGACCAGCGCCAGCGAACCGTCCGGGCGCTGCACCAGCCAGCCCCAGCCCGAGCCGAAGGTGCCGACCGAAACCTTGGTGAACTCGTCCTTGAACTTGGCGAAGTCGCCGAACGCCTTGTTGATGGCGTCGGCCAGCTTGCCGGTCGGCTCGCCGCCGGCGTTCGGCGCCAGGCAGTTCCAGTAGAAGGTGTGGTTCCAGATCTGCGCGGCGTTGTTGAACATGCCGCCCTGCGCCTTGCGGATGATGTCCTCGAGCGCCATCTCGGCAAACTCGGTGCCCGCGATCATGTTGTTGAGGTTGGTGACGTAGGCCTGGTGGTGCTTGCCGTAATGGAAGTCGATGGTTTCGCCGGAAATGTGCGGCTCAAGCGCGGTGCGGTCGTAGGGCAGGGCGGGCAGTTCGATGGCCATGGCGGGCTCCTGGGGGCTGGCTGACGGGGGTTGCCGGGACGCGATCTGCCACGTCGGCGGCGGTGCGAAGGCTTACAATGCCAAGTCTAACAAGCGTGATTCTATCCCCCCGTCCCGTCGCCCAGCCGTCAACGGCCGCGCCGCGGGCCATTGCAGGAGTTGCATGATGTCTGTACTTGAGCGGATTCAGGCCGAGGTCGATGGCCATCCGATCGTGTTGTTCATGAAGGGCACCGCGCAGTTCCCGATGTGCGGTTTCTCCAGCCGTTCGGTGCAGGCGCTCAAGGCCGCCGGTGCGACCCAGCTGCACACCGTCAACGTGCTCGAGGATCCCGAGATCCGCGCCAACCTGCCGCGCTACTCGAACTGGCCGACGTTCCCGCAGCTGTTCATCCACGGCGAGCTGATCGGCGGGTGCGACATCACCATGGAACTGTTCGAGTCCGGCGAACTGGCGCGGATGATCAGCGAAACCCAGCGTCAGTGACTGCGACGGCGGCAACCACGGAGCAAGACGCTGCGCTTGCGCAGCGTGTGGTGCTGGTCACCGGCGCGCATGGCGGCCTCGGTAGCGCGGCGGCGCTGGCGTGCGCGCGCGCTGGTGCGACCGTGGTGCTGCTGGGCCGCAAGGTCGCGAAGTTGAACCGCGTGTACGACGCGCTGGCCGCCGCTGGCGCCGAACCGCTGTTGTACCCGCTCGACCTGGAAGGCGCGGCGCCCGACGACTACGCCGAGCTGGTCGCCCGCATCGAGACCGAACTCGGCCGCCTCGATGGCGTGCTCCACTGCGCCGCCGAGTTTCGCGGGCTGACGCCGTTGCTGCAGACCGATCCAGCCGCATTCGCGCGCGCGATCCACGTCAACCTGACCGCGCCGTGGTGGTTGTCGCAGGCCTGCCTGCCGCTGCTGGCCAAGGCGCCCGATGCGGCGCTGGTGTTCGCGCTGGACGACCCGGCGCGCGTCGGCCAGGCGTACTGGGGTGGCTACGGCGTGGCCCAGCACGGGTTGGCCGGACTGGTCGGCATGCTGCATGCCGAGTTGGCCAACTCGACCGTGCGGGTCGCCGGCCTGCAGCCCGGGCCGATGCGCACGCCGCTGCGCGCCCAGGCTTACGTCGACGAGCACGACCGCAGCGCGCGCGAAGCCAGCGATTACGCCCCGGCCTGCGTCACCTTGTTGTCGCCGGCCGGCGTCGCCCACCGTGGCACGGTCTGGAGCCCGAGCCCATGACGATCGCCTCGGCCGCGCTGCTGCTGTTCCTGATCCTCGACCCGCTGGGCAACATCCCGGTGTTCCTGAGCCTGTTGCGCAAGTTGCCGCCGCACCGCCAGCGCGTGGTGCTCGCGCGCGAACTGCTGATCGCGCTCGGCGTGCTGATGATGTTCCTGTGGGGCGGCAAGTACGCGCTGGAAGTGATGCACTTGCGGCAGGAGTCTGTGTCGATCGCCGGCGGCATCGTGCTGTTCCTGATCGGCATCCGCATGATCTTCCCGCCGCCGGAAGGGCTGATGGGCGAGATCCCCGACGGCGAGCCCTTCATCGTGCCGATGGCGATCCCGCTGGTCGCCGGACCCTCCGGCATGGCCGCGGTGATGCTGATGGGCAGCAACGACGCCTCGCGGCTGGGCGACTGGAGCCTGGCCCTGCTGATCGCCTGGGGCGCGACCGCGGCGATCCTGTTCTCGGCCACGCTGCTCTACAAGTGGCTGGGCATCCGCGCCCTGACTGCGATCGAGCGGCTGATGGGAATGCTGCTGGTCGCCATCTCGGTGCAGATGTTCCTCGACGGCTTGGGCACCTACCTGCAGATCGGGGCTCCCTGAGAGACCCGCAGGTAGAGAAGGGTCCGCTGGGCGGCCGCTGCCGCGCCAATTTGACCGGCGTCACAGGACTGCAACACTGTCGACTTAGCATGTTAAACTGCCGTTAACCCGGCGGGGCGTCGTGTCATCCGGGTCTGGGGCTAGATCAAACACACCGAGCAGGGCACTCGACAGGGGATGTCGCTGCCACCCGTCAACACATCCGAATCGTACCGAGGCCACTCAATGACCCACCCGAACCGCGCCCGCATGTCCAAGCTCACGCTGGGCCTGCTCGCCGTCCTTGCTACCGCTCCCGTCTTTGCGCAGAGCACCTCCGCCGGTGTCGGTGGTGTCGTCAAGGGCGCCGACGGCCAGCCCGTCGCCGGCGCTGAAGTCACCATCACGCACACCGAGTCCGGCACGGTCAGCCGCGCGGTGACCGGCGCCGATGGTCGCTACAACGCCCGCGGCCTGCGCGTCGGTGGCCCATACACGATCACCATCAACAAGGCCGGCGCCGGCGCCAGCAGCCAGGATGGCGTTTACCTCAACCTCGACAAAGTCAACCAGGTCGACGTGGCGTTGAACAACGAGGTCACCACGCTGGAGACCGTTGAGGCAATCGCCTACGGCGGTTCCGAGGTGTTCAGCGCGACCAAGATGGGCGCTGGCTCGAACGTGACCCGCGAGCAGATCGAGGCGATGCCGAGCATCAATCGCAACCTGCAGGACTTTGCCCGCCTCGACCCGCGCATCACGCAGACCGACAAGGCGCGAAACGAGATTTCGGTCGGCGGCCAGAACCCGCGTTACAACGTGATCCGCGTCGACGGCATCAGCAGCGCCGACTCCTTCGGACTGCAGGGCAATGGTCTGCCGACGCCGCGCCAGCCGTTCTCGATGGACACCATCGACGAAATCGCGGTCGATGTCGCCAACTACGATGTCACCATCTCCGGTGGCACCGGCGGCGTGATCAACGCCGTGACCAAGTCCGGCACCAACGAGTTCCACGGTTCGGTCTACGGCATCTACCGCGACAACGACTGGTCGGGCAAGAACCAGAACGATATCCGGCCGACGCTGTTCGACAACGAGCAGACTTACGGCATGACCTTCGGCGGCCCGCTGATCAAGGACAAGCTGTTCTTCTTCGCCAACTACGAGAACTACACCGGCAAGGAGCTGTTCACCGGCAACTCCGGTTTCGGTCCGGTCGGCTCGGGCGAGAGCAACATCGTCGGCATCACCCAGGCTCAGATCGATCAGGTCATTGCGCTGTCCCAGGCCAAGGGGTTCGACCCGGGCACGCTGGCCAAGCCGGCGCTCGATACCGAGAGCGAAGAGTACGGACTGAAGATCGACTGGAACATCGCCGACGCGCACCGCGCCAGCTTCCGCTATGGCAAGACCGAGCAGAGCACGCCGTTCCTGCAGGGTTTCAACAGCTCGTCGCTCGCGTTGAACACGTATCACTACGTGCAGGATTTCGAACTGGAAACCTACAGCGCGCAGTTGTTCAGCGACTGGACCGATGTGTTTTCCACTGAAGCCAAGGTCTCTCACCGCGACTACTCGGCCGTGCGTAACCCGCTGGTCGACCTGCCCGCGATTGCCGTCCGCATCGGAAGCAACACGCTGAACCTGGGTACCGAAGAGAATACCCACGCCAACGTCCTCGGTACGAAGACGTGGAACGGATTCTTCGCCGGCAACCTGTTCCTCGGCGACCACACCGTCAAGCTCGGCGTGGACTACGAGTCGAACGAGGTTTACAACCTGTTCGGCCGCCGCGTGAATGGTGTCTACACCTTCAACAGCATCGCCGACTACGCCGCCAACCGTTCCAGCCGCTACCAGCTGTTCTACCCGCAGGGCGGCGACCTGGATGCGATGGCTGCGACGTTCACCCAGAAGAACGTGGGCCTGTTCGTGCAGGACAGCTGGGCGGTCAACAATAACCTGACCCTGACCTACGGCCTGCGTTACGACCGTTCGATCGTCGACGACAACCCGGTGTTCAATGCGCAGGCCTCGTCGCTGTTCGGCGTTCGCAACGACAACACCGTCGACGGCGCCGAGCTGTGGTCGCCGCGTTTCGGCTTCAACTACACCATGGACACCGAGCGCCCGAGCCAAGTGCGCGGCGGGGTGGGTCTGTTCAAGGGTGCAGCGGCGACGGTGTGGCTTGCCAACCCGTACGCCAACAACGGCGTTACCTACACCGACTTCTTCGACTCCAACGGCACGACCCTGTTCTCGCCGGATCCGAACGGTCAGCTGTCGGTTGCCCAGAGTGGGGGTACACCGGGCCAGCAGTCGGTCGACTTCATCGATTCCGACGTGACGCAGCCGTCGGTGTGGAAGGCCAATCTGGCGTTGGACACCGAGCTGCCGTGGTGGGGCGTGGTCGCCTCGACCGAGCTGGTGCTGACCTCGGTCAAGGACGGCATCTATTACCAGCAGCTCAATCTGGGCCGCTCCACGAGGATTGGCCAGGATGGCCGTGCGATCTACTGGAACACCGCCGGCCTGAACCCGGCCAACTGGAACCGCGATGGCGTGTCCAGCGGCGGCGCTACTGCGCGCGGTAACCGCTCGACCAGCTTCAACGACGCGATCATCGCCAAGCGTACCGGCAAGGGCGAGAGCCAGCAGCTGACCCTGGGCTTGAACAAGCCGTTCAACGACGGCGACTGGTCGTGGGCCGCGTCGTACACCTACACCAACGCCAACGAAGTCAGCCCGCTGACCAGCTCGACCTCGAGCTCCAACCTGGGCAACGTCCCGGTGTTCCAGTCCAACGAGGAAATCAGCTCGACGTCCAGCTACGAGATCAAGGACCGCTTCCTGGCCACGGCGAGCTGGAAGCACGCGTTCTTCGGTGACAACAACACCATCGTGTCGCTGGTCTACGAAGGTCGCTCGGGTCGCCCCTACAGCTACACCTTCGACAACGACGCCAACGGCGATGGTCGCGCCAACGACCTGCTGTACATCCCGACGGGGCCGGGCGACGTCATCGTCGGTCGCGGCGCCACGCAGGCCGCGGAAGAAGCGGCGTTCTGGAACTACATCGCCAACAACGAGTACCTCGACAAGCGTCGTGGCTCCATCGCCGAGCGCAATACCGCGAAGGGCGCGTGGGTCAACCAGTTCGACATGCGCATCTCGCAGGAAATCCCGGGCTTCTGGAAGGGCCACAAGGCCGAGATCGGGTTTGACATCCTCAACATCGGCAACCTGCTCAACAAGGATTGGGGCCGCATCGAAGAAAACGCGTTCCCGGGCTACCGCGGCGTGGTCGAGTACGGCGGCATCGATCCGGCGACCGGTAAGTACGTCTACCGCTTCAACAACCCGGATACCCTCAACGTCTATGACGACAAGGGCATCTCGCGTTGGGCGGCTCAGGTCAGCTTCCGCTACAAGTTCTAATCGGTAGCAAGCGTCCAGGAAACGGCCGGGGAAACCCGGCCGTTTTCTTTTGTGCGCGCCGCTGCGCTAGAGTCCGGGTAGACCAAGACGACCGATAGACAGAGAGTACGCATGACCGCAACGATCGACACCTCGCTCCCGACCGTGAGCGCCCACATCTACCCGCGTGGCGGCCTGGACGTGCTCTCGCGCACCGAGGTGGCGCGGCTGCGCGACGCCTCCGCCGGCGGCATGCACGACCTGCTGCGCCGCTGCGCGCTGGCGGTGCTGACCAGCGGCAGCGCCTCGGACGACCCGCGCGCGGCGCAGGAGCTGTACCCGGATTTCGAGATCGAGGTGCTGCAGCAGGACCGCGGCGTGCGCATCGACTTGCGCCATGCGCCGGCGATGGCGTTCGTCGACGGCGAGATCATCCGCGGCGTCGCCGAACTGCTGTTCGCCGTGGTCCGCGACCTGGCCTATACCGCCATCGAACTCACCGAAAGTCGCGACCTGGAGTCCAGCGACGGCATCACCGACGCGGTGTTCGGGCTGCTGCGCAACGCGCGCATCCTGCAGCCGAGCGACCCCAACCTGGTGGTGTGCTGGGGTGGCCATTCGATCAACCGCGACGAGTACATCTACACCAAGCAGGTCGGCTACGAGCTGGGGCTGCGCGGCCTGGACATCTGCACCGGCTGCGGCCCCGGCGCCATGAAGGGGCCGATGAAGGGCGCCACCATCGCCCATGCCAAGCAGCGCAAGCGCCGCATGCGCTACATCGGCATCACCGAGCCGGGCATCATCGCTGCCGAGTCGCCGAACCCGATCGTCAACCACCTGGTGATCATGCCGGACATCGAGAAGCGGCTCGAAGCGTTCGTGCGCGTCGGCCACGGCATCATCGTGTTCCCCGGTGGCGTCGGCACCGCCGAGGAGATCCTGTACCTGCTCGGCATCTTGCTGCGCGAGGAAAACGCCCACGTGCCGTTCCCGCTGATTCTGACCGGCCCGACCGCGTCGGCGCCGTACTTCGAGCAGATCGACCGCTTCCTGCGCTTGACCCTGGGCGAAGCGGCCACCTCGCGTTACGAGATCATCGTTGGCGACTGCGCCGCGGTCGCCAAGCGCATGGCCGCCGGCGTGCGCAAGGTGCGCGAACACCGTATCGCGCAGAAGGATTCGTTCTTCTTCAACTGGTCGATGGACATCCCGCTGGCGTTCCAGCGCCCGTTCGTGCCCAGCCACGAGGCGATGGCCGCGCTCGACCTGCACCACGGCCGCAAGCCGCACGAACTGGCGGCGGACCTGCGCCGCGCGTTTTCCGGCATCGTCGCCGGCAACGTCAAGGAAGACGGCATGCGCCGGATCGAGCAGTTCGGCCCGTTCGAGATCCATGGCGACGCCGACATGATGCAGTCGCTCGACGCGCTGCTGCGCGCCTTCGTCGAGCAGCGGCGGATGAAGATCTCCGGGGAGTACAAGCCCTGCTATCGCGTGGTGGCGTAGCGCGGCTCCCCGCGGGTGGGGCAGGGCGTCCGGTGCCAGGCGGGATTCTTGCCAGGTTTTGCAAGCAGGCGTGGACCTGACAACCAGGGCCGCGCCCCCGTCCCTCATGTCAAGTGCCGACCGGCAGCCTCACCGTAGCGATGTAGCGCCCCCCGGCCACCTGCGTCTGCACGCTACCTCGGCCGTCGGTGAGCGCTTCGATGCGGACCTGCGAGGCATTCAAGCCAACCCGGTGTCCGGGATGGGAATGACTGCCCGGATGCGGCAGAGGGTTGGTGATGCGGACCACGACTGTGCCGGGCGTGGTCGAGACGGCGATCTCGACCTCCCCACCGGCAGGGAGCTGCTCGACGCCGTGGCGGATCGCGTTCTCGACCAACGGCTGGATCGACAACGCCGGCACGGTGACGGCCGGCATCACGCCGGGCAGTTCCCAGCGTACGGAAAGGCGATCCCCGAATCGCAGGGCCTCGATTTCGAGGTAGCGACGTGCCAAGGCCAGCTCGTCTTCCAGGGAGATCTGCCGCGGACCTGCGAGCGCAGCGCGAAACAGGTCGGCCAGGTCCAGTAACAGCCGCTCCACCTCCTCCGGCCGGCGGCGGACCAGCGCCACGCCGGTATTGAGAGTGTTGAAGAGGAAGTGCGGCCGGATGCGCGAGTGCAGCGATTCCAATTGGGCCTGCTTGGCCTGCACGGCCGCTTGCCGTGCCCGCCAATGATTCTGGAACGCGGCCAGTCCCAGCAAACCCACGGCGAGCACGATGCCGGTTAGCCGCAGGACCAAGGCCTGCCAGCCGCCGGCCGGCATCGGCCCCACATCGCGCATCAGCAGCCACGCGATCCCGGCGGTCACCCAAGTGTTGATCAGCAGGAGGCACAGCGCGACATACGCGACGCCTTGAGGGCGGATTCGCGAGAGCGGCTTGCGCAAGGCGTAAATGGCTACCAGGGTCAGCAGCATGACCCACTGGATGGCGACGGAAAGGCGGCCGAAATAGGTTAGCCGGTCACTCGAGGTTTCCGTGGCCAGCGCCAAAACCACCGCCAACCCTTCGCCCGCGACGACCATCCACAGGATCGCGTGCACGCGCCAAAGCGTGTCCAGCGGACTGTTAGTGCTTTCGTTGGCTGGCATCTTGGCCTGTCCGACCGAGGCAGCGTGCATGATGCCCGATTAAGCCTAGGACCCGGTCCAGAACCGGAATGTACGCTTGCTCGCCGCGCGCCCGACGCCAGAAACGGCGCGTCTGTCCATGGCCGATGACCGTCCGTCCACTCCGGGCTTGAACTGGATGGGGCACCGGCTAGGCTGGAGCCTTCACCGCGGGGAGCGGCTTTCCATGACGTCCAAGGGTTGTGTGACCGGGTTCACGCTGATTGAACTGATGGTCACTATTTCGGTTTTGGCGATCCTGCTGGCCATTGCCCTGCCCAGCTTCCAGGGGACGTTGCGATCCAACCGGGTAGCCACCACCACAAACGAGCTTCTGGCGGCCATCTCGCTGGCGCGTACCGAGGCCATTCGTAACACCCGAGGTGCAGCAGTTTGTCCAAGCACCGCCGGAACCGCTTGCGATGGCACCTGGAATCAAGGGTGGCTGGTGTGGTCGGACATTAATTCGGATGGGTTGATGGGAGCAGGGGAGACGCCCATAAAAGTCGGTCGCGTGGACAATCGTCTGCAGGTCGCTGCCCCGGCGGCCAACGTGCTTCGCTTCGACACTCGCGGCCGCCTTCATCCAGCACTTGGCGGTGCGCAGCAGATCGGCCTCCAGTCAGCACAATGCCCCAGCGGCGATCCCTTGGTCCGTACGCTTACGGTCACGCCGACCGGGCAGGTCAACATAGTAAAAGGCAATTGCCCATGAGCATCCGGCGCATTCCCAGTACCCGCTCCCCCGTAGCCGGCTTCACTCTGATCGAGGTGCTGATCGCAATCCTGGTCATGGCTGTCGGCTTGCTGGGATTCGCGATGATGCAGACCATGAGTCTGCGGTTCGCGCAGGCCGCCAATCAGCGCACGCAGGCGACCAATCTTGCCTATGACTTGCTGGACCAGATGCGTGCCAACAGACTTGTGGCAGCGCAGTACCAAGGGGCTACCTTCGCGCCCGGTGCGGTGAATGGGTGCGCGGCGCGTCCCGTGGGCGCGATGACCGTGGCGGCAAGCATCCGCCGCTGGCAGTGCCAGGTGGTCACCGTCCTGGGTCCGGATGCCCAGTCCACCGTCACCGTCGTCAATGGCCTCGTCACCGTGCGCATCAACTGGGGCGAGGAGCGCTGGAACGGGGGACAAGGTCCCGACTTTGCCGTGGAGAGCCGACTGTGATGAGCTTGAATCGTCGCCGCGCAGCTGGCGTATCGCTAATCGAGTTAATGGTCGCGCTGCTGATCGGCACCATTCTCATGCTGGGCCTCATCGAGGTGTTTGCGGGCTCGCGCGCGGCGTACCAGACTTCCGAAGGCTTGGCGCGCGTGCAGGAGAATAGCCGGTTCGCGCTCGACTACCTGCAACGCGACATCCGCATGATTGGTCACTACGGGTGTGCCAACGATCAGTCCCACAAACAGCAAGTCGGCGCTTTGGTATCCACCACCGGTGCCGCGGCCGGCGGTGCGTTGGACTTCAATCTGTCGGTGCAAGGATTCGAGGCCAATGGCACCACGCCCGGGGATACCCTGGTGCTGTCTTCTCCGACGGCTGGCTGGACACCGGGTTTGCCCGCACACATCAGTGCGCTGGGTCCGCTTCCCGGCAGCGACGTCATCATGCTGCGCTTCCTCCGTGGCAACGGTGCCGCCGTCACCAACATCGCCATCGCCGGCAGCACCACCACATTCACGGTGGGTGCCGCGAACTGGGGCAACCTGACCCAGGATGGTGTGGCAACACCGGACCTGTTTGCCGTATCGGATTGCAGCTATGTCAACATTTTTCCCGGGACAGGCAACAGCGCAGCGGGGACCGCCACCGCGGCTGTGGCGATAGAGCGCTATACGCCGCAGCCAACCGGCCAGGCTGCCCTGTATCGCGCCGAAGCGGTGGCTTATTACGTCGCCAATGGCGCCAGCGGCCGACCCGCGTTGTGGCGTGCCCGCTGGAATAGCGCAGGGGTCGCCCAGCCCGAGGAGCTGGTCGACGGCATCGAGAACCTGCAGCTTATTTTCGGTCAGGATCAATCTGCCGACGTCAACAGCCCCACTGGCTTCATGGGCACCCAGAACACCGCCGGTGACGCGGCGCTGGGCGTTGCGACCGATGTCGCAGGTGAACAGCGCTGGCGCCGGGTGGGCCTCGTGCAGGTCGGCCTGTTGGCCAGCAGCGCTAACCCTTCGGCGGCCCAAGCCCCTGCCGCGGCCTCGCGGCCCAGTGCGCTGGGCGTGACTTACTCCGCTCCAGCGGACGGCCGCTTCCGCACCGCCTACGAATCCACGATTGCACTGCGCAATCGCCTCTATGGCAACTGACGCGAGCCGACCATGACACGACGCACGCTCCCCCAGTTCGATTCCCGTCGCGGCCAACGCGGCGCGGTGCTGTATGTCGCCCTGATCATGCTGCTCCTGCTGGCCATGATCGGGATCGTTGGCATGCAGGTCACCGGCATGCAGGAACGCATGTCGTCCAACTACCGCAGCGCCAATCTCGCCTTCCAGAATGCCGAAGGCGATGCCCGCCGTGTGGAGTGCTTCATCGAGGCGACCGTCAACCGCACCGCGACGGCCTGTCCCGCGGTGACGATCGATACCTGCAGCGAGGCGTTCGATGCCTCGGCTTGGGCGCAAACCCATGCCTTCGCCACGCCTGCGGCCGACCGGGTCAGTGTCCGCGCGATCGGTCCGTGCATTTCGGGCAATACCAGCCTGGGCATGGGCGGTGAGCTCGACGAGGATCCCAACCCGATCTACCAGATCACCGTGTATGCCACCGACCTGCCGGTCGCTTCAGGCGCCGACGCGGCCATCGACACCATTTTCCGACCCTGAGACGCCTGCCATGACCTTCCTTCGCAAGGCACTGATTTCTACCGCCGGGCTGGCCGTCCTGGGCAGCATGGGCTACCTCGTCTACGGCGCCTTCGCAGTGCAAGGGCAGGGCACGCTGGCACAGGCGCCGCTGAATATTCAGTCGACCGTCCCGCCGGCCTTCATCATGGGGGTCGACAACTCCGGGTCGATGAGCAGTGACGAGACGTTGTTCCGGACCGGGCAAGGCATCGGCTATTTTCGGACCTCGAACTACAGTTTTTTCGATAGTGCGGGGGTTGCCTGGGAATCGGGTGGCACATCGTTCGCGAAAGTTGTTACTTCGCACGATGGTGAGCGCGCCGACCTCTTTGGTGCCGCCCGCGCACCCGAGTACAACCGCGCCTATTTCAACCCAGCGGTGACTTACACGCCATGGCGCCAGGCGGATGGCACGTTCGAGCCGGATTCCGACTACACCGATGCGCCCGAGGATCCGCGCGCCGCTTACAACGATGGCAATATCGATTTCAGCGCGGTTCAGACCAGCACTTACAATTTCCAGGCAGGCATGCGCCTGCATGCGGGAACGCGCTACTACAACGGCAACGCTTGCAACAACTCGCCCACGCCGGGCAGCGGACTGCCGACCAACGCTTGGCAGACGTTGAGCGCGGATATCGTCTTTGCAGGAAGCTGTTCGACGCAGTTCGAGTACATCCGCGGCGTGGTCTACCTCAGCGAAACGGCACCGGCTCCCATCGGCTTCGATTTGAGCAAGCGCGAGTTGATCGAAGGCGCCGGCCCCGCCGGTGCCAACCTGTACAAGTACGAGTACAAACTGGGCAACTTCACGACCGGCGGGGCGGCCGCGCTTACCAACTTCGCCAACTGGTACACGTACTACGGCAATCGCAACCGCGCGATGATCGCCGCGATGACCGAATCCATGGCCGACGTCACCAACATGCGCGTCGGCTATTTCCAGATCAATCCGCCGCTGCCGGCGACCAATGTACAGATGTACGACATCGAGGTTCCCACCGACAAGCAGTCCCTATACGCCCTGATGCGTAACCTGAACTCGAGTGGCAACACGCCCACCCGTCGCGCGGTCGACTACATGGCGCGCCAGTTCAGGCGCACGGACACGGGTGCGCCGATTCAGCTGGTCTGCCAGAAGAACGCCGGCATGCTATTCACCGACGGCTACACCAATGACAACAACGTAGGACTTACGAACGTCGGCGACACCGACGGCGCGTTGGCGGCGCCGTTTGGCGGTGGCGTGGCGTCGAGCAACACGATCGCCGATCTGGCGATGGACGCATACCTGAACAACCTGCGTCCGGACCTTGCCGCAGGCAAGGTGCCGGTGCCGGGCGGCTGCAGCGCGGGTACGCCGGATCCAAGCCTGGATTGCCAGAAGAACCTGCACATGAACTTCTACGGCATCACCCTGGGCGCGCGCGGTGCGATCTACGACGTCAACGCTGCCGCCACGGCAAACCCGTACACCACGCCGCCAAGCTGGGGTGCGACTGGCACGATGAGCCTTCAGCCGGAGAATGTCGACGACATCTGGCACGCCGCCATCAATACCCGCGGTGAGTTCATCAATGCGAAGTCGCCGACGGATATCTCACAAGCCATGCGCCGAATCCTGGCGTCCGTCGGTGCCGGCACCACGCCGTCGGGTAGCATCGGGCTGACCGGCTCGCGCGTCGGTACCGGCTCGGTAAGCGTGGTTCCCTCGTATACAGCAGCCAACAATGGCACCGACTGGTTCAGCACCCTGACCGCACAGACCGTGACCTCGGACCCAATCACGGGCGCCGTCTCCTACAGCTCTATCTGGGAAGCCTCCTCGCAGCTGCCAGCCGCGGGGTCGCGCAATATTTTGGTCGGCAAGACCACTGGCAGCGTAGTGCCCTCGGTGTCTACCTTCGACAGCACCAACGTGAGCCTCGATGAACTTTGCGACGGTGCGCTTTCCCGGTGCGTCGGTAGCGGAATCGGCAGGACTGCGATCGACGCCGGGCTGGGCATCAACCTTGCCGAGGCTGTCGCTTATCTGCGCGGCGATCAGACGCTGGAAACTTCCGCAACCAAGCCGTTGCGCCAACGGACCACGCTGCTCGGCGACATCGTCAACTCCAACGTGGTGGTTTCGTCGCCGCTTAACGATTACGGATACAAATCTTTGCGCGGCGCCACAGCAGGCACTTTCAATCCCTTCAATTACGACGCTTACCTGGCAACGAAGAAGACGCGCACCCCGATGGTGTATGTCGGCGCCAACGACGGCATGCTGCATGCCTTCGATGGTGTCACCGGGATCGAGAAATTCGCCTACATACCGGCCACGTCGCTGGGACACATGGGCAATCTGCTGTTTCCCTACAAAGCCAGCGACAAAGACGACCAGCTGTTCGATCATCGATACTTCGTTGACGGGCCGGTAACTGTCTCCGATGCGTACTACACCGGCTCCTGGAAGACGGTTTTGGTGGGTACAACCGGCGCTGGTGGTCGGGGCGTGTTCGCGCTAAATGTGTCTACTCCGGGATCGTTTGGCGCCAGCAACGTACTGTGGGACATCAATGACGGCGCGTCCGACGCGAACATCAAAAACAATATTGGCCATGTGCTAGGCAAGCCAGTTGTCGTGCCGGTCAAGATCGGCACGGTCGTGAAGTGGAAGGCGATCTTTGGAAACGGCTATAACAGCATTAACAACAAGGCTGTACTTTTCGTAGTCGATATCGACAGTGGTGCCGTCACCACTATCCAAGCCAGCGAAGCTTCGCAGCCTGGAGCGAATGGCTTGGGCAACGTCATTGTTCTCGATCGCTACGACGGCAGCACGGCCGTGGCGGCGAGGGACGGTTATGGGGACACGGTCTACGCCGGAGATCAGAACGGTGCCGTCTGGAAGTTCGATCTGCGTTCTGCCTCGCCATCGGCACTGACTTCGCCGTTTTTCGTGGCGACCGATCCCAGTGGCAACCGACAGTCCATCATTGGTGGCTTCGAGGCGGCTGCCGGTCCGGCGGGAGGGGTGATGCTGTACTTCGGTACGGGCAGCTTCTCCTTTATCAACGACCCCACCGACAAGCAAGTGCAAACGCTGTACGCCGTGCTGGATAGGGGGGCGACGGTCAGCCGCAGCCAACTCCATCAGCAAACCGTTGTCAGCGACGTAGCCGGCGTGCGCCAGACCAGCATGACGGCGCCGCCCGTAGGCAAACTTGGCTGGCACATTGACTTGGTCGTTGGCGGCGTTGCCAGCGGCGAGCGGTTTGTGGGCACCCCGCGGATCGAGAGCGGAGTGGTCTTCTTTCCAACGTTCGACCCCAACAGCACAGATAGCTGCGTGACCGGTGGCACCAACCGTCTCTACGGGCTTGGCGCCCTAAATGGCGCGGCGGGCCTTTCGGCGGTACGCATTGGGTCGCCGACAGGCACCTCTCCCGGTGCCGGTACTGGCGCGGTGCCGCTGAGCACCAGTGGTTCGTCCCCGGTCAAGGAGGTTGCTGTCCTGACTTCCCCGCGCCTGAGCCCGCTGGCCAGCACGGCGACCGCAGCGGAGGTCGCTGCTGCCTTGGCCGCGCGCTGCTCAATGGTGATACAAGTCGCCGGGGCACCTCCGCTCTACATGCCCAGGCCCTGTGGCCGCCAATCCTGGCGACAGGTGCGATGACAATGAAGGGGATGCAAATGATGCCTACGACTGGTGTCGATCGCGCGCAGCGTGGCTTCACACTGATTGAGTTGATGATCGTGGTAGCGGTGGTCGCGATCCTGGCATCGATTGCCCTGCCGGCTTACAACGACTCGGTTCGCAAATCGCGGCGCGGGCAAGCCAAAGCCGATCTGGTCGAGTACGCGCAGCTTGCCGAGCGCTGGTTTACGGTCAATAACACCTATGCAACCTTCGTTCTGCCAACCAACCAATCGCCGCGAGAGGCGGGCTCGGCGGCCCGATACACGCTAAATCTCGTGAGCGCGGCGACCACCTTCACCATTACTGCGGTGCCACAGGGGGGTCAAGCAGCGGATAGCTGTGGCACCCTGACCATGAATCAGGCGGGCGCGAAGACGCCGGCCACTCAAGAATGCTGGTAGACCACGGTCTGAACACGTAAAAAAAAGCCGCCATGACTGGCGGCTTTTTTCTTTACTGATTTGGCGCCCGAAGTTGGACTCGAACCAACGACCCCCTGATTAACAGTCAAGTGCTCTAACCGGCTGAGCTATTCGGGCGGGGATGCGCATTGTAATGCCCCAGTCGCGAGGGTCAAGCGGGAATCCCTCAGATTGCGTAAGGGCAGGGTAGGGGAGTGTTGCCGCTACGCTCCGTCCTGGCGCGCCCGGCGTTGTTGACGATCACGCTCGCCAGCAGCTGTCCCTTCGCCCTTGAGCAGATCCTCAGGCTGACATTGCTGCCGGAAGCACGTCCATCGGGTTGGTACCGTACATGCTGTCTTCCTGCAGTCGAGCGAGCAACCAAGTCGGCTCCGAGGGGGTCAAGCCGCTTCAGGATGGCACTGGTATCCGTTGGCTGCCCGGTTCGCTTGCCATCCAGGAACACGATCCAGCCGTCCTCCCACACGCCGTCGTTTCGACACCGCAGGCCATCCAGGCTCGGACATATCGAAACTGGGTGACGACGCGTGACGGCGCTGCTCCGCGCAGCCATCAGCGATCCCGTGAGCAGATGGTATGCGCTGGCCGTTTGGGTGCTCTGGCGGATGCTTCCGAGCGCCGGAAGGCCGATTCCCAGGATAACTGCCACGATCGCCACGGCCGTTAGCAGTTCGACGAGGGTCATTCCGTTTGTGTCGCCTCGCATCGCCGCGTCCTTGCACTGGTGTCCTAGTCGAATCCTCAAGAAATGTCGTGGATCGAACGATCGGCGGCCCGCCCAGGCGGGGGTAGGAAAATGCCGCAAGCGCCCCCATCACAATCCGGCCCTACACTCGGGTTAGGCCCGCGCACGCCCAGACGATGAACGACAGCCACGCCCCCACCCCGCCTGCCGATGGCACCTTCCAGCTGGTCTCGCCGTACTCCCCGGCCGGCGACCAGCCGGCCGCGATCGCGCGCCTGGTCGAAGGCTTCGAGAACGGGCTCGCGCACCAGACCCTGCTGGGTGTGACCGGCTCGGGCAAGACCTACACGATCGCCAACGTGATCCAGGCGGTGCAGAAACCCACGCTGGTGATGGCGCCGAACAAGACGTTGGCGGCGCAGCTGTACGGCGAATTCAAGGCGTTCTTTCCGCACAACGCGGTCGAGTACTTCGTCAGCTACTACGACTACTACCAGCCCGAAGCCTACATCCCGTCCTCGGACACGTTCATCGACAAGGACAGCTCGGTCAACGAGCACATCGAGCAGATGCGGCTGTCGGCGACCAAGGCACTGCTGGAGCGCCGCGACACGATCATCGTCTGCACCGTGTCGGCGATCTATGGCTTGGGCGACCCCAACGAATACTTCCGGATGGTGCTGCACATGGTGCGCGGCGAGCGCATCGACCAGCGCGAGCTGATCCGCCGCCTGACCGAGATGCAGTACAGCCGCAACGACACCGAGTTGCGCCGCGGCACCTATCGCGTCCGTGGCGAGGTGATCGACGTGCATCCGGCCGAGTCGGAAATGGAAGCGCTGCGCATCGAGCTGTTCGACGGCGAGATCGAGAACCTCACCGCGTTCGACCCGCTCACCGGCGAGAGCCTGCGCAAGCTGCAGCGCTACACCATCTACCCGAAGTCGCACTACGTGACCACGCGCCGCACCGTGCTCGACGCGGTCAAGGCGATCAAGGACGAGCTCGGCCCGCGGCTGGAGCAGCTTTACGCGCAGAACAAGCTGGTCGAGGCGCAGCGCCTGGCGCAACGCACCCAGTTCGACCTGGAGATGCTGGCCGAAGTCGGCTACTGCAACGGCATCGAGAACTACTCGCGGCACCTGACCGGGCACATGCCCGGCGAACCGCCGCCGTGCCTGTTCGACTACCTCGCACCGGACGCGTTGCTGGTCGTCGACGAATCGCACGTCACCGTTCCGCAGGTCGGGGCGATGTACAAGGGCGACCGCTCGCGCAAGGAGACGCTGGTCGAGTTCGGGTTCCGCCTGCCGTCGGCACTCGACAACCGGCCGCTGAAATTCGAGGAGTGGGAGGGTCGCTCGCCGCGGGCGATCTTCGTATCGGCGACCCCGCGCGACTACGAGCTGCAGAAGTCCGAGGGCCAGGTGGTCGAGCTGGTGGTGCGGCCGACCGGCCTGATCGACCCCGAGGTCGAGATCCGCCCGGTCGCGACCCAGGTCGACGACGTGCTTGGCGAGATCAACCTGCGGGTGGCGATGGGCGACCGGGTGCTGATCACCACGCTGACCAAGCGCATGGCCGAGAACCTGACCGAGTACCTCGGCGAACACGGGGTGCGGGTGCGCTACCTGCATTCGGACATCGAGACGGTCGAGCGCGTCGAGATCATCCGCGACCTTCGCCTGGGCAAGTTCGACGTGCTCGTCGGTATCAACCTGCTGCGCGAAGGTCTGGACATGCCCGAGGTGTCGCTGGTGGCGATCCTCGACGCCGACAAGGAGGGCTTCCTGCGCTCGACCGGCTCGCTGATCCAGACCATCGGCCGCGCCGCCCGCAACGTGCGCGGCAAGGCGATCCTGTACGCGGACCGCATCACCAACTCGATGCAGAAGGCGATCGAGGAGACCGATCGGCGCCGCCACAAGCAGGTCGAATACAACGCCGAGCACGGCATCACCCCGCAGTCCACGGTGCGGACGATGGTCGACGTGTTCGAGGGCGCGCGCGCCGAGCCCGAGGCGGTCAAGGGTCGCGGCAAGGCGGCCCGCAAGGTGGCGGACGAGGCCGCCAACTACGCCGCGCTCAGCCCGGCGCAGGTCGTGGCCCGGATCAAGGTGCTGGAGCAGAAGATGTACCAGCACGCGCGCGACCTGGAGTTCGAGGAGGCCGGCGTCGTGCGCGACCAGTTGCGCGAGCTGAAGGACGCCATCGTGCTGGGGCCAACGTCCACAGACCGCTCACCCTGAGCGTGTGATCTTGCAGTCCCTCAACGCGGAGACTGCATCCATGGGCGTATTCGATTTCATCAAGAATGCCGGCGACAAGATTTTCGGCAAGGACGGCGAACTTGATCGAAGCAAGCCGCTCGGCACGCACCTGCGTGAGCACGGCATCGATCCATCCGGCATCACCTTCACCATCAATGGCGACACTGTAGTCCTGGACGGCACCGTCAAGGACCAGGACACCCGCGAGAAGGCGGTGTTGATCGTCGGCAACGTGGATGGCGTGGATCGCGTGGAGGATCGTTTGCGGGTGGCCAAGGCCGACTTCAGCGGAGTAACCACCGGCAGCAGCACCGTTGCGGCGGCGCCTTCGCCGGCGGGCAGCGGCACGACGGTCGCGCCTTCATCCGCGGGCAGCAATGAGGGGTGGTCGTCGAAAACCTACACGGTGGAAGCGGGCGACAGCCTGTCCGCGATCGCCAAAAAGGTCTACGGCGATGCCGGCAAATACAACAAAATCTTCGAGGCCAACCAGCCGATGCTCAAGGATCCCGACAAGATCTATCCGGGCCAGGTGCTGCGCATCCCGGCAGCTTGATCCAGGCACTGTCGAGGTTGTCGGCTCTCACTTGATCGGCTACACTGCGCGCCCCTCGCCGGGGAGTTTTTCGGCGAATGGGCGGTTAGCTCAGCGGTAGAGCACTACCTTGACATGGTAGGGGTCACAGGTTCGAACCCTGTACCGCCCACCAATTTGGTGACGAACGGTCGGGCTAGCCCCGGCCGTTCTTGTTTTCGGGGTTTCGATTCGCGGCGCCACCGTTGACTTGCGCCGCCGCGGTCGCCAACTATTGCGCATCGCCCCGGCAATCCGGCCAGGGCACGAGAAGGGTGGCCCGCGATAAACCGCCGGCCGAGCGTGCGACATGAGCACTACCGTCCGCCACCGCTGACGCCGCCGACGCCTCCGATCCAGGACGGCGCCACGGCGCCGTTTCCGTCTCTGAAACGCTCGTTTTCCCGCTGGCCTGTGTCCCGGCCTGCCTCTAAGACATCTCTCCCGACGCCGCACCGCCGCGCCGTCCTTCGATACCCAGACAACCCCATGATCGCGATCACCCTTCCCGACGGCAGCCGCCGCGAGTTCGAACACCCCGTCAGCGTCGCCGACGTCGCCCTGTCGATCGGCCCCGGCCTGGCCAAGGCCGCGCTCGCGGGCAAGGTCGACGGCCGGCTGGTCGACAGCAGCTACCGCATCGAACGCGACGCCGCGCTCGAGATCGTCACCGACAAGCATCCCGACGCGCTGGACGTGCTGCGCCACTCCACCGCGCACCTGCTGGCGCAGGCCGTGCAGCGCCTGTTCCCGGGCGCGCAGGTCACGATCGGCCCGGTGATCGACAACGGCTTCTACTACGACTTCGCCTACGAACGCCCGTTCACGCCGGAAGACCTGCCCGCGATCGAGGCCGAGATGCTCAAGATCGTCAAGGAGGCCCAGCCGGTCTCGCGTAGCGTGAAATCGCGCGACGAGGCGGTCGGTTTCTTCAAGGGCATCGGCGAGCACTATAAGGCCGAGATCATCGAGGGCATTCCGGCCGAGCAGGACCTGTCGCTGTACACCCAGGGCGAGTTCACCGACCTGTGCCGCGGCCCGCACGTGCCGGGCACCGACAAGCTGCGCGCGTTCAAGCTGATGAAAGTGGCTGGCGCCTACTGGCGCGGCGACCACAACAACCAGATGCTCAGCCGCATCTACGGCACCGCCTGGCTCAACGATAAGGACCTCAAGGCCTACCTGACCCAGTTGGAAGAGGCCGAGAAGCGCGACCACCGCAAGATCGCCAAGCAGCAGGAGCTGTTCCACCTGCAGGAAGAGGCCCCGGGCCTGATCTTCTGGCACCCGAAGGGCTGGTCGATCTGGCAGGTCGTCGAGCAGTACATGCGTCGTGTCTACCGCGAGAGTGGCTACCAGGAAGTGCGTTGCCCGCAGATCCTCGACGTGTCGCTGTGGAAGCAGTCCGGCCACTGGGACAACTACCAGGAGAACATGTTCTTCACCGAGTCGGAGAAGCGCACCTACGCGCTCAAGCCGATGAACTGCCCGGGCCACGTGCAGGTGTTCAACCACGGCCTGCACAGCTACCGCGACCTGCCGATCCGCTACGGCGAATTCGGCGCCTGCCACCGCAACGAACCCTCCGGCGCGCTGCACGGCATCCTGCGCGTGCGCGGCTTCACCCAGGATGACGGCCACATCTTCTGCACCGAGGACCAGATCGAGGCCGAGGTGTCCGCGTTCCACCAGCAGGCGCTGGCGGTGTACGCGACGTTCGGCTTCAGCGAGATCCAGATCAAGATCGCCCTGCGCCCGGACAAGCGCCTGGGCGACGACGCCACCTGGGACAAGGCCGAGGACGCGCTGCGCGCGGCCTTGCGCAAGGACGGGGTGGAGTGGGAGGAACTGCCGGGCGAGGGCGCGTTCTACGGCCCGAAGATCGAGTACCACCTCAAGGACGCGATTGGCCGCACCTGGCAGCTGGGCACCATGCAGGTCGATTTCATGATGCCGGCCCGCCTGGGCGCCGAGTACGTCGACGAGGCCAGCAGCAAGCGCCATCCGGTGATGCTGCACCGCGCGATCGTCGGCTCGATGGAGCGCTTTATCGGCATCCTGATCGAACACCACGCCGGCCAGTTCCCGTCCTGGCTCGCCCCGGTTCAGGCGGTGGTGATGAATATCACCGACGCGCAGGCCGACTACGTCGAGGAGGTCCGGAAATCCCTTGCAAATCAAGGTTTCCGGGTCGAGGCCGATTTGCGGAACGAGAAGATCGGCTATAAGATCCGCGAGCACACGCTGCAGCGCGTGCCGTACCAGCTGGTGATCGGTGATCGCGAGAAGGAAAACGGCCTGGTCGCGGTGCGTACGCGGGGAGGGGAGGATCTGGGGACCATGACCGTCGCCGAATTCGCCTCGCGTTTGCACGAAGAGGGCGTCTGACGCCCCGCGCAGCGTGTTCCCACCTTTCCGGCTGCCCGCGCGGCCGGCACGATCCACACCGGAGATTGCAACATCAGTACCCCCGAAAAGCCGAATCGAAAGAACCAAGAAATCCGCGTCCCGCGCGTTCGCGTTATCGGCAGCGATGGCGAGATGATCGGCGTGCTCTCGCGCGATGAAGCGCTGGCCATGGCCCAGGACGAGGGCATGGACCTCGTCGAGATCCAGCCCAACGCGGATCCGCCGGTCTGCCGTGTCATGGACTTCGGCAAGTTCAAGTTCGATGCGCAGAAGAAGGCCAACGCCGCGAAGAAGAAGCAGAAGCAGGTCGAGATCAAGGAAATGAAGTTTCGCCCGGTCACCGACGAGGGCGACTACCAGATCAAGCTGCGCAACATGCGCCGCTTTCTGGAAGAGGGCGACAAGATCAAGGTCAATATCCGCTTCCGTGGCCGCGAAATGAGCCACCAGGAACTCGGTCGCCAGATGGCGACCCGGATCGAGACCGACCTGGGCGAGGACATCGTGATCGAGTCGCGTCCGCGCCTGGAAGGGCGGCAGATGGTCATGATGATCGCGCCCAAGAAGAAGACCTAGGTCGGCTGCCCCTCCGGGCAGCGTGGCAGGGGTTGGCTGGAAGGCGCCATGTGAACTTTGGCGCCGCCTGATCGAAGCCCCTGATTCCTAAGGAAAAGATTTGCAACCCCAGCGTCGAGCCGGCATACTGTGCGGCCTGGTTCGCCGGGGTTTTGTTTGCAGTATTCAGGACCTGTTGCTGATTCCTTCTGGATCAACGACTTACAAGCCGGCAAGGGCAGGACGGAAAGCGTGGCGCCAGCCACCGCCCAGGCCAGTGACATAAAACCCGAAAGGACATCGCCATGGCGAAGATCAAGATCAAGACCCACCGGGGCGCTGCCAAGCGCTTCCGCAAGACCGCAACCGGCAAGTTCAAGTGTGGCCACGCGAACCGCAGCCACATCCTCACCAAGAAGGCGACGAAGCGGAAGCGCAACCTGCGGCAGACGAACCATGTTCGTGCCGAGGATGCCGGTCGTATTTCCCGCATGTTGCCGTACGCCTGAGGAGGACTGAGAAATGGCACGAGTCAAACGTGGTGTACAGGCGCGTCGGCGCCACAAGAAAATCCTGAAGCAGGCGAAGGGCTACTACCACGCCCGCCGCAAGGTCTTCCGCGTCGCCAAGCAGGCGGTCACCAAGGCCCTGCAGTACGCCTACATCGGCCGCAAGCAGAAGAAGCGCAATTTCCGTTCGCTGTGGATCACCCGCATCAACGCGGGGGCCCGCATCAACGGCCTGAGCTACAGCCGTTTCATGAACGGCATGCTGAAGTCGGGCATCACCCTCGACCGCAAGGTGCTGGCGGACATCGCCGTGCACGACGCGGTGGGTTTTGCCGCGCTGGCAGAGAAGGCCAAGAGCGCGCTCGCAGCTTGATGTAGCACCGTCCGCGTCGGCCTAGGCCGCGCGGGCGAGGACACGGATCAAGGCATGGGGAAGGGCGCAAGTCCTTCCCCATGTTCGTTTCTGGGGTTTGTCGTCCCGGGCATGGCAGGGCCTGCCGCCGCCGCGCGCAAGGCAGGTTTTCCATCTCCGCCGGAACGACAGTGATGAAGAGCCATGGCGAATGAGTGACATTGAATCCCTGACCCAACAGGCCCTGGCGCAGATCGCCGCCTCCGACTCGCCCGAGGCGATCGAGGCGCTGCGCGTGTCCCTGCTCGGAAAATCCGGCAGCGTCACCGCGCAGCTCAAGCAGCTGGGCACCTTGCCGGCCGAGCAGCGCAAGGCCGCCGGCGAGGCGATCAACCAGGCGCGCGACACGCTCAGCGCCGCGCTGGGCGAACGCAAGCGCGTGCTCGATGACATCGCGCTCGACGCGCGGCTCGCCGGCGAATCCGTCGACGTCACCCTGCCGGGCATCGACGCCACGCGCGGCGGCCTGCACCCGGTCAGCCGCACGCTGGAGCGCATCGCCGACATCTTCGGCCGGCTCGGCTTCGAGCTCGCCGATGGCCCCGAGATCGAGGACGACTGGCACAACTTCGAGGCGTTGAACTTTCCGCCGCACCACCCGGCGCGCGCGATGCACGACACCTTCTATCTTGGCGACGGCCGCCTGCTGCGCACGCACACCTCCGGCGTGCAGGTGCGCTACATGGGCGACCACCAACCGCCGCTGCGCATGATCGCCGCCGGCAAGGTCTACCGCAGCGACAGCGACCAGACCCACACGCCGATGTTCCACCAGGTCGAGGGCCTGCTGGTCGACGAGCACGCCAGCTTCGCCGACCTCAAGGGCACGTTGGCCGAATTCGTGCGCGCGTTCTTCGAGCGCGATTTCGAGATGCGCTTCCGGCCGAGCTACTTCCCATTCACCGAGCCGTCGGCCGAGGTCGACATCGCCTGGCAGCAGCCGGACGGTTCGACGCGCTGGCTGGAAGTGCTCGGCTGCGGCATGGTCCACCCCAGCGTGCTGCGCAACGTCGGCATCGATCCTGAGAAGTACACCGGTTACGCCTTCGGCCTCGGCGTCGAACGCTTCGCGATGCTGCGCTACGGCGTCGACGACCTGCGCAGCTTCTTCGAGAACGACGTGCGCTTCCTGCGCCAGTTCGCGTAGGGCGGGCTCAAGCCCGCCGACCCATGTGACGAGATGGCGGGCCAGGGCCCGCCCTACGGAAAACCCCACGATGAAATTCTCCGAGAACTGGCTGCGCCAGCATGTGCCGACCACCGCGACGCGCGAGCAGCTCGCCGCGACGCTGACCGCGATCGGGTTGGAAGTCGAGGAAGTCACCGCGCTGGGCGATTCGCTCGACGGCGTGGTCGTCGCGCAGATCCTCAGCGCCGAGAAGCACCCCGAAGCCGACCGCCTGCAGGTCTGCCAGGTCGACGCCGGCGGCGGCAACGTCGTGCAGATCGTCTGCGGCGCGCCCAACGCGCGCCCGGGCCTGAAGGCGCCGCTGGCCGTGGTCGGCGCCAACCTTCCCGGTGGCATGGCGATCAAGGCCGCCAAGCTGCGGGGCGTCGAGTCGTCCGGCATGTTGTGTTCGGCCAAGGAGCTGGGCGTCGATCCGGATGCCTCGGGCCTGCTTGAGCTGCCGTCGGATGCGCCGGTCGGCGCGGCGCTGGCCGGTTATCTGGGTCTGCCGGATGCGACCATCGAGATCAAGCTCACGCCGAACCGCGCCGATTGTTTCAGCGTGCGCGGCATCGCCTTTGATGTCGCCGCCGCGTCGGCCAGCCAGGTCGTTGCGTTCGAGCCCGCGCCGGTCGCCGCGGGCAGCGACGCGCGGCTCGCGATCGAGCTCAACGCCGGCGCGAACGCGCCGCGTTACTGCGGTCGCGTGATCGAAGGCGTCGATGCCTCGCGGCCGACGCCGGCCTGGATGGCCGAACGCCTGCGCCGCAGCGGAGTGCGCCCGGTGTCGTTGCTGGTCGACGTCGCCCAGTACGTGATGCTGGAGCTCGGCCAGCCGATGCACGCGTTCGACCGCGATCTGTTGCAAGGCCCGGTTGGCGTGCGCTTCGCGCGTCCCGGTGAAGCAGTGAAGCTCCTCGACGGCCGCGATGTCGTGCTCGACGAGCAATTCCTGGCGATCACCGACGGCGACCGCGTGGTCGCGCTGGCCGGCGTGATGGGCGGCTTCGACACCCGCGTCACCGAGGCGACCGGCAACGTGTTCCTGGAAGCGGCGCACTTCGCGCCGTCGGCGATCATCGGCCGGGGCCGCAAGCTCGGCCTGCACACCGACGCCGCGCACCGCTTCGAGCGCGGCGTCGACCCGGAGTTGCCGCGCCTGGCGATCGAGTACGCGACCCGCCTGATCCTCGACGCCGCCGGCGGAACCCCCGGCGCGGTGGTCGAGGCGGCGTTGGCCCAACACCTGCCGGATCCGCGTCCGATCGGCCTGCGCCGTGCGCGCCTCGCGCGAGTGCTCGGCATGACGGTGGCCGACACCGAAGTCGAACGCATCTTCGGCGCGCTCGGTTTGTCCGTGCAGGCGAGCGATGAGGGCTGGCAGGTCACCCCGCCGAGCCGCCGCTTCGATCTGGCGATCGAGGAGGACCTGATCGAGGAGGTCGCGCGCATCCACGGCTACGACGCCATCCCCACGACCTTGCCGTCCGGCGCCGCGCGCCTGGTGGCGCCCAGCGAAGCCCGGGTCGAGGAGGGCGCCGCGCGCCGCCAGCTCGCCGCGCGCGACTACCTGGAAGCGATCAACTACGCGTTCGTCGACGAGCAGTTGCTGGCGGCGTGGGGCGCAATGGACGGCGCGGTGCCCCTGGCGAACCCGCTCAGCGCCGAGCTCGGCATCATGCGCACCGCCTTGTTGCCGGGCCTGGTCGCCGCGCTCGCGCGCAACGCCGCCCGCCAGCAGCCGCGCGTGCGCCTGTTCGAACTGGGTAACGTGTTCGCGGCCCACGGTGCCGAGTCGCCGCTGGAAACCCGACGCGTGGCCGCGGTTGCCTGCGGCGACGTGGCGGCCGAGCAGTGGTCCGCGACGGCGCGTGCGGTCGGATTCCACGACCTCAAGGGCGACCTCGACAGCCTCGCGGCGCTGGCCGGTGCCACCCTCGAGTACCGCGTGTCGATCGCGGCCTGGGGACACCCGGGCCGTTCGGCCGATGTCTACCGGGTCGAGGGCGATGGCGCGGCCGTGAAGCTGGGTTGGATCGGCCAGCTGCACCCACGCTTGCAGCGCGCATTGGACCTGGACGCCGAGGTCGTGGCGTTCGAGCTGGACCTCGCGCCGCTGCTGGCGCGGCCGTTGCCGCGCGCCGCGGGCCTGTCGAAGTTCCCGTCGGTGCGCCGCGACCTGGCGGTGGTGGTGGCCGAGTCGGTGCCTTGGGCGGTGATTGCGGGCTCCATCCGTGCCGCAGCGGGAGAGTCACTGCGCGATCTGGTGTTGTTCGACCGCTACCAGGGCAAGGGCGTGGAAACGGGATTCAAGAGTCTCGCTATGGGCTTGATTCTGCAGGAAGAATCGCGCACGCTCACCGACCGTGACGTGGAGCAAGTGGTGGAGGCGGTGATCGCCGCCCTGCAGCGCGACCATGGCGCGGTGATGCGCGGTTAGCCGCGCACCAGACGCGAATCCCGCGGCCCTTCGAGGCCGGACTGAAGAATGCTTTTCGCTACGTAGCAGGCACTGCAATGGCTTTGACAAAGGCTGAGATGGCCGAACGCCTGTTCGACGAGGTCGGCTTGAACAAGCGCGAGGCGAAGGAGTTCGTCGACTCGTTCTTTGACGCGCTGCGCGAGGCGCTCGAGCATGGTCGCCAGGTCAAGCTGTCGGGCTACGGCAATTTCGACCTGCGGCGCAAGAACCAGCGCCCGGGTCGCAACCCCAAGACCGGTCAGGAGATCCCGATCTCGGCCCGCACCGTGGTGACCTTCCGCCCGGGCCAGAAGCTCAAGGAACGCGTCGAAGCCTATTCCGGAGGTGGTCATGCTTGACCCCGGCAGCAACCGCGAACTGCCGCCGATCCCGGCCAAGCGCTACTTCACCATCGGTGAGGTCAGCGAGCTGTGCGACGTCAAGCCGCACGTGCTGCGTTACTGGGAAACCGAATTCCCGACCCTGAACCCGGTCAAGCGCCGCGGCAATCGCCGCTACTACCAGCGCCACGAGGTGCTGATGGTGCGCCAGATCCGCGGCCTGCTGTACGAACAGGGCTACACCATCGGCGGCGCGCGCCTGCGCCTGGAAGGCGACGTGGCCAAGGACGAGTCGGCGCTGAGCTCGCAGATCATGCGCCAGGTGCGCATGGAGCTGGAAGAAGTGCTGCAGCTGCTGCGCCGCTGAATCTCTCGTTCGCAGGTCGCCGCGGCGACAGAAGCGCCGGCGAGCCGTTATACTTGCCGCCCGCTTCACGGCGGGAACATCGCAACACGTCGGGGCGTAGCGCAGCCTGGTAGCGCATCTGCCTGGGGGGCAGAGGGTCGTCGGTTCAAATCCGGCCGTCCCGACCATTTCGATCAAAGCTTTCGGTGGAAAGACAAATGCCCGGCTTGCCGGGCATTTTGCTTTTTGGCGAGCGCGCCATCCCATCAGCCGGCGTAGTGCCGATGCCGCATCCATCGCCAGCCGCGCGTGGTGTGTGATCGGTGATGTGGTTTGCGGAACTCCCGTCGCTCCTTGCGATCACAGTTTTGCCGATTCCGTCGCGTTCACTTCACCAACGCCAGCGGCGGCGCTTCCCCACCCCGTGAAATGGAGTTCCTTGATGCGCACTTTGCTGTCGATCTCTTTGGCCCTGCTGCCGCCGTTGTTGCCCGTCCTCGCTCACGCGGCCCAGCCTGCGGCGGCCCGCGTCGAACTGGCGGCCGGCCCCGCGTCGCGCGCGAGCGGGCCGGCTGCAACTGCCACGGCGCCGGCCGATGGCCGCATCGTCGATGCCGACGTGGTGCTGGTCAGTGGCCAGCAATCCGGCCCTGGGCTGTGGCAGGTCAGCAAGGCGGGTCACGTGCTGTGGATCCTCGGCACGGTGGCGCCCGTGCCGAAGAAGATGGAGTGGTACTCGCCACAGGCCGAATCGGTGCTGGCGCGAGCGCAGGAAATCATCGGGCCACCGCACATCGAGATGACGATGGGCGCGGGCAGCATGTTCAAGGCGGCCTTCGCCATGCCCACACTGCTGCGCGCGCGAAAGAATCCCGACGGCAAGACCCTGCGCGACGTGCTGCCGGCTGAGCTGTATGCGCGTTGGTCGGCGCTCAAGCCGACGTACCTGGGGAGCGACAAGGACGTCGAGCAGTGGCGTCCGATCTTCGCGGCGAGTGCGCTGTACGGAGCGGCACTCAAGCGCGCCGGCCTGCAATCGGGCACGGGCACGAGCGCGCGGCTGCGCGCCCTGACCGACAAGTACGAGACCAAGTACACCTCGACCGGGGTCAAGGGCGAGATCAAGGATCCCAAGCGGCTGGCGAAGTCGTTCGCCGGTGCCGAAGTGGACGACATCGCCTGTTTCCGCAGCGTGCTCGACCAGCTCGAGCTGGACGTGGCCAACGCCGCGCAGCGCGCCAATGCCTGGGCTCAGGGCGATATGCCGGAATTGCGCCGCCTGTTCCGCGCCGGCGACGCGAGATCGTGTTTCGAGGCCATCGCCCAGACCGAGGCCGCGCGCTCGCTGGGCATGGGCGACGGCACGGCCCGCGCGGAGGCGCAGTGGCTGCGCGCCGTCGATGCCGCGCTGGCGAGCAACCACACCAGCTTCGCGACCTTGCCGGTGAGCCAGCTGCTGCAGCCCAACGGTCTTTTGGCGCAGCTGCAGGCGAAGGGCTACGCGGTGGTGGCGCCGGAGTAAGTCCGGCGCGCACGCGTCTTGTAGTGCCGAGCTTGCTAGGCACCCGCGCTCGGGATAGCGCGCGGATCCGTGCAGGCTCGGACCTACAAGGCGACGGTGTCTAGTTGTTTGCGCGGGTGTTGATCCAACGCCCGCGCGTCAGACGGCCGCACTTCGCGGCTGCGGCTCCGCCAATGACGGCCAGCGCCGCAGCACCGCGGCGCGGATGCCGTCGACGTCGAGCCCGGCTTCGGCCAGCAGTTGCTCGCGGCTGGCATGGTGCTGGAACTCGTCGGGCAGGCCGAGGTGGAGGATCGACATGGCGATGCCCTCGGCGGCCAGCAGTTCGGCCACGCCGGAGCCGGCGCCGCCGGCGACGACGTTGTCCTCGAGGGTGACGAAGCCTTCGTGGTGCTTCGCAAGGTCCAGGATCAGCGCGCGGTCGAGCGGCTTGACGAAGCGCATGTTGACCACGCTCAGGCCCAACTCCGCGCCGACCTTCTCGGCGGCCGGCACGATCGCGCCGAACGCCAGCAGCGCGACCCGCGATCCGCGGCGGCGCAATTCGGCCTTGCCGATCGGCAGCGTGTCCAGCGTCGCCTGCACCGCCACGCCCGGGCCGGTACCACGCGGGTAGCGCACCGCGGCCGGGCCTGGGTGGCGATAGCCGGTGCTGAGCAGCTTGCGGCACTCGTCCTCGTCGCTGGGCGCCATCACCAGCATGTTCGGCACGCAGCGCAGGTAGCTCAGGTCGAGGTTGCCTGCATGGGTCGCGCCGTCCGGGCCGACCACGCCGCCGCGGTCGATTGCGAACAGCACGTCGAGGTCCTGGATCGCGACGTCGTGCACCAGCTGGTCGTAGCCGCGCTGCAGGAAGGTCGAGTAGATCGCGACCACCGGCTTGGCGCCTTCGCAGGCCATGCCCGCGGCCAGCGTGACCGCGTGCTGCTCGGCGATCGCGACGTCGAAGTAGCGCTGCGGATACTCCTTGCTGAAACGCACCAGGCCCGAGCCTTCGCGCATCGCCGGGGTGATGGCGAGCAGCTTGTCGTCGGCCGCGGCCATGTCGCACAGCCAGTCGCCGAACACGTCGGTGTAAGTCGGTTTCTTGGCGCCGCCCTTGCTGACCAGGCCCATTGACGGATCGAACGGGCTGACCGCGTGGTAGCCGATCTGGTCGCCCTCGGCCAGCTCGTAGCCCTTGCCCTTGGTGGTGATGATGTGCAGCAGCTGCGGGCCCTTGAGGGTCTTGAGCGTCTTCATCGCGCCGAGCAGCGCGTCCAGGTCGTGACCGTCGATCGGGCCGGTGTAGTGGAAGCCGACTTCCTCGAAGAACGTCGACGGCACGAACATGCCCTTCCAGTGTTCCTCCCAGCGTTTGACGAAGCGCGCCGCCGGCTTGCGCTTGTCGCCGAGCAGCTTCTTGCCGCCCTCGCGCAGCGCGTTGAGGGTGCGGCTGCCGGTGAGGCGGCCGAGCATGCGCGTGACGCCGCCGACGTTCTCGGAGATCGACATCTGGTTGTCGTTGAGGATCACCAGCAGGTTCGGCTCGGCTGCATCGGCCTCCGCGCCCATGCCGCCGGCGTGGGCGAGGGCTTCGAACGCCATGCCCGCGGTCATCGCGCCGTCACCGATCACCGCGATGACCTTGCGCTCGTCGCCGGCGCGCTGCAGCGCGATCGCCATGCCCAGTGCGGCGGAGATACTGGTCGAGCTGTGGCCGACGCCGAAGGTGTCGTACTCGGACTCCTCGCGCTTCGGGAACGGCGCGATGCCATCGGCTTGCTTGACCGTGTGGATCTGGTCGCGGCGGCCGGTGAGGATCTTGTGCGGGTAGCACTGGTGGCCGACGTCCCACACCAGGCGGTCGACCGGCGTCTCGTATAGCCAATGCAGGGCGATGGTGAGTTCGATCACGCCCAGCCCGGCGCCGAAGTGACCGCCGGACTGCGCGACCTGTTCGATCAGGTACGCACGCAGTTCGTCGGCAATCGCCGGCAAGTCCTCTTCGGGGAAGTGGCGCAGGTCGGCGGGGACCGCGATGCGGGCCAGGCGCGGAAAGCGTTGCGGGTCAATCATCAGTCGGACTATGGCGGCTAGCCCGTGATTGTCCCGCTCAGGTTGCGGCCGGGCAAGGCGCGCGGCCGGCGGTGTTCACGCAAACGGCGACGTCGCGTTCGCGACGTCGATGGTTCAACGCCCGCGCAGGCGCCCGAACAGGCCACTGGGCTTGGGCGGCTCGACCTCGGGTTCGGGCTCGCGGTAGATGTCGGCGAAGCCGGTGGCGAGGTTGGCGTTGACGAAATCGGCGACGTCGCCGGTCGGCACGCCGCTGGCCTCGGCGATCTCGGCCAGCGTGGCCGGGCCCTTCATCATCGCCGTGGCGATGCGGAAGTGCTTGGGGAACTCGCGCTCGGTCTGCGGCCACTTGAGCAGCTGGTAGCGGCCCTCGGGGTCGAAGCCCGCCGCCAGCGTGCCGTGGCCGGCCAGCAACGCGCCGTACCAGACCAGCCGGGCCAGCGACTGCGGCTCGCCGAGGGCGGCGGCCTGGCTGCTCCAGGTCGCGGCATCGATCGCGGGGAAGTCGGCGGCGGTGACCGCACCGTCAAACAGGCCGGTCAGGGCCTTGAGCGTGGCCGGGCCGTGGTACTGGCGCTGCTCGGTATCGATCAGCAAGGCCGTGCCGTTGCGTTCGAAGCGCAGGCGGCCGCTGAGCTTGCCGGAGGCCAGCCAGTCGACCAGCGTGTCAAGCGCCGGTGCATGCGCCTCGACCACGGCCGGGGTCGGCGCCGTTGCAGGTGCTGCCGGTGCCGCTTTGTGCTCGACCGGCGCACGCGGGGCGATGCTGGGCGCGGCAGGCAGGACTTGGGCCGCGGCCGCGCTCGGCGGTTCGCGGCTCGCGCTGGCGGCAGCGCGGGCCGGGAGTTCGGTAGCGACGGCGGACAAGGGTTCCGGCGGCGGGGCGATCTCCTCGCGTACCGGCAGCGGTTGTTCTTCCGGCAGGCGATCCTGCGGCTGCGGCGCGGGGGTCATGCCGGCCGGATGCACGGACTCGGCCGGCGACGCGGGTGCTGCAGGTGCCGCGACGTTCGCGGCCGCACTCGGCGCGGTGCCGTCGAGTTGCTGCAACAGCGCGGTCACGCTCGCGCTGTCGAATGGGCGGGCGAGGCGGAAGTCGGTCTGGGTGCGCGCCGCCGAGGTCAGGCCGATCACGCGCTTGCCATTGGCGTGCAGGCGCAGCCAGCTCATCGGCCCGTACATGCTGTCCATGTCGACGATAACGTAGGCCGCCTGTTGCTCGGGCAGCAGGTGCCACTGGCCCCCGACTTGCGCGTTGGCGGTGGTGAAGGCCGCTTGCAGCGCGGATTCGGTAACCGGGTCCATGCCCGTGAAGCCAAGGGTGAGCGGCATCGTCGCATTCGTGATGACAGGTACCGACGAGTGTTGCGGAGCGCGCCGCAACCGTCAACGCGCGCTCAGCGTCGCATCTGCGCGTTATTCGGCAGGCCCGCGTTCATGGGTGTGACGATGCGACTGCTGACGGTCGCGGAACTCCGCCCCGGCCGGCGATCAGGCGCGCAGTCGCGCGTTCTTCGGCAACTGGTTCTTCAGGAACACCATCTGGTCGGCCAGGATGTTGCGGTTCGACAGAATCAAATGCTCGACCCAGCTCGGCCGGTAAGGCACCGCGAGCAGCGGCATGCCCGCCTGTTGCGGGGTGCGGTTGCCCTTGCGCGAGTTGCAGTGGAAGCACGCGGCGACGACGTTCTCCCAGATGTCGCGGCCGCCCTTGGATACCGGCAGCACGTGGTCGCGGGTCAGCTGCGGGCGGTGGTAGTCGCGGCCGCAGTACATGCACAGGTAGGCGTCGCGCGCGAACAGCGCGGCGTTGGTCAATGCCGGGGTCGGGTCGAGCGCGTGGGCGCGGGCGTGGCCACGCGCGGCGACGATCGGGTGCAACTCGATCAGGCTCTGCTCGCCGGTCATGCGGCTGGTGCCGCCGTGCACCTGCAGGCAGGGGTCGCCGAGCGTCCAGGCCACTGCGCCGCGCACGTACAGGCAGGTCGCGTCCTGCCAGTTCATCCAGTCGAGCACGCGGCCGTGCGCGTCGAGCGACAGCAGGCGCACGGCGTTGAGCTGCTCGATCGGGTGGCGGCGGGCAGGCTGCGCGTCTGGCGGAGACTGGGCCTGGCTGGCCAGGCGCTGGGCGAATCGCGGAGCGAAGGAGGTGGAGGCCGGTCCATGCTGATCGGGATCAGCGTGGGCTCCGGCGCGAACCAAGCGCAGGCTTGTTCTGTCAGTCTCCATCAGGGCCCGAGCTTATACCCAAAGCGTGACGGATTGGGTAGACCTCTCGGGCACCGATGGCGGGTGCCGATCAGGCGTCGAATGCGGCCGCGTCGAGCGTGGTCAGCGTCTGCGTGCCGCTTTCGATCGCGGCGGCGTGCGCGAGCGTGCGCGGCAACAGGCGGGCGAAGTAGAAGCGCGCGGTCTCGCGCTTGCCAGCCTTGAACGCGTCCGACTGCGCCGAGGCCTCGCTCGCCGCGACGCTGCGCGCCCACCAGTAGGCCAGCGCGACATAGCCCGAGTACATCAGGTAGTCGTAGGCAGCGGCGCCGACCTCATCGGCGTTGGCGGCCGCGCGCTTGCCGACCTGCATCGTCAGCTGCGTCCACTGCGCGGCCTTGTCGCGCAACGGCGCGATGAACTCGGCGACGGCGGCGTTGGCTTCGTTGTCGGCGCAGAACTGCTCGATCATCCCGAGCAGCACCTGCAGGCCCGCGCCTTGCAACTGCATGACCTTGCGGCCGAGCAGGTCCAGCGCCTGGATGCCGGTGGTGCCTTCGTACAAGGTGGTGATGCGGGCGTCGCGCGCGAGCTGCTCGATGCCGTGCTCGGCGATATAGCCATGGCCGCCGTAGCACTGCAGCGCGTGGTAGGTGCATTCCACGCCCCATTCGGTCAGGCAGGCCTTGACGATCGGGGTCATGAACCCAAGCAGCGCGTCGGCCTGCGCGCGCTCGGCTTCGTCGGGCGCGTGGTGGGCGATGTCGACCAGCAACGCGCCGTGGTAGCCCATCACCCGGCCGCCCTCGATCAGCGCCTTGCAGGTCAGCAGCATGCGGCGCACGTCGGGGTGGACGATGATCGGGTCGGCGGCCTTTTCCGGGAACTTGGCGCCGGACAGCGCGCGCATCTGCAGGCGGTCGCGCGAATACGCCAGCGCGTTCTGGTAGGCGCGGTCGGACAGACCCAAACCTTGCAGGCCGACGGCGAGGCGCGCGGTGTTCATCATGGTGAACATCGCCATCAGGCCCTTGTGCGGCTGGCCGATGAGGTAGCCCTGCGCGCCGTCGAAATTGAGCACGCAGGTCGCCGAACCGTGGATGCCCATCTTGTGCTCGAGACTGCCGCAGCGCACCGTGTTGGCGCCGCCGGTATTGCCGTCGCGGTCCACGCGCACCTTCGGCACCAGGAACAGCGAGATGCCCTTGCTGCCGGCCGGGGCGTCGGGCAGGCGCGCGAGCACGAGGTGGACGATGTTGTCGGTGAAGTCGTGCTCGCCGGCGGTGATGAAGATCTTGGTACCGGTGATCGCATGGCTGCCATCGGCCTGCGGCTGCGCGCGGGTCTTGAGCAGGCCCAGGTCGGTGCCGCAGTGCGGCTCGGTCAGGCACATGGTGCCGGTCCAGCGGCCCTCGACCAGCGGCTTGAGGAACACCTCCTGCTGCCAGGCCTGGCCGTGCTGGATCAGTGCCTCGGTGGCGCCGGCCGAAAGCAGCGGGAAGTTGCCCCAGGCCAGGTTCGCCGCGTCGATCATTTCCTTGAGCGGCACGCCGGCCGCATGCGGCAACCCCTGTCCGCCGAACTCGACCGGCGACACCAGTCCCGCCCAGCCGCCCTCGACGAACTGCGCGTAGGCCTGCTTGAAACCCGGCGGGGTGGTGACCGCGCCGCTGGACTTGTCGTGCACGCAGCCAATGCGGTCGCCGATCGCGTTGAGCGGCGCGAGCACCGTCTCGCAGAAGCGCGCGCCCTCGTCGAGCACCGCGTCGAGCACGTCGCGGGTGGCATCGGCGAAACCGAGCTTGGCGAAGACCGCCTCGGCGCCGATCACGTCGTACAGGGCGAAGCGCATGTCGTTGAGGGGGGCTTTGTAGGTGCTCATCGGCGGCCGTCAGGAGTTGGAAAGGAGAAGAATGGAATTGCCGGGCGTGTGGTTTCGATGGCCTAGCGCAGCACCCCGGGCAACCCGGGTGCCGGGCTCAGCGCGCTGCTGCGGTCGATCTCGTAGCTGCGGCGCTTGCCTTCGTCGGGCGTGGCCGCAAGCGTGCCCTTGAGCGTGTAGTCGACGCTGCGGCGATTGGCGAGCGCATCGGCGACGGCGAGCTTGGCCGCGGCCGACGGCGTCAGCACCACGCTGATCACGTCCGCCGATTCCGGGCCGACCGACAGACTCGGACTGGCCTGCAACGTGCCGGCCGCGTGCTCGCCGATCGCCAGCGCCAGCGCCACCTCGTCGAAGCGCATCGGGATGCTGCTGAAATTCTCGATCCGCAGGTCCGCCGACCAGCGCCCGTCCGCGCGCACGGTCAGCTGCTGCAGGCGCGCGGAAGGCTCGGACACACGCCGCACCGGGCCGCTGGCGCAGGCGGCCAGCAAGGTTGCGCACAACGCGGCGCCCAGGGTCCAACGCATCCACCGCATCGCCTTCATGCCGCCACTCCGCCTGATTGGAAGGCGAGGATACACCGGGGTACGGTCGCGGCCGGGCGCCTCGAGCGGACAAGGCGCGGTGCCGGAAAAGAAGAAGCCCGCCGGAGACCGGCGGGCTTCGGGGCACACGGGCGAAGGGGGTCGCCCGTGCGTTTGCGCGAAGAGAAGAACTTACTGCGCGTACACACCGTACAGCCGGCTGGCCGCCGCGGCGTAGGCGGCACGGGTCACCACCTGGCTCGGGTCGAAGTACGCGCGCAGCACCGGCTGCAGGTCGAACGGCCCCTGGGTCACGGTGAAGCGGGCGTTGATCAGGCCCAGGTCGAGCGCCAGCTGCACGTAGCCGCGCAGCGGCCCCGAAATCGCCGCGGCGTCCTCGATCGCGATGCGCTTGCCGTCGGACAGTACCGTCAGCGTGCTGCCGCTCGCCGCGGCCTGGTTCTGCAGGCCCAGGCTCTGCACCAGCGAGTACGCCAGGCTGACGCGGGTGACCACGTCGTCGGGCCGGAACGCGCCGTTCAAGCGACCCATCACGCCGTCCTGGCGATGGCTGAGGTCGCGCTGCGCGGCGCCCGCGGCGGTGGCCGCTTCAGCGAACGCGGTGACCGGGTTGATCGCGGTGAGGTCGGCGAAGGTCGAGGCGTTGTGCAGCGGCTGGAACTGGCGCACGCCAGTACCGGTCACCAGGTAGTTGGCGAGCTCGCCGCGGGTCAGGCTGCGGTCGGGATGGAAGCGGCCGTCGGCATCGCCGTCGAGCAGGCGGTTCGAAACGCCGAACTCGATGAAGCCGCGTGCCGCGTGGCCGTGGATGTCACCGAGCCCGTCGAAGCCGTCGGTACGCAGCTGCTTGACGTTGACGTCGACCGTGCCCGGCGCGCCGTAGCCATTAGTGGCCTTGGCCGGGTCGAGGTTGTTGCCCGACACCGAGCCGACCCCACCGACCTTCAGCGTCCAGGTGCCGGCGACGCCGGGCGCGGACACCGCGATGTTCTGGCCCAGCACCGGCAGCGCGATCGAGGAGCCGTAACGCTTGCCGTTGGGATCGGTCAGCGAGATCGCGACGGTGTTCTCGCCGACGTTGGCGCGGGCGTTGACCAGAGCGATGTCGCTGCCGACCTCGAAGCGCACGCCCTCGTTCGGCCCGACCGGGCTGAAGTCGACCGTGTAGTCGGCGCTGTTGCCGACCGAGACCCGCGCGTTGGCGTTGAACGTCCTCGCCGCGTTGACGGTGCTGCCGTAACTGCCGGCGTTGAGCGAGGCCTGCACCGCGGCATGTGCGTTGACATAGCCGGCGCCGGCTTCCCACGCGGCGCGGCCGGGGATGTTGCTGGCGGTGTCCTGGAGGATGCGCTTGACCTCGCGCCAGCCCATCGACGGGTTGGCCTCGAGCATCAGCGCGACCACACCGGCGGCATGCGGCGCCGCCATCGAGGTGCCGGACATGTGGGTGTAGTGCACCGCCAGCGCCGGGCCGAGCAGGGCGGCGTCGTCCTGCGCCGCGGTCTTGTCGAGCGCGCCCAGCGACGCGCGCGCCGAGGCGATGTCGACGCCCGGCGCGGTGACGGTGGGGCGGTCCATCCAGGTGTAGCTGACGCCATCGACGACGACGTCGCCGCCGCGGCCGTTCTCGCCGCGCGAGGAGAAGTCGGCGAGCCGGCCCTGCTTGTCGCCGGCGGCCACGGTGACCACCCAGGGCGCCTTCTTGAAGTTGCCGGTGATCGTGGCCTCGCCCGCGCCGGCGTTGCCGGCCGAGAACACCACCACCACGCCGCGGTCAGACAGCGCCTTGGTGGCGATGTTGGTCGGGTCGTCCGGATCGAATTCGGTGCCGACGTCGCCGGTGTTGCCGAACGAGTTGGAGATGACGCGGATGTTGTACTGCGCCTGGTGGGTCAGCGCGTAGTCGAAGCCGCCGACAGTGTCGAGGATGAACAGGCCCGCGCCCGAGCCGTAGCCGATGATGCCCGCGCCCGGCGCGACGCCTTCCTGCGCGCCGCCCGAGGCCGCGCCGTTGCCACCGATGATGCCGGCGCAGTGGGTACCGTGGCCGCCGCCGATGTCGGTGTTGGCCACGCCTTCGATGTAGGTGATCGGCAGCATCGAGTCGAGCGAGTGCAGGTTGGTCTGCGCGGCGACGTTCTGCTTCACGTGCTCGGGAAACTTGAGGTCGGGATGGGTGCCGTCGACGCCGGAATCGTTGACCAGCACGCCGATGCCGCGGCCGCTCACCGGCATGCCGCCGATGCGCATGCCCGGGTCGGTACGCAGGCGGTCGACGCCGGTCAGCGCCGTGGCTTCGCGGTTCTCGTACGACAGCGGTGCGTTGAGCCAGACCGAGCGCACGTCCGCCATCGCCAGCAGCGCCTGCACTTGCGCCGGGGTCGCGCGCGCACCGGCGATCGGCAGCGAACGCATGGTCAGGCCTTTCAACCCCAGCGCCAGCAGGCGCTGCTGCTGGCTGGCGGTCAGCGGTCCATTGCCGTTGAAGCTGATGATGACTTCCGCGGCCTGGCCGGCGGCGAGCGTCGGCAGCAAGGCTTCGAGCTGGCGATCGAGCCGCCGGGCCTCGGCCAGCAGCGGGGTGGCGAGGATCGCGGCGGCGAGCAGGCCCGCGCGGAGGTACCGGTTGGAAGCAGGGCGACTGGCAAGCGACATGGCGAAGACCTTTGGCGGGGGAGGCGAAGGGCCCATGGCGCGAACAGGCGAGGGCGCCTTCGTAGCATCCGCAGCGGGTCGGCCCGTGCCCATCCGGATCAGCCCCCAGTGCGGTTGGGGGAAAACCCCCGTACGCGGGTGTACTGCGCGGTGTTGCATCGCGCGGGGCCGGCTTGACGCCGGTTTCGATCATCGGGAAGCGTGCGGTGCCGTCGGCACGGCCGCGGCGAGGCTGGAAAGCCCGGGAATGCGCGCGGAACCAGGAAGCCGGGCCCGCGTCGTGCGCTAGTCGAGCAGGCCCTTGCGCAGCGCGTAACGCACCAGCTCGGCGGTGTTGCGCACGCCGATCTTGTCGAGCACGCGGGCGCGGTGGTTCTCGGCGGTCTTCGCGCTGATGTCGAGCTTGCGCGCGATCTCCTTGGTGGTCAGGCCTTCGACGATCAGGTGGAACACCTCGCGCTCGCGCGCGGTGAGCTGGCCATACGGGTCGCCGAGGTTGCGCTCGGGGTGCTGCAGCTGTTCGGCCAGCGCCTTGGCCGCCTGCGGGCCGAAGTAGCCGCGCCCGGCGTGCAGCGCGCGCACCGCGGCCAGCAGCTCCGAGGCGGCGCTGTCCTTGACCATGTAGCCGGCCGCGCCGACGCGCACCGCCTGCAGCACGTATTCGTCTTCCTGGTGCATGGTCAGCACCAGCACGCGGGTATCGGGCAGCGCTTCGTGCAGGCGGCGCACCACTTCTATGCCGTTGAGGCGCGGCATCGAGATGTCGGTGACGACCACGTCGGGGCGGGTGGCGAGCGCCTTCTCGACGGTCTCCACGCCGTCCGCGGCCTGGGCCACGACCTGGACGTCGCCGTCCTGCTGCAGCAGGCTGACCAGACTCTCGCGGACCAGTGTGTGGTCGTCGGCAATCAGTACGCGCACGATGTTGTTCCCCATGCGCCTAAAGCTGCGCGCGTGGGGCGGCAGCCGTCAAGACGGGTAGGGCGTGTCGCCGCGCGTGGCGAACGGCACCACGGCGCGCAGGCGCGTGCCTTCGCCGGGCGCGGAATGCAGTTCGAGTCGGCCGTCGTACAGCCGCAACCGCTCGCGCATGCCACCCAGGCCGCTGCCGCCGGAGCGCAGCGCGGCCTCGGGGTCGCAGCCGCGGCCATCGTCGACCACCTGCAACTGCAGGTTGCCGCCGCGCGCGACCAGCCGCAGTAGCACGTGGCCTGCACCGGCGTGCTTGGCGGCGTTGTTGAGCGCTTCCTGGGCGACGCGGAACAGCAGCGTCTGCAGGTCCCCGTCGAGCATCGGCAACGGCTCGATCTCGAGCGCGACCTCCATCCCGCCCGATTCGCCCTGGCTGCGCGCCAGCCAGCGCAACGCTGCTTCCAGCCCGAGGTCGTCGAGGATCGGCGGACGCAGCAGCCGCGACAGGTTGCGGGTGTCCTCGAGCGTGTCGCTGCATAGCGCGATTGCAGTCTCGAGCTGCGCGCGCAGCGCGGTCTGCGCCGGCAGGCCGTCTCCCAGTTGCGCCAGCCGGTGCTTGAGCGCGGTGAGATTCTGGCCGATGCCATCGTGGAGGTCGCGCGCCAGGCGCCGGCGTTCGTCCTCCTGCACGCGCCAGACCGCGCGCCCGAGCCGGCGGAACTCGCGCTCGTTGCGTTGCAGGCGGTCGAGCAGGTCCTGGTACTGCTGGCGCAGCGCGGTGATCTCGCTCATCGCGCCGGGCCGGATTTTGGAGGCGATTGCTGCGCGATCTGCGCCGCGGCGTCGAAGCCGGTGCGCAGGTTTTCCGGCATGCGCGTGCGCAGTACGGCCATGGCGGCGCTCGCGCTGTCGCTGGCGCGCATGGCGGCCACGCTGTCGCCCTGCGCGGTCAGTGCGCGCGCGCCGAGGCCGTGCAGCTCCGCCGCGCCGAGGGTGTCGCCGCGCCGCAGCAGTGGCAATGCATCGCGGTAGAGGCGCACGGCCGTGCCGGCATCGCGCGTTTCGAGGGCGTGCTGCATCGCGGCCTGGGTCCACTGCAGCCGCAGGCCGGCATGACCGAGCGCGGCACTGGCGGCGTCCAGCGCCGGATCGGTGCCGCCGCTTCCCGTGGCCTGCAACGCGACCTGCAACTGCAGCAGCCTCACCCCCGATGCCTGCGCCTGGCGGCGCGCCTCGGCCAACGCGGTCGCCTGCGCCGCGCGGTCGCCGCCGCGGCGCGCAAGCTGCGCGCGCAGCAACGCGGCGATGCCGCGCTGTTCGGCCGAGGCCTGGGCGATCGGCGCCGCCAGCGCATCGAGCGCCGTGCGCGCCGCGGCATCGGCGTGCGCGGCCAGCAGCGCCTGCACGCGCAGCAGGCCGGCGTCGGCCTGCCCGCGCGCGTCCTCGCGCTGCCCGAACAGCGCCTCGGCCTTGGAGGCCTGTTCGATCGCGGTGTCGAGGTGGCCCTGCAGCAACTCCAGCTCGGCCAGGTTGCGACGGCTGACCGCGGCTTCCTCGTGCATCTGCTGCTGCTCGGCCACCGCGAGCGAGCGGTCGAGCTGCTTGCGCGCTTCGTTCCACTGCCCGCGCGCGATCGCGAGCAGGCCGAGGTTCTGCTGGGTGCGGATGCGGCCGGTGTCGTCGCCCAGTTCGGCGTAGGCGTTGGCCGACTGCACCAAGTAGGCCTGCGCGTCGTCGTAGGCGCCGAGCTGGTAGTGGGCGAAGCCGATGTCATTGAGCGCTTGCGCGGTGCCGAGCTTGTCGCCGATCTGCTGGCGCGCCTGCAGCGAGCGCCGGAACGCGGCCAGCGCTGCCGGGTAGTCGCCGCGCTCCTCGGCGAGCAGGCCGAGTTCGTTCTCGACCGCGGCCAGGCCGCCGCGGTCGTCGAGTTCGCCGTGCAGGGCGCGCGCCTGGTTGAGGTAGGTGGCGGCCTCGGCGAGCTTGCCGCGCTGGCTCAACACGCTGCCCAGGTTGCGCAGGCTGGTCGCCAGGCCGCGGCGGTTGCCGACCGCGCGACGCAGTTCGACCGCCTTGCGGTACTGCTCTTCGGCGTCATCGGCCTGGCCGAGGCGGCCGTAGCCGATGCCGAGCGCGTTGACGGTCTCGGCTTCGCCGTAACGGTTGCCGCTGCGCTTGTAGAGCACCAGCGCGCGCACCAGGTAGTCGTCGACCGCGCGCCGCGCCTGGCCCTGCAGGATCGAGGCCTTGCCCAGTTCGAACCAGGCGCGCGGGTCGTTCGGGTCGCGCGCGGCGAGTTTCTGCAGGCCGGCGATCGCGGCCGCGAAATCACCACCGCCGCCGAGCGCGCGGGCGAGTTGGAGCTCGGCGTAGGTATCGTCCGGGGTCGCGGCGAGCAATGCGCGCCATTCGGCCGCGGCCGCCGGCGCGTCGCCGTCGAGCAGCGCGCGTTCGGCACTGAAGCGGCGGCGCATGGACTCCGGCGCCCGCGTTGCGGCCCGCGCGCCACGTTCTACAGCGTCGTAAGCGAGGTCCTGCTCGCCGATCGCTTGGGCCGCGTCGGCCAACGCCAGCCACGCCGACGCGAACTGCGGCGCGGCCACGGTCGCCTTGCGCAACGGCGGCAACGCGTCGGCGGGCGCGTTGCGTTGACGGGCGAGCAGGCCGTTGCCGTAGTCGTCGAGCGCCTGCGCATTCGCGGGCACCTTGAGCGTAAGCCGCTGCGTGCCCAGGCCCAGCGCGTTCGCCAGCTCCGGCTGTGCGAGCAGTCCTGAGAGCGCGGCGGCCGCATCGCTGCCCGTGCTTTGCGCCGTCGCGTTTGCGCGCGTGCCGAGCAGGCGCGCGTTCGCCTGCCAGCGCCCCGCGACCTGCCGTGTGCTCACCTGCAGCACGCGGTCGGCGCCGACGATGCGTTGCAGGGTGGCGGTGTCGATCTTCGCCGCGCCGGTCGGGTCGAGCTGGCGCAATGCCTGCTGGGTGCGTTCGGCGTCGACCACCGCCAGGCCCGTCACCCCGGCCAGGCTTTCGTGCAGCAGCGCCGACAACGCCGCGCCGCGCGCCGCGCTGATCCCGTCGCCGGCCTCGATCGGCAGCACCAGCAGCCGATGCAGCGGCGCGACCGCGGCGATGCCAGCGGGCACCGCACTGCGTTGCCACTGCCACACGCCCACGCCGATAGCGGCCACGACCAGGGCCGCGGCAATGCCCAGCCACAGGCGCGGACTGGGGCGGAAATCGCGCGGCACTTCGCGCCGGTCGATCGCGCGGATCACTTCGTCGGCGCTCTGCAGGCGATGCCCCGGTTGCGTGCGCAGCAGGCGGTCGACCAGCCGCGCCAGCCACGCCGGTGTCTGCGGACGTTGCTGGGTGACCGGCGGCGGCGTGCGCAGCATGCGCTGGGCGAGGATCTCGCCGAGCGTGCCGCCCTGGAACGGCATGGCGCCGGTCAGCATCTCGTAGAGGATCAGGCCGAGCGCGTACAGGTCGCTGCGGCCGTCGACGGCGTCGCCTCGCGCCTGCTCCGGCGACAGGTAGTCGGGCGTGCCGACGATCGCGCCGGACTGGGTCAGGCCGTTGCTGGCCAGCGAGCGCGCCACCCCGAAGTCGCTGATGTAGGCATCGCCGTTGCGGTCGATCAGCACGTTGGCCGGCTTGAGGTCGCGGTGGATCACCCCGCGCGCGTGCGCGGCCGCCAATCCCTCGGCCAGCTGCCGGGCGATGCGCACCGCCGCGTCGGCGGGCATCGCGCCGTCGCGGTCGATTCGCCGGTCGAGGCCTTCGCCGTCGACCAGGTCCATGCTGATCAGCCACTGGCCTTGGTGCTGGGCGAGGTCGTGGATGCGCACCACGCGCGGGCTCGACACCTGCCGCGCCATCAGCAGTTCCTGGCGGAAGCGCTCGAACGCGTCGGCGCGCGTGGCCAGCTCGGGGCGCAGCAGTTTCAATGCGACTGGCACTTCCAGCGCCAGGTCCGTCGCGCGGTACACCACGCCCATGCCGCCGACGCCGAGCATCGCGTCGATGCGGAAACGCCCGGCCAGCACCGTGCCGGGCGCGAGCTGCGGCTGCGCGTGGAGGCCGGTGGCGGTGGGGGCAGTCGGCTCGCTCACGGCGTGGGCTCGCTGGCCGGCGGCGCCGCGCTGGTGGCGAGCGACTGCTTCTGCACGATGGTGGCCCAGCGCGGCGCGGCATCGAGTGCCTGCATCGCGCGGCGCGCCAGCAGCCACAGGGTGGCGCTCTCGGCAAACGCGCCGAGCAGGTCGAGGTCGAACTGGGTGATCGGCTCGCGGAACTCCGCCGCAGGTCCGCCGCGCCGATCGGCATAGACCGCGCCGACCACCTGGGTGCGCTCGAGCAATGGCAGGCACACCAGGCATTGCAGGCCGCTGCCGATCACCGAGGCGCGCCCGGCCAGCCAGGCTTCGTCGGCGATACGGTTGACGACCACCGGCGTGCCGGTGGCGAGCGCGCGTTGCACCGCGCCGACGCTGCCGGAGAACGCGCGCGTGTCGAGCGCGTCGGGGTCCAGTACCAGGCTGGCGCCCACCGCGAAGTCGTCGCCCTGTGCGAGCAACAGGAAGCCGCGGTCACAGTCGGCCAGTTCGACCACGCCGCGCAGCACGTCGTCGAGCAGCGAGCCGACGTTGTCCTGCGCGGTCATCTGCCGGGTCATCGCCGCCGACAGCGCGCGCCGTTCCTGCTGGCGGCCACGGATCTCGCCGGCCTTGGCGGCGTCGAATTGCGCGAACTCGCAGTAGGCGTCGCCCAGCCGCAGCCAGGCGTTGTCGGGCAGGCGGTGGTCGTCGATCGCGATGCCGTCGGCGTAGCAGCCGTTCTTGCTGCCCAGGTCGCGCAGGTGCCAGCCTGGTTGCTCGGAGTCGCCGTCGCGGTCGCCGCTGCGGTAGTACAGCTCGGCGTGCGCGCGCGACACCGACGGGTGGTCGAGGACCAGGTCGCAGTCCGGGGAACGGCCGATGCGCAGGCGCTCGCCCGGCTCAAGCCATCGGGTCAGCGCCGCGGCATCGGGTGGGTAGGCGATCAGGCGGGCCGGCATGCAGCCATCTTAAACATCCGGCGGCCGGTCGCAGCAGCCACGGACCACGGCGCCGGTCGCTCGACCAGCGCCGTTGCGTCAGCGGGCAGGCGTTACTGCCCGAGGATCACTGCCCAAAATCGCGCAGGTAGGCGACGCTGAAACGCAGGGTCGCCGCGCCGGCTTCCAGTTCGCCCGACTGGTTGTCGACATTGCGGGTCGCGCGCCATTCGTTGGCGAGGTGGCTGCCGGCCCGGGCCTGGGCACGGGCACGGAACGCGTCGATCTCGGCCAGCGCGCTGGCAAACGCGCCCTGGTCGACCGCAGCCTCGGCGGCATCGAGCTTGGCGGTGAACGGCTGGCGCTCGCTGAAGGGCAGGGCGGCGATGCGACCGCGCAGGTAGGCCAGCTTCTCGTCGATGACGCTGCCGGTCGGGCGCAGGTCGGCGACGATCAGGAACTGCGAGAAGCCACCGTAGGTACCGCGGGCGCGGACGCTGCCCTGGGCGACCTCGTCGGTGACGTCGCGGAACTTGCCACCCAGCGGCGCCTTCAGCAGACGGAACGAGCTGCCCAGCGTGTAGGCCAGCGCGTGGGTGTGCACTTCGATGCGGCCGGTGTCGCGGAACGCGAGGCCGCCGCTGACCGGCGGCTCGATCGTGATCAGCAGCGGCAGCGCGCTGTTAATCGCGGTCAGGTTCAAGTCCGGCAAGCGCGCCAGCAGGGTCGGGTCAGTCAGGCTGACCTGCTCGGCGCTGACACCCAAACTGGCGGCGCTCAGGCCGCTGGCGTCCTCGAAAGACAGGGTCACGTCGGCGAGCGGGGTGAGTGGGTTGCCGATCACGATGCTGGCGTCATCGCCGGCGGTGGTGACCATGACGGGCAGTGATTGCGCGGCGGCCCACCCACTGGCGACCGACAACAGGCCAGCAAGCAGCAGCTTCGAGGCCAAGGCAAACCTGATCATGCACGCTCTCCGAAAGACATCCCCGGGTGGTTGGCGCTCCGTCCGCAGCGAGCCCCCGGGGCGGAGGCGCACGCCTGTCCGGATCCCGCGGCAGGCACTGCACCCTACTACCGGCGGTGTGCAGAGTATGTAAGGGGTTTCCCCCACGCTGGCTGGGCGTTCATACCTATGGGCGGGCGGGGAAGGGCGGTTCAAGTTGCAGCCCTACGCCGCCGTCCGGCGGTCTCGGGAGAGCCGACCATGCAACGCACCCGCCGCAACGTCCTGAAACTGTCCGCCTTGACCCTGGGCCTGCTGGCCAGCGGTTTGACCTTGGCCGAGGCCCGCATCGGCCCCGCGCTCGACGGTGCGCTGGCCTCGGCGGCGGCGTCCGACCGGTTGGAGATCGTCGTCACCTACAACCAGGTCGGGCCGATCCGCGCCGAGCAGGTGCAACTGCTGAAATCGCTGGGGATCAGCAAGGGCATCAGCATGCGCAACCTGCCGATCGCCGGCGCGCTCGCGACCCCGACCCAGGTCCGCGCGCTGGCGGGCCGCGGTGAGGTGCATTCGATCCACCTCAACCGCAACCTCGAGTACTACAACCAGGAGGCGCGCGAACTGTCCGGCGTCAACCGCGTGCAGGCCAACCCGGGCGACTTCGGCCGCAGCACGCCGTTCACCGGCCGCGGCGCGGCGGTGATGATCAACGACTCCGGCATCGACGCCACCCACGCCGACCTGCGGTACGGCGTGCGCGTGGAGCAGAACGTGCAGGCGCTGACCAACCTGCACTCGGTGGTGGGCTTCGCGCCGGTGACGGTGCTGGAAAACCAGCTCAATACCGACATCAGCTCCGGCCACGGCACCCATTGCGCCGGCACGGTCGGCGGCAGCGGCGTGCAGTCGGCGGGCCTGCACCGTGGCGTGGCGACCGGTTCGCCCCTGATCGGCTACGGCTCCGGCGCGGTGATCTCGATCCTCGACGCGGTCGGTGGTTTCGATTACGCGATCAGCCAGAAGAACAGCTTCAGCGCCCCGATCAAGGTGATCTCCAACTCGTGGGGCAGCTCGGGTGCGTTCGACCATACCGACCCGGTCAACATCGCCAGCTACGCCGCCTACAAGAACGGCATCGTCAGCGTGTTCGCCGCCGGCAACGACGGCTCCGCCGAGGACACCCACAACCCGTACGCGCAGGCGCCGTGGGTAATCTCGGTGGGTGCCGGCGAGAAGGACGGCACGCTTGCCGATTTCTCCTCGCGCGGCAAGCGCGGCGAGAGCGGCAGCTTCACCATGGCCGACGGCGCGCACTGGAGCTACAGCAACGAGCCGACCCTGGTCGCGACCGGCGTCGACATCGTTTCGACGCGTGCCGTGACCGGCGCGCTGCCGGTGCTGGCGACGCCGGCCGACGCCGCGCTCGGCGCCCGCGCCGCGTACTACACCCACATGAGCGGCACCTCGATGGCGACCCCGCACGTGGCCGGCATCGCCGCGCTGCTGTTCGAGGCCAACCCTGGGCTGAGCCCGCTGGAAGTGCGCGAGATCCTCGCCGCAACGGCCAACCCGATGGCCGGGCGGCAGCGCTATGAGGTCGGCAGCGGGCATGTCGACGCATACGAAGCCACTGGCGTCGCGATCGGTTACTGAGAGTTCCTTCCAAGCATCGGTTGAACTTGCGGATGCACCGGCCGGGGACGGCCGGATTCCCTTCATCGAAATTGCTGGTTGCGAAGATCGTAGCGGGCGCGTTGCCGTGAAGGCCGCGTCACTGAATGCGCGCGGTGGGGGTTTCCACCCAAGCGAGCTGAAGGCAACTCCGGATGGGTTGTCGTACGGGGCGGGCGAACACTGCGGGTGTGCGTCCACCCCGGGGCGCTTTCGGAGACTTCCCATGTTGTCAGCCGCCCCCAGCACCAGCCGTCGCCGCACCATCCGCATCAGTGCCCTCGCCGCCGGCCTGCTCGCCAGTGGCGTCGCCCTCGCCGACGCCCAGCTCGATCCGCAGCTGCTGTCGAAGATGGCCGCGGCCAGCGCGACCGAAGAACTGCAGGTCGTGATCAGCTACGAGCAATCCGTCCCGGTCAGCGCCGCGCAGATCGCCGTGCTGAAGTCGCTCGGCATCGAGAAGGGGCGGGTGATGCACACGCTGCCGATCGCCGGCGCGCTCGCCACCCCGGCCGAGATCCGCGCGCTCGCTCTGCGCGACGATGTCGCCTCGATCTACTTCAATGCCCCGCTGCGCTACTTCAACAAGGAACAGCGCGAGATGTCCGGCGCCGCGCGCGCGGTGCAAAACCCGTCCGATTTCGGTCGCGCGATCCCGTTCAGCGGTGCCGGCGTGACCGTGATGGTCAACGACTCGGGCATCGATGCCACTCACGAGGACCTGAAATTCGGCGAGCACGTGGTGCAGAACGTGCTGGGCGCGCAGAACATCCTGGCCGAGATCGCCGCGGAAGACGCGCCGGGCATCGTCCCGATCACCTATCTGGAAAACCAGCTCAACACCGACCTAGGCTCCGGCCACGGCACCCATTGCGCCGGCTCCGTCGGCGGCAGCGGCGAGCGTTCCAACGGCCTATACCGCGGCGCCGCGCCGGGCGCGGATCTGGTCGGCTACGGCTCGGGCGCTGTGCTGTTCATCCTCGATGCGGTCGGCGGCCTCGACTACGCCGCCACCAACCAGTTCAGCTTCGACAGCGCGATCCGCGTGACCAGCAACTCCTGGGGCAGCTCGGGCAAGTTCGAGCCGATGAACCCGGTCAACATCGCCACCTACGAGCTGTACAAGCGCGGCATCGTCAGCGTGTTCGCCGCCGGCAACGACGGCCCCGGCGAAGACACCCACAACCCGTACGCGCAGGCGCCGTGGGTGATCTCGGTCGGCGCCAGCGAGAAGGACGGCGTGCTCACCGGTTTCTCCTCGCGCGGCAAGCGCGGCGAGACCGGCAGCTTCACCATGCCCGACGGCCGCCAGTGGACCTACATCAATGAGCCGACCATCGTCGCCACCGGCGTCGACATCATCTCGACCCGCGCGCCCACCGGCGCACTGGGGCCGCTCGCTGCCGAACAGGACGCGGCAAACCTCGCCCCCGCGCACCTGCCCTTCTATTCCCACATGAGCGGCACCTCGATGGCCACTCCGCACGTGGCTGGCGTGGTCGCGCTGATGCTGGAAGCCAACCCGCACCTGACCGCGGGCCAGGTCAAGGACATCATCGAACGCACCGCCACCAACATGACCGGCCGCATCTACTGGGAAGCCGGCGCTGGCCACCTCAACGCCTACGCCGCCGTCGCCGAGGCCGCCGGCCTGCGCACCGACCACGGCGCCACCGTCAATTCGCTGCGCGAGTTCCACGCCAACGCCGCGCTCGCCGCCGGCGCGCCGCCGGTGCCGTTCTCGGTGTTCTTCACGCCGGTCGGCACGGTCGAGGAGCGTTCGTTCAATGTCGGCCCGGAAGTGGCTTTCGTCAGCGCCCGCGCCACCATTGGCGACAACACCCTGGCCCTGGTGCTGACCGATCCGGACGGCGTCAAGTACGGCTCGGCGATCTCGACCCCGGTGCTGGGCGAGACGATCAGCACCGGCGCCCCGGCCAAGCCGGGCGTGTGGAAGATCTCCGTGCGCGGCATCGGTTCGCTTTCCGGCAATGACGTCGACCCAGCCAACGCCACCAATGGCTACGGCGCGCCGGGTACGGTCACCGGCGAGGTCAGCTTCCTCAACAGCGGCGGCTACACCGGCATGAACGATGTCGCCAGTCACCCGGCGCGTGCGGCGATCGAATTCGCGGTCGCCAACCGCCTGGTCGACGGCTACTCCGACCGCCAGTTCCGCCCGGACGCCGTGCTCAAGCGCAGCGAGCTGGCGCAGTACCTGCTGATGGGCACCAGCGTGCGCCAGTCGCTGCCGCTCAACGGCCGCGCCAGCTTCACCGATCTGGGCACCGGCAGCGCGGCGTACGCCTACGCCGAGTCGGCGATCGCCCGCGGCGGCGCACTGCGCGACCTGAGCCAGTCCCAGGACGGCGTGATGGGCCTGCTCAACGGCGCGTTCCGGCCGAACGACAGCGTCACCCGCGTCAGCCTGGCGTACTCGCTGGTGCAGAGCATGGCCCTGCAGAACGAAGCCCGCGCGTTCAACGGCCCGTTGACCGCGTTCCATGACGGCAAGCGCGTGCCGATCGACGATGCCGCCGCGATTCCGGCGAGCTTGCGCGGTTACGTGCAACTGGCGCTCGACCGCGGCTTGATCAACGCCCGCTTCGCGGTCACCCAGGGCCCGTACGACCTGCAGCCGACCCTGCACGCGTACTTCGACCCGAGCAAGACCGTGACCCGCGCCGCCTACGCCGTCGCCGCCAGCCGCTACCAGGCGCAGTACCAGGCCGCTGAGGACTGAAACAGCAAGAACCTTTGATGTCTCCTTGGCCCGGGCTAATCCCCGGGCCGTTTTTCTGGGCTCTTTAACGGATTGCGGGCGCGCCGATTCCTTTTCCGCTGCCGCCAGTCCCGCACGCCGCGCCACCCGGTGATCGTCCGGGGTGCCAGGGGATCCGTTGGAGCCCTCGCTGCCATTTTTCTACGCGGCGTCGCGGTAAGCATACGAATCGACCGGGAAGCCCCGTCGAGCGGGTTTTTTTCACGTGTGGATCACGCCGGACGGGTCTAGCGTTGCCTCGTTCTCCGACCTTCGCCTCATCCACGACAACGAGAAGGAATTCGAGATGCGACCGATCGCCTTGCCAGGAAGCCGAACCGTCCTCGCCACATGCGTGGCCTTGCTGCTCGCCGCCGGTTGCGCCAGCCGCATGGGGGAGAGCCGACCGGGCATGGCCTCCGACGGCCCTGCCAATCAGGGGCCCGAATCCCCCCGCGTCGATGGCGATGCATCGACCGGTCGCGACGTGTTCCGCAACGAGACCTTCGGCAACGAAGGCTTCTGGACCGACGCGGTGCGGCTGCCCGCGGGCATGGTTGCCGCCGGTGTTACCCCGATGCAGGTCCTGGCGCTGGGCGTGCAGATCGACCTGGATGCGATCGATGCGGCCACCCAGACCATGCTGATGGAGCAGTTGCGTGCCGACCCCAGCGGACGAACGTCCGCGTTGCTCAACGACCCCAAGACCACCGTCGCGCTGGTCAACGCCAATGCCGTGATCGGCATGCCGATCAAGGACAGCAACCGCGACGGCCGCATGGATGCCGGCAAGGGCGACAAGGTCGGCGCCAGTTGCGCGCTGTGCCACACGGTCACTGACGGCGCGGCGTTCACACATCCCGCCGGGGGCTCGATCGGCCGCCGCCGCGATGGCTTGGCCAACCACAAACTCGACATGGGTGCGATCTTCGCCGTCGCGGCCAATTCGCGCGCGCTGTATCCGGTGTTGCAGCTCAGCCTCACGGCCAACAAAGGCAAGACCCTCGGCCGTGCGCCCACCGGCCTGACCGAGACCTCCACCGAGGCGGACGTTGACGCCTACCTGTCCAACAAGCAGTTCTACCCGGTGGGCAGCTTTGACGACACCTTCGACGGCAACGGCGACACGATGCACAACACGCCGTTGTTCCGACAGGATCTGGCCGCGCCGTATGGCAGCGAAGGCATGATCGTCAAGCTCGATAATTTCAGCAATCTGGTCTACACCTCGTTGTTCGACCAGACCATGCTGACCACCAAGGGCGGGCGCGCGCTGCTGCACACGCTCGGCGGCGCGGCCGGCGACGAGATCGCCGACGACTACGTCAAGATCCTCAAGGCCACCAACGTCAAGGGCTATCCCTACGTCAAGGCCAGCAAGCATCCCAAGCCCGGCAGCGAAGACGCCTTCCTCGGCGTGCGCGTCGACAACACCAAGCTGCTCGATCTCAATGCCTATCTGGTCAGCCTGGCGGCACCGCAGGGCGCACAGGTGGATGCCGGCAAGGCGGCGCGCGGACGCGAGACGTTCAGCAGTGCCGGGTGCACCGGTTGCCACAATGTCGATCAAAGCCGGCGGGTGCCGTCGTTCGTGCTGCCGATGGCGCGGATCTTCCCCGGCGACGCGCCAGTAACCCTCGCGCCCCGCATGCCGCCGCTCAATCCAGTGCTCAACACGGCCGACTCGACCTTCGACGACAAGATGGCCGTGGTCAATGCCAGCGTGCGCGGCGAAGTGCGCGGCAACGCGATGCCGTTGCTGCTCGACCTGGAACGCAAACCGGTATTCCTGCACGACGACTCGGTCAACAGCCTCGACGACCTGCTCGACAGCAAGCGCGGCGCCACCGCCCCGCACCCGTTCTACCTCGCCGGCCGCCAACGCAGCGACGTGATCGAGTTCCTCAAGGGGCTGGATACCGACGGGCGCTGACGCGTCGCACAGGGCTTGGATCGCCACGGGCACTCCGCGTCCGAACCACGCGGACAAAGAAAAAGGGCGGCGATTGCTCGCTGCCCTTGATCTCCTGCTTCACGCTGACCACCAAAATGGTGGCCGGGGAGGGAATCGAACCCCCGACACGGGGATTTTCAATCCCCTGCTCTACCAACTGAGCTACCCGGCCACGTCACGGCAGGCCGTGTGAGGAGCGGGATGATACGGATGCCGGGCAGGGCTGGCAAGCCGCACCGTCGCTGAATCGCCGGTTGGCCGACGCGTGCACCGGTTTGCGGCGGGCGCATCATCGGGCCGTCGCTCGTTGCCACGCCCGATCAGGAGGCCACCATGAAAACCTTGCTGTGCGCCTTGCTCGCCACCCTCTCGCTGGGCGCCTGCGCCAGCGATCGCGGGCTGCGCGATGCCGAACGCCTGTCGCTGTACCGCGCGCATGCCGGCGAGCCGGTCGCCAGTTTTCGCTACACCGGCAGCCTCAATGGCTGGACGCCGCTGGGCGATAGCGCCCTGGCGGTGTGGACGCGGCCGCGGCAGGCCTACCTGCTGAGCCTCAACGGCACCTGCACCAACCTGGACTTCGCGCAGGCGATCACCATCACCAACCAGTTCCATACCGTGTACGCGAAGTTCGACAAGGTCATCGTGCTCGACCGCAGCAGCATCAACATCCCGTGCCACATCCGCGAGATTCGCCCGCTCGACGTGGCCGCCCTCAAGGACGCCGAACGCGAGATACGCGCCGACGCGCGCGTGTCCGAGCGCGAGGGGTAGAGCCGCCAGCAGGCCCTACTCGGTCGGTGGCTGGTAGCCGGCGGGCTTGCCGGTGTCGCCCTCGAACAGGAACTTCTGCATCTCCGCCTCGAGGAAGGCGCGGTGCTTGGGATCGAGCGGCGACAGCCGGTTCTCGTTGATCAGCATGGTCTGGTGGGCCAGCCACGCCGCCCAGCCGGCCTTGCCGATGTGCGCGAACACGCGCTTGCCCAGCTCGCCGGGCCAGGGCACGAAATCCAGGCCTTCGGTCTCGCGCTTCTCGTAGTCGCAGTGGATGGTGCGGGGCATGGTCGGGCCTTGGTTGGTAACGGCGGGCCGGTGGGCCGCGCCGCTCAGTCGGGTTGCTGCAGCAGCTTGCGGATCGGCGCCGGGATGCCGAGCGCGGCAAGTTCGTCGCGCGCGACCCAGCGCAGGTCGGCATTGTCCCGCACCCGCTGGCGCGGCGCGACGTCGCGCCAGCGCAGCGGCTGCAGTTCCAGCTTGTAATGGCTGAACGCGTGCGCGATCGCCGGCAGGTATTCGCGGTGGTCGAAGTCGGCGTGCAGTTGCGCGTCGAACCAGGCGCGGGCGCCGTCGATGTCCTCGGCCTGCGGCAGCGACCACAACGACGCCCACACCCCGGTCGGTGGCCGGCGCTGGAGCAGGATGCGGCGCCGCGAGTCCTCGGCCCAGAGCACGTGCGCGTATTTCTGCGGCGGCGTCTTCGCTGGCTTGCGCGTCGGCAGCTCGGCAACCCGGCCGTCGATGCGCGCGACGCAGTCGTGTTGCAGCGGGCACAGCACGCAGGCCGGGTCGGCGCGCGTGCACAGCGTCGCGCCCAGGTCCATCTGCGCCTGGGTGTAATCGGCCATTCGCGTGGACGGGAGTTGCGGGCTCGCGACATGATCGTCGGCCAACGCCCATAGCTGCTTTTCGATCGCGGGCAACGCCGGCCAGCCGGCGATGCCGTGGTAGCGCGCGAGCACGCGCTTGACGTTGCCGTCGAGGATCGCGAAGCGATCGCCCCAGGCCTGCGACAGGATCGCCGCCGCGGTGCTGCGGCCGATGCCCGGCAGCGCGACCAGCGCTGCAAGATCGCGCGGCAGGTCGCCGCCGTGCAGCTCCATGCAACGCTTGGCGGTCGCATGCAGGTTGCGCGCGCGGGCGTAGTAGCCCAGTCCCGACCACAGCGCGAGCACCTCGTCCTGCTCTGCCGCGGCGAGCGCAGGCAGCGTTGGTAGCGCCGCGACGAAGCGCTCGAAGTAGGGCGCCGCGGTCTTGACCTGGGTCTGCTGCAGCATGATTTCCGCCAGCCACACCCGGTACGGCGTGCGCGGGTGCTGCCACGGCAGGTCGTGGCGACCGCTGGTGTCGAACCACGCGAGCAAGCGCTCGGCGAAGGTGTCAGTGGGCGCGCTCATAGAAGCGGCGACTGCCCGTCATCGAACTCGATCTCGACGCCCTCCAGCGTGGCCCCGGAAATCACCAGCGTCGGCGTGCTCAAGGTGCCGTCGATCGGCGGCAGCGGCGAGCCGCTGGCGGCCGCTTTCGTCCATGCGAGCACTTCCGGCAGCCGGAAGCGCCCGTCGAACACGGTGGCATCGCGACGCAGCCGCAACGCGGCGGTGTCGCTGAAATCCGGCTTGCCGTCGTAGCGCAGCGCGAACGGCAGCGGCGAGCGCGATTGCCCGATCGGCGGCGGCAACGCCGGCCACGCCTGCGGCCACTGCGCGATCACCCCGTCGAGCTGCCCGCTGACGCGACGACCCAGAGCGAGCGTGCCGTGGGCGTCGAGCGTGGGCACCGGATCGGTGTCGGTCGCACCACGGCCGCGAAGGGCGACACCGGCCGGTGCGAGCGTCCACGTCGCCTCGTCGAATACTAGCGGGCTGTGCAGGCCGAGCGCGAACGGCAGGCGCGTCGTGCCCGATTCGTACGCCGCGGCCATGCCCAGCCGCGCCGGCGTCACCTGCAGCTGGTCGTCGCCGAGCCGCAGCGGTCCTGACAACGCGAGCGTCGCCGGCATGCGCCAGTCGCCGCGCTCCAAGGTGACGCGGCCGTGCGCGGCGAAACCGGTCACGCCGGACTGGATCAGCGCCTGCGGCCGCGTGATCGCCACGGCCAGGTCGACCGGAATCGCGAGCGGTGGGTCGAGATAGCGGCCGCGCAGGCGCGCCTGCATCGGCCTGTCGGGGTACAGCGAGGGCAGGTCGGCGTGGATGCGGTCGACGCGCCAGTTGTCGTTGGCGATCGCGCCGTCGCTGATGCGCAGGCCGGCGGTCAGCGTCGGGAAGCGCTTCTCCGCCGGCGGGCGGGTCGCCTGCCAGTGTTGCAACGCCGGCAGGTCGATTTGCGGCGCGTCCAGTTCGATGCGCTCGACGGTGAGGTCGCGGCCGCGCGCGCGGATCGTCGACCACGGCAGCGACAGGTACACGCGTCTGGCGCGCAGCACCGGCGTGGCCGCGCCCGGTTCGCGCGCGACCACGTCGCGCAGCACCAGCGTTGGCGTGCCGCGCAGGCGGTATTCGCTGGCGCCACTGGCACTGATCTGCAGGCCGAGCGCGGCGCCGATGCGATCGAGCAGCAGGCCGGCCATGCGCTCGGGCTGCGCGACCCAGCGCAGCGCCAGCGCCAGCAACGCGAGCAGCACCAGCAGCAGCACGACGAACACGACCGCGCGCTTGTGGGACGGGCGGGAGTTTTGCTCGGGCGCTGCGCTCATACGCCCGCGGCGTCAGGCGCCGAGCGTGCCCGGCAACAACGCATCGACGAACGCCTCGGCATCGAACACGCGCAGGTCCTCGGGACGCTCGCCGATGCCGGCGAAGCGGATCGGGATGCCGAACTCGCGCGCCAGCGCAAACACCACGCCGCCCTTGGCGGTGCCGTCGAGCTTGGTCACCACCAGCCCGGTCACGCCTACCGCGGCATGGAACTGGCGCAACTGCGACAACGCGTTCTGCCCGGTGGTGCCGTCGATCACCATCAACACCTCGTGCGGCGCACGTGGGTCGACCTTGACCAGCACGCGCTTGATCTTGCCCAACTCGGCCATCAGCCCCTGCTGGGTGTGCAGGCGCCCGGCGGTGTCGGCGATCAGCACATCGGTGCCGCGCGCCTTGGCCGCCTGCAATGCGTCGAACGCCACCGACGCGGCGTCGCCACCCTTGCCCAGCGCGTTCTCGCCCTGCGCGATCACCGGCACGCCGTTGCGGTCGCCCCAGGCCTGCAGCTGCGCGACAGCGGCCGCGCGGAAGGTGTCGCCAGCGGCAAGCATCAGCGAGCGGTTCTCGTCCTTGAAGCGGCGCGCGAGCTTGCCGATCGTGGTGGTCTTGCCGACGCCGTTGACGCCGACGGTCAGCAGAACGAAAGGCTTCGCTTCCGGGTCGATCCGCAGCGGCACCGCGACCGGCGCCAGCATCGCCAGCAGCTCCGCACGCAACGCGCCGAGCAGGGCCTGGGCGTCGGCGAACTCGCGCGACTTCATGCGCCGGCGCAGCGCCTCGAGCAGTTGCGTGGTCGCGGCGACGCCGACGTCGGCGGTGAGCAGCGCGGTTTCGATCTCGTCGAGCAGGTCGTCGTCGAGCTTGGGGTTGCGCGAGAACAGCCCGCCCAGGCTACGCGCGAAGCCGCTGCCGCGCAGGCGTTCGCGCCAGCCGGGCTTGCCGGGCGCGGCGGCAGGCTTGTCCTGGGTGGTCGCGTTCTCGACCTGCAGCTGCGCGGCCGGCGCGGGCAACAGCTCCGCGCCGGCGGGCGCGCTGACGAAGGGTTCGACATCCATCGCCGCGGCGATGATTTCCGACGGGATGGCCGGGCTCGCGGCCGACACCTCGAATGGCGCGAGCTGCGCGGGCGCCGTCGGTGCGGACGCTGTCGTGCCGGGATCGCTGCTCGCGGGCATCGTCTCGCTGCGACGGGCGTCCGGAAACGCGGCCGCCAGCTCCTCGGCGCTGTAGCGGCGTTCGGAGCTGGCGGGCGGGGAGGGATCGGGCTTCTTGCGGCGAAAAAAACTAACCATCGAAACTAACCATCAGAACGGACCATCGAAGGCTGACCGGCGAGGCGCGGGCGGGGATGCGCGACAATGCGCACATGCTAGCACCGGCCCTCCGGCACCTCCGATGAAGACCCCATCCCGGCGAGGCCTCGCCAGACCTGCGCGTGCCAGCCCCCCGGCCATGCGCGCCGTGGGCGCGGTCCGCCTGATCGGAGGCCAGTGGCGCGGCACGCGCCTGGCGGTGCCCGACGCGCCCGGCCTGCGACCGACCGCCGATCGGGTGCGCGAAACGCTGTTCAACTGGCTCGCGCCGATGTTGCCCGGCGCGCGCGTGCTCGACCTGTTCGCCGGCAGCGGCGCGCTCGGGCTGGAAGCTGTGTCGCGCGGCGCGGCCGCGGCGGTGCTGGTCGAACGTGATCCAGGGCTGGCCGAGGCGTTGCGCACGGTTGCCGCGCGCCTGCCCGGAGGCGAGGCGCTGCGCGTGGTCCAGACCGATGCGTTGGCCTGGCTGGGATCGGCGCCCACGCAGGCGTTCGATCTGGTGTTCGTCGATCCGCCGTTCGCCGCGGGCCTCTGGGATGCGGTACTGCCCGCGCTGCTGCCGTGGCTGTCGGCCGATGCCTGGCTGTATCTGGAGACGCCCGGCGAGGCGGTCGTGGACATGCCGCCGCCGTGGGCGCTGCACCGCGAAGGCCGCACCCGCGAGGTCCGCTACGCCCTGTACCGGCGCCTGCGGTAGCCGCCATGGCCGCTGATACACTTGCCGCAGACCGGCCGGCACGCGCGCCAGCCCCCTCGAACGACGATCGAATGACCGCGGCCCAAAACCGAATCGCCGTTTACCCCGGCACCTTCGACCCGATCACCAATGGCCACATCGACCTCGTCGACCGTGCCGCGCCGTTGTTCGAGCACCTGATCATCGGCGTGGCCGAAAGCCCGGGCAAGAGTCCGGCGCTGCCGCTGCAGTTGCGCGTCGACCTCGCCCGCGAGGCGGTCGCGCACCACGCCAACGTCGAGGTGCGCGGGTTCGATTCGCTGCTCGCCCATTTCGTCGCCGACCTGGGCGCCGGGGTGCTGCTGCGCGGGCTGCGCGCGGTGTCCGACTTCGAATACGAGTTCCAGCTGGCGAGCATGAATCGCCACCTGATCCCGGAAGTGGAGACGTTGTTCCTCACTCCGGCCGAGCAGTACGGTTTCATTTCTTCATCGCTGGTACGCGAAATCGCCCGCCTCGGCGGCGATGTTTCGGGTTTCGTGCCACCAGCGGTAGCCGCCGCGCTGCAGGCCCAATGGCAGCGCACCAAGTAATCCAATGACACGGGGAATCCGATGAAAACCACCACCCGCCTGATGCTGATCGCCTGCCTGGCGCTGCCGTTCCTGGCCGCGTGCAAGAAGGAAGAAGCCGCGCCGGTCGCTGCCGTGCAGGCACCGCTGGTCGCGCCGACCGGCACCGAGAGCGCCGACTGGGACAAGTACCTGCAAGAAGTGGTGACCCGAAACATCGATGGCGCCACCAGCGTCTACCTCTACACGCTGCCGTCGGAGACCTCGGCCGATTTTGCCGGCGAGTACGCGCGCCAGCTGGAGAAGGCCGAGGCCGACGTCGCCCGCGGCGGTGTCGAAGGCACGCTGCTGGCCTACGGCTCGCAGAACTCGGCCAAGTCGGCCGACCTCGCGATCGCCGCGTTTGCCAAGGCGCAGGCCGGTTCGATGAAGGGGGTCAAGGTGCTGTTCATCGGCGCGCCGGCGGACAGCGAGCGCGTCAAGGCGGCCGTGGTTGCGTCGGGCGCCGAGTTCAAGTTCATCGAAGCCAAGTGACGCAATGGCCCCGTGCGCGTTGCGCACGGGCCATTGCGTCATCCCGAACACAGTGAGGGATCTGCTTCGCGCGCGATCGTCGGCAAGCAGATTCCTCACATCCGGTTCGGAATGACAACACCATGTCGCTCAAGATCAACGAACTTTGCGTCAACTGCGACGTCTGCGAACCGGCCTGTCCCAACCAGGCGATCTCGCAGGGCGAAACCATCTACGTGATCGATCCGGCGCGTTGCACCCAATGCGTGGGTCACTTCGACGAACCGCAATGCGTGGTCGTCTGCCCGGTCGAGTGCATCGACCCCGATCCGGCCCATCCCGAGTCCACCGAACAGTTGCTCGCCAAGCTGGCGCGGCTGCAGCCCTTGTGACGCAGGCGAAATGAAGCAACAGGAGCAAGTGCAATGCGCGTGGAGCTGACTGTGTGTCGAGGCCTGTTGCTCGCGGCCGGTTTGCTACTCTCCACGACATCGCCTGCTGCGCAGGCAGCACAGGCCGACGCCAAGCCCGCGTCGCCCCACGCAACCCCCAAACACCCACCCGGCGCCGCGATCGCCAGCGCGCATGCGTTGGCGACCCAGGCCGGCCTGGACATGATCCGCGCCGGCGGCAATGCGTTCGATGCGGCGATCGCGGTGTCGGCGACGTTGTCGGTGGTCGAGCCGATCAGTTCCGGCATCGGCGGCGGCGGCTTCTTCCTGCTGCACGACGCCAAGGCCGAGCGCGACGTGTTCCTCGACGCGCGCGAGACCGCGCCGGCGTCGGCGACGCCGGCGGCCTACCTCGACAAGGACGGCGAACTCAACCGCGACCGCGCCACCAACGGCCCGTGGTCGGCCGGCATCCCCGGCCTGCCGGCCGCGCTGGTGCACCTGGCGAACGACTACGGCAAGTTGCCGCTCAAGACGACGCTGGCGCCGGCGATCCGCATCGCCCGCGAGGGCTTCGAGGTCTATCCGCGGCTCGAGAAGGGCTACGGGAGCCGCCGCGAGGTGATGGAACGCTACCGCGGCACGCGCGCGGTGTTCCTCGCCGACGGCACGCCGCCGACCGCGGGCGAGATCCTCAAGCAGCCCGATCTCGCGCGCACGCTGCAGTTGCTGGCAGACAAGGGCTTCGACGGCTTCTACAAGGGCGAGATCGGCAACAAGCTGCTGGACGCGGTCAAGCAGGAAGGCGGCAAGTGGCGCGCCGACGAGCTGGCCGGCTACAGGATCCGCGAGCGCGACCCGATCAAGTTCCGCTACCGCGGCTGGCAGGTCACCACCGCGCCGCCGCCGTCGTCCGGCGGCGTCGCGATCGCGCAGATGCTGCAGATCCTGCAAGGCTGGGACCTGGCCAAGCTCGACGCTGCCCACCGCACCCACCTGGTCAGCGAGGCGATGCGCCGCGCCTACCGCGATCGCACGATCTACCTGGGCGACCCGGATTTCGTGAAGATGCCGCTCGCGCGCCTCACCAGTGCCGATTACGCCGCCGGCCTGCGCGCCGGCATCCACCCGGAAAAGGCCACGCCCAGCGCGTTGCTGTCCGGCCTGCCGGCGCCGCTGGAAGACGACGAGACCACCCATTTCTCGATCATCGACGCCGACGGCAACCGCGTCGCCGCCACCCAGACGGTCAACCTGCTGTACGGCTCGGGGATGGTCGCGCCCGGCACCGGGGTGCTGCTCAACAACGAGATGGACGATTTCGCGCTCAGGCCCGGCACGCCCAACGCGTTCGGGGTGATGGGTTTTGCGGCCAATGCGCCGCAGGCCGGCAAGCGCATGCTCAGCTCGATGACGCCGACGTTCATCGAGTCGGACGCGCAGCTGGCGGTGATCGGCGCGCCCGGCGGCAGCCGCATTATCACCCAGGTGCTGCTGGCGATCCTGGGCTACGACGCCGGGCTGGGCGCGCAGCAGGTTGCCGCGTTGCCGCGCTTCCACCACCAGTGGATGCCGGACGCGATCTCGGCCGAACCCGGCGCGCTCGACGCCGGCACGGTGCAGGCGCTGCAGGCGATGGGCCACACCGTCAACGCCGGCGAAACGAACTGGGGCAACCTGCAGACGGTGGTCTGGGACAAGGCGTCCGGTACGCTCGACGGCGGCAGCGACCCGCGCAATCCGGTCGGCAAGGCCGAAGTCATCCCGCGGCCCTGAGCGGCGACATCCCCAGCCGCCATCGCGAACCCACCGTCCGGCTGCAACCGCGCAGCTGAACACACGACGCGCGTCGCGTCGCTCCGAGCCGTCAACACGCCCCGGTTCCCCTGCACGGCGGGATCGTCGATCATGGCGGCAACGGCATCGAAGCCGCCATGACGTGGAGCGGACGATGAAACTCTGGTCACTGATCGGCAACAGCCAGAAACTCGACGGCGGCGCGATGTTCGGCAACGCGCCGCGCGCGATGTGGGCCAAGTGGTCGCCGCCCGACGAGCACAACCGCATCGAGCTCGCCTGCCGCGCGCTGCTGGCCAGCCCGCTCAACGGCAAGACCGTGTTGTTCGAGGCCGGCATCGGCGCGTTCTTCGAACCGAAACTGCGCGAGCGCTACGGCGTGGTGGAGCAACGCCACGTCTTGCTCGACTCGCTGCAGGCCGCGGGTTTCCAGCCCGATCAGGTCGACGTCGTGGTGCTCTCGCACCTGCATTTCGACCACGCCGGCGGGCTGCTGGCGCCGTGGGTCGAAGGCCAGCCGCCAGCGCTGTTGTTCCCGAACGCGACTTACCTGGTTGGCCGCGAACACTACGAGCGCGCCCTGCAACCACACCCGCGCGACCGCGCCAGCTTCATCCCCGAACTGCCGGGCCTACTCGAGGCGACAGGGCGGCTGGAACTGGTCGACGGCGCGCATAGCCAAGCGCTCGGCAACGCCGTGCGCTTCCATTACAGCGATGGCCACACGCCGGGGCTGATGCTGGCGGAGATCGTCGGCCCCGAGGTCGTCGACGGTCAGCCGCACGGTGGCGTGGTGTTCTGCGCCGACCTGATCCCGGGCCGGCCGTGGGTGCACGTGCCGATCACGATGGGCTACGACCGCAACGCCGAGTTGCTGATCGACGAGAAGCAGGCTTTCCTCGCCGACAAGCTCGCGCGCAACGTGCATCTGTTCTTCACCCACGACCCGGGCTGCGCGCTGGCGCAGGTGGTGCGCGACGAGAAAGGCAAGTTCGCCACCGCGCACGAGGTGGCGCAGTTGCACGCGAGGCCGTTGTCGGCATGAAGGCCTGGTGGCTGTCGTCGGCGTGGCTGCTGGCGACCACGGTGGCCGTTGCGCAAACCGTGCCGGAGGACGCGCCGCGACCCGGGAAGGTGCTGCGCGACGTCGATTTCGGCGTCACCAGCAGCCAGTTCGGCTTGGAGCGCCGCGTCGAGATGTACCAGTGGCGCGTCGATGGCGACGCGGGCGCTGGCAACTACCAGCGCGTCTGGAACAGCGCGCGCATCGATTCTTCCGGGTTCGCGCCCGGGCACGAGAACCCGCCCGACCTGCCGCTCGACAGCCAGCGCTGGTGGTCGCAGCAGGCCACCCTGGATGGCAAGCCGATCGATCTCGCGGTGCTGCGCACGCTGGGGCAATGGCGGGGTTTCCGGCCGAACTTCTCGCAGCTGCCGGGCAACCTGGCGGCGACGTTCCAGCCCGAGGGCGACGGCTTGGGCAGCAGCGAGAACCCGCTCGACCCGCAGATCGGCGACCTGCGCGTGGGCTGGAGCGAACTGGTATTGCCGCCGTTGGCCGGCAAGGTCGAACTGCGCGACGGACGTTGGCGATTGTCGCCCAAGGCCGCCGCGGCGGTGATGCCGCCAGCTGAGCTGACCGCCGAAGTCAGCCCGCCCGATCCATCCACACCACGGCGATGGCCGTGGGTCGTCGGTGGCCTGCTGCTGGTTGCCGGGCTGCTGCTTGCCTCGCGCCGCAACCGCGGCAGGTCCTGACGCGCGCTCAGTCGTTCTTGGTGCCGAAGATCTTGTCGCCGGCGTCGCCCAGCCCGGGCAGGATGTAGCCGACCTCGTTGAGGCGCTCGTCGATCGACGCGGTGTAGACCTCGACATCGGGATGCCGCGCTTCCAGCGCGCGCAGGCCTTCGGGTGCGGCGACCAGGAACAGGCCCTTGATGCGCTTGCAGCCGGCCGCCTTGAGCATGTCGACAGTTGCGATCAGGGTGCCGCCGGTGGCCAGCATCGGGTCGAGGATCAGCGCGGTGCGCTCGTCCATGCGGGCGGTGAGTTTCTCGTAGTAGCCAACCGGCTGCAGCGTGTGCTCGTCGCGCTGCAGGCCGACCACGCCGACCTTGGCGGCCGGGATCAGTTCCAGCACGCCAGGCAGCATGCCCAGGCCCGCGCGCAGGATCGGCACCAGGGTGATCTTGCGGCCCTTGATGCGGCGCGTGGCGACCGGCCCGGCCCAGCCGTCGACGACCGCGTCCTCGGTCTCCAGGTCGGCGGTGGCCTCGTAGGTCAGCAGGGTCGCGACTTCCGACGCCAGCTCGCGGAACTCCTTGGTGCTGTTGCCGACCCGGCGCATCAGCCCGAGTTTGTGCTGCACCAGGGGATGGCGGACTTCGACGATCTTCATGGATGACCCGCGCGGAATTTTTGACGAGCCTAGCGCAGAAACGCGAAAGGCCGGATCGCTCCGGCCTTTCCCAGGTGTTGCCGACGACGCGAGCAAGGCTTACGCGGCGGCCGCCTGCTGCGCGCGCGGGCCTTCCTGCAACGCCCGCCCGACCATGCCCACCAGCAGGTCGATCTCCTCGCTGGTGATGGTGAAGGTCGGGGTGAAGCGCAGCGAGTTGACGCCGCCGTGGATCACGCCGATGCCGCGCTCGCGCAGCCATTCCTCGGTCGAGCCGGCGCCGTAGCACTTGAACTGCGGCGCGAGTTCGCACGAGAACAGCAGGCCGGTGCCCTGGACCTTGGTGATCAGCCCGCCCAGTTCGGCCTTGAGCTTCTCCAGCTTGGCCACGGCCTCGGCGCCGCGCGCGCGGATGTTGTCGCGCAGCTGCGGGGTCACCTGCGCCAGCACCGCGCAGGCCACGTCGAGCGCGCGCGGGTTCGTGGTCATGGTGTTGCCGTACAGGCCTTTCTTGTACAGCTGTGCGGCGTGCGGGCCCACCGCCAGCACCGATAGCGGGTACTGGCCGGCGTTGAGCGCCTTGGAGTAGGTCTCCATGTCCGGTGCTTCGGCGTTCTCGAAGCCCGGGTAATCGATGATCGACAACACGCCGTGCGCGCGCAGGCCGGCCTGGATCGAATCGACCAGCAGCAACGCGCCGTGCGCCTTGGTGAGCTCGCGTGCGGCGTTGTAGAACGCCACCGGCACGCCGCGGCCCGGGTCGCCTTCGCCCATCACCGGCTCCAGGAACATCGCCTCGATGAACCAGCCGTGGGTCTCGGCATCGGCGAAGACCTTCTTCAGCGCGTCGATGTCGTAGGGCTCGACGGTGATCATGCTGTCCTCGCCGCGGAAGCTGGCCAAGTGCTTGACGTAGGCAGCGCGCGAGGAGTCCGAGTACAGCGCAGGGCGCTCGGTGCGGCCGTGGAAGCTGCCCTTGACCACCACGCGCTTGATCGCGCGCCCGGCATGCTTCGCGCCCGGGTCGGTCATCAGCTTGGTGTTGACGTCGGCGATGCGCGCGGCCAGCGACACCGATTCCGAGCCCGAGTTCAGGCACAGAAACTTGTCGTACGGGCAACCGCCGCGATTGGCGCCGATCGCGGCGCGCAGCAGGCGCTCGAAGCGCAGCTGCGAAAGCGACGGCGTCATGATGTTGGCCATCGCCTGCGGCTTGGCCATCGCGTCGAGCATCGCCTTTGGGGCGTGGCCGAAACCGAGCATGCCGTAGCCGCCGGAATCGTGCAGCACCGCACCCTTGAGGGTGATGATCCACGGCCCGCGCGCGGTCAGCGCAATGTACGGGTTGACCGCGTCGTCCGGGTAGAAATTGATGTAGCCGGCTTGGACGGCGTGGACCTGCGCGTCCTCGTCCAGGTCCAGCAGCTCGGCGAAGTCGCCGCGGATGCGCGCGTATTCGGCCGCGGCGGCATCGATTGCTTCGACCAGGTCGGGATGGCTGGCGGCGAAACGGGCGACCGTGGCGTCGTCGAGGCCCGGGGTGCGGCGGGTGCCGGCATGGGAACGCAGAGGGGCGAGTTTGTCGATCACGGCCACGGAAGCCTCCTGGACTGAAGTCATCTGGCTATTATCTGGATAAAACCGTCGATAGACAGTGTGGATTTGGACGAAATAAGTCACCATTTCGTCTAATCGACTAGTTTTCACTGAATTATGAAGATCACCGCCCACGACCAGCAGCTGTTATCCGTGCTGCGCGAGAACGCGCGCGCCTCGACCGCGGAGATTGCGCGGCGCCTGAAGCTGTCGCGGACCACGGTGCAAAGTCGCATCGAGCGCCTGGAACGGCTGGGCGTCATCGGCGGTTACACCGTGCGCGTCCACGACGCCGCCGAGCACGGCCACATCCGCGCCCACATCATGATCACGGTGCTGCCCAAGCAGATGGCGTCGGTGGTCGAGGCGCTACACGCGATGCCCGCGGTGCGCGCCCTGCACTCGGTCAGCGGCGCGTTCGACCTGATGGCCCTGGGCGTGGTGCCCAGCGTCGGCGAAATGGACGAACTGACCGACCGGATCGGCGCCATCGACGGCGTCGAGCGCACCACCTCGGCGATCGTCCTGTCGGCGAAGTTCGAGCGCTGAGGCGGCGCTGGCTCGGAGCGCCGGCCGCAACTCCTTACAATGGCGGGCTTTCCGCCGTGGCGCCGTCCTTGAAGAAGTCCGATTTCCACTACGACCTGCCGCCCGAGCTGATCGCGCAGGCGCCACTGCCCGAACGATCGGCCAGCCGGCTGCTGGTCGTCCCGGCGACAACGAACCACGAGCCGCGCTTCGAGGACCGCGTGTTCCGCGACCTGCCGGAGCTGCTCGCACCCGGCGACCTGCTGGTGTTCAACGACACCCGGGTGATCCCGGCGCGCCTGTTCGGGCAGAAGACCACCGGCGGGCGGGTCGAGATCCTGATCGAGCGCCTGCTCGGCGGCAACGAGGCGCGCGCGCAGCTGGGCGTGAGCAAGTCGCCGAAGGCGGGCGCGCGCATCGCCCTGGATGCCGGCGGGCAGGCCGAGGTGCTGGGTCGCGACGGCGAGTTCTACCACCTGCGCTTCGAGGTCGGCGAGGCGCTGGAAACCTGGTTGCTGCACGCCGGCCGGCTGCCGCTGCCGCCGTACATCCAGCGCGAGCCGGGCAGCGACGATGCGCAGCGCTACCAGACCGTGTTCGCGCGCGAGGTGGGGGCGGTCGCGGCGCCGACCGCCGGCCTGCATTTCGACGAGGCCCTGCTGGCGCGGCTGCAGGCGCGCGGCGTGGAGTTCGGCCACGTCACCCTGCACGTGGGGGCGGGCACGTTCCAGCCGGTGCGCGCCGACAGCCTCGACCAGCACGTGATGCACAGCGAGTGGCTCAATGTCGGCGCCGCCCTGATCGAGCAGATCCGCCGCACCCGCGCCGCCGGCGGGCGCGTGGTCGCGGTCGGTACCACGGTGGTGCGGGCGCTGGAGTCGGCGATGCGCGAGGACGAGCACGGCGAGCGCCAATTGCAGCCGTTCGCCGGCGAAACGCGGTTGTTCATCCTGCCCGGCTATGCGATCCGTTCGGTCGACGCGCTGATTACCAATTTCCACTTGCCGGAAAGCACCTTGCTGATGCTGGTATCGGCGTTTGTCGGCAAGGAGCGGATGTTTGCCGCGTACGACCATGCGATCCGCGAGAGGTATCGCTTCTTCTCGTATGGCGATGCGATGTTGCTGTGGCCGCGCCGGGAAGAGACTCGGTCGCCGGAATGAAGAACGCGCCGCCGCGCGCGGCAGGACTCCACGACCCGTTGCATTGCTTTTCAGTAAAGGAACCAGCTTGAGCCGAATGAACTTCGAACTGCTCGCCACCGACGGCGCCGCGCGCCGCGGGCGGCTGACCTTCCCGCGGGGCACGGTGGAAACGCCGGCGTTCATGCCGGTCGGCACCTATGGCTCGGTCAAGGGGATCATGCCCGAGCACGTCGCCGAACTCGGCGCGCAGATCATCCTGGGCAACACCTTCCACCTGTACCTGCGGCCCGGGCTGGAGGTGATTGCCGAGCACGGCGGCCTGCACGGGTTCGCGCGCTGGAGCGGGCCGATCCTCACCGATTCGGGTGGATTCCAGGTGTTCTCGCTGGCGCACAAGCGCAAGATCACCGAGGCCGGCGTGACCTTCGCCGCGCCGACCGACGGCAGCAAGGTGTTCCTCGGGCCCGAGGAGAGCATGCACATCCAGAAGGTGCTCGACTCGGACGTCGTGATGATCTTCGACGAGTGCACGCCGTACCCTGCCACCGAGGAAGTCGCGCGTACCTCGATGGAGCTGAGCCTGCGCTGGGCGGAACGGAGCAAGCGTGCGCACGAAGGCAACGACGCGGCGCTGTTCGGGATCGTCCAGGGCGGCGTGCACCACGACCTGCGCACACGCTCGGCGGCGGCGCTCAGGGACATCGGTTTCGACGGCTATGCGATCGGTGGCCTTGCGGTCGGCGAGCCGGAGGCCGAGCGCAACGCGATGCTCGAACACACCGCCCCGCAACTGCCCGAAGACCGGCCGCGCTACCTTATGGGGGTGGGCCGGCCCGAGGACCTGGTCGAATCGGTCGCACGCGGGGTCGACATGTTCGATTGCGTGATGCCGACCCGCAACGCGCGCAACGGCCACTTCTTCACCTCGTTCGGCACGGTGCGCATCCGCAACTCCAAGTACGAGCACGACGTGCGGCCGATCGAGGAAGGCTGCGACTGCTACGCCTGCCGCAACGGCTTCAGCCGCAGCTACCTGCGCCACCTGGACCGCTGCAACGAGATGCTCGGGCCGATGCTGGGCACGCTGCACAACCTGCGCTACTACCAGCGGCTGATGGCGCAGATGCGCGACGCGATCGGGCAGGGAACCTTCCAGGCCTTCCGGGAGTCCTTCTACGCCGCACGGGTTGAGTCCCCCTCCCGCCCCGCAGGAGAGGGGCAGGGGTGAAGGCGCGCGAAGTGCCCGATTGCGGCGCAATCGTGGTTTCGAACGCCTCCCTCCACCCTCCGGGCACCTTCTCGCGCCGCCGGGAGCAGGGAGCAGCAAGCCCCGTGGCATAATCCCCGGCTATTTTCGCCCCAGGACATCCGACATGAACCTGCTCGACCTCGTGATCTCCCCCGCCTACGCCCAGGCCGCCGGCCAGCCCGCCCCGGGTGGTTTCGGCATGTCGCTGCTGTTCCCGGTGCTGCTGATCGGCGTGATGTACTTCCTGATGATCCGCCCGCAGATGAAGCGCGCCAAGGAGCACAAGGCGATGCTGGAGAAGCTGTCGCGCGGCGACGAGGTCATCACCAACGGCGGCATCGCCGGCACCGTGTCGGACATCGGCGACAACTTCGTCAGCGTCGAGATCGCCGACAACGTGCGCATCCGCGTGCAGAAGGGCGCGATCGCCAGCGTGCTGCCCAAGGGCACCCTGAAGGCGTCTTGAGAAGACGGCGCGGACTGGAGCCGGCCCGAGGCGCGCCACGCACCTTGAAGTCGGCCTCCAGCGCCGCCAAGACCCACTGAACCACCAATCGACCCACCATTGATTCACGGCAGCCTCGGCTGCCGCAGGGGCATTCGATGTTGACCTACGCGCGCTGGAAATACTTCGTCATCCTGGTCGTCCTGCTGCTCAGCGCGCTGTATGCGTTGCCGATCGCGTTCACCCAGGACCCGTCGGTGCAGGTCACCGCCAGCCGCGGGGCTCCGGTCGACGCGGCGCTGCGCACGCGCGTGGAGGGCGAGCTCAAGCAGGCCGGCGTCGCCGTCAAGGCCGTCGAGCTGGAGAAGGGCGGCAACCTGCTGGTGCGCCTGTTCAACGCCGACCAGCAGGTCAAGGCCGCCGACACGCTGCGCCCGGAACTGGGCAGCGGCTACGTGGTGGCGCTGAACTTGGCGTCGACCCTGCCGAACTGGCTGGAGGCGATCGGTGCCCAGCCGATGCGGCTCGGCCTGGACCTGCAGGGCGGCGTGCATTTCACCATGCAGGTGGACCAGAAGGCCGCCCTCGACAAGCGCCTGGATGCCACCGCCGAGGACATTCGCGTGCAGTTGCGCGACAACCGCGTGCGCTACGAGTCGGTCGAACGCCGTGCCAACAATGCCATCGTCGCCACTCTGGCCAGCGCCGCCGACGCCGAGAAGGCGCGTGGCTTGATCCTGACCAACCAGCCGACGCTGAGCGTCGACGTGGTCGGCAACACCGTCTCGGTGCGGATGACCGAAGCCGAGCTCAAGCGACTGGCGGCCGAGGCGATCGAGCAGAACGTCGGCACGCTGCGCAACCGCATCAACGCGCTGGGCGTCACCGAGCCGATCATCCAGCGCCAGGGCGACGACCGCATCGTGGTGCAGCTGGCGGGCGTGCAGGACACCGCCCAGGCCAAGCGCGTGCTCGGCGCGACCGCCACGCTGGAGTACCGCGCGGTCGTCGAGGGCAATGCCTACGACGCCGTCGCCAGCGGCAACGTGCCGCCCGAGGCGCGCGTCTACTACCGCAAGGAACTCGGTCCCGACGGCAAGCCGATGCCGATTTTGCTCAACAAGCGCGTGATCGCCACCGGCGACCAGCTGGTCGGCGCGACATCGGTGTTCGACTCGCAGACCGGCTCGCCGGCGGTGTCCGTGCGGCTCAACAACGCCGGCGGCCAGCGCATGTTCGACTACACCACCGAGAACGTCGGCAAGCTGATGGCGGTGGTCTACATCGAGCGCATCCCCGAGGTGCGCGTGGTCGACGGCAAGGAAATCCGCACGACCCGCATCAATGAGGAAGTCATCAACGCCGCGACCATCAACGGCGTGTTCGGCAAGGAGTTCCAGACCACCGGCCTGGAGAGCTCCAAGTTCGCCGCCGACCTGGCCCTGCAGCTGCGCTCGGGTTCGCTGGCCGCGCCGATGGACTTCATCGAGGAGCGCATCGTCGGCCCCAGCCTGGGCGCCGAGAACGTCGAGCGCGGCCTGCGCGCGGTGGCCTATTCCTTCGTGTTCGCGCTGGCATTCTTCCTCATCTACTACCGCATGTTCGGCCTGATCACCTGCCTGGCGCTGCTGGTCAACATGCTGATGGTGATCGCGGTGATGTCGCTGTTCGGCGCCACCCTGACGCTGCCAGGCCTGGCCGGCATCGCGCTGACGGTGGGCATGTCGGTCGACGCCAACGTGCTGATCAACGAACGCATACGCGAGGAGTTGCGCCTCGGGGTGCCGCCACAGGCGGCGATCGCCGGCGGCTACGACAAGGCGGCCGGCACCATCACCGATGCCAACACCACCGCCATCCTCGCCGGCATCGCGCTGTTCGCGTTCGGCTCCGGGCCAGTCAAGGGCTTCGCGGTCGCGCTGATCGTCGGCATCCTGACCTCGATGTACACCGCCGTTGGCGTCTCGCGCGGCATCGCCACGCTGATCTACGGCGGTCGCCGCAAGCTCAAGTCGATCGCCATCTGACGGGACCACACATGAAACCTTTCAACCTCATCCCGTACGACAGCAACTACAACTTCATGCGCCTGCGCTGGGTGTCGCTGGCGCTGACCGCGCTGCTGACGCTTGCCGCGGTCGGCCTGATCGCCGCCAAGGGCTTCAACTTCGCGCTCGACTTCACCGGTGGCACCGGCATCGAGTTGCGCTTCGCCAAACCGGTCGAGGTCGAGGACGTGCGCCGGCGGCTGGAGAAGGCCGGCTTCGAGAACCCGCAGGTGCAGACCTTCGGATCGGGCAACGACCTGCTGATCCGCCTGCAGTCGAAGCCGCCGGCCGGTGCCGGCGACGATGCGACCACCAGCATCGCCTCGCAGGTCCAGCGCGCGGCATCGAGCGCCGACAACCCCGGCCAGGTGATGAGCAGCGAGGTGGTCGGCGCGCAGGTCGGCAAGGACCTGGCGATCAACGGCATCTGGGCGCTGATCTTCGTGGTCGTCGGCTTCCTGATCTACATCTCGTTCCGCTTCGAGAAGAAGTTCGCGATCGCCGCGATCATCACCACGCTCAGCGACATCACCATCGTCGCCGGCTGGTTCGCGCTGACCCAACACGAGTTCGACCTGACCGTGCTGGCCGGCATCCTGTCGGTGCTGGGCTACTCGATCAACGACAAGATCGTGGTGTTCGACCGCGTGCGCGAGAACTTCCGCTCGATGCGCGCCGATCCGGAGACGATCCTCAACAAGTCGATCAACCAGACGCTGTCGCGCACGATCATCGTGTCGTTCGTGGCGTTCCTGACCGTGCTGGCGCTGTACCTGTACGGCGGCGGTTCGCTGCAGGGCATGGCCGAGGCGCAGATGATCGGCATCGTGCTGGGCACCTTGTCGTCGATCTTCGCCGCGTGCCCGCTGCTGACGCTGGGCTTCCTCAAGGTCACCAAGCAGGACCTGATGCCCAAGGCCAAGGACGAAGAGGCGATGGCGCGCCGCCCGTAAGCGCCTGCGACCGGACACAAAAAAGGCCGCGATCTCGCGGCCTTTTTTGTGGTCTGTAGGTGCCGAGCCTGCTCGGCACGCTCTTTTTCGGAGCCGATCGGTGGTTGCGTGTGCCGAGCAGGCTCGGCCTACAGGCGCGCCGGCTCAATCAAACGCGGCGGCGTAACCGGTGTTGACGATCTTCTGCTGCAGCACGTCGCTGATCTTCAGGTTGCCGGCGATCAGCGGGCGACCCGCCAGGCCGCGGTTGTCCATCGGCCCGGTGGTGCGGCCGCGGAAGTCGCTGACCTTGCCGCCGGCCTCGCGCACCATCAGCACGCCGGCGGCGATGTCCCACGGCTTCACGCCGGCCTCGAAATAGGCGTCGGCGCGGCCGCAGGCGACATAGGCCAAGTCGAGCGCGGCCGAACCGGTGCGGCGGATGTCCTCGGCCTCGGTCAGCAGCGTGTCGATGCACTTGAGCTGGGCGCTGGCGCGGGCGCGCTCGCGCGGCGGGAAGCCGGTGACCAGCATCGCGCCGTTGAGATCCTTGCGGTCGGCCACGCGCACGCGCTTGTCGTTGAGCACGGTGCCGCTGCCGCGGCTGCTGGTGAACAGCTCGTTGCGCAGCGGGTCGAAGATCACGCCGTGGACGGGCTCGCCGTTCTCGACCAGCGCGATCGACACGCAGAAATGGGGGATGCCACGCAGGTAGTTGCTGGTGCCGTCGAGCGGGTCGATCACCCAGGTGAAGCGGTTCTGGCCGGTCGAGCCGGTTTCCTCGGCCAGGATCGCGTAATCGGGGGTGGAGCGGCGGAACTCCTTGATGATCTCTTTCTCGGCCAGGCTGTCGACTTCGCTGGCGAAGTCCATCCGGTCCTTCTCGACCACGTTCAGCGCGTCCAGCTTGTACATGTGCCGCAGCAGCACGTTGCCGGCGGCGCGGGCGGCCTTGACCATGAGGGTGACGGCGGGTTTCTGCATGGCGAACGGCCTCGGACGGTTGAGGTGGGGATGAGCGGCTGGTTTGAACGCGGGCTGCTGGGCAGCCGGCGCCGTGAAAGAGCAGGCCGGCGCTGGGGCCGGGCCGCGGAGTTTACCATTGCGTCCATGAGTAACGACTCGGCCCCGGCCACCCCCTCGCTATCCCCCGCATCCCGCCTGCGCATCGTCTTGGTCGGCACCCAGCACCCGGGCAACATCGGCTCGGCGGCGCGCGCGATGAAGACTATGGGCCTGTCGCGGCTGGTGCTGGTCGCGCCCGAGCGGGCACCAAACGTCGACTCGTTCGCGCTCGCCGCCGGCGCCGACGACGTGCTCAGCGGCGCCACCACCTGCGCGACCTTGGCCGAGGCAATCGCCGACTGCCGCTGGGTGCTGGGCTGCACCGCGCGCAGCCGTCGGGTCGCGCTCGACGAGCTGCTGCCGCGGGATGCCGCCGCGCGCGTAGTGGCCGAGGCGGCCGCTGGCGCCGAGGTCGCGCTGGTGTTCGGCCGCGAGCGCACCGGCCTGAGCAACGACGAGCTGCAGCTGTGCCACGCCGCCGTGCACATCCCGGCCAATCCCGATTACAGCTCGCTGAACCTCGCCGCCGCGGTCCAGGTGCTCAGCTACGAGCTGCGCCTGGCGATGCTGGGCGACGCGGCCGCCGCGCCCGTGTCGGCGGACGGGGAGCGCGAGGAACCGCCGGCCTCGCATGCGCAGATGGAAGGCTTCTTCAGCCAGCTCGGCGAAACCCTGGACGCGATCGATTTCCACAAGGGCCGTGCCCCGGACTCGGCGATGCGCAAGCTGCGGCGGCTGTTCCTGCGCGCGCAGCCCGACGAGCGAGAGGTGCGCCTGTTGCGCGGCATCCTGGCCGACGCCCAGCGCATGGCGATGCTCGCCAGCCAACGCCGCTCATAGCCGCCAGGCGCCCCGGCCGGCGGTGCTATCGGCCCCGGCGGCTTTCGATTAGGCTGCGGCACTACACCGGACCGGGCCTTCCCGCTTGATCGCCAGCGCGCGCCGCATCGCCATCTTCATGATCGCGCTCGCCTTGGCGCTGCCGATGCGAGCGGCCTTCGCCGACGACCCCGGGGTGCTGGTGCTGGGGCGGATCAGCGACGATCCCAAGGCGCACTACGAACAGCTCAAGCCCCTGCTCGACTACGTGGTGCCGCGTATGGCCGATGTCGGCATCCGCGAAGGCCGGATCCTGATGGCCAAGGACCCGCAGCAGATGGCCAGCTACCTGCGCCGCGGTCGGGTCGACTGGGTCAGCGAGACCGCCGGCACCGCGGTGCTGCTGCAGCAGCGCGCGCAGGCCAGGCCGATCCTGCTGACCGAGCGCGATGGCACCAGCCAGTACCACAGCGTGTTCTTCGCGCGGCGCGACAGCGGCCTGCGCTCCCTCGACGACCTGCGCGGCCACAGCGTCGCGTTCCAGCGGCCGTCATCGACCAGTGCCTACCTGGTGCCGGCCGCGGAACTGCTCGACCGCGGCCTGTCGCTGGAAATCCTGCTCTCGCCCACCGACCGGCTGGACTCGGGCGTCGTCGGTTATCTGTTTGCGCGCTCGGAACTCAACATCGCCACCTGGGTGCACAAGCGCCTGGTCGATGCCGGGGTGATGAGCAACTTGGACTGGGACAACCCCCGGCGCATGCCTGTCGCGTTCCGCCGCGACCTGGTGGTCATCGGTATGACCCCCAACTACCCACGCGCGGTGGAACTGGTGCGCGGTGACCTCAACCCCAAGGTCAAGGCGCGACTGCGCGAGGTGCTGAGCGAAGCGGCCGCCGATCCCGACGCCAGCGAGGCCTTGCTGCGCTTCTTCAAGACCACCCGATTCCTGGAGATCGATCCCACCTCGCAGCACGCCCTCGACCACATCGCCGTCGGCGTCGGCCGGGTGAGGGCGGACGTCGAATGAACCTGCGCTACGGGCTGCAGGCCAAGTTCCTGGCAATGATGGGCTTGGCGCTGCTGGTGGTGCTGGCGCTGATGACCCTGCTGTGGGTCCGCCAGGCGCGGATGCAGCGCGCGGTCGAGGAGGTCAGCCGCGACGCGATGACCGACATGGTCGACTCGGCCCTGCACCGCCGCGGCGAGGGCGTGGTGGCGCAACTGGCCGAGTCGCTCAGCAACCCGCTGTACTACTTCGACCTGGACGCGATCGGCGAGCTCGGCCGGGCGACGCTGCGCCAGCCCGGCATCGGCTACCTGATCGTCTACGACGTCGAAGGCAACGTGCTGCACGACGGCACCGAGGAGATCCCCAGCTACGGCAAGCGCATGGACGACGCCATGGCCTACGAAGTGATCGCCGCGCGCGCGCTGCACACCCAGTCCGACCAGCGGGTGATGGACATCTCCGCGCCGATCATGATCGGCAACCAGCGCCTTGGCGGCGTGCGCGTCGGCTTCGACCTGCTGGAAGTGCAGCGCTACCAGGACGGCGCGGTCGCCGACCTGCGCACGCGCCTGAGCGAACTGGGCCGGCGGCAGTTGCTGTGGGTGGGCTTGCTGAGCCTGGGCCTGGTCGGCCTGGGCGGGCTGATGCTGGTGCTGATCCAGCGCTCGCTGGTGCGCCCGATCCGGCAACTGGCCGACTCGGCGCGCGCGATCGAGGAAGGCCAGTTCGACACCAGCATGCCGGTCAGCCACCGCCATGACGAGGTCGGCGACCTGATGCGCGCGTTCGGGCGCATGGGCCAGTCGGTGGCCCGCCACGACCGCGAGATCCGGCGCATGGCCTACACCGATGCGTTGACCGGCTTGTCCAACCGCCTGGCATTCCGCGAGACCCTCGACCAGCGCCTGCTGGAGCTACGCGGCGCCGGTCGCCAGCTGGCGCTGCTATTCGCCGACATCGACGATTTCAAGCGCGTCAACGACACCCTGGGCCACGACGCCGGCGACGAGGTGCTGCTGCAGTTCTCCAACCGCATCAGCGACACCGTGCAGCGGCTGGGCGGCGGCGATGCCAAGCTCGCGCGCTTCGGCGGCGACGAGTTCGTGATCCTGGTGCAGGCCGGGCAGGGCCAGGGCGGCGACGTGCGCCAGACCGCCAGCCGGCTGGCTGAAGCGCTGGTGGAGGAACTCGGGCAGCCGATCCTGGTGCACGACCGGCAGGTATTCCTGGGCACGTCGATCGGGGTGACGATGTTCCCCGAGGACGCGTCGGGCGCGCTGTCGCTGATGAAGAACGGCGATATCGCGATGTACCAGGCCAAGGTCGCCGGGAAGAACTGCTACCGGTTCTACAGCCGGGTAATGGATCAGGCGGCCGAGCGCCGCATGCACCTGGAGCAGGAGCTTCGCGGCGCCTGGGAGCGCGGCGAGCTGAGCCTGGCCTACCAGCCGGTCTACAGGCTGTCCGACGGGGTAATGGTCGGTGCCGAAGCGCTGCTGCGCTGGCTGCACCCCGAGCACGGGCAGGTCGCACCATCGGTGTTCATCGACGTGGCCGAGCAGAGTGGGCTGATCGAGACGCTCGGGCCGCAGGTGTTGCGCGCGGCCTGCGGCGACGCCGCGCGCTGGCCCACCCGCGCTGGCGGCCCGCCGCTGTTCGTGTCGGTCAACGTGTCGCCGCGGCAACTGCGCAGTGGCGACCTGCCGCTGGTGGTGTCGGCCTGCCTACGCGACAGCGGGCTTCCGGCGGATCGCCTGCACGTCGAGCTGACCGAAACGGCGGTGATCGGCGACGAGGCGCATGCGAGCACGCTGTTGACCAAGCTGCGCACGATGGGCGTGAAGGTCTGGCTCGACGATTTCGGCACCGGCTTCTCCGGGCTCAGCCACCTGCGCCGGGTGCCGGTTGACGGCGTCAAGATCGACCGCAGCTTCGTCGCCGACGTGCTGCGCGACCCGGACGACCTGGCACTGACCACCGCGATCATCGCGATGGCGCACTCGCTGGGCATCACCGTGGTCGCCGAAGGCGTCGAGCAGGAAGGCCAGTACGCGATCCTGCGCGAACGCGGCTGCGACCTGGCGCAGGGCTACTGGCTCGGCCACCCGGTGGCGATCGACGAGTTCCTGGCGCTGCTGGGCTGACGGCCATCTGCAGCCGAGCTTGCTCGCCTTGCGCAGGCTGTTTGCGCGACGCGGTGCGGAGCCGGCTCGGCCCTACAACAACGATGCCGGCGCTTTTGTAGATCCGAGCCTGCTCGGATTGCTCTGCGGTGGTTTTCGTGGCTTACGGCATCAGCGCCGCGCCGTACCACCCCGGCGCTAGACCAGCAGGTCGACCCAGCGCGCGGCCATCGCCGCCAGGTTGCCCGACAGCACCCCGAACACCGCCACCGCGATCACCCCGGCGGTCCAGGCCACGGCCATCAGGCGACCGTCGCGCTCGAGCAGGGCCAACGCAAACAGCAGCAGCAGGCCGCCGAACACGAAGTTGGTAAACGGGATCGGCAGCGACAACAGCAGCCCAAGCAGCACCAATTGCATGCCGGTGAAGGCGCTGGCCACGCGGTGGTCGAGCAGCGCCGGCGAGTGCGGCGTGACCACGCGTTCCAGCCGCGCCAGCCATGGCGAAATCATGTCGCGGAAGCGCGCGACCGCATGCCGGTGCGGGCCGCGGCGGGCGATGAACTTCGGCAGCCACGGCTTGCGCAGGCCGACCAGCAATTGCGCGCCGATCAACACCACCAGCGGTCCACTGATCGCGCCGCCCACGCCCGGGATCGGAATGAAGGCGGGCAGGGTGGACACGAACAGCAGCATCCCGAACGAGCGCTTGCCCAGCCCGGCGAACACGTCGCCGAGCTTAAGTGTTTCCTGCGGATCGCCGGTGGCGATCGCGTCGAGCAGCGCGCGGGTGCCGGCCTCCTCGGTGTGGGGGCCGTGCTCAGTCATGCTCGTCTTCACCGTTGGCGGCCTGCTCGGGGCGCCGCTGCAGCAGCAGCTTGTCGATGCGCGGACCATCGAGGTCGACCACCTCGACCCGCCACTTGGCCCAGTCGAAGTACTCGCCGACGTGCGGGATGCGACCAAAGTGCGCAATCACCATGCCCGCGGCGGTGTGGAAGTCGTGTTCGTCCTCGTCGGGCAGACGCCCGCCGCCGATCAGTTCGCGCAGGTCCTCGACCGCCAGCGCGCCGTCGATCAGGTAGGAACCGTCGGCACGCTGCACCACCGGTGCTTCGTTGTCGTCCGACTCGGCCGATGGCGTGGTGCCGATCTGCACGCGGCCGATCACCGCGCCCATCAGGTCGTTGACCGTGACCAGGCCGGTGACGTCGCCGTACTCGTCGACCACCAGCGCCAGCGACTGCTGTTCCTCGCGGAAAATCTCCAGCAGCTTCAGCGCGTGGGTGGATTCGGACACGAACAGCGCCTCGCGCGTGTTCGCAAACAGATCCGGCGGGGTGCCCTGGCCGAGATCGCGCAGCAGCGACTTCGCCTCGAGGATGCCCATCACGTCCTGGTCACTGCCGCGATAGACCGGGAACCGCGAAAATGGCGACTCGCGCATCGTGGCCAGGTTCTCCTCGAGCGGCGCGCCCGCGTCAAGCCAGGCGATGCGCATGCGCGGCGTCATCAGGCTCTCGGTGGTGCGGTCGCCGAGGCTGAGCACGCGGTTCATCATCTTGCGTTCGTCGGCGTCGATCACGCCCTGCTCGTGGCTCTCGGTCACCAGCAGGCGGATCTCTTCCTCGCTGATCTCGCTGCGGGCGTCGTCCTTGATGCCGAGCAGGCGCAGCACCAGGCGGTTGATCGCGCCGAGGGTGAACACGATCGGCTTGGCGGCCCGTGCCAGGCCGTCGAGGGGGATCGCGATCGCGGCGGCGATCACCTCCGGATTGGTCAGCGCCAGGCGCTTCGGGATCAGCTCGCCGAAGATGACCTGCGCGGCGGTGATCAGGCCGACCGCGGTGCCGATGCCGATGCCCCGCGCGTACTCGCGCGCTTCCGGCCAGATGCCCTCGATCCAGCCGGCGATCAGCAGGCCGATCGCGTCGCCGCCGAACACACCGGTCAGCACGCCGATCAGGGTGATGCCGACCTGCACGGTCGAGAGCAGGTTGTCGGGGTGTTCGGCCAGGGCGAGCGCCTTGCGCGCGCCGCGGCTGGTCTGCGCCAGCTGCTTGAGGCGCAGCTTGCGCGAGGTCATCAACGCCATCTCCGACAGCGCGAAGAAGGCGTTGAGCACGATCAGGGCAAGGACGACTAGGAGTTCCAGCATTGCGTCCGTTCCTGCGGGCCTTGCGGGAGGGCCGGGGCGGTACGCCGGGGGGGCGGCTGGGTCAGCGGCAAGGTAGCTGACTTCTTAGTGTCGTCTTCCATGGAGTGGAGGGCCTGGCGGGGGTGAAGAAGCGCGCCCGATCTTAGCAGGCGCCCAAAGCCGGCCTTCGTGAAGGTGCGCGCGACTGTCTCGAAACCGTCATAATCGCGCCCGCTGCCGTTCCCACGACCTTCCAGCCGGTACCACGAGGCCTGCACATGTTTTCACTGCAAACGATTTTCGGCCAGGGCATGCAGTTCTACACGCTGCTCGAAGAGGCGGCCGTCGCCGCCCACGACAGCACCAAGGCGCTGCACGTGATGCTGAAGGACACCAGCCGGCAGCCGCCGCTGGACGCGTTCAAGCTGGCCCGCCAGCGTGAGCGCGCGGCCTCTGACAAGATCAGCCACGAGCTGGTCAACAGCTTCATCACCCCGATCGAGCGCGAGGACATCGAGGCGCTGGGGTCGGCGCTGTACAAGATCCCCAAGCAGGTCGAGAAATTCGCCGACCGCTACTCGCTGGCGCTGCAGCACCTGGACGGCATCGACTTCGCGCCGCGCGCGGCGATGCTCGAGCAGGCCTCCGGCGTGGTCGTGCAGATGGTGCACCTGCTGCGCGGCATGAAGCTGGAGCCGATGAAGGAGCTCAACGACAAGCTGCGTTCGCTGGAGAACGAGGCCGACCGGCTGATGCTGGAGCTGTACCGCGACATCTACTCGGGCAAGCTCGACCACCTGCAGATGTTCCTGCTCAAGGAGTTCTTCGAGATCCTCGAGAAAGCCATCGACCGCTGCCGCGAGGCCGGCGTGGTGGCGTACGAAATCGTCCTCAAGAACTCGTAACGGGCGGCATTGGATGGAGATGCATCGATGCTGACCCTGGTCCTGGTCGTCGTGCTTGCGGCGCTGATCTTCGAGTACATCAACGGCTTCCACGACACCGCAAACTCGATCGCGACCGTGGTCGCGACCAAGGTGCTGTCGCCGATGCAGGCGGTCGGCTTGGCCGCGGCCACCAACCTGGTCGGCGCGCTGCTGGGCACCGCGGTCGCCAAGACCGTGGCGTCCGGGATCATCGACACTGAAGTGGTCAACGTCAGTTCGCAGCTGATCCTGTGCGCGCTGCTCGGCGGCATCGTCTGGAACCTGATCACCTGGTGGAAGGGGCTGCCGTCGTCGTCGTCGCATGCGTTGATCGGCGGCCTGTGCGGCGCCGCGTTCGCCGCGGCGATGGACAACGTCGACGCGATCGTCTGGTCCAGCCCCGCCGAGCCCTGGTACAAGAGCGCCGGCGTGCTGTGGAAGGTGGTCGTGCCGATGTTCAGCTCGCCGCTGCTGGGTTTCACCACCGGTTTCCTGCTGATGGGCGTGCTGTTCGCGCTGGTCTCGCTGATGGCGCGCAGCGGCGGACTGCTGCGGCGCCTGGCGCGGCCGCGCTGGGTCAACAGTTTCTTCGGCAAGGCGCAGCTGGTCAGTGCCGCCGGCATGGGCCTGGCGCACGGTTCCAACGACGCGCAGAAGACCATGGGCATCGTCGCCCTGACGCTGGTCGCGGCACAGGCCGACGGCACGCTCGACAACCTGCCGGCGTGGCTGGCGTTCCTGCACCCGTCGCCGGGCGCGATCGCCAACAACGACATCGACCTGTGGATCAAGCTCACCTGCGCCGTGGTGATGGCTGCAGGCACCGCCGCCGGTGGCTGGCGGATCATCAAGACGCTGGGCCACAAGCTGGTCAAGCTGCACCCGATCCACGGCTTCGCGGCCGAGAGCAGCGCGGCGTCGGTGATCTTCCTGGCGTCGTCGCTGGGCATCCCGGTGTCGACCACGCACAACATCTCGTCGGCGATCATGGGCGTGGGCACCGCCAAGCGCTTCAACTCGATCAAGTGGACCGTGGTCGAGAAGATGATCTGGGCGTGGATCCTGACGATTCCCGCCGCCGGCGGCATCGCCTACGGCTTCTTCCAGTTGTTCAAGCTGATGGGCTGGGTGTAGCCACGGCCGTCGCGCGGCACGACGGCAAGAAAGCAGAAGGCCCGCGCAAGCGGGCCTTCGTCGTTTCGGCGGCAGCAGGGCGGCTTGCCCTCAGAGCAAATCGCCGCCGGCCGACATCATCCGTTCCATGCGATCCCCAAGCCCGCCGATCTCCAGCACCAGGCGATCGACTTCCGCCGCATCCAGGCCTTCGTACGGACGGTTCTCGCACAGCTGCAGGTAGGGCACGCCGTCGAGGTCGCCGATCGCCAGGTAGCCCACGCGGCTCTGCCAGTTGAACACCAGCGCGCGGCGCGCATCCAGGCCGGTGGTCGGCGCGACCGCGGTACTCACGCGCAGGTAGGGGCGGCCGTCGTCGTCGTCGAGTTCGGACAGGAAGATCGCCTGGTGGCGCGTGCCCTGTTCGAGCGACAGTTCGATGCAGACCACGTCTTCGTCGTGCGACGTCGTGTTGAAGCCGGCGGTTTTCAGGTGGCGGCGGATCGATTCGAAGTTGCGCATCGCAGGCTCCATCCAGGGGCAGGCGGCTATGCTACCGCGATGGATGCACACGTCGCCGCCGAACGCATATTCGCCGTGATCCGCGCCATCCCGCGTGGCCAGGTCGCCGGCTACGGCGAGGTCGCGCGCCGGGCCGGGCTGCCCGGGCGCGCGCGGCTGGTGGCGCGGCTGTTGAGCCAGAACAGCGACCGCAAGCTGCCCTGGCACCGGGTGCTGCGTTCGGACGGCAAGGTCGCGTTCCCGCAAGGTTCGCAGCCGTTCGACGAGCAGTGCCAGCGCCTGCGCAGCGAAGGCTTGACGGTGGAGTCCGGCCGGGTGCGCGGGGTGCGCGCGGCGGCGACCCTGGACGAGCAGGTGTGGGGCGCGCCACCGGCGGCGCCGGCACGTGCCAAGGCGACGGCCGCCAATCGCAAGCCGCGTGCCGGCAAGCCCGTGGCCCGTTGAGGCGGGGTTTGGCGCCGGGTTGAACCACCGGTTCGAAGCCGGCGGCTGGCGCAGCGGCTACCATGTGCGCTCCCCCAAGGAGTCGCGATGTTCGCCAACCTGCCGCCCGTGACACGGGCCTTGATGATCGCCAATGGCCTGGTGTTCGTGCTGCAACTGACGCTCGGTGACGCCGCGCTCGCCGCGTTCGAGCTGTGGCCGCTGGGCAGCGGCAACGATCCCTACGCGGGCAGCGGCTTCCTGCCGTGGCAACTGCTGACCTACGGCTTCATGCACGGCGGCTTTGCCCACCTGCTGTTCAACATGCTGGCGCTGTTGATGTTCGGCGCGCCGCTGGAGCACACCTGGGGCGACCGCCGCTTCCTGACCTACTACCTGGTGTGCGTGGTCGGCGCGGCGCTGTGCCAGCTGGCGGTCGGCGCGTGGACGATGTCGCAGGGCGGCGAGGCCTACCCGACGGTCGGCGCGTCCGGCGGCATCTTCGGGTTGCTGCTCGCCTACGGCATGTTGTTCCCGCAGCAGCGGGTGATGCTGTTGATCCCGCCGATCCCAATGAAGGCGCGCACGCTGGTGATCGTCTATGGCGTCATCGAGCTGTTGATGGGCATCACCGGCACGATGCCAGGCGTGGCCCACTTCGCGCACTTGGGCGGGATGCTGTTTGGCTGGCTGCTGATCCGTTACTGGCGCGGGCAGCCGCCGTTTGGCAAGCGTCGGCCGCCGCGACCGCGGATCGTGCGCTGACTCAGGATCCGCGAGACTGCGCAATCCGCATTGGCGCGGAGACGCAGAAAGCAGAACGGCGCGGGTCACCCCGCCGTTCTGCCATGGGCCACTACGCCCGGTTTACGGCCAGATCCTGATCTGCTGCTCGGCCTGGAGCTGCATCGGCGTGCCGGCCTTGCAGCCGTAGGCTTCGCCGAAGCTGGCCAGGTTCATCACCGGCCCGTTGGCGCGCCATTGCCCCGGCGCATGCACGTTGCGCGCGGCGTGTTGGGTGGCCGCGTCGGTGGTCAGCTGCTGCGGCCACAGGCTCGCCCAGCCCTTGTAGAACGCCTGCTTGGCTTCCTTGGTGGCCGCCGGTTGCGCGGCGTTGTAGGCCGCCCATGCCAGCTCGACGCCGGCGAGGTCGGCAATGTTCTCGTCGCGGGTCTGGCTGCCGTTGAGCCGGATCCCGCTGAGCTCCGGATACGCGAAGCCGCCGTACTGCGCGCTGACCCGGTTGCCCAAGGCTTCCCACGCGCCGATCTCGGCCGGCGTCCACCAGTCGCGGACCTCGGCCCTGGCATCGACCATGCGGCCGCGGCTGTCGAAGCCGTGGCTCAGTTCGTGGCCCACCAGCGCGCCGTAGGCGCCGTACTGCGCGGCGGTTTCGCGGCTGAGGTCGAGCACCGGCGGCTGCAGCATCGCGGCGGTGACGATCAGGCGGTTCTGGGCGAGGTCGTACGCCAGCGCCGGCTGCTGCGGCAGCACGTCCCAGCGGCGGTCGGCGTTGCCGCGGCCGATGCGCTTCATTTCCTCGCGGTGGTGCCAGGTCGACGCGATCAGGATGTTGCCGCCGTAGCTGCCACGGCCCATCGGTTGCACGGTGTAGTCGAGGTCGCGCTTCGGCGCGCCGATCTCGATCTTGAGGTTGGCCAGCTTGGCGCGGGCTTCGGCCTTGGCGGCTGCGCCCAGCCGCGGGTCGCGGTCGAGCGCGGCGCCCAGCGCGGCACGCACGTTGGTGGCGATTTCCTCGGCGCGTGCCTTGTTGGCCGCGGGCAGGTAGCGGCCGACGTACTCGCGCCCCAGCATCGGGCCGGCGGCCAGGTTGATCGCGTCCAGCACCTGCTGCTGGCGGGGCGCCGGCGCGGCCTGGCCGGCAAGCATGCGGCCGCGGAAGTCGAAGTGCGCGTCACGCCATGGCTTGGCCAGGTACGGCGCCATCGCGTCGCCGACGCGCCAGCGCAGGTAGGTCTTCCACTGCGCCGGCTTGAGCCCGCCGACCAGCGCGTCAAGCTGCGCGAACAGCGCCGGGTTGGCGATCGACACGCTGTCGTCGGTCACGCCCTGGGCCTTGAGGAACTCGGCCAGCTGCAGGCGCTTGTAGGTCTTGGCCAGGGTGGCGGTGGCGACTGGGGCGTAGTTGGCGCGCGGATCGCGCAACTGCGCGAGCGGCTTGGACGACTGCGCGATGCGGGTCTCCAGATCGATCACCTGCTGGGCCTCGGCGGCCAGCTGCGCCTGCGGGGTGCCGGTCAGCGCGAGGATCTTCTGCACGTAGTTGTTGTAGTGGCCAAGCACCGCGCGCGTTTCGGCATCGGTGCGGGTGTAGAAGGCCGGGTCGGACAGGCCCAGGCCGCCTTGGCTGAAGTAGCCGATGTGGCGGCCGAGGTCCTGGAGGTCGACGTCGGCGCCGAAATTGAACGCGACCGGGATGCCGACCTGGTGCAGCGCGGCGATCGAGGCCGGCACGTCCTTGGCCTTCTTGATCGCGTTGATGCGTGCCAGCAGCGGCGCCACCGGGTTGGCACCGTCGCGCTCGACCGAGGCCTCGTCCAGGCCGCTGGCCCAGAAGTCGCCGAGCAGCTTCTGCACGTTGCCCTGCGGTGCGGCCATCGCGGTGTTGAGCAGTTCGACCTGCTGCGCGCGCGCGCGATCGCTGAGCTGCTCCAGCGCCGACAGGGAGGGCACGCCGGGCAACAGCGTGTTGGCCTTGAGCCAGTCGGCATTGGCGCTGCCGTAGAAGTCGGTGCAGGCGGCAGCGACGGCCGGGGCCTTGGCCTTGGCAGCGCGCTTCTTCTTTTGGGCTTCGGCGGACGGCGAGGCGAGGCCGGCGATCAGGCTCAGGGCGAGGGCACAGGCAAGCGGGCGTAGGGTCATCGCGGGGTTCCAGGCGGGACTGCGGCGGGGGCCACAGTGGGGGATCGAAGGCTGGCCGGAGTCTAACAATCGCCTCGCGGCAGCCACTGAACGGTTTCGTCACGGTGCCGGGCCGCAGCGTTCAAACAGCACACGCCTGCACGAGGCGACTTTTTCAAGAGCAAAGCCCACGCAGCGCGCAAAAAAAGAAGGCCCGGGAGATCCCGGGCCTTCACGCCTAGCCGACGAGGGCGAGGTTGGACGCTTGCAAGCCATTGGCTCGCGTTCGTCCGAGCGCCTGCGCGAATAGCGCAGGCTGGACGAGGGTGCAGCCCACGAGCCATTGGCCCGCGTTCGTCCGAGCGTCCGCGCGAATAGCGCGGGCCGGACGCGTTACTTACGCACAGATCACCAGATCACCACCTGCTTGTCGCCCTCGCGCACCATCGGCTGGCCCGGCTTGCACGAGAACGCCGCGGCGAACGCCGGCAGGTTCGACGGCGCGCCGATCGCGCGGAAGTTGGCCGGCGCGTGCGGGTCGGTGGTCAGGCGCACGTTGAGCTCTTCCGGGGTGAAGTTGCGGCGCCACACGGTGGCCCAGTTGGCGAAGAAGCGCTGGTCGCGGGTCAGGCCGTCGGTCTTGGGATCGGGCTTGTCGCCCGCGGCCGCCTTCATCGCGTCGTAAGCCACCGCCAGGCCGCCGAGGTCGGCGATGTTCTCGCCCAGGGTCAGCTTGCCGTTGACGTTCTTGCCCTTGACCGCCTCGTAGCCGTCGAACTGGTTGACCAGCTTGTCGGTCAGGCCGGTGAAGCCCTTGGCGTCGGCCGGGGTCCACCAGTTCTCGAAGTTGCCGGCCGGGCCGAAGCGGCTGCCCTGGTCGTCGTAGCCGTGGATCATCTCGTGGCCGATCACCGCACCGATGCCGCCGTAGTTGATCTCGTCGGTGGCATTGGGGTCGAAGAACGGCGGTTGCAGGATCGCGGCCGGGAACACGATCTCGTTCTGCAGCGGGTTGTAGTAGGCGTTGACCATCTGCGGCGGCATGCCCCACTCGGTCTTGTCGACCGGCTTGCCGATCTTGCCCATCATCCACTTGTAGTTGAACTCGTTGGCGGCCAGCACGTTGCCGATGTAGCTGTCGCGGCTGGTGGCCAGGCCATTCCACTCACGCCACTTGTCGGGGTAGCCGATCTTGGGGGTGAAGGCGGCCCACTTCTCCATTGCCTTCTTCTTGGTCTCCGGGCTCATCCAGGCCAGGTTCTCGATACGGACCTTGAGCGCGTCGCTGAGGTTCTTGACCAGCGTGACCATGCGCGCCTTGGACTCCGGCGTGAACGCGACCTTGACGTACATCTGGCCCAGGGCCTCGCCGGCCTGGTTCTCGATGGTGTCGAGCACGCGCTTGCCACGCTCCTTGAGCTCCTTCTGGCCGCGCAGGGTCTGGTTGTAGAACGCGAAGTTCTGCTGCACGAACGCATCAGACAGGAACGGCGAAGCGCCATCGACCGTGTGGAAGCGCAGGTAGCTCTGCCACTGCGCGGCCGGCACGTCGACCAGCATCTTGCTGACTTCCTGGTGGAACGCCGGGATCGCCAGCGAGAACATCTTCGGCGTGGCCACGCCCTGCGATTCGAAGAACTTCGTCCACGGGAAGTTCGGGGTCAACTTGTCGGCCTCGGCCGGCGACACCGGGTTGTAGTACAGCGAGACGTCGCGCGACAGCTGCTCGCTCGACTTCGACACCTTGGCCAGGCGGGTCTCGAACGCGATCACGTCCTTGGCCTGCTTGGCGGCGTCCGCGGCGGCGATGCCCGACAGTTCCAGCACCTTGGCGATATGCGCCTGGTACGCGGCGAGCTTCTCCTTGTGCTCGGCCTTCTCGTAGTACTCCTTGTCCGGCAGGCCCAGGCCGCCCTGCGCGGCGTAGGCGATGTTGTTCTTGGAGTCCTTGAAGTCGGCTTCCGGGCCGAAGCCGAACAGGTCGTTCTCGCCCCTGGCGGCCGTGGTGCGCAGGTGCTCGGCGATCTTCTCCGGGGTATCGAGCGCGGCGATCGCGTCCAGGCGGCCCTTGATCGGCTCGATGCCCTGGGCGTTGATCTTGGCCGCGTCCATGCCGGTGGCGTAGAAGTCGCCGACGATCTTCTCGACGCCGGTTGCGCCGGCCTTGGCCGCCGCCTGCTCGGCCAGCTGGCGCTGCACGCCGGTGGAACGCTCGTCGAGCATCTCGAACGCGCCCCACGAGGTGCGGTCGCCGGGGATGGCGTTGGCGGCCAGCCACTTGCCGTTGACGTAGCCGCCGAAGTCGGTGCACGCGTCCTTGCTGGTGTCCAGGTTGTCCAGGGTGAAGCGGTTGACCGGCGGCAGCTTGCTTTCGTCGATCGTGAACGCCGCGGCGTCGGCCGCCGGCTTGGCGGCATCGGCGGCCGGGGCGGCGGCGTCTTGCTTGGCGCACGCGGCCACGGCGGTGGCGATCGCGAGGGACAGCATCAGGACTTGCGGGCTTTTCAGGGACATGCGGTTCAAGGTCACGGGGTAACTCCAGCCAGCGGGCGTGGGAAATGTCGGAAGACCACCCGGAAGGGCGTCGGCGGACACTAGCCCCCCGAGCGACCCCGGCGCGGGTGTCGAAGGTCATGCCACGGTGCTGCGCGGGTTGCGCAAGTCGCCGTGTTTCGTGATGAAGGTGGCGTCGCCGGGACCGCGAGGGCGCCCGTGCTACGTTTCCGCGCAATTGACGAAGGATCGACGGGGCGGCGCATGCGGGTGCATTTCCACGGAGCGGCGGGCGAGGTTACCGGGTCCCTGCACGAGGTCGAGGCCGCCGGCAAGCGCCTGCTGCTGGACTGCGGGATGATCCAGGGCAGCCCCGAAGCCGAGCACCGCAACACCGAACCGTTCCCGTTCGAACCCACCGCGCTCGACGCGCTGGTCATCAGCCACGCCCACATCGACCACATCGGCCGGGTGCCGCTGCTGGTCAAGCGCGGCTTCCGCGGCCCGATCCATGCTCAGGCCGCGACCGCCGACCTGATGGCGATCATGCTGCTCGACGCGGCCTCGATCGCCGAAAGCGAAGCCGAGCGCGGCAACCGCCACCGCCGCGCGGGCGAGCCGCGGCTGCTGCCGCTGTACACCCGCGACGACGTCAATGCCGCGATGGCGCAGGTGCGGCCGCTGCCCTACGACACCCGCAAGGCGATCCTGGCCGGGGTCGAGATCGCGTTCCGCGAGGCCGGCCACATCCTCGGTTCGAGCGCGGTCGAGCTGTGGGCCGACGGCCGCAAGCTGGTGTTCTCAGGCGACCTCGGCCCGAAAGGCACGCCGATCCTGCGCGACCCCGCGCCAATCGACGCCGCCGACCTGGTGCTGATGGAATCGACCTATGGCGACCGCAACCACCGCGAACGTGCCGACACCATCCGCGAGCTTGGCCGCATCCTCGACGAGGCCTGGCGCGACGGCGGCAACGTGCTGATCCCGGCGTTCGCGGTCGGGCGCAGCCAGGAACTGCTGTACTGGTTCGCGCTGCACGCGGACGAATGGAACCTGTCGCGCTGGAAGATCTACCTCGACAGCCCGATGGCGGCCAAGGTGATCGGCGTCTACCAGCGCCACCACGAGCTGTTCGACCCGCCAGCGCGCGCGGCGTGGGCGCACAGGCCCAGTCCGTTCACGATGTCGAACCTGCACGTCGCGCAATCGCCGCAGGAATCGATTGCGATCAACCAGGTCGAGCGCGGCGCGATCATCATCGCCGGCAGCGGCATGGCCAACGCCGGCCGCATCGTCCACCACCTCAAGCACAACCTCAGCCGGCACGAGGCGCACGTGGTGTTCGTCGGTTACCAAGGCGAGGGCACACTGGGCCGGCGGCTGGTCAACGGCGCCAAGTGGGCGCGCATCCACGGCCGCGACTACCGGGTCAACGCGCAGGTGCACACGGTCGGTGGCCTGTCGGCGCATGCCGACCAGCAGGGGCTGATCGAGTGGTACGGCCACATCGAGGGGCACCCGTCGCTGGTGCTGGTGCACGGCGAGGACCTGGCGCGCGAGGCGCTGGCCGGCGAGATCGGAGAGCGCTTCGGCACCGACGTGACGCTGGCGCGGCCGGGGATGACGCTGAACGTGGGAGGCGATTGATCGTCCAGTGACTGCGTCCACCCAAGTCGCTGGCTTGGCTCCCTCTCCCTCCGGGAGAGGGTTGGGGTGAGGGGCCGGCGGAGCCAGGCGGGTGAATTGCGGCGGAGGTCATCAGCCCGGGCCTTGCTCTATCTCGGCAACCCAGCCACTGCCGTTGCGTCGAACCCTCACCCTCGGTCCCTCTCCCGGCGGGAAAGGGAGACCAATCAAGCTGAACAGCCACGACAGCTCACCAAATTCGGCTGGCTTGTCCCACCCCTTTCGCGTACAGTTCGCCCCGTTCAGCGCACGGCTGCCACCCCGCAAGGGGTACGTTTCCCAGGTTGCCCGTCGTATTGGCGTGATCATCCTTGATCAAGAACCCGCACATCCATGTGCGGACTTTCCAATGCGACTATTTATCCAGCCACGTCTTTCGTAGCGCCGACACGGTCCGGAGCATCCGGCACCGTCTAAATTCGATACTCGCAGCGCGGTTCAAGGGAACGCTGGGGTTATCACACGACCGCCTGATCCAGGTTGCGCACGCCATGTGTGCCTTCCCGGTGTCGGCATTCGTGGACCACCGGAGTTCCATCATGACTTTTGAATCCCTCGGGCTTGCGCCCGCGTTGCTGCGCGCGCTCGGCGAGCAGAACTACAACACCCCGACCCCGATCCAGTTGCAGGCGATCCCGCTGGCGATGGCCGGCCACGACCTGCTGGGCGGCGCCCAGACCGGCACCGGCAAGACCGCCGCGTTCGGCCTGCCGCTGCTCAACCACCTGTCCAAGCTGACCGGCGTCAACGGCCCGCGCAAGCCGCGCGCGCTGGTGCTGGTGCCGACCCGCGAGCTGGCGGTGCAGGTCAACGACAGCCTGCGTGGCTACGCCAAGCACCTGCGCCTGAACATCTGTTCGATCTACGGCGGCGCCGGCATGGGCCCGCAGGTCGACATGCTGCGTCGCGGCGTCGACGTGCTGGTCGCCACCCCCGGCCGCCTGATCGACCACCTCGAGCGCGGCACCGCCAAGCTCGACGCAATCGAGGTGCTGGTGCTCGACGAAGCCGACCGCATGCTCGACATGGGCTTCCTGCCGGCGATCAAGCGCGTGCTCGCGCGCCTGCCGCAGCAGCGCCAGACGATGCTGTTCTCGGCCACGTTCGAGGCTGAGATCAAGAAGCTCGCGCTCGAGTTCATGGTCAACCCGCAGCAGGTGCAGGTCGCCGCCAACAACACCATCGCCGACACCATCGCCCACAAGGCGCACCCGGTCGACGGCGGTCGCAAGCGCGACCTGCTGATCCAGATCCTGACCCAGCGCCACACCGACCAGGTGCTGGTGTTCGGCCGCACCAAGCACGGCTGCAACCGCCTGGCCGAACAGCTGGAAGACGCCGGCCTCAAGGCCGTCGCGATCCACGGCAACAAGAGCCAGGCCCAGCGCCAGAAAGCCCTGCGCGACTTCAAGGCGAACAAGGCCCGCGTGCTGGTCGCCACCGACGTCGCCGCGCGCGGCCTCGACATCCCCGACCTGCCGCTGGTGATCAACTTCGACCTGCCGATGGTGGCCGAGGACTACGTGCACCGCATCGGCCGCACCGGCCGCAACGGCGCCACGGGCGAGGCCATCTCGCTGGTGTCGCCGGATGAGGGCGGCCTGCTGCGCCAGATCCAGCGCATCCTCAAGGACGACATCCAGATGGTGACGGTGGACGGCTTCGTGCCGACGCGCCCGATCCGCATGGGCTCGGACGCGCCCGGCGCGCGCAACCCGGGCGGTCGCCCGGGCGGCAACAACGGCCCGCGCAAGCCGGCCCCGCGCCACGGCCAGCCGGCCCCGCGCCACGCGCACGCCGGTCCGCAGCGCCGCGGCGGCGCCCCGGGCAGCGGCCGCAGCAGCGGTTCGGGTTCGCGCAGCGGGTTCAGCGGCGCCTGATCCAGGCGCACCGCTGAAATGAGAAAGGGCCGGCATTGCCGGCCCTTTTTTTGTGTGCGGCGACCGGGTTGCAACACCGTGGTCCGTCCAGCCTGCCGTTCCAGAACGCCACGAGCACCGCGCGAGCTAGGAGAAGACCGCTCCGGCACGCTCCGGAACCGCCTTGAAGCGGCGCAATGGCGCGGCAGCGGTCCGGCAACGGATTGAAGCCGTCTCCGATGAATGCTCTGGAGCACCCTGCCTGCGGGCTGATAGGCTCCGACCAGGGAGATTCGCACAACGGAACTGGCTTACGGTCAAGGAGGATCGATTGAGCAAGCTATGGATCGTACTCGGTGACTCGACGAGTGCTGGCGGTGTGGTTATCACCGGTTCGCCAGGAACCGATATAGACGGCAAGCCCGTCGCCCGAATCGGGGACAAAGCCACGTGTCCGACACACAAGGGCATTTTCCCGATTGTCACCGGCAACCCGTGCGAAGTAATCGACGGACAACCCGTAGCGCGCCACGGCGACAAGCTTGCATGCGGCTGCACGTTGATTGCCGGCAAGCAGAGCCGGACGTTCGATGATGATGGCGGCAGCAACAAACCCAGGCCTAGAGCGGACCAGGCGCGCGCGGCAGTCGCCGCGGCACCATCGGGTGTCGAAGAATTCGACGAAGCCTTCGTTCTACTCTCGGAGTTGACCGGCAAGCCCTTGAAGAACCGGCAATACAAGGTGACTCGTGCAAACGGTGCAGTAGAGAACGGCACTACCGATCACGAAGGGAAGACTCACGTGGTCAAGACCGACAAGGCGGAGCTGCTGACGGTCGAGCTGGAAGAGGAAATCCCGGCATGAGCGCAAAGCACATCCAGGTCGGGCAATCGACCACCACCCCGGTGACGCAAACTCAGCGCAAGCGAGTCGACGTAAAGGTTTACGTGGACAACAAGGGGTGGGTACAGAACGCAGGGTTCGTTCTAAGGGCGGTGCCCGAGCTTGAGAAGGGCTCCATGACCGGACCCAAAGCAATCGTCCTGCATCGAACGTCCGGCGATAGCGTCGAAAGCGCGCTTGCCTCTGCCAAGCGAGGCGAGGGCACGCATTTTTACGTCGACAAGGATGGGACTGTTTACCAGGCCGCAAGCCTCTTGAAAAAAACGCATCACGTCGGGAGGATCAAATCGAAGTGTTTCGCGGACGGTTCCTGTCCGGCCGATGAGATGCGCCTCATAAGGTCCTGGGGCTTTGCGCCCGGCAGAATCTACAGTCACGAGAAAGCCAAGGCGTATCCCGCGCGCTACCCGATGAACGAAGACAGCGTGGGGATCGAGACGGTTGCCAGCTGTCTTACGAACTGCCAGCCCAACGAGCCAGACAACGTCACGTGGGATGCGCCAACACCCGAGCAGTCCGCAGCCATCAGCACGGTGGTCGGCATCCTGAAACGCCATTACGGTCTCGGCGACGCCGATATCTACGAACATGACAAGGTTTCGTACAAGAAGGGCGGAGAAGGCGCCGGCCTCTACTCCGCAGACAGCGACAGCAGTCGTGGCTTTCCTCCCTCCTTTGATCAGGCGCTCCCCGGACATGAAACCCTTAGCCAGAACCCTAATCGCGGCGGTACTTAGCATTCCGCTGCTTGCGTGCGGGGGACACGTAGGCGCGAAGGCCGAATCGGAGAAGATCGTGCACGCCGTGCAGGTGTCTCCGGCCAGTTACCAGGGAAGTCCAGGGGACGCGTTGGAAGCAACTTGTAGAAACTGGAAGCTGTCAGCGAAGCAGGTCGAGCTTTTTTTCAGGATCAGTGAACGGTACGCAGAGGACCCATACAGTTCGTTCTATCAAATACCGTGCTCGATCTCGGGCAAGGTCGATGCCGAAGGGAAGTCCTGGGATTTTGTGATCGGAGGCGGTGCTACGGCTACATGGAAGAGCGGCAAGGAAACCCGGTATTGGGGTTGCACCGCGAAAGCATGCGAGTCGCTAGTTGTAATGCCGCACGACGGGATGGATCCGGATAAATGAGGGTCAAAGCTGCTCACTATCTCGCGACACTAAGCGGGGCTTTCACCTTGTTTCTCAGCGTGTCCGGCCTTGGTGACGACGAACAGAAAAAGCCCGGCACTCGTGATTTCGCAGGAGGGTCGGGCTCGGGACGTCGGCTTAGCGTTTTCCGCAGAGCGGTCTTGTGCAGATAGGCGATGGGCGTCGAAGGGCGACGCCCATCGCTTAGCCTCAGGCCTTCTTCGCCGCGATCCAGCGGTCGATCTTGTTCTCCAGCACTTCCAGCGGCACCGAGCCGTCCTTCAGCACTTCGGCGTGGAACTCGCGCACGTCGAACTTGTCGCCCAGTTCCTTCTCGGCGCGGTCGCGGAGTTCCTGGATCTTCAGCTCGCCGATCTTGTACGCCAGCGCCTGGCCCGGCCAGGCGATGTAGCGCTCGGCTTCGGCGGTGGCCTGGGTCTCGCTTTCGGCGGAGTTGTCGAGCATGTACTTGATCACCTGCTCGCGGGTCCAGTTCTTGCTGTGCAGGCCGGTGTCGGTGACCAGGCGGATTGCGCGCCACAGTTCGTTCTGCAGGTAGCCGAAGTAGTCGTAGGGGTCGGTGTACACGCCCAGGTCCTTGCCCAGCGACTCGGCGTACAGGCCCCAGCCTTCGATGAAGGCGGTCTCGCCGCCGAAGCGGCGGAACTTCGGGATGTTGGTCAGTTCCTGCTGCAGCGCGAGCTGGAAGTGGTGGCCGGGGATCGCTTCGTGCAGGTACAGATCCTCGGCGTCCCAGGTCTTGCGGGTCGGCATGTCGTAGGTGTTGACGTAGAAGATGCCGGGGCGGCTGCCGTCCTCGCTCGGGCTCTGGTACTCGCCACCGGCGGCGGACTTGGCGCGGAACGGTTCGACCGCGCGGATCTCGAACGGCGCTTTGGGAGTCAGCGAAAACTGCTCGGGGACCTTCTGGTTGACCTTGGCTTCCAGCGCGCGGTAGTGCGCCAGCAGCGCGGACTCGTCCTTGAAGTTGAAGCGCTTGTCGTTCTGCATGAACTGGAAGAAGTCCTGCAGCGAGCCCTTGAAGCCGGTTTCGGCCATGATCTTGCGGATCTCGCCGTGGATGCGCGCGACCTCGCTCAGGCCGATCTCGTGGATCTGCGCCGGGCTCATGTTGGTGGTGGTGCGCTGGCGCGCGTTGAACGCGTACCAGGCCTGGCCGTTGGGCAGCTTGTCGACGCCGACCGAATCGCGCGTGGCGGGCAGGTACTCGTCGTTGATGAAGGCACGCAGTTCGCGGTACGCCGGCATCAGCTGCTCGCCGATCATCGCGCGGTAGGCGGTGGTCAGGCGCGCCTTGTCGGCGGCCGGGAAGTCCTTGGGCATGGTCTTGATCGGGCCCCAGAACAGCGTGTCCTCGGGCTTGGCCTTGATCAGGGCGTCCAGCTGCGGGATCACCTTGACCATCAGCGCGCGCGGCTGCACCACGCCGGCCTTCATGCCTTCGCGCATGTTGGCGATGGCGGTGTCGAACAGCTGCGGCAGCTTGTTGCCACGCGCCAGCCAGTTGTCGTAGTCCTTGACCGTCTTGAACGGCTGCGCGCCGGTGCCCGAACCCAGCTGCACCGCGAAGCTGGCCATCGAGCCCATCTGGTTGACCGGCATCATCCAGTCGGGGAACTGCTCGGATTCCAGCGAATTCTTGGCGTCGCGCACGAAGGTCTGGTAGCTGAGCAGGGCCTGGCCGTCGAGGCCTTCCGGGCCGACGTCCTCGATGGTCTTGAGCCAGCGCGTGGTGAAGTCGTGCTGCTGCTGGCGGAACTGCGCGGTGCCGAAGTCGGGAAGCTGGTCGTTGTAGCGCGGGTCGCCCTGGAACGTCGCCTGCACCGGGTTGAGCTTCAGCACTTCCTCCCAGTACTGGTCGTACAGCGCGGTCAAGCGTGCGGCCTTGGCCTGGCTGGACTCGCTGGCCGCGGCCACCGGAGCGGTGGCGCCGTCGCCAGCGCCGGCCGGCGTGGTGGCGCAGCCGGCAAGCGCGGCGGCCAGCGCCAGGGCGAGCAGGGAGAAACTGGTGCGAGGGTTCATCGCGGACTCCGGTTGGGGATGGATCGGACGGGCAGGGGGCAAACAGACACCGAGCGTCGTCGCAGACGCCGGCCGGGGCATGGGCCAAAGGTCACCCGCCGCGCTGGCCGTGCCGCGCAGCGTGATGGCATCGGCCTGTCGCCGCTCCTGTCGCCGCGCAAGCCGGCGCGATCAACCGGTCGATGCCTCGGCTCGCAGTTGGCTGGCGCGCGCCTGGCCCAAGTACCGGATGATGCCCGCGCGCACCAGGTAGATCAGCGGGACCAGCGCGATCGCGGCGAGCATCTTGTACGCGTAGTTGACCGTGCTGACGGCCAGGAACAGCGAGGTCGGCCACTGCTGCGGACCGAGCACGAACGCGATGTACAGCACCACGAAGCTGTCGACCAGTTGCGACACCGCGGTCGAGCCCGTCGCGCGCAGCCACACGTGTTTCTCGCCGGTGGCGCGGCGGATGCGGTGGAACACCGCGACGTCGATCAACTGCCCCAGCATGAACGCGACCAGCGAGCCGGCGATCGTCCACAGCCCCTGTCCGAACACCGCGGCGAACGCGGCCTGGTAGTCGGCCACGCCCTGCGCCTGCGCCGCGGTCACCCACCAGCCCGCGGGCGCCAGCGCGATCGCCGCGAACGCGAACACGAAGCCGTACACGATCAGCATCGCCGCCAGCCACGAGATCATGCGCACGCCGCGGCGGCCGTAGAGCTCGTTGACCACGTCGGTCATCAGGAACACGACCGGCCACAGCAAGGTGCCGGCGGTAAAGCTCAGCGAGCCGACCTGACCAAACAGGTTCCACTGCAGCGGCGCGATGCCGAGCGTGTCCTCCAGCGCGAAGATCTTGACGCCGATGAACTCGGCCAGCACCGCGTTGACGCAGAAGAATGCGGCCAGGGCGATGAACAGGCGCGTGGCGCGGTCGTCGAGGGTACGGGTGGTAAGAGAGAAAGGTGAAGGTGTGCTCGCGTCTTCCATGGATCTCCTTCCTCGCTTACACAACAGCTTCAAACGCTAGTTCTTTATCGCAAGCCGCTGCGGCGGCTTCAATCGCGCTGGCGGTCAGATGTCGTCGCGGCGCGGCGGCGAGAACGGGATGGTGTCGGGCGACACCGCGCCACCGGAGATGATGAAGCTCATCGCCTGGTCGACGGTCCAGTCGGTTGGCGTGATCTTCTCCATCGGCACGATCTCCAGGTAGCCCGAGGTCGGGTTGGGTGTGGTCGGCACGTACACCGCGGCCAGTTCGCGGCCCGTGCCCTGCTCGCGCATCACCTTGGTGACGAAGCCGAGCGTCTTCATCTCGTTGTGCGGGAAGTCGATCAGCACCACGCGCTGGGTGCCGTCGGGCTTGGTCTGCAGGATGTCGAGCAGTTGCCGTGCGCTGCCGTAGATGGTGCTGGCCAGCGGGATGCGCCCGATCAGCGCCTCGAACCAGCGCAGCACGCGCTGGCCGAGCACGCGCCGCGCCATCACTCCCGACACCAGGATCACGGCGAGGGTCGCCAGCAACGCGATCGCGGTCTGCACCCAGGGCTGGGCCAGCCAGCCCAGTGTGTGCGGGCTGCCGGTGGCGTAGCTGTGCAGGGTCGGGCCGACCAGCGGGCGGCTGATGTCCGACAGCAGCACGAAGACGAACTCGACCACGACCCATGTCAGCCAGATCGGCAACAGGGTCAGCAGACCGGTGAGGAAGAGTTTCTGCAGGCTCGGGCCGGATCGTATGGGGTTTTGCATGCTGTCGATTGTAACGAGCATGCCGCAGCCGGGTGCGCCTTGGGCGAGTGTGGCGTCGCCCGGCGCCAGTCCTCAGAGTTCGCGCACCAGGCGGAAGCCGACGTCGTCGTAGCCGCGCGCGGACGGAAGCGGGCGCTGGTTCACCTGGCTGCGCCACGAGCTACCGCTGACCTGCCGCTGGGTGCAGCTGGAGCCGCAATCGCGCAACCACAGCGAGATGTCGCGGCCGCTGATTTCCGGCGCGGTCTGCGCCGACTCGGCGGCGGTCGGCAGGCGGTAGCGATGCCCGGTCTGCTGGCTGTGCCAGCGGGCGTAGGACTCGGCATCGGCCATCGACACGCAGACCACCGGCCCGCCTTCGCCCTGGCTGAAGCCCGGCGTCTTCCAATCCTTGTGCGCGAACACGCGCAGCAGCGAGACGCGTTCGCGGCACAACGTGGCGGGTCGCCCGGTGGCGCTGACGAAGCGCGCGTAATCGCCGCGGCTGACCGGCTTGCGCGAGATCACGAACGCGCCGTCAGTGCCGCTGCCCAGGACGCCGCGCGAACGGTCGCCTGGCACCGCTTCGCCGTCCTTCGGCAGCGCTTTGGCCTGCGCGGTGAGGCGCGCGACCAGCGCCCGCGGCAAGCCGAGCTCACCGGCAAGCTTGGCGGTGCGCTGCGCGGCGTCGCGGTCGTAGGTCTTGGCGGCCGCGTCCATGCGCGCCTGCAGGGCTTGGGTCGCCTGCTCGCGCAGTTTGCGTTGCGCGTCGGAGTCGGCGTTGCCGGTTTGCTGGCCCAGGCTGCTCGCGCGCTGGTAGTAGTCGCGCGCGCGGTCGTCGTTGCCGTCGCGCAGGTTGCTTGCCAGCTGCGTGGTCATCGCGTCGGTCAGCTGCGCAATCACTTCGTGCACTTCCGGACTGGTGCTGTCGGCGTGCCAGGCTTCGAGCACGCTGTCGTAGGCATTGGCACCCTCTGGCGCGGTGAGGTTGCGCTGCGCCAACTGCTGCCGGGCCGTCTCGAGGATGCGCTGCAGCGGTGCCTCCGGCAGCGGCTCGAGCATCGCCTCGGTCGGGTCGGCGCTGGCCTCGATGGTTGCGACCTCGGGCGCGTCGACGCGGAAGAACCCGCGGTCGCGGTTGCGGCCGACCGCGAACACGAGGCCGGCGAGCGCGACCGTCAGCACCGCCACGGTGGCGATGCGCGGCGTGGCGCGCCGGCGCGCGGCGACCACCCGTTCGCGCAGCTTTGCCAGCCACGGCCAGTAGTGCCGCGGCTTGACCTTCGCCATCGCCTCGCGCATCTGCGCGACGTCGTGGAAACGTTGCTCGGGGTTCTTGGCCAACGCACGGTTCATGAAGCGCTGCCAATGGCGCAGATGCGGTGGCAGCTTCGGGATCGGGTCCTGGGCGTGCATCACCGCCATCGACAGCGCGTCGGCCGCCCGGTAGGGCAAGCCGCCGGCGAGCATTTCCCAGATCAGCACGCCGAGGCTGTACAGGTCGGCACGGCCATCGACGTCCTCGCCGCGCGCCTGTTCCGGCGCCATGTAGGCCGTCGATCCGACCGCCAGGCCGGCGGCGGTCACGCGCGGGCCGAAGCCGCGCCGCAACGCGATGCCGAAGTCGGCCAGCAGCGGCCGCTCGGCGTCGTCGAACAGCACGTTCTCAGCCTTGACGTCGCGGTGGACCACGCCGCGCGAGTGCGCATACTCGAGCGCGGCGTACAGCGTGTTCGCGATCGAGACCACGTGTGCCTCGTCGGGCGTGTGGTCGTCGCGCATGAAGGTGCGCTGGCCGAGATGGCCGCGCGCCATGTACGGCATCGTGTAGTAGGGCAGGCCATCGCGGGTGCGGCCGAGCTCGTGGATGCGCACCACGTTCGGGTGCTCGAGGCGCGCGATGGTGCGCACTTCGTTCTCGAAGCGGCGGCGGCTGACCTCGTCGGCCAGCGCCTGCGGCGACATCACCTTGATCGCCACTTCGCGCGACAGCGCCAACTGCTCGCCCAGGTAGACCGTCGACATGCCGCCGTGGTTGATCACGCGCAGCAGGCGGTAGCCGCTGATCTCCGGCAGCGGTGGCGCGGACTGGTTGTCGTCGAGGTAGGAAGACATCGGGGCGGCCCCCTATAGCCGAGTCGCGAGCATACGCTGCAGGTAACCCGGGTTTGCAACATGTTCGTCACTGAAATGACGTGACAAAAATGGTCACCCCGGACACGTGGCGGCGGGGTTGGTTGCGGCGCGTCAGTTGCCGGTGCGTCGATGCGGCTTCCGGCGCACGTACAGCTGCTTGCGGATGCGCGCCACCACTTCGCCTTGCGCGTCGACGATGTTGCTGTCGAACCAGCGCAGCGCCTTCTCGCCCACCGCGGTCGCGCCGCGCAGTTCGTCGAGCACGCTTAGGTCCAGGTCGAAGCGGGCATGCACGGTGCCGCGTCCGGGTTTGACGAACTGGATCTGGCCGGCCTGGTCCCAGACGATGTAGTCGCGGCCGAGCGCGTTCAGCACCAGCAGCATCCAGAACGGATCGGTCATCGCGAACAGGCTGCCGCCGAAATGGGTGCCGACGTAGTTGCGGTTCCACGGCCGCATGCGCAACTCGACCCGCGCATGGCGGAAGTCGTCGTCGATCGCGCTGACGTGGATGCCGGCGAACAGGAACGGCGGCCACCAGTTGAGGAGGTGGCGCAGGGTGCTGGCTTTCATCGGTGTGAGGTTCTCGAGGGCAAGGTGCAGCCTGCCATACGCACCCGTACCGTCAAGCCGCCTAGAACGCGGCGCAGCCTCAGAACAGCAACGACGACATCTTGCGGCGGTAGCTGCCGACCAGCGCGGCGTCGTCGACCACGCGGAACGCATCGATCAGCGCCTTGCGCGCCAAGCCATCCTCGAACGTGCGGTCGCGGCGCAGCATCTCGATGAACTGCTCCAAGCCTTCGGCGGGTCGATCGCCGACGATGTGCTGCACGCCCAGCAGGTGGCGCGCGCGCAGGTCGTCGGGGTTGGCGGCGATGGCCGCCTCCAGTACCGGAACCGGCGGCGCGTCCCTGAGCGACTTCGCGAAGCCCAGCCGCGCCCGCGCGCGCACGGTGCGGTCGTCGGTGGCGAGGTTGGCGGGCAGGGCATCTACGAGTTGCTCGGCCTCGTGCGCGGCGCCGGTCTGCAGCAGCGCGAGCGCGAGGTCGAGCTTGAGTTCGGCCTGCTCGGGCGCCGCCGCGACTGCCGCGCGCAGGCGCACGACTTCGGCGTGCGGGTCGAGCGGCGTGGCTTCGGCCGCGACTTCGGCCACCTCCGGTTCGGCCGGCGCGGCCGGTTCGATACCGTGGTGCGAGAGGAACTCGCGCAGCTGGCCCTCGGGCAGCGCGCCGGGGAAGCCGTCGGCGATCTGCCCGCCCTTGACCAGGAACACGGTCGGGATCGAGCGGACCTGGAACGCCGCGCCCAGCTGCGGCTCCTTGTCGACATCGACCTTGGCCAGCACGAACGCACCGTTGTAGTCCGCGGCGAGCTTCTCGAGGATTGGCCCGAGCTGCTTGCACGGGCCGCACCATTCGGCCCAGAAGTCGACCAGCACCGGCACTTGCATGGATTTCTGCAGGACCTGCGCCTCGAAGGTATCGGTGGTGGCGTCGAAGACGTGGGGGTTGGCGGCGTCGGCGGTCATCGGGGCGGCTCGTTCTTGGATGGATGCAGCATGCTGTGCGGGGCCTGCTGTGCAGGGCATGCCGTGCAGGACATGGGGCCTTGCGGATCGCAAGGCAAGGTCGCGGTTCGGCGCCGCGCGCACGCTAGCATGGGGCGATGAAGAACCTGATCGAAACCGTACACCGCCACGCCGGCTGGCTGGCCGCGGCCTGTTGCGCGCTGGCCGCATGGGCGTTCGGCCACGCACTTGCGGGCTACTCGCATGCGCAATATCCGCTGGCGTTCCTGGGCGCGCGCGGATTCCCGCAGGCGCTGGCGTTCAACCTGCTCGGCTTCGTGGTGCCCGGTGCGCTCGCGGCCGCGGCGGCGATGGCATTGCGGGCGCGCTTGCCGGGCGATGCGCGCTGGCCGGCGCGGATCGGCGCGCGCCTGCTGATGCTGTCGGCGCTCGCGTTCGCCGCGCAGGGGCTGCTGCCACTGGACCCGGACGACCTCGACGGCCCGCGCAGCCAGTGGCACGCCACCGCGTGGACGTTGTGGTGGATCGCCGCGGGCACGGGCGCGGCCTTGCTCGGTGGCGGCCTGTGGCGGCGATCGGGATGGCGCGCCCTGGCCGGGATGGCGCTGGCCAGTTCGGTGCTGGTCGTCGTCGTGGCGCTGGCGCCGCCGGGGCTGTGGCCGGCGGGCATCGGCCAGCGCATCGCGTTCGGGGCCTGGCTGGGGTTGTGGATCGTGGCCGCCCGCGTCCCGTCGGGTCGTGGCGCGGCTCAGCCGTAGCGCAGCTTCATCGCCAGGATCGTCGCCGCCAGGCCGAAGGTCAGGATGTTGGACACGATCATCGGCCACGACTGCAGCACGATCCCGTAGCCCAGCCAGAAGCCGACGCCGACGGTGAACACCGCGTACATGCCCAGCGAGATGCCGCGCGTGTCGCGGGTCTTGATGGTCTTGATCGCCTGCGGCACGAACGACAGTGTGGTCAGGGTAGCGGCGACGTAGCCGATCCACTCGCCATTCATGGCGCCGCGCCGGCCTGTGCCTCGGCGTCGGCTTGCATCCCGTCGAGTCTCACGCCGTCCGGTCGCTTGTAGACCTTGCCGTCCTTCATCACAAAGTCGACCCGGGTGACCACAGTGATGTCGGCCAACGGGTTGCCGGGCATCGCGACGATGTCGGCGCGCTTGCCGGCCTCGACCACGCCCTGGTCGTCGACCCCGAGCACCTCGGCGGCGCGGATGGTCGCGGCCTGCAGCGCGGTCGCGGCGGGGATGCCGGCCTCGACCATGTAGAGGAACTCGCGCGCGTTGTCGCCGTGCGGGCCGACGCCCATGTCGGTGCCGAATGCGATCTTGACGCCGGCCTTGTAGGCGCGCGCCGCGGTGTCCTGGATCAGCGCGCCGATGCGCGCCGCCTTGGGGCGCACTACCTCGGGGAAGTAGTCGTCGAGCTTGGCTTTCTCGGCCACGAAGCGGCCGGCGTGGATCGTCGGCACGTACCAGGTGCCCTTCTGCTTCATCAGCGCCATGACCTCGTCGGTCATGTAGGTGCCGTGCTCGATGCTGGTCACGCCGCCGAGCACCGCGCGCTTCATGCCCTCGGCGCCGTGCGCGTGCGCGGCGACGCGGTAGCCGTAGTCGCGGGCCGTGTCGACGATCGCCTTGACCTCATCGACCGTGAACTGGGGCGCGTCGCCGGACTTGGCGTAGGACAGCACGCCGGCGGTGGCGGTGATCTTGATGACGTCGCTGCCATCCTTGTAGCGCTGGCGCACGGCCTGGCGCGCGTCGTCGACCGAGTTGATCACGCCCTCGGTGGGGCCGGGCGGGCCGATCAGGTGCGACAGCGTCGAGTTGTAGCCATTGCTCGGGTCGGCGTGGCCGCCGGTGGTCGCGATCGACTTGCCCGCGGCCCAGATGCGCGGCCCGTCCACCAGGCCCTGGTTGATCGCGTCGCGCAGGTGCGGGCTCACTTCGCCGCCCAGGTCGCGGACGCTGGTGAAACCGGCCATCAGGGTCTTGCGTGCGTAGCCGACCGCGCGGAATGCGAAGTCGACGTCGTCGAGGCGGAAGTCCTCCTCGTAGCTCTTCGGACTGGACTGGTCGCCCAGGTGCACGTGCAGGTCGGTCCAGCCGGGGCTGCAGGTGTGGCCGGACAGGTCGATCGCCTGGACGCCGGGCACGTCGGCCCGGCCGGCCAGCACCTCGGCGACCTTGCCGTCGCGCACCACCACCGTGCGCGCGTCGAGCAGCTTGCCGCTGCGCGCGTCGAACAACTGCCCGCATTGCAGTGCCAGCGGCTCGGCGGCGAACAGGGACAGCGGCGACAAGGCGGCGAGGGCAACGCCGGCAAGGCGGGCAGTGGGGTGCATGGCGGGTTCCGGTAGCGGCGGCGGTTACCGGGATTGAAGCACAGCGTCAGCCGGGGAGGCCGAGCGGGCGTCTCCGGCGCGGGCGAGCTCGATGCGGTCGCGGCCGTTGGCCTTGGCCCGGTACAAGGCGGTGTCGGCGCGGTCGAGCAGCGTATCCGGCGCCGCCGCGTCGGCAGGAAAGCTGGCGATGCCCAGCGACGCGGTGGTCGGGCCGACGGTCCGGCCCATGTGCGCGGCGGTGGTGGCGGCGATCGCCAGGCGGATCTCCTCGCCGCGCTGCAACGCGGCCTCGCGACCGATCTCCGGCAGCACCACGGTGAACTCCTCGCCACCGTAGCGGCAGGCAAGGTCTTCGCCGCGGGTCGACGCGCGCAGCGTCGCCCCGATCGCGGCAAGCAGGGCGTCGCCCGCGGCGTGGCCGTACTCGTCGTTGAAGCGCTTGAAGTGGTCGACGTCGATCATCAGCACCGACAACGGCAGGCCACGCCGTTCGCAGCGCAGCAGCTCGCGCTGCAGGTTCTCTTCGAGGAAACGGCGATTGAACAGGCCGGTCAGGGGGTCGCGCAGCGACTGCACGCGCAGGGTCTCGCGCAGTTGGAGGTTGGCCATCGCCAGGCTCAACTGCTCGGCGACCGCCTCGATCACGCCCACGTCCTCGGTTCCCAGCGGCTGCGCGCCGTTGAGGTGCAGCAGGCCCAGGGCGGTTCCCTGCGCGGCCAGCGGCAGGCACAGCGCCCAGGCATCGGGCGGTGCATCGGCGAACTGCAGGTGCGCGCAGACGACGTGGCCATGGCCCGCACCCACGCGGTGCGGCTGGCCGCGGCGCAAGGCCCAGCAGTCGGAAGGCTCCAGCCGGCCGGCACTGGCGACGCTCTCCCAGCCAAAGCGCGCCGCCGTCTCGGCGATGTTCTCCGACGCGCGCATCGCATAGCAGCGACCTCCGGCATTCGGCAGCAGCTGGCCGATCACCTGCGCGGTGACCTGCATCGCTTCGGGCAGGGATTCGCAGCTCTGCAGCAGGCCGGCGTAGATGCCCAAGGCACGGCGCTGCTCCGACAACCGTCCGCTCACGACCGCGGCGTTCTCCAGCGCCTGCATCGCGTTGCGCGCCTCGCGTTCGAGCTCGCGGCTGCGCAGGTTCTCGCGCGCCAGCCCGCGCAGCAGCAGCCCGAGCAACACCATCGGCAGCACGATGCCGAGCACGATGAAGCCGGTCAGCAGGCTGGCGCGCCCGGCAATCGCGACACGGCGCTGGGCCAGCAACTGCTGCTCGACGTGGCGCATCTCGCCTGCCAGCACGGTGATGCCCTGCATCAGGCCGATGCCCGAGCTGGTGAGCGTGGCGACGCGGGCCTGCTCGGCGCCTTGCCGGTTCTGCAGCTCGACCAGCCGGGCGATCTCGCCCAGGCGTGCCTGCACCCGTTGCTGCAATTGCCGCGCGCGCTGGTGCTGGCCGCGGTTGTCGACCGTCAGCGCGACCAGGTCGGCGGCGTGCTGCAACGCGACCGGAACGGCCGCCAGGTACTCGGCCTGCTGTTGCGGGTTATCGGTGAGGCGGTAGGCGCGCGCGGTCGATTCGGCGGTGCGTACCGCCGACTCGGTGGCCTCGATCCGCGCGATCACCTGGTAGGTGTGTTCCAGCCATTCGGTGCCACGCGAGAAGCCGCGGATGCTCCAGATCGTGGCGACGCCGACCCCGATCAGCAGCACGATCGCCAGCGCCAACGCGGGCGATCGATACGGGCGCAATCGCGAGAATGGGGGCATCAGCAAGGTCCGGGCCATGGGGGCGCCCGTTTTAGCGCAAAAACCCGGGCTAGGGAGTGAGGCTGTGGCCGTTGCGCGTGCCTGGTGTGCGCACGTCGCACCGCGGGCTCGAACGATTGCGCGGCGCGCGCGGCCCTCAGCGCGAGGTGATCCGCAGCGCGACCTCGCGGCCGAGCAGGGCGGCCGCGATCAGTTCCCATCCGAGCCCGCGTGCGTCGGCGTATTCCTCGAAGGCGCGCAGCTCGTGCTGCTCGTAACCGGGATAGCCGAGGAAATCGTCGAACACCAGCACGCTGCCGGGCACCAGGTGCGCGTCGGCGGCGTCCAGCACGCTGCGGGTCGAGCTGTAGAGGTCGCAGTCGATGTGCAGCAGCCGGATCGGGCCCGGGTGCGCGGCGAAAAACGGCGGCAGGGTGTGCTCGAACCAGCCCGCGTGCAGCTCGACGTTGGCCGTGACCTTCGGCAAGCGGCCGGCGGTGCTGTAGGCGCCGGCGCCCTCGTGCGCGCTCCAGGCCTCGGGCAGGCCCTGGAAGCTGTCGAAGCCGTGCACGGCGCCGTGCGTGCGTTCGGCGATCAGGCGCAGCGAGCGGCCGAAGTAGACGCCGCATTCCAGCGTCAGCCCGGAGCCAGCGGTCGCGTCCAGCGCGCGCAGCAGCACGTCGCTGGGCATGCCGGCATGCACCTGGCGATCAGGCGCGTGGCGCTGCACCCAGCGCAGGCTGTCCTGGCGCGCGATCGCCTGGGGGTCGCCACTGCGGTCGGGCGCCGGCATCGCGCCGGCCTGGATCGCGGCCAGGGCCTGGTCGAACTGCGCACACAGGCCATCTTGCAGGTGCGGCTGCAACAGATCGCGCGCCGCGGCCAGGTCGCCCGGTACCTGCCGCAAGGCAGCCTGCAGGGCCAGTTCCGGCTGCCGCGGGTGCAGTTGGAGGGCCAGTTGCAACGCAGAGGTCTCCAGTTCCAACAGCCCCAGCATCGAGGCCGAGCGCACCAGCGCGATGTGGGTGTCGGCGACCGCGGGCGCGCCATCGCGGGCGGCGATGAAATGCGTCATCGCCTGCTCGTAGTCGCCGCACAGCCAGTGGCCGCGGGCCAGCGCCAAGGCGCTCTGCGCCGTAGGTTGGCTGGCATGTTGCCGCGCCAGGCCGGCGAGCCAGTCGCGGCGGGCCTGGTCAAGTTGTTCGGGCGAGCGGCTCAAGAGCAGTTCCGGGACATGGGTGGGTGCCGCGCCATGGTAGGGCCGCGTGGCGGGGTTTTGTGCGCTACGGTAGGCTGGCCGGCCCTGTCCCGTGTTGCGCCTGCCGTGTCCAGCGAAGCCGATTCGACCACTCCCGACTCATCAGCCTCCGACCAGCGGGCCGCCGACCCGCGGGCATTCGACCCGTCCAGCGTCGAGGCCGCCGCCCAGCGCTACTGGGACGCGACGCGCGCGTTCGAGGTCGACGAGTCGTCGCCCAAGCCCAAGTACTACTGCCTGTCGATGCTGCCGTACCCGTCGGGTGCGCTGCACATGGGCCACGTCCGCAACTACACCATCGGCGACGTGATCAGCCGCTACAAGCGCATGACCGGCCACAACGTGCTGCAGCCGATGGGCTGGGACGCGTTCGGGCTGCCGGCCGAGAACGCCGCGATCAAGAACAAGACCGCGCCGGCGAAGTGGACCTACGCCAACATCGCGCACATGAAGGCGCAGCTCAAGACCATGGGCTATGCGATCGACTGGTCGCGCGAGTTCGCCACCTGCATGCCGGACTACTACGTGCACGAGCAGCGCATGTTCGTGCGCCTGATGCAGCAGGGCCTGGCCTACCGCAAGAACTCGGTGGTGAACTGGGACCCGGTCGACCAGACCGTGCTCGCGAACGAACAGGTGATCGACGGCCGCGGCTGGCGCACCGGCGCGCCGGTGGAGAAGCGCGAGATCCCGCAGTGGTTCCTCAAGATCACCGACTACGCGCAGGAACTGCTCGACGGTCTGGACGCGTTGCCGGGCTGGCCCGACGCGGTCAAGACCATGCAGCGCAACTGGATCGGCCGCAGCGAAGGCCTGGAGATCCGCTTCGACGTGCGTGATGCCGATGGCGCCGCGGTCGCGCCACTGGATGTGTTCACCACCCGCCCCGACACCCTGATGGGCGTGACCTTCGTGTCGATCGCCGCCGAGCATCCGCTGGCGCTGCAGGCGGCCGAAACCGACGCCGATCTCAAGGCGTTCATCGCCGAGCTGAAGCAGGGCGGCGTCACCGAGGCCGAACTGGAGACCCAGGAAAAGCGCGGCATCGACACCGGCCTGCGCGCGGTCCACCCGATCAGCGGCGAGGAACTGCCGGTGTACGTGGCCAACTTCGTGCTGATGAACTACGGCACCGGCGCGGTGATGGCCGTGCCCGGCCACGACCAGCGCGACTGGGAATTCGCCACCCGCTACGCGCTGCCGATCACGATGGTGATCGTGCCGACGCCGGTGCGCGACGCGCTCGACGAAATCAAGAAGCACGTCGCCGGCCACGACGACCCGATGCGCAGCGCGCTGGGCACCGGCGGCGCGATCGACGTCTACGACACCGGCGCGGCGGTGCAGGTGGTCGAGGAATTCCAGACCCGGATCGCCGAGGACAGCGCGTATACCGAGCGCGGCTGGCTGGTGAACTCGGGCGAGTTCGACGGCATGGATTTCCAGCAGGCGTTCAACGCCCTGGCGACGCGCTTCGAGGCCGACGGCCGCGGCGCGCGGCGGGTCAATTTCCGCCTGCGCGACTGGGGCGTCAGCCGCCAGCGCTACTGGGGCTGCCCGATCCCGGTGATCTACTGCAACGCCTGCGGCGCGGTGCCGGTGCCGGAGGACCAGCTGCCGGTGCTGCTGCCCGAGGACGTCGAGTTCATGGGCACCGGCTCGCCGATCAAGGCCGACCCGCACTGGCGCAAGACGACGTGTCCGACCTGTGGCGCCGCCGCCGAACGCGAGACCGACACCTTCGACACCTTCATGGAGTCGAGCTGGTACTACGCGCGCTACACCTCGCCCGGCGCGGCGCAGCAGGTCGACGAGCGAGCCAACTACTGGGCGCCGGTCGACCAGTACATCGGCGGCATCGAGCACGCGATCCTGCACCTGCTGTACTTCCGCTTCTATCACAAGCTGCTGCGCGACCAGGGCTTCGTGCATTCCGATGAACCGGCCACCAACCTGCTGACCCAGGGCATGGTCATTGCCGAGACCTTCTACCGCGACCACGCCGACGGCTCGAAGGACTGGATCAACCCCGCCGACGTGGCGATCGCGCGCGACGAACGCGGCCGCATCACCGGCGCCACCCTGCTCGCCGACGGCCAGCCGGTGGTGATCGGCGGCATCGAGAAGATGTCGAAGTCGAAGAACAACGGCGTCGACCCGCAGCAGATGGTGGACAAGTTCGGCGCCGACACGGTGCGGCTGTTCTCGATGTTCGCCGCGCCGCCGGAGCAGTCGCTGGAATGGAACGAAGCCGGTGTCGAGGGCATGGCGCGCTTCCTGCGCCGCTTCTGGCGCGAGGTACTCGGCCACGTGGCGCAGCCCGACCACCCGGAAGTAGACGCCTCGCTGCTCGATGCCGCGCAGAAGACCCTGCGCCGCCAGCTGCACGAGACCATCCAGAAAGTCGGCGACGACTACGGCCGCCGCCACAGCTTCAACACCGCGATCGCGGCGCTGATGGAACTGCTCAACCACGTCTCCAAGTTCAACGACATGAGCGAGCAGGGCCGCGCGGTGCGCCACGAGGCATTGCAGGCAATGGTGCTGCTGCTCAATCCGGTGACCCCGCACGTGTCGCACGCGCTGTGGCAGGCACTGGGCCATCCGGAAACCCTGCTCGAGGACGTGCCGTTCCCGCAGCCCGACCCGTCGGCGCTGCAGCGCGATGCGATGACCCTAGCGGTGCAGGTCAACGGCAAGCTGCGCGGCACCATCGAGGTGCCGGTCGGCGTCGACCGCGAGCAGGCCGAGCGCCTCGCGCTGGCCGAACCGCACGTCGCCAAGTTCCTGGCAGGCCAGACCGTGCGCAAGGTGATCGTGGTGCCGGGCAAGATCGTGAACATCGTGGTGGCCGGCTGAATGACGCGGGTTGCCGCCCATGCCCGCGTCGTCCAGACTTCGGCCATGATTCGTCGCCTCCTTCCCGTTGTTCCCGCGCTGGCCGTCGTGCTGGCCCTGTCCGCCTGCGGTTTTCACCTGCGCAACGCCTTGACCCTGCCTCCCGACCTCGGTCCGGTGCGGGTGGTTTCGGTGGATCGCTACAGCCCGCTGGCCGAATCGCTGGCTCAGGCGCTGACCCGCGCTGGCGCCACCGCCGCCGATGCGAGTACCGACGCCGCTGCGGTGCTCGACCTGCTGTCCGAGCAGTGGGGCGACACGCCGGTGGCAGTGGACGAGTTCGGCCGCACCGTGGAACTCAGCCTGCGCTACGCGGTGGTCTTCGAGTTGCGCAAGGCCGACGGCACCGCGCTGGTGCCGCGCCAGACCATCGAGCTGGCGCGCGACTACATCTCCAACCCGGTCAACGCGATCGGTACCGAGGGTGAGCGCGAGATCCTGCAGCGCGAGATGCGCCGCGAGATGACCGCCTCGGTGCTGCGCCGGATCGAGGCGGTGTCCAAGAGTGCGCAGGGCGCCGTGATCGGATCGGCCCCGGCCGCGTTGCCAATTGCGACCGACGCCGCCAGGGCTGCGGTCGAGGCCGCCGACCCTGTGCCGTCCGACGCTGACGCGCCGGTCGAGCCCGAGCCGACCCCCGTTCCGCGCTGAGCATGGAACTCAAGCCGGAGCAGCTGGCCACCCAGCTCGAATCCGGGCCGCTACGCCCCGCCTACCTGATCGCCGGCCCGGAGACGCTGCGCGTGCTCGAGGCCGCTGACGCGGTGCGCGCCGCCGCGCGCAGGCACGGCGTCGCCGAGCGCGAGGTGTTCGAGGCCGAAGGCAACCCGCGCGAGCCCGACTGGGACGCGATCACGGCGACGATGCGCGCCCCCAGCCTGTTCGCCAGCCGCCGCCTGATCGAGGTGCGGCTGCCGACCGGCAAGCCCGGCAAGGACGGCGCGGCGCTGATCGCCGAGTTCTGCGCCGATCCGCCCGCCGACATCACCCTGTTGGTCACCGCCGGCGAGTGGAGCCGCCAGCACGGCGGCAAGTGGAGCGAGGCGATCGGCCGTATCGGCCAGGTCGCGATCGCGTGGGCGATCAAGCCGCACGAGCTGCCCGAATGGATCGAGCGCCGGTTGCGCGCGCACGGCCTCAAGGCCGACCGCGGCGCGGTGCAGCAACTGGCCGACCGGGTCGAGGGCAACCTGCTAGCCGCCGCGCAGGAGGTCGACAAACTCGCGCTGCTGTCCGACGGTTCGACGCTCGACGCGCAGCGCATGGAATCGCTGGTCGCCGACGCGGCGCGCTTCGACGTGTTCCGGGTGGTCGACGCGGCCTTGAACGGGCAGGGCGCGCAGGTCTCGCGCATGCTCGCCGGCCTGCGCGCCGAGGGCGAAGCGGTGCCCGCGCTGCTCGGCATGGTGATCATGGAACTGCAGCGCGGCGCGGCGCTGGCGCGCATCAGCGAGCGCGGCGGCAACCTGGCGGCCGAGTTCAAGGCGCAGCGGATCTGGGATGCCAAGCAGCCGATGTACCAGCGCGCGTTGAAACGCCATGGCGTCGCGCGCTGGGAAGCGTTCGTCGCCCAGGCCGGGCGGGTCGACCGCATCGCCAAGGGCCGTGGCCAGCCCGGCGAGGATCCCGGTGACGCCTGGCTGGCGCTGGAGCGGCTGCTGCTCGCGGTCGCCGAACCGCGCGCGGCCCGCCTGCTGTCGGCATCGCGTTGAGCGCGGTGGCAGCGCCCCGTTCCGAGCACGCGCGATGACCCTGCAGGTTTTCTACGGCGGCACCTTCGACCCGGTCCATTGCGGCCACCTTGCCGTCGCGCGCGCGGTGCGCGACGGCCTGCAGGCGCCCGTGCGGCTGCTGCCGGCCGCCGATCCGCCACACAAGGGCCCGACCCACGCCGACGCGCAGCAGCGCGCGCGCATGCTCGACCTGGCCACCGCCGGCGAACGCGGCCTGGTGGTCGACCGGCGCGAGCTGCGCCGCCCGGGGCCGTCCTACAGCATCGACACCTTGCGCGAGTTGCGCGAAGAACTCGGCCCGCAGGCGCCGATCGCGTGGCTGATCGGCAGCGACTCGCTGGCGCAGCTGCACACCTGGCACCGCTGGCGCGAGCTGTTCGAGCTGGCGCATATCCTGGTGGTCACGCGCCCGGGTACCCCGGTCGACGCGCAGTGGCTGGCGCAGCAGGCACCGCAGGTCCATACGGAAGTGGCGGCGCGGCAATGCCCGCCAGCGCGGCTGAAGGCGTCGCCCGCTGGCGGCCTGGCGCTGTTTGGACTGGAGGAACAGCGCCCGGAATCGTCCACCGAGCTGCGCCGCCGGATCGCCGCCGGCGAGCCTTGGCAGGCTTGGGTACCGCCCGCGGTCGCCGAGTACATCGCCCGCAAGCAGCTCTACGCCGTTCAGGCCGCCTCCGCGGCTTCGCTATAATCCCCACGCACCTATCCCCGCGCTTCAATCCCGCGCACCCCAGCGCGCCCCACGAGCTTCCCCTTTGACCAGCCAAGCCCAAGTCATCAAGACCCGCCTCCCCAGCCCGCCGCCGTCGGTGGACGACCTGCTCAAGACCGTGCGTGCCGCGTTGGTGGAGCTCAAGGCCAAGGACGCCGTCGAGATCGACGTGCGCGGCAAGAGCAGCGTCACCGATTTCATGGTGATCGCCTCGGGCACCTCCACCCGCCACGTCAAGTCGATTGCCAACGAGGTGGTGGTGTTCGCCAAGAAGCTCGACATCATGCCGCTGGGCGTGGAGGGCGAGCGCGAGGCCGAGTGGGTGCTGGTCGACCTGGGCGACGTGGTGGTCCACGTGATGCTGCCGCGGGTGCGCGAGTTCTACGCGCTGGAGCGCCTGTGGACCGTCGGCGACCAGCCGCCGAGCGAGATCGACGAGTACGGCGACACCGAGTTCGGCGACGACGGCTTCGACAGCGAGACCGACGTCGAAGACCGCGTCTGATTTCGGATGTTGCGTAATGAAACACGGCGCCCTGGGGCGCCGTTTTTCTTTGCTCGTCATTCCCGCGAAGGCGGGAATCCAAGGACGTGGGTTCTTGGAAAAAGCAGAGTCCATGGATTCCCGCCTTCGCGGGAATGACGAGCGCAACTACGCACGAATGACGAGCCAAAGGGAATCCATTCCCTCCGCCTCAAGCCCAACTCACAACGGTCCGCGCTGCCACGGCCCGGTGATCGCCACGGTGATGCCCGGGGTCTGGATGTTGACGAACAGCGTGCGTCCGGTCGGGTCCCAGCAGGCGCCGCAGAACTCGCTGTCGCGGTAGTCGCCCTCGGCTATGGTCTTGTCGGCGTTGGCGATCTGGATCGCGGTGAGCTGCACGTTGTTCTTGCCCAGGTAGAACGACTCGCCGCCGCGGGTCAGGCCGATCAGGCGCGCGCCGGGGCCGTAGTTGTCCGGGCTTTCGCCGCCGTCCTCGCACAGCACCACGCCGCCGCGCGGGCTGACGGTGACGTTGTCGGGGTTGTGCGCGGCCAGCTGGTCGCCGCTGACGAACAACGCGCGCATGGTCTGGCTGGCCAGGTCCAGCACCCACACCGCGCCGTTGCCACGGCCCCGGCGGCCGCGGCTGTCGACGCCGGTGGCGGTGTCGACGATGAGCATCTTGCCGCTCGCGTACCAGATTCCTTCGCCACGGCTCATGCGCAGCGCGCCCTCGGCCCAGGCCTGCGCGAACGGGCCGCTGAGGGTGTCGCCGGCGGCGATGTCGGGGAAGCCCGACGGTGCGACGATCGAATCCAGGTCCGGATCCGGCACGTTGACCCATTCCAGCGCGACCTGCGTGCCGATGGTGGCGACGGTGAGGTCGGCGTTCGCGCGGCCGCGCACGCGCGCCGCCTGCAGGCGGCCGCCGTTCTCGAGCGAGCCATTGCGGCCGGCGCGGTCGTGCGGGATGTAGCGGTACAGGCCCGACTTGTTGCGGTCGTCCTCGGTCAAATAGACGATGCCGGTGCGGGGGTCGATCGCGACCGCCTCGTGGCTGAAGCGGCCCATCTGCACCAGCGGGCGGCCGCTGGTGCGTTCGTTGCGCGGGTCGACCTCGAACACGTAGCCGTGCTTCTTGCCGGTGCTCGACACCGCGTTGGTCTTGATCTCCTCGCAGGTCAGCCACGTGCCCCACGGGGTCAGGCCGCCGGCGCAATTGACCAGGGTGCCGCCGAGGCTCGGCTCGATGCCGCGGAACTCACCGTCGCGCCAGAACAGCGTGGTGGTGCCACCACCGGAGACCTGGCCGCCGCCGATGTCGCCGGTGTCGTACATGCCCGGGGCGCGGATCGGGGTGCCGGCGCCGACCTCGTGGTTGCGGATCAGCACCATGTCCGGGCCGTTGCCGTGGCCGCGCCCGCGACCCAAGCCATGGCCGCGGCCGGGCGCGCGCATCACCGCCATGCCGTCGTGGCGGTCGGGGCAGGCCTGGCCGTCGTCCATGCGGTCGCCGCTCCAGCCGAACGACTGGTAGCTGAAACCGCGCGGCAGCTGCAGCAGCGGCAGGCCGGTGCTGCGGTCGGCGACCGGGGCAAGCGCGCCATACGGGCTGGGGATCGGCGCCATCCGGGTAAGGTCGCCAGCGGCGGCCATGGCCTGGTTCGCATGCAGACCGCCAAGGCTGCCGATCGCACCGACCGCCATTGCGGCGGCGCTGCCCTTGAGTACCTGGCGGCGGGAGACGTCGAGATCGTCCATTGCAACTCCTGCTGGCTGGGGGAGTGCTGACCGTAGGGCCGGGCCATAACCGTCGTATGACGCCGGGGTGTCAGTGGCCGCGGGGCGTGACGCGCGGCCGCTACCATGGCGCCATGAAAGCCAAGTTGATCGCCGTGGGCGAACGCGCGCCGCGCTGGGTGGCAGAGGGGTTCAGCGAGTACCAGAAGCGCCTCTCGCACTGGTTGCCGCTGGAGCTGGCCGAGGTCGAGCCGGGCCTGCGCGGCAAGGGCCGCGACGCGCTGCGCGCGACCTTCGACGAAGGCGCGCGGGTGCTGGCGGCGCTGCCGAAGCAGGCGACCGTGGTCGCACTCGACGGGCGCGGCAAGCCCTGGTCGTCGGAGCAGCTCGCGCAGCGGCTCGAACACTGGCGCGCGCAGGGCCGCGACCTGGCGTTGCTGATCGGCGGCCCGGAAGGGCATGCGCCGGAGGTGCTCGCGCGCGCCGACGAGTCCTGGTCGCTCGGCCCGCTCACGTTGCCGCACATGCTGGTGCGGCTGGTCGCGGCCGAGCAGCTGTACCGCGCCGCGGCGCTGCTCGCCAACCACCCGTACCACCGCGCGTAACCCCCGCCCACACCCACACCCGTTCGACGCAACGCCACCGCGCGTGGCCTTGTTCATCGTGCGTGACCGTTGGCCTTGTTAACGACGGGATAACGCCATGGGCCGCGCGATTCGCGAACACCTGGACACCTCCACGGCCGCGGCCGGGTCGCTCGGCGCTGCCAATGATCGCGATCGTGCGGCGGCCAGCGCGGTCTACATCCACGGACTGGGCAACCACGCCGACGAGCACGCCCTCACCGCACGCTGGGACCGCGCCCTGTTCGGCCGCGACCTGGACGGCCACTCGCGCATGGCCTACTGGGTCGACCGCGCCCGCTACCCGCAATCCGAAGGCTGCGATTGCGCCGACCCGGTCTGCGGCTGCGGCGCGCACGAGGAACCCGGCCTGGGCAGTGCCTTGGCCGGGGTTTGCGCGCCGATCCAGTTCGAGATGGCGATCCGTGCCGCCACCGGCGATGCCGAACAGCGCGCGTTCCTGCGCGAGATCGGCCTGCTCGCGATGCAGCGCGCCAAGGCGCAGGCCGCCGGCAACGACGGCCGCCAGCGCCGCGACAGCCACGGGCGAGCCGTCGCCGCGAGCACCGGCCTGGGCCTGCCCGATGCGGTGGACTTCCTGTTCGACCCGGCGCGGCGCCGGCACATGGAGGACGTGTTCCGCCAGCGCCTGCACCGCGACGACGGACCGTGCGTGGTGGTCGCGCACAGCCAGGGCTCGCTGATCGCCTACGACGTGCTGCGCCAACTGCGCCGGCGCGACATCGACGTGCGCCTGTTCGTCACCGTCGGCTCGCCGCTGGGGCTGGCGCCGCTGCGGCGCGTGATCCAGTCCTGGGTGGGCCAGACCCGGCTGCCGTTCCCGGCCTGCGTGCGCCGTTGGGTGAACGTCGTCGCCGCCGGCGACGTGCTCGCGTTCGACCCGCAACTGCCCGACGCCATCGCGTTGCCCGCCCGCGGCGGCACCTTCGAACAGCACTGCATCGGCCGCGAAGAACGCGATCGCAACCCGCTGTTCGCCGGCAACCCGCACGCCGCGCTGGGTTACCTGTCGAGCGCGATCGTGCAGCAGTGCGTGCGCGCGGCATGGCAGGCGGTGGCGTCGGTGCACGGCGGCTTGCGGGAACTGGCCACCCGCGATTCGCTTTCGTCCTGAGGCACTTGCTTCTGTAGCAGCGGCTTCAGTCGCGAGCTTCTCCTCGTCGTCCCAACCCACCACATAGGTGTGCCGGGAGCAGAAGCTCGCGGCCGAAGCCGCCGCCAGCCGGGCACGCGTCGCTTCCCCGACGCGTGACCGCCGCAACCGCAGGGCGGGTTTCAACCCGCCGGCCTGGCGGCGCCATCCCGCGAAGGCGGGTTGAAACCCGCCTGGCGCGGCGACCGGTTTTCCGCCGCGCTCAACGCCGCAGCGCGAACTCCACCGGCACCAACCCGATCGCCTGCACCGGCGCGCCGTTGCGCATCGCCGGCACGAACCGCCAGCGCGCGAGTACCTGCTTGCGCGCGGCCTGGTCGAGCACGCGGTGGCCGCTGCTGCGCGACACCGCTACCTGCAGCGGGCGGCCATCGACGTCGACCAGCACCTGCAGCACCACCGTGCCGGCGAGCCCCTCGCGCAGCGCGGCCATCGGATAGCCCGGCGCCGGCGCCGACGCGTACTGCAACTGCGCCCCGGCCAGCGGTTCGACGTTCGGCGCGATGCTGTCGCCGCCGCGGTCGACCACGACCTCCTCGAACGGCGGCACCGCGATCTCGCCGGCCGGGTCGAGCACCTGCGGCAGCGGCTGCGGTTCGACCCGTGGCGGCTGCACCACCGCCGCGCTGCGCACCGCCCGCGGCGGCGGTTTCACTACCGGCACCACGATCGGCGGCACTGGCTTGGGCTTGACCCGCGGCAGCCAGTCGGTCGTCGTCTCGGGTTCGGGGATGTCGACGTGCAACGGCGCCGACAGCGGCACCAGCAACACCAGCAACAGTCCGACATTGACCGCGATGGTGCCGACCTCGGCCGCGATGCGGCCGCCATCGAGGCGCGGGTGGGAAGGGTTCGGGATCGCGTGTGCCATGGCCCATCTCCTGGTTGGGGTGCATGGCTTCCAACGCGCGGATGCAGGCAACGGGGTTGCGCGGGGCGCCAGCAGCAAAAAACAAATCCCCCTTGGTCCTCCTTTTTCAAAGGGGGAAACCACCTGAGGGGGAAACCCCGTACGTTGACGACCCCGCACCTGCCGCGGCCGCCGGCGTGTCTCCTTCCCTTGAGGGGAAGGAAATCGCGCGCGTGGCTTGTCTCCCTCCTTTGAAAAAGGAGGGCCGGGGAGGATTTGCTGTTGCCGTTGCGGTTGCAAAAAAAAGCCCCGCAAAAGCGGAGCCTTTCCGTAGCGACCGCGGCCTGCATTTACGCCTGGCCCGGCTCCACCGGCGCCGAGTCCTTGACCGATACGGGAACACGCGCCTTGACCCGGTTGCAGGACTGCTTGAGCATTCGGTGCACATCCCCGCTCGCAGGGTCTGCTTAAGCGTCAGCCGTCAAAACACCTCTTGAGGGCATCGTCGTGATTCGAAAACTGATCCTCATCCTGATGGCAAGTTTCGTTGCAGCACCGGTTCTGGCTGTCGACATTTTGTCGCTTTGGGATTTCAGCAATCCAGCCTTGAGCGAACAGCGGTTTCGTTCTGCTCTTGGGACTGCAAACGGCGATGAAGTCCTGATTCTTCAAACGCAGATCGCACGGACCTACGTATTTCGAAAGGATTTCCAGAAGTCGAGGCAGATCCTGCGTTCCATCGAGCCGCAGATTCGATCGGCCGGCGCGGAGGCCCAAGTGAGGTACTGGCTGGAGCTTGGCCGTACGTACGCCTCGCACCAACATCCTCCGGAGTCGCAAACGCCAGAGTCGAAGAGCAACGCTCGCATGGCTGTCGAAAAGGCTCTCACCATCTCGCGGGAAGCGCGGCTTGATGGGTTGGCCATCGATGCCATTCACATGTTGGCATTCGTGGACACGGATCCTGCGGATCAGGTGAAGTGGGGGCAACAAGCGTTGTCCCTTGTGGAGGCGTCGAACCAACCGGAAGCCAAGCAATGGGAAGCCTCTGTTCGCAGCAATCTTGGTGAAGCACTGTACGATCTCGGTCGCTACGAGGAAGCTCTCGGGCACTTCAGAAGAGCAGTGATACTTCGAGAGCAAGGCGCCAATCCAAGAGCGACTCGTGACGCTAACTGGCACGTCGCTCGCGCACTTCGTATGCAGAAACACTTTGATCAAGCATTTGCCATACAACTTCGTCTTGAACGCGAGAGTGAGGCCATGAGTGATCCCAGGCACTACATCTTCGAGGAGTTGGCACTTCTTTACCAAGCAAATGGATGCCAGGAGCGTGCTAGGCATTACTTAGCCCGTGCCAAAGAGCTGGCGGATTGAGTGCGCAAAGTGACGGCTAGCAATTCATTCAAGCCGAAGCCGCTTCGCGGCTCGGCTTAGTTCAGGCGTTTGGGCTTGCTGACTTAAAGCGCATGATCCGAGTATCTGCAACTGGAGTCCGCGAAATGAATGTGCGCCATCTTCAGTTGTCAGGTCTTCTCGTATTCCATCTGGTGTCCTGCAGCCGAGATGTCGATCCTCCAGTCAAGGCTCCAGCTCAAGCAGAACGCCAGGTCCTTTCGCAGCCCTCCCCCGCAAGACTAGGGGCGTGCTCGAAGATCACGGCGCAGGAGCTTCGGAGCGAGGAGCCGGGAATGATGCTCATGGGGGACACCGGGTCGATCAGCTTCTACGGGCACAAGCGAGCGCTGCTCTGCTCCGAGCCAGGACCCGGAGGCATCGGTGAATGCGAAATCGTCGCGGACAAAGTCATCAAGGTCGTCACGCCCTCGGAAACATTGGGACTCAAACCACAAATCGGCCGGGTTCCGAGCCGACTTGTCTATGGGCCGGACGGGGTTTTCTGCGAACCCATCCGCAACTAGTCCTTGTCATGCATTGGCCTAACAATTCGTTCGAGCCGAAATGGTAGTTCCTTCGGTTCAGTGGACACCCTGATCTAACTTCAGGAGTGTCTTTATGCCAGCACCAGGTCCCAGGACGATCAATCGCTACAGCGATGAGTTCAAGG